>NZ_JQNO01000003.1:0-171396 GCF_000745295.1 Pantoea sp. 9140 | reverse complement strand
AAAAAATACTCGACCGGATTAATTTGCCAGCAAAATTCCTGTTACTGGGAGCCTTTGCACTGGTGTTATTTATTTTACCTACCTTTCTGTTTATTCAGACAGGCAACCAGCTTATTGATACCAAAAAAGTCGAACTCACCGGTATTCCGGTTGAGAAAAAAGTCCTGCAGTTGCTGAACCTGCTGCAGCGCCATCGGGCGGAAAGCGCTATAGCGATTGGCCAGAACAAAATGGATAATCCGCCGCGCCTGTCCCTGGTCTCACAGATCAATAGCTTATCTGACAGCATTGCTGCCGATTTGCGTCAGAGCGATGAGCAGGCTCAGCCATTAAAGCGCCTTGAGCAGGTTAATCAGGAGTGGCGTCAACTGCAGGAAGATCTCAATGGCGGCCGGCTGACCCTGGCGAGCAGCCTGACGCGGCATACTCATCTGATCCAGGTGCTCCTGGACACCAGTCAGGATGTACTGGATTTTTATCAGCTCTCGCTGGATGCGATTTAAACACCTATCAGGTTGATCGTCAGTATTTACAGCCGTCTGCCGCTGCTCACTGAAACCCTGGGTCAGATTCGCGGCAATGGTGCTTCGCTAATTGCCAGCGGTAAAGCATCGGATGCCGATCGCAGTCGTCTGGCATTTCAGATAGATAATGGCAAAACGGCCTTATCACAGTTCAGCGGCAATATGGATAAGGTGTTCATGATTGAACCCGATCTTAAGACGACCTTGGTGACCTGGCGGAGAATGCGAAACAGCAGGCCCTGAGTGCATTACAGCTGGCTGAGGGGTGCCATTGTAACCGGACAGGTCAGCATTACCCCGGTTGAATATGTACGGGTCTTAACTGAGGCGATCAACCGCTACGGCATGCTGAGTACCCAGAGCAGCGCCCGTTTGCAGGCGTTACTGCAATCGCAGATTGATACGCGTCGTCAGGCACAGTATCTGCTGCTGGCGGGTTTGCTGGCGATTGCCGTGCTGTCCATCCTGCTGGCAGCTATGATCACCCGCTCTGTGACCCGCCCGGTCAAAGAAGCGGTCGAAGTGGCCAGTCGCGTCGCGGCGGGCGATCTGACAGCACAGCTGACGATTTCCGGCAGTAATGAAATGGCTGAACTGCTGAATGCGCTGATGCGGATGCAGCAGCGTCTTGCCCAGCTGGTTTCGGATATCAAAGGTAACGCCGCCACCATTGCCAACTCTTCAGAAGAGATTGCCCGAGGCAATGGTGATCTTTCGTCGCGCACCGAACAGCAGGCGGCTTCACTGGCTGAAACAGCGGCCAGTATGGAACAGCTGGCATCAATTATTCAGCAGAATGCGGATAACACCCGCTTTGCTTCTGATCGCGCAGAATCAGCGACGCAGGCGGCACTGTTAAGCGGCGCGGCGATGGATTCCGTGATGCAGACCATGCACAAAATCCGCGGCAGTTCGGGTCAGATTGAAGAGATCACCTCCGTGATCGACAGCATCGCTTTCCAGACCAATATTCTGGCACTAAACGCAGCGGTTGAAGCGGCGCGCGCCGGTGAGCAGGGCAAAGGTTTTGCGGTTGTCGCATCCGAAGTGCGGGCGCTGGCCCAGCGTTCAGCCAGTGCAGCAAAAGAGATCAAGAGCCTGATTGAGCAGTCGGTCTGTCACGCGCAGGAAGGGATTGCGATGGCGCAGAACGCAGGCGACAAAGTGAAGCAGAGCGTCAGTGCCATTGAACAGACCTCTCAGCTGATGCGTGATATCTCTTCTTCATCTGAGGAGCAGAGCAGTGGCATTTCGCAGGTCAATATTGCGGTGAACCAGATGGATCAGGTGACGCAGCAGAACGCCGTGCTGGTGGAAGAGTCGGCCTCCTCTGCTGATGAGCTTGCCGCACGCGCAGGGCAGTTACGTACCATGGTTGCGGTGTTCCAGACAGCATAATAGTGTTAAAACAGCCGCCACCTGTGGGCGGCTGTTATTCTCTCAACGCCTGCTACGCCTGATGATCCTGCAGACAGGCCAGATAGGTTTCTCCCGACCGCATCACTTTCTCTTTCGCCTGCTCACGAATTTCCTGACCTTCAAACGCGCCATAAAGCTGACTGAATGTTACGTCATCAAGCCGATGCAGGATGTCGCCTACTGTGGCGGCTGACAGTGGCAGCATATTTGGGTAGCTCCACATAAACGACACGCCATGCGCACCCGGCGTGACCTGAATGATATCACCCGCCAGCATCACCCCTTCGCCCTCGTCCCAGTGCAGCACGCTGCCACCTGGAAAGTGGCCGCCCAGCCGTAACAACGTTACACCCGGCATCAGCGCCAGTGAATCCCCTCCCAGAACCGGATATACGGGCTTTCCCGGACAATCCATTGCCGATCTCGGGCATGCAGATGCAGGGGCGCATTAAACGCCTCTGCCCACTCCTGCATGGTGGTGTAGTAGTGCGGATGAGAAATTGCGATAGCATCAATGCCGCCCAGCGCCGCGATTAGCGTGTACGTGGCGTCATCAAGGTTAGCGATGCAATCCCAGAGCACGTTGCCGTGCGGCGTACGCAGCAAAAAGGCACGCTGATTAATGGCAAATTCAGGCACCGTTTTAAGACTTAACAACGCATCGCTGTGGGCCGTCCACTTATTCGCGTGGCTGGTGCGCAGCGCGTCAAACGCGATCCAGCCCTGACCCGCAGCCGGAACGTACTGACGTTCATCCTCACAGATTTTACAGTGCTGATTCGGGGCATCAGAGGGATAAGCCGTCCCGCAGGCGGTACATAACATCGTCATGGTGATCTCCTTTGTCTCACTCAAGCTTATGCACACCTGCGAAAACCGCACTTTCCTGACGTAATTTCGTCACGCGATTACCGCTGGCGGCGCAGCGTAATCCGCGTCAGTTCGGAGGGCGGCCCAGCCTGACCGCCATGCCCGGCCAGAGTGCCGTGCCGTTATTCACATAGAGCTGCATTCCGCCAACCTGATAAAGCCCGGACACAAACCCGGCGTTGGGTTTAGCAAACAGCCGGTCCAGTCCGATAATCAGCCCGCCATGCGTATGCCCTGAAAGCTGCACATCCACGCCCTGCGCCGCGTTCTGACGGGCATTGCGCGGCTGATGATCCAGCAGGATAACCGGTGCGTTTTCAGGTGCCTGCGCCAGCGCGCGGGCCAGGTCGGGGCCGGTTGCATTTCTGCCGGGTGCGGAGGCATCTGGCAGACCGGCAATCACCAGCTTTTCCGCACCGCGCTGGATGACGGTATGGCTGTTGAGCAGCGGCTGCAGCCCCAGTGACGCCAGGTGGGCCGTCCAGACTGTCTGATGGAAGAAATATTCGTGGTTACCGGTAATCGCCCATACGCCATCACGGGCTGCCAGCCCACGCAGCGGCGCGACGTCATGCCGCCTGTGTTCCAGGCTGCCATCGATCACATCGCCCGTTACCACAATCAGATCGGCGTTGAGAGACATCGCGCGCTCAACCATCGCGGCGGTCCAGGCCGCATTAAACAACCGGGTGATATGCAGGTCAGTCAGCTGCAACAACTGATAGCCCTCGAACTCAGCGGGCAGGTTGGGCAGGACCAGTGTTACCTCTTTGACTGGCGGCACGCGTATCGCCTGCTGTACCCCAACGGCAGCCAGCACCATCGCCAGCACCACAGCCAGATAGCGAACACCGGGCACCAGCTCCAGCGGATGCCGCAACAGCAGCGCGATCAGCATGACCGCATCCATCAGCATCTGGAGCAGCGCCAGCAGCAGCACGGTGCTGTACGCCCAGTTAAACAGGATGATAATAATGCGGGGCATTTCGGCGGAGAAAATACCGCCCGACGTAAAGCGGCTTACCAGCAGATATTGTGAGGCCAGTAAAACCAGTGCGGAGAGCAGGATCTTGATGGCCAGTGGCAGGGATAAGGGAATGATGACGCGCGCAATAACATACCAGCTGGGTAAGCTGAAAATCAGGTGAAACATGGCAGTCTTCCGGTAGGGCGCTGAACGTCAGCGCAGGCAAAAAAGAGACGATCGTTTATAGAGCTGTTTTCAGCACATCAGTGTATACGATGCTGCCGTTCGGGTTACTTCGCGCGGGGTGCTTTACGGGTGATAAAACAGCTGGAGGGCCGAAAAAAGGGTGCCGGCAGGCCGACAAGCAAAAACAGCGTGACCGGAACACCGGCCACGCTGGCAATATTAACTCTCTTGCAAGTCAGACTAGCGAAGAATACCTGAGGTGGTGTGCGTCTCGTCGGTTACGCGCGTCATAGCAATCGGAATACTTTTATAGGCGGGAATGCCGCTTTTGGTATCGTGGCTATCGAGCGGAACCATCACATTGGCCTCCGGGTAGTAAGCGCCGACTGAACCAGGTGCCATATCAATAATCACGATGGTCAGGTTTTTCATCTGACGCGAGGTGGGATTACCCTCCGGATCCAGCGCCATGAGATCGACACGGTCACCCACCCGCAGCTCTCTTTTCTCCGCCTCTTCCGCATTGATAAACAGCACATCGCGGCGGCCCGTCACGCCACGATAGCGGTCATTCAGTCCGTACAGCGTGGTGTTGTACTGATCGTGACTGCGCAGGGTGGTGAGCACCAGATCATGGCACTTCAGCGAGCGGGGATCTTCGTTGATGCCCTGCATTACTTTAAATTGCGCACGACCGGAAGGCGTGAGCCAGACGCGTTCTGATGCGGCGTTATGGAGCCGGAAACCACCCGGATGCTTAATCCGCTCGTTGAAGTTTTCGAAAGCCGGGAACACGGCTTCAATGGCATCACGGATACGGCTGTAATCGGCGACCATGGCTGACCAGTCAACCACGCTGTCTGGCAGGGTTGCCTTAGCGAGTGAGGCGACCAGCGCCGGTTCAGATTTCAGATGGGGTGAAGCCGGGTTCAGCGAACCGCGCGAGGCGTGTACCATCGACATGGAATCTTCAACGGTCACACTTTGCGCGCCGGTCGCCTGAACATCGGTCTCAGTCCGGCCCAGCACCGGCAGCAGATAGTTATGTTTTCCGAGTAACAGGTGTGAGCGATTCAGCTTGGTGGCCATATGCACTACCAGATCTAAATTACGCATGGCCGGGAATGTCACCTGTGGATCGGAGATTGCCTCTGCCAGGTTACCGCCCAGACAGAGCAGCGCTTTGGCTTTACCATCGCGCATCGCCTTGATCGCCTCGACAGCGCCGTGACCATGTTCCTGTGGCGGACGGAAACCAAAGACCTTTTCAATGCTATCCAGCAGCGACTGCGGCGGGATCTCAGTGATGCCCACTGTGCGGTCACCCTGAACATTGGAGTGACCGCGTAACGGACAGATCCCCGCACCCGGCTTACCGATGTTGCCGCGCATCAGCAGCAGGTTCGCGATTTGCTGGACGTTCTGCGTGCCGTACTGATGCTGGGTAATTCCCATGCCATAACAGATGATGGTCCGTTCAGCGCTGGCGTAGAGTCGGGCGATATGCTGGATCTCCTCACGCGCCATGCCGGAGACTTTGAGGATGTGCGCCCAGTCGGTGCTTTCCAGGTCAGCTTTCAGGGCATCAAAGCCTTCGGTGTGCTCGTTAATAAACGCTTCATCGATGACGCCGGGTTTGCCATGGCTCAATGCCTCCTCGTGCAGGGTGAGCAGGATCTTCATCACGCCTTTGAGCATCGCCGCGTCGCCGCCCACCCGCACTTTGTAATAGGTCGAAGCCAGCTCAGTAGAGCTCATTGAGAGCATCTCAATCGGACTCTGCGGCGAGGTAAAGCGTTCCAGCCCGCGCTCACGCAGCGGGTTGATCGCCACAATGGTGGCACCGCGCTTAGAGACTTCCCGCAGCGTGCCGAGCATGCGTGGATGGTTGGTGCCAGGGTTATGGCCGATGCAGAGCACCAGATCGCAGTGGTCAAAATCCTCCAGCTCTACCGTACCTTTGCCGACGCCAATCGACTCCGGCAGTCCGACGCTGGTCGGTTCATGACACATGTTTGAGCAGTCGGGGAAATTGTTGGTGCCATATTCGCGGGCGAAGAGCTGCCACAGAAACGCCGCTTCATTTGAGGCGCGGCCCGACGTATAAAACTCCACGCTATCGGGATCCTCATAGCTACGCAGATGCTCACCAATCTCCTGGAACGCCGTCTCCCACTCGATGGGCTGATAGGTGTCGGTAGTGGGATCGTACTTCATGGGATGGGTCAGCCGTCCCTCGCCCTCCAGATGCAGTGCGCTGCGCTCCCACAGTTCGGTCACGGTATGAGCAGCAAAAAATTCCGGAGTGGTGCGCTTGCTGGTGGCTTCCCACGAGACGGCTTTTGCGCCGTTTTCGCAGAACTCAAAGGATGAGGCATGCTGCGGGTCGGGCCAGGCACAGCCCGGACAGTCAAAGCCCTGCGGCTGATTAACTTTAAACAGGGCAATCACATCCTGCTTTACTGACATCTGGCCACGGATCGCATCGGCAACCGCCTTTAGTGCGCCCCAGCCACCGGCGGCACCACCATAAGGGGCGATGCCATTTGTGCGATTTTGCTCTTTCATAATGCTCCACATTGTCTCTATTGTTATTGGCTAAGCCTGGTACATAAAAAGGAACAGCAACGTGGATTCTGGCTATTATTCAGCGAAATTTTTTCTCAAAATGTTTCGGTGTGGCCGTGCGCTCTGTTTTTCTGGTATGAAATAAGCGTGAGGGTCACGCAATAATAAACGGGACGGCCGTGTGCGATCCCTTGGGAAATTTATCAGGAACAGCAAAGCTGTTATGACTGGCAATAAATGGATTTTAAGTAACGTATTGTTATAAAAGAATAATAATGCGGTGGTAATTCTGTGGTATCTAAATAATTTGATTTCTTGCAGGTAAAGTCATTACGGTTAATATTTCCATCTGTACGCTAAAAAAAAGAATATTCACAACGGTATTATTAGCGTAGCGGGAGTCGGGTAAATATAACGGGTCGTTATTACCGCACAAATTAATAAGCCGTTCTGGTATTTAAACTATCGTTCAGCCGGTATCTGTACACATCATGAGACAGCGCCATTGCCCGGCGCTGCTGGCCGATCAGGAGAGGTCAGTACGATCGCCTCGTGTTGTCGGATGAGAAATTACAATAAATTCTACTGGCGCATCGCTGTTATTTCTGGCCTGGTGTTTAGCGTGTGGCGGAATTTCGATTCCCTGTTGCGCACTGATATCATGCACTTCGCCCTCCAGTTCCATCGACAGCACGCCCTGAAGAACAAAGAAAAACTGCCGGGATGAAGCATGATAGTGTCTTTTTTCACGGGTGCCGGGCGGCATTTTTTCATGAATGACTAACATATCTTTGCGGTTCATCAGATACCAGCCATCACACCCGTCCCCCCAGCTATAGTGTTCTGCATTCTCTTTTGAAATCATCATTCTGCGCTCTGGTTATTATTGAAAAGTCTGAAGCCCTGACTAACTATACAAGGCCAGGTTCCTGGCCCTCAATTTTTAGTGTCGGTAATAACTTCAATGTACTTTAACTCTGCTGATAACTTAACTGGGGATGACCCGCCAATGGCGTGTCGTGGATTGAGCGGCGCACACCTGACAGGCTGTAACGGAGGATGAGATATGCAATGGTGGGATCAGGAGAGATTTAACGTTCGTCTTGAGTGGGGCGATGCTGCTGTCCGCTACGCGGCAAAAGACGTGGAGTGCATCATTATCGTCGATGTGATGTCCTTCTCTACCTGTGTCAGCCTGGCGGTCGATAACGGAGCACAGGTTTATCCTTATCCATGGAAAGATGCATCTGCCATCGGTTTTGCAAACAACATCGGCGCACGACTCGCCAGCTACGACAGACTGTCTGACGCAGGCGGTTTTAGTCTCTCTCCGGCCTCGATTCGGAAAATAGAACAGGGCGAGAAGCTGGTTCTGCCGTCTCCCAATGGATCAACGATTTCATTCCTGGCCCGTGATAGGGCTGCGGGCGTCACTGTATTCAGCGGCTGTTTCAGGAATCTCACGCAGACAGCAAAGGCCTGTCGCAACTTCGGGCGTATTCTGGTTATCCCCTGTGGAGAGCGCTGGCCCGATGGCACGCTTCGCCCGGCCATAGAGGACTATGCTGCAGCCGGTGGCATTATTGCAGCCATCGGGCATGACCGTTGCTCCCCTGAAGCAGCAGGCGCGGTTGCCGCCTGGCGGCAGCTGAATCTGTTATCTCTTCGCGAATGCGCTTCAGCCCTGGAACTTCAACAGCGCGGATTTCAGGAGGATGTCGATCTCTGTCTGGATCTGGATAGCGCAACGCGGGCCTGCCAGTTGCAGGGCGATTTTTATGCGGCAGGTGCGGAACGGGGCTGAGCCTGTCAGCTCGTTGTTGTCCTGACAGGCTCAACATTCAGCGGTTACTTCTTCTTATTCAGCATCGACTTCAGGTCAGCAAACGGATTGTAGGTCGCTTCACCCACATCTTTTTGTGCATCCTCGCCAGCCACCACGCGGGTGCCATACTGGTCAGCCTCAGTGTACTTTGAGTGCTCGTGATCGTGACAATAGAGACACAACAATTCCCAGTTGCTGCCATCTTCCGGATTATTAGTGTGGTCGTGATCGATATGGTGAACCGTCAGCTCGCGCAGATTTGAATAAACAAATTCTCGTGAGCAGCGCCCACACACCCACGGATAGATTTTAAGTGCTTTCTCACGGTAGCCGCTTTCCAGCCGCGAATAGTTTTTGGGGATCAGAGCCATTGCCGTTATTACCTGTTTTGCAGAGGTGTGTTCACGATAGTGCAGCCACTATATCCCACAACGGAACCCAAGGAGAAATACTCCTGTTACGTGGGAAGAAAGGCTGACAAGCTTAAAGCGATCACCGGCAACTACCCGCGACTGAAAACTTATCCTGTTGCCCGCGCCAGCCTTACCTATCAGCAGCATGGCGTAAGAAACATGATTATTTACCGCTTTGCTTTAAATTCCACGCTAAATGTAGTGCCGCACGCCATAAACCGCCCAGAAAATCGCGTTAGCTCCCAGATAAATCCATCATCCCCAGTAGGCAATAGGTTCACGGCGGGTGCGGAGTTTGGGCAGGAAGATCAGTAAATAGAGAGCAGAGGCGATAAGTGAAACGAAGTAGAAAAATTTCATTGTTCTCTCCTGGTTAATATCCTTTATTTCAGGATAGTCAGGGATGACCATTTTGCTCAGTGCATCATCAGATGCATTCCACACCGAGGTTTTTGGCAACCACGCCGGAAGTGACCCGTTCTGGCTGCTACAAAGCGAACTGGCGGCACAATGTCGCGATCGGCCCGGTTCAGGAAAAGATAACGTCAGGATGTTTAACCGGATGTAACAACCTATAATCAACGCAGTTTGTTGACCTGCAGGAATGCAGGTCTTGCACCCGCCCCAAAGGAAGAGATCCCGCTGATGTTTTCTCGCTTTTTTATTTATCGCCCCGTCTTCGCATGGGTTGTTGCCATTTTAATTATGTTGCTTGGCGCGCTCTCTATTACGCTGCTGCCGGTTGAACAATATCCCGATGTTGCACCGCCCTCGGTGAATATTAGTGCAACTTACACCGGTGCCTCTGCGGAGACGCTGGAGAACAGCGTCACTCAGGTGATTGAGCAGCAGCTGACCGGGCTGGATAATCTGCTCTATTTTACCTCCAGCAGCAGCTCGCAGGGGAATGTGTCGGTCACCGTCACCTTCAGTCAGGGCACCGATCCGGACACCGCGCAGGTGCAGGTGCAGAACAAGGTACAGCAGGCGCTCTCCCGTCTGCCCAGCGAGGTGCAGCAGCTTGGCGTCACCGTTACCAAATCGCAGTCGAACTTCCTGTTGGTGATGGGGCTGTATGACACGACAGGCAAAAGCAACAGCACCGATATCGGCGACTGGCTGGTCAGCAATATGCAGGAGCCGCTGGCCAGGACCGAAGGCGTCGGTGACATCCAGGTGTTCGGCGGCCAGTATGCGATGCGCATCTGGCTCGATCCCTTCAAACTTAACGCCTTTGCGTTGCAGCCCTCCGACGTGTCTGCGGCGATACGCTCGCAGAACATTCAGGTTTCAGCCGGTAAAATTGGTGGCCTGCCATCGCCCGACAATCAGCAACTTACCGCCACGGTCAGAGCGCAGTCGCGACTGCAGACACCTGAGCAATTCCGCAACATCATTGTTAAAAGTGATAAAAGCGGTGCCATCGTGCGGGTAGGGGATGTGGCGCGGGTGGAGCTGGGCGGCGAATCTTATGACATGACCACCCGACTCAACGGGCATCCTGCGGCGGGGGTCGGCGTAATGCTGGCTCCGGGTGCGAATGCGCTGGCCACGGCGACGCTGGTCAAAAACAAAGTTGAAGAATATCGCCATTCTATGCCGGAAGGTTACGAAGTGGCCTATGCCCTCGATAGCACCGATTTCATCAAAATCTCCGTTGAGGATGTGGTCATCACCCTGATCGAGGCGATCGCACTGGTGGTGGTGGTGATGTACTTGTTCCTGCAGAACATCCGCGCCACGCTGATACCGGCGCTGGCGGTGCCGGTCGTTCTGCTTGGCACCTTTGGCGTGCTGGCGCTGTGCGGCTATACCATCAATACTCTGACGCTGTTTGCGATGGTGCTGGCCATCGGCCTGCTGGTGGATGATGCGATCGTGGTGGTGGAAAACGTCGAGCGCATTATGCATGACGAAGGTCTGCCGGCGCGTGAGGCAACGGAAAAGTCGATGAAAGAGATCTCCGGTGCGCTGGTGGCTATTGCGCTGGTGCTTTCCGCTGTCTTTCTGCCTATGGCCTTTTTCGCAGGCTCAACTGGCGTGATCTACCGGCAGTTCTCCGTGACTATCATAGCCGCCATGACCTTCTCTGTGGTGGTGGCGCTGACCCTGACGCCTGCGCTATGTGGCATGCTGCTGCGGCCAACAGCACCCCATCGCAAAGGCTTCTTTGGCGGATTTAACCGCTTTTATGCTGCCACCGAGCGTCAGTATCGTCACAAAGTGGTGAGAACGTTGCGTCGTCCGCTCATCATGGTGTCACTCTACGCCGCAATGGGCGTGGTACTGTTTGTCATGTTCACCCGACTGCCGGGTAGTTTCCTGCCGACTGAAGATCAGGGCAGCATTATGCTTCAGGCGACGTTGCCGGCGGGCGCTACGGCCAGCCGCACCGAGGCCGTCAATAAGCAGATCGTTGACTGGTTTCTGATGGAGGAGAAACAGAACATTGATGTGGTCTTTACCATCAACGGCTTTAACTTCAGCGGCGCAGCGCAGAATGCCGGTATGGCGTTTATCAAGCTTAAAAACTGGGACCAGCGACCCGGCAGTGAGAACTCTGCTGAAGCGATTGCCGGACGCGCCACCTATGCGCTTGCATCGATTCGGGATGCACAGATCTTTGCGCTGACGCCGCCGTCGGTGCCGGGGCTGGGGCAGAATAATGGTTTCACCTATGAGCTGCTGGCCAGTGGTGGCACTACGCGTGAGCAGCTGGGCAGCCTGCGCGATCAGCTGTTACAGAGCGCCGCACAAGGCCCGGATCTGATCGGTGTGCGGGCGAATATCCTGCCACAGACACCGCAGCTGCAGATTGATATCGATACCAGCAAAGCGGTGGCGCTTGGACTTCAGCTGGATGATGTGACCGACACGCTGACCAGCGCCTGGGGCGGAGCCTACATTAATGACTTTATCGATCGTGGCCGGGTGAAACGCGTTTATCTGCAGGGCGATGGTCAGTATCGCTCTGCGCCATCGGATCTGGATAAGTGGTACATCCGTAACAGTGAGGGCACCATGACGCCGTTCTCCGCATTTGCTTCGACCCGCTGGACCATGGGGCCGGAAAGTCTTAACCGCTACAACGGTTCTGCCTCCTATGAAATCCAGGGACAAAACGCCGAAGGCTTCAGCTCTGGTGATGCCATGAACACCATTGAGCGGCTGGCGAATGAACTACCGGCAGGCACGACGGGTGCGTGGAGCGGACTTTCGCTGCAGGAGAAGCAGGCCGGCGGGCAGTCGACCACGCTTTATGCGATCTCGATTCTGGTGGTTTTCCTCTGTCTGGCGGCGCTGTATGAGAGCTGGACGGTGCCGTTCTCCGTGCTGTTAGCGGTGCCACTCGGTGTACTGGGTACGGTGCTGGCCGTGGCGCTGCGCGGATTAAGCAACGATATCTACTTCCAGGTGGCGTTACTGACCACGGTCGGGCTGACGTCCAAAAATGCGATACTGATTATCGAATTTGCCGAGGATGCGGTGCGTCGGGGCAGTTCGCTGAGTGCTGCGGCGTTGCTGGCGGCGCGAAACCGCCTGCGACCGATTATGATGACCTCACTGGCCTTTATCGCCGGGGTGATCCCGCTGGCGGTGGCGACCGGTGCCGGTGCCAACAGCCGCATCGCCATCGGTACCGGTATCATTGGCGGCACGCTGGCGGGTACCGTGCTGGCTCTGTTTTTCGTTCCGCTGTTCTTTGTGCTGGTGAAGCACTACCTGACCCGGCATCGTGACGCAAAATAACCTTCTCAGCTCGTCTGTCGGACAGGACCGGCGGGCTGAAATTACGGCTCCTGCGACTGAAAATAAAGCGTTCCGTCAGACCTGCTATTCGGGTCACGAATAACGGAGAGGTGAAATAGCGTAAAAGTATTTAATGGCAGAGAGAGATAAGGGATGAACATCGTCGTGAATTCATTCAGAAGAGATGCCACTCCATGGCGTAAAACGTCCTAAAGCGCTTTATTCAGAATTACTTAGAAGGACGGCGACTAATCTTGCCTCCTTTCCGACCGGCTTCCCTGGCTTTTTCATGATCGTTTTTGAAATTGCCCCCACTGACCTTGCCTCCTGCACTGCCAGCTTCACTCGCACGTTCTGGATCGTTGGCAAAATTACCGGCACCACCTCTGTATTTCTGTTGTGTCATAGGAAGACCTCATATCAATGTTCCATTAGATAAAAAGGACTAGCTAGTCACACCAGGAAGCTTAGTCGACCGCTTCGTTTATGCAAATGCACAGCGTTAATACCTTGATAAGTCAGAGATTAAACTTCGGCTGCCCGTTCGCCGCAGCAGGGCAAAGACCGATGAACTACGCTTAAAGGCCTGACGAAAAAGGAGAATGCTATGAGCGACGCGACATTAATCGACACGCTTGAGTTTGGTTCTGACGAGCAGAAGCAGAAATATGAAATCTACGGCGATGATGCACAGACGCCCACTTTTGCTGTGATCTCACGACAGCAGGGCGATGGCTGGCAGAAACTGGAGGAAAAAATCAGCTTCGCCGCGCAGGATGAACAGCAGGAAGCGACGGGATCAATGGGCTACGGTTCCGGCGATACACTGCCCGATTTACGCGATTTGCCTGCGGAAGCACGGGAGCGCTGCGAGCGGCACTGGCAGGAGCAGAGTGCATAATGAGTAGAGCGCTGCTCATTTTTTAGCGGTGAAGTGGCCTGATGAAGAGAGACGCGTGAAGGCGGCAGAATAACCTTCTGAGCGCTCTCTTTTTCCGACAGCCACAATAAAAGAGACCCAGGCCCTTAAAAACGGATGAGTCTGCATCGCAAAAAGTAATCATCAGTCACCAGCACAGCTTTACATCTGCCCGCCACAGTCCTGTCCCGGCTTATTTTATGCTACTAAAATGTAACAACTTCATTCATTAAACCAACTGCAGCAATCGCTAAAGGTTTTCCCGCTGGTGGCGATAACCCAATGGCGTTGAGCGCGCCACTCAATGATGAACCCGGCACTCAGCGACGAGTTCTGAACGCGAACGGACCTGCATTTAGCCCTCCTTCTACACACCAGAAAGCGCGAATTTAAGCGCAAGTTACTCATATAAAAGTGAAAATAATAATATGTCGATCATTAAGACGATCAAAAGACGCCTGCCTGTTGCCCGTCTTAGGCGTAGCAGCCAGCCAGCGAATGGCACCTGGGATTGTCGTGCATTGCCAGATTCACTCTCCTCCATTGGTTTAAGCTCGCGCGCGGGCGGCATTCTGATGACATTTGTTCCGCCTGAAGCCGATTTTCAGCGGGTCAGCCAGGCCTGGCAGCGCTTTAACACCCCCGATCTGACGGTACTGACGCTTTCCTCCAATGGTGCGCTGAGCAGCAGCCGATCGCAAAGCACCTACTGTGATGGCAATGGCCCGGAAGGAAGCTATCTCTGGCTGCCCGACACGTTGATCGCCAGCCATGAAACGCACATTGTCGATCTGCATGTTGCCGATACGCAGACCGCCAGTCAGCGTATCACCGCCATCCAGCAGGAGCTGATGCGGTTACAGGTGCGGATGCCGCTCTCGGCCGATCGGACTTTTGCGATGATTTACTGCGACGGCCTGTCGGCGTCAGAAGGCTTTCTGATGCAGGCCTGGTATAACAGCGGGCGCTTCCCGTGCCTGGCGATTGGCGGTTCAGCCGGTGGCAAAATTACCTTTGATGGCACCTGGATTGGTGCGGGTGGCAGGGTGCTGCAGGGCAAGGCCGTCATCGTGTTCTGCCAGATGGCAGCAGGAAAATCCTTTGCACCGTTTAAAAGCCAGAACTTCACGCCACGCGAACAGAGCTGGCTGATTGCTGAAGCCGATCCGATTGCGCGTACGGTCACTTCCGTGTTTAACCGCCAGGGGCAGCAGCAGCCGTTTGTGGCGTCGCTGTGTGAGCATCTTAACTGCACCGAGGCGCAGCTGACTGAACGCCTGAAGGGGCTGACCTTTGGTGTCAAAGTCGGCGGCGAATACTTTATTCGCTCAATCGCCAAAATTGAATCGGGTGGCGTGCAGTTTTTCTGTGACCTTGAGTTTGGCGATCGGCTGTTCCTGATGGAAGAAAAAGAGTTTAAACAGGCGACACAGCAGGAATGGCAGGCTTTTACCGCCCGGCACGGCAAACCCGCGGCGATTCTGATGAACGACTGTATCCTGCGTCGTGTCGGTAATGCCGATAAGCTGCACAATGCTCATTTCTTCAAAGGGATTGCCGCCGCCGGTTTTTCCAGCTTTGGTGAAATCCTGGGCGTGCCTATCAACCAGACGCTTTCTGCGCTGGTGTTTTTCAATCATGACGTCAAAGCGATGAGCCAGTTCCCGGTGGAGTATGCCGGCTATGCGGCCCATTACGCGCAGCGCGCGTTACGCCGCTGGGAAGCGCTGAACACCATTCAGACGCGGGTGCTGGATCGGGTTATCAACTATCAGCAGGCGCTGACGCCGCTGATGGAGGCGCTACCGGTACTCGAAACGGCGACGCACAGCCAGGGAGAAACGCTGAGCCTTGCAGAAAGCAGTATCCGTAACATCAGCAACATCGCCACTGAGAGTCAGCAGGCGCAGGGCCGGCTGGATGAAGGGCTGGACGATCTGGAAAAAATCTCGAATGGCATTAATGAGATTACACATGGCATCAGCAATATTGCTTTCCAGACCAACATCCTGGCGCTGAATGCCGCCGTCGAAGCAGCACGCGCAGGCGAGGCTGGCCGCGGCTTTGCGGTAGTCGCGGGTGAAGTTCGTCGTCTGGCACATTCGTCGAAAGAGCAGGCCGAAGCCACGGCGAGTAACATTGGCGAGGCGGTCACCACCATCTCACGTATCCGGCTGGTGGCGAGTGACTCGGCGCAGACGGCTGCACAGATGGCGGAGCGCAGTATCAGCGCGGCCGATACTCTGGCGGCCATGAATCAGCAGACCCGACATGAGCGCGCCGACATTGCGAAGCATCTCGGCAGCCTGCGTGAACTGACGCAGGGAATGGATGCGATGCAGGAAGCGGTCGCGCAGCTCAAAGTGTTACAAACGCTTTCCGGGGCGCAGGTTAAAGGCTGATTTATCAGCATAAAAGACAAAAAAGTGCGGTGTAAGCGTAACGGCCAGGCAAGGCAGGCTTTCAGTTGTTACACTTGTCGGTGATTAACCACGCAGAGGTACTAATGAAAATCAAAAGTTATGCAGCCATGCAGGCTGGCCAGGCCCTTGAACTCTATGAGTACGATGCCGCCGAACTGGCAGCCGAAGAAGTCGAAGTCCAGGTCGAATATTGTGGCGTCTGCCACTCAGATCTGTCGATGATCGATAACGAGTGGGGCATCTCTCAGTTCCCGGTGATTGCAGGACATGAAGTGATTGGCCGCGTCTCTGCCCTTGGCGAAGCGGCTAAAAGCAAAGGTCTCTCAATCGGCCAGCGTGTAGGAATCGGCTGGACAGCTAAAAGCTGTCAGCACTGCGATGCCTGTATCAACGGCGAGCAGGTTAACTGTCAGCAGGGCAGCATCCCGACCATCATGAATAAGGGTGGTTTTGCCGAGAAGTTGCGCGCCGACTGGCAATGGGTTATCCCGCTGCCGGAAAAACTGGATGCGGCCAGCGCCGGTCCGCTGCTGTGCGGCGGTATTACCGTATTCAAACCGCTGCTGATGAGCAACATCACTGCGACCAGCCGTGTTGGCGTGATTGGTATCGGCGGTCTGGGCCATATCGCGATCAAACTCCTGCACGCGATGGGTGCCGAAGTCGTGGCCTTCAGCTCAACGCCGGATAAGAAGCAGTCGATTCTGGATATGGGTGCGGATGAAGTGGTTAACAGCCGTGATCCTGAAGCCCTGAAGAAACAGGCGGGTCGTTATGATCTGATCCTGAGCACCGTGGCAGTCGACCTGGACTGGAAACCTTATTTCGCCGCGCTGGCGCCTCAGGGTAAATTCCACACCGTGGGTGCCGTGATGAAGCCAATTGAAGTCAGCGCGTTTGATCTGATCCTGGGCGACAAAGCGGTAACCGGTTCGTCAACCGGCTCACCAGGTCAGCTGCGCTCGCTGCTGCGACTCGCTTCGCGTGCAGATATTGCGCCACAGGTTGAGTTCTTCCCGATGTCAGACATCAATAAAGCGCTGGATCACGTCCGCGCCGGCAAAGCTAATTACCGTGTAGTTCTGAAAGCCGATTTCTGATGCGAACCTGAAATGAACATGCCGCAGCCTGCTGCGGCATTTTTTTGTCCTCATGTTGTCAGCCCTGATACTGAAAATTCGTTTCACACTCAGGTCATGCCCATTTTTCCATCACCCTCAGACTCCAGTCAGCGATACATTCAAAAGTGGCCCGAATCCATCGAACACTGTCCTGTGAGCCTGTCACGCGCAGGTCAGAAAGTGCCGTAAAGTGAATTTATCGCAGCCTGTAAGTCTGGCTGGTGTCAAAGAGACCCTTTGCGGAGCACAAAATGAAACTGACCCAGATTCGTAACGCCACACTGCTGCTGGAGTATGCGGGCAAAAAATTCCTGATCGATCCGATGCTGGCAGATAAAGACGCGTGGCCTGGCTTTGCCGGTAATGCCCGTCCCCATCTGCGCAATCCCATGGCTGAACTGCCTCTCCCGGTTGAGGCACTGCTGGCGGTAGACGCAGTGATTGTCACCCATACACATATGGACCACTGGGACGAGGCCGCGCAGCAGCTGATACCAAAGACGATGATGATCTATAGCCAGAATGAACGTGATGCAGCGCTTATTCGTTCGCAGAGTTTTGCACATGTTCGGGTGCTGCAGGATGAAAATCCGTTTGTTGACGGCCTGACGATCCACAAAACGGAGGGTCAGCATGGCAGCAATGCGTTGTATGCCGACAAAGTCATGGGCGATATTCTGGGCGATGCCTGCGGTCTGGTGTTTACCCATCCGTCCGAAAAAACGCTCTACATTGCCGGGGATACCGTCTGGGTTAAACCTTATGTCAGAACGCTGCAACGTTTTCAGCCGCAGGTCGTGGTAATCAATGCCGGCAATGCGACTAACGATCTCTATGGCCCCATTATTATGGGAAAGGAGGATACGCTGCGCACCCTCAATATTCTGCCTGAAACGACTCTGGTGACTTCGCACATGGAAGCGATTAACCATTGTCTGTTGACACGCGCTGAACTGCGCGCTTACACCCTGGAACAGGGTATTGCTGACCGGGTACTAATCCCGGAAGATGGTGAAGCAATGACATTCTGAGCATCGTCGTCCTGAACCGGCACAGCTACGCGGTAAGGGCTAAATCATGCGTTTCATAAAAAGGGGATAAGATGACTGCTCTGAACGTCGCGGTGCTGGCAACGGCCGGTTTTAGTCCGTTTCATTTTTCAGTTCCCTGCATTCTGTTCGGCTCTGCTCTCCCGCAGCAGGGTCTGTTTCAGATTGATATCTGCGCAGAAAAAAAAGGCCCGGTGATCTCAGATATGGGGCTGTCAATCATGGAGGCAAACGGGCTCGGCTTGCTCGATCGGGCCGATATCATTATTGTGCCATACTGGCATAATCCGGCTGAAAAACCGTCGCAGGCGCTGCTGGATAAGCTGGTAGCTGCCTGGCAGCGTGGCGCAGAGGTGGTCGGACTTTGTCTGGGGACTTACGTACTGGCTTATGCAGGCCTGCTTGATCAGCATCGTGCTGCTACTCACTGGGAATTTGAGCGCGATTTCAGCGAACGCTTTCCACAGGTTCACCTCGACAGCAATGCCCTTTATACCCGGGACGATCGTCTGATCACCTCTGCCGGCACCGCGGCGGGTATCGACTGCTGTCTGGACATCATTCGTCAGCACTATGGCAGCGCTGTAGCGAATCGGGTAGCCAGGCGTATGGTGGTGCCGCCTTACCGTGAAGGTGGGCAGGCGCAGTTTATTGAGCGGCCGGTTCCGGAAACGACCCGCGACGGCAGGATCAATGCGCTGCTGGCCTCCCTGCGAGAGACTATCCATCAGCCGCAGGATCTCGACACCCTGTCACAGTCGCTTGGTATGAGCCGGCGGACGCTGACGCGCCATTTTCACAAGGCGACGGGCATGTCACTGGGTGAGTGGCTGACGGCTGAGCGTCTGCAGCATAGTCAGCAGTTACTCGAAACCACCGGTATCAGTATTGAAAGCGTGGCAGCAAGGGCAGGTTTTGATTCGCCTGTTTCATTCCGGCAGCGTTTCAAATCCCGGTTTGGCGTCACTCCCAGTGAGTGGCGCCGGACGTTTCGCGGTCCACAGCCGGAGATGAACAACGCGAGAGTGGCGGAAGATAATGTGTGATCCGGCAGGAATTCTTGCGACTAAAGCAGGAAATCATCCAGCGACTGGCCATTTTCAATCGCCGCCTTAATGACGGAGGGAGTACGGCCCTGACCCGTCCATTCGCGTACCTGACCATTTTCATCGGTGTAACGATATTTCGCCGGACGTTTCGCGCGTTTCTTTTTCCCGGATACCGCAATAGCATCGCTATTCACCAGTTCCGCCGGATTGATCCCTTCCTCCATTAACAGTTCATGATAAAAAGCCAGTTTCTCCGCTTTTTCACGGGCTTCTGCCGCTCGTGCGTTTTCCTCATCACGACGCTCATTTACCACGGTCTCTAATTTCTGGCGCAACTCTTCGAGCATATCCAGAGCCATGTTGCGCGCCTCTGCACGAAGCGTGCGGATATTATTCAGGCTGCTCAGGTTCTTAGTCATAAAATTCCTCAAATACTCAAGTTAATCAATAAAGTGCAAATTATTCAGCCAGCAAGGGTAACATTTACCTGCCTGAGAATTGAAGCTTAAATGTGGGTTAATTCGCTATAAATCCTGCATTATGGATACTGGTTGAGCCATTTGAGGAGAAGATTTAAGCGAATTCTGCTGGTTTAATAGGGATTGTCATTATCGAAGTGGGATTGCGGGGATTTGCATTCGTGCTTTTGACTAACCGTGCTGAAATCAGTCAACAGGGTTTATTAAGGACAGGCATGAAGTTTCGCCGTAAAAATAATGGTTCTGCATCAGAAATTTCGCGGCTGCTGAGAAGCATTATGCTCTCAGGCGTATTGCTCACCGTGGCGGTAATTGGATTAAATGTGTTGACGCTGCGGGAAAACTGGAATGAAACCGTCCGTAAAGCTGAGGATACGGCCGTGAATCTCTCACTGTCGCAGGCACGGCAGGCTGACGATACGTTTCTGCAAACCGAACTTTCATTGCGCGAAGTGCAACGCGAGCTTGAAAAGCAGCTCGCCACCACATCGCAGCCGTTAATCGGCTCGCTATTCCGCATATGACTACTGAGCTGCCGCAAAAGCACGTCACCCTGAGTGCTGGCTGTGCCATGTATTTCGCTACTGATTTACAGCATGGGAAACAGGGGCTTATAAAGCGCGCGGATGAGGCTTTGTATCGTGCGAAACGGGCAGGGCGCAATCGGGTAATGTGTGAAGAACGTCCGGCTAAGCACGCATGATGAAATTCTGAACTGCCCTGTGGCACGATGATCGCTCAACTTCAACAGGGAGCGATCATGTCAGACGATACCGGTTCCACTCATCTTGCACTGGTACGCGATTCAGTAAAGAGCGTGGATTTTTATCGCCGTTATGCCGGATGCGGGTAATACATCGGCGAGAATCGGGCGTTGCGGACGCGCAGAAAATCGCATGGCTGTCAGAACTGACCGGACCTTTTGCTCTGGTGCTGGTGCAATCAGATAACAGTAACAGTACGCCGCTGGGGCCTTTTGGTCGTATTGGCTTAGCCTGCGGCCGTCGCGAAGAGATAGATGAACAGGTGGCAATTTCGCGTCGCGAAGGGGTATTACGCAGCAGTCTGAAATAACCGTTAGTTACCGGGCATTCTTTGGCGACCCTGATGGTAATACGCCCGAACTTTCATTTGGCCAGCAGAACGGGTTGGAAATCATCATCGCACGTGTTTCCCGGTCTGTTGTAAATTGATAAAACGGCTAAGGTAAGTGAATGAAACCTTTTATCTGCAACGAAATTGCGCAGAGCATTTCGGAAATTACATTCAGGTTAGTGTCTGTGCATGATTGTGTATAAAGATGGATAAGCATCGTATGTACAGGCAGGGGAAGTATGAAGTTAGTGTTTTTCGTCTGTTGCTGATAAAGAACCGCCTGAGCAACGTCAGGCGGTTCTCATCGAGACATCCTGAATTAGATCAGAAAATCGTCCAGCGATTTACCTGCATCGATGGCTGATTTAATCGCCGAAGGGGTACGGCCCTGACCTGTCCACTGCTTAACGTCACCATTCTCGTCGGTATACTGATATTTAGCCGGACGAGGCGCACGTTTTTTCTTCTCAGCGGGATTAGTCGGCATACCATTTAACAGTTCGTTAGGGTCGATACCTTCCTGCAACAGTAATTCACGGTATTTTGCCAGCTTCTCAGCTTTTTCACGATTAGCCGCTTCAGAAGCCTGAGCTTCTTCACGTCGCTCACTGACCACAACCGACAGTTTTTCCAGCATTTCTTCCAGGGCAGCAAGGTCAAGCTCGCGAGCATTTGCGCGGAGGGTACGGATATTATTCAAGCTGTTGAGAGTGTCACTCATCAAAGTCACCATAGTCATGTTCAGATAATAAAAATACAGAGCGGATTCACGCTGATGCTTTTCGTCGGACCTGCTTTTTTTAAAATGCTTGCCTTCGAAGAATCATAATACAGAACCAATAGTTCAACCTTAACATATTAATCTGTTTCTGAGAGAGTTGAAACTCTATTTAACGCATGCTGGTTAAACAAAAGTAAATTTACGCCATTTTTTTACTCACTTCACTCAAAATGGCTAAAACCCGTATTACCTGAGACGTGGGGGGTAATTTAGCAGGGTTATGGATTAATCGTGCTGGTTTTTGTGCAGTGGCAGCGGAGTCGCTTCGCTATTCGCATGCTTGTCCTGAGAAAGAGGATAACGTCAGCTGCAAAGCTCACACGCAGCTACTGCTCAGAGCAATGATGCTGTGCGTAATTTCGCTGTAAAAATCCTGCTATGAATTATTTCGCTAATTTATTGTCAAAAAAGCTGATTCAGCATCATAGTGGTAAGTTCATGATAATAGTTTAATTTATTTATACCTCCCTGTTTTTTTCAGGAACGTAACATAACGCATAGCAGTGCTGCGAAATTGTCTGCCGATTGGTTTAAATATGCGTGAAAAATGCCGTGCACTCACACAGATGGATACGGGTTAAGCAGAATCATCGCCTGCCTGCTGCCATTAAAATGATTATTTACGGTAATAATTACCCTTTGTTCATTCAGCGCCTGCAGCTAATAAGCCCACGACAGGCTGTGGATTCAAGCCTGAATGCCATTTTTCTCCAGGATTATTGATTAAGTCTCATTAAATCAAGCATTTATTTGCACAATCCCGGCCAGTTTGATAAGTGGTTTGACAACCTCTTCTTTTTTCAAGTCCACCACGTAACGTATAGATGAACAGAGTAATCAATAACCGGCCTGACCAGTGCGGGTATGAACTGCGCTGGACTGTTGCCTGGTGTAATTAACCCTGTAGATTTTCACTTATGCAGGGTTCATTCTGAGGTTGCAGAGCAACGCAAGTTTAAATAGTTGCTAATGATAAATTTGCACTGTAAATCCGTTCTGGGATTAGGCGGGTAAGGACAGGCATCCGCATTACCTGATCTGAACACCATGCACGTAGCTATCGCAGAGATGGGGAGGAATTACCGCAGGCTAAGCTACACTTGACAACTGATGCGTTAACGTCAGCGCGATGATTACTTCTGCAGAGGTCTGAAGTGTTTAAAGGTAATAAAAAGTCATTACCGGTTCGTTACTGTAAAACCTGTAACAAACCGATGTCATGGCGTAAAAAGTGGGAGAAGTGCTGGAATGAGGTTTTGTATTGCTCAGAGCGTTGCCGGCGTCAGCGTTCTGCGCAGCATAAAGATGATGCAGAAATAAACGTTGAGCGGAACAAGTAAAACTCACAGGAAAAGGCCAGGTTTTGACCTGACCTCACAGACCGCTATTGCTGAACCTCAATCTGTTGCCAGCCTTTTTTAAACATACAGTCTTTCACCAGTATCTCGCGCTGACTTTCATTGGCGTCACTGGTTGAGTAGTCGGTATCAGTCGTTTTATATTTACTGTCTTTCGAGGTGTATTTACCGCTGACGATATTATCAGGCGGTAAATCCCGCAGCGCCTGAGCCTGACAGGCTGTTTCCGCTATGGTTTCCTGCTGCTCAGATGCATCGGGCTTAACCCATTTGTATTGCACGCATCCGGTCAGACAAAGAGTGAACAACATCAGCATTAGAGGTTTCATCATCTGTTTCTCAGCAATACCCGCCAGCGTTCAGGCAAGTTGTTCAGTAAAGAGGCCAGTCTGATTATCTGAATAGGCTTCCTCACCAGCCAAAAAGAAATTTTTAGCTGACATTAAAATGTCAGACCGCCACCGATGTAGGGACCATCGATCAGCGTATGACCCGGACGTCCATCTTTACCGTCGACACCCGCGTAACGGTAGCCCACTTTTAAAACCAGCGGACCCAGAGGTGACCAGCTGACGCCGGCGTTTGCTTCCACAAAATTCTTAACGCTGTTGGTCAGCTGTTCCGGCGCGGAATACCCTTCACCATAAATCGCAAAATCGGCAGGCAGATTGAGTTTCACACTGCCGCCGACAGGAAATGCGACGCCGTTATCCCCTTTTTTGCCACCGATATAAGTCGCTTTCACGCCAGCGGTCAGCATCACAGGACCGATTTCCAGGTTATAACCGGTACCCGCCTGACCAATCTGCACACCATCTGCCGTATTTTTGATCCACTGGCTGTCCAGATAGAGTCCGCCGGATGAACGGCCAATTTCAGCATCCAGTGCAGAGGTGTTTTTACCTTGTTCAGCATTCAGGCCAATGGCCATTGCAGATGAAGAGATACACAGCAGTAAGCCAAGGCTAATTAAGGAAATTTTCATTGCTTATTTCTTCCACATCAGGAGATTTTCAGGAAATTAATCAGGATCGTTGCTTAAAAGGATTTACTTTTGCACCATTTCTTTAACATCGCGCTGCTGCAACTGATGTATGTTTCCGTCTGCATCTTTATAGGAGAGCATGCCGGTTTCTTTATCTCTGACGGGTTTACCCTGCGTCGTTATCATGTGGCCGTCATTGGTCGAGATGATATAATTGCCAGAGCAGGCGGAAATGGACATAACTGCAGCCATCATCACGAAAGCATTGGCGAATTTTCTGCCATGTTTGAAAGAGGTCATTTTACTTTCCAGTCGTTGTTCTTTAAGAAGATGCGGCATTATTAGCTGTGTTTGTTAAACGATATGATAACAATCAGGGAGTCCCGCGCCGAATGCGTAAAAAAATGATCTGGATCATTTTCACAGGATACTCAGGGGATTGTTAAAATTTTTCTCGTTATTTGAAAGGTTAAGGCATTAAAAAGCTGCGCTGCAATGCTGGATTTTTAATGATGCCATTTCCGCTGAAGTTATTGAGATTTAAACCGCAATTTAACAACGACTCCCTGATGACGTGATAATTTCATGTTTCAAATTATATGTTGTGGCTTTGGATCGCTTCGCTATAGTAAACCGGCAATATCACTCTGATTAGTCTGTTTTAACAAGGATTTAATATGGCTATGAAAAAAGCAGTTGTTGCTTTATTGTTTATCACGTCACCATTAACAGTATTTGCTGCAACTGATTCCTGCAAAGATCAGCTGGCAGATATTTCAGCAAAAATTGAGGTGGCCAAAAGCCAGGGGAATAGCGCTGAATCAGCACGACTCGATATTGTCCGCGACAAAATTGAGACCTATTGCACTGATGAACGTCAGGCAACGCGTGCCTCTCATGAGGTCAGTAAACGCGAGATGAAGGTCAAAAAGGCAGAACTTGAACTTCAGAAAGCTCAGCAGGAGCTGGCTGAAGCCGAAGCGGATGGCCGCAGCGATAAGATCAGGAAAAAAACTACAAGGGTAGACGAGAAGAAGCTGAAGCTTGAATCTGAAAAAATGGAGTTAAAAGAAGCTGAGGCTGATGCTCAGAGACTGAACTAAGATCCGTTAATTCTCAGGCTTACACTGTGAGCCTGAGAAAATTGCATTCATCGCTGCCTGTATCACTGGCAGGCGCTTACAACCACGTTGTTGATAAGCGTCGCAATGCGATACATGGCGATTAACTCTTTAATATTCTGCTTATGCAGGCAGGTCCTGACGCCATTCACGGCTTCTGTTACCTGTACCTTTGGGTGGAAAGGTTATGAAAAACTGATTAGGTGGTGTACTGCAGTTGCTTTACACCGCCGTCCATGAGGCATAAAAAAACCACTCAAAAGAGTGGTTATAAGTAGTACAAAATACTTCATGAGCAAAGCTGCGATACAGAATAAATTAATACTGGGACATATCTATGCCAGCAAAGGATAGCCGCTAATATGCAGGCGGGCTAAGTAATTTGTGCGGAAGGATGAATGGATTAATTATAGACATTGTCATATTGCATAAGGTGTTAATCACAGCGAGTTCGTTAAAATGTTTTTTGATGGCTATTTTTTGAAAGCAACATTAATTTAACTTTGGTTGCCACTTTGATAGTTTTATAGTGTGCTCACATTACTGGTGATATTTTCAAAACACGTGCAGACAATAAAGCTTCTTAAGATCCCGTTAAGATCTGCGATGTAAATTACCCTGGAAATTTAACGGAGATAAAAATATGAAAAAGATTATATTAGCGGTGTTATTAGCAGGTATGAGTCTGGGTGTTTCTGCGCAGGAAGGATTTATTAATCCGGCAGGGCAGGGTTCTTCACAGGGTGGTTTTAAAGGCCCGACACCGGGTGTTGTTTCAGTCGCCCAGGCTAAAACACTGCGGGATGATGCATGGGTTGTTCTGGAAGGCAATATCATCAGACAGGTTGGGCATGAGCTTTACGAATTTAAAGATAGTACCGGAACAATTTATGTCGATATCGACGATAAGCGCTGGATGGGACAATCATTGTCACCCGCTGACAAAGTGCGCATTGAAGGCGAAGTCGACAAAGACTGGAACAGCGTTGAAATTGATGTGAAAACTGTTCGTGTCATGAAGTAACCTGTATTTACCACTGATATGGCAGTGACCTGAAGCCGCGTCACTGTCTTTTCTATAATGCACATTCCCAGGCGGATATTCTAAGGTAAGCGATAAATATCTACGGAACCTGCCCGGCAAGATAGCGATGACAAAATCTTCAAGGCTTAACACCGGATTAGACAGTGGATTCACGGCTTAAGAAAGCTGGTGCAGAGTCAGTTCTGGAAAAATTATATATTAGTTACAACACACTTCTATGCTGTCAGCTGAATCGCCGGTTTTCCTGTGAAGTATGCGCGTTTTAGTCAAAACTAACCGAGCTGTTCTGAAAATCCGAGTGCTCATTGGCAAGCCGCCCCGCACGGCCCAAAGGGCCGTAATTGTTGTTTTAGCTTAATTGAATGATGTAACTAAAAAGCTATTCTGTTACGGGCTTTATAAACACTAAAACAGAATGACATCCCTTCTGCTGACCAGCTCGCTTTTCGTCTGAGCTCGTATCGAATGAACACACCGGCAGGCGAGGCGTCAGATGGTGAAAATATTGCTCTCACCCGGGTACAAGACAAAGACGGACTTCTGAACCCTCTCCGGTAATCCACGAGTTAACTGCCTGTTGAGCTGTTGTTGACAATAACAGCGGTTTTCACCTGCCTGTGCGATCCCAGATCAAAAACCGAAACGCTTATCATTTATAAAATGATAGCTTCTTTATCAGAGGCAGAGCGTCGTATGGCAATTAACATGGGTAGCACTTACCGGATTCTTGGTTATCAGCCATCGGTAAATTCCGCCTGGCGGCAGAAATTACTGACAATGGGCATGCTGCCTGGGGCAGTGGTGGAGGTTATTCGCGTGGCACCTATGGGCGATCCGGTTCAGATTCGTACCCGCCGTGTCAGCCTGGCGGTGCGACAGCGTGATCTGGCCGACATCATTCTGGAGGAGATCGTCTGATGAAAAAGATCACCATCGGGTTGATAGGCAATCCCAACACCGGCAAAACCACGCTGTTTAATCAGCTGACCGGTGCCCGCCAGCGGGTCGGTAACTGGGCTGGCGTCACGGTTGAACGTAAAGAGGGCCAGTTCTTCACTGCACAGTCTGACGTCCGGCTCATCGACCTGCCTGGCACTCGCTCTCTGACTACGCTATCCGCTGAAAGCTCGATTGATGAGAGCATCGCCTGTCAGTATCTCTATCAGGATCACGCCGATGTGGTGATTAACGTCGTCGATGCCTCCAGTCTGGAAAGTAATCTGTTCCTGACCTTTCAGCTGCTTGAGCTCGGCGTACCCTGTATTATCGCCCTGAACATGCAGGATATTGCCGCAAGCCAGAACATCACTATTGATGCCGCAGCGCTGTCAGCCCGCCTGGGATGTCCGGTGGTTTCACTGACCTCAACCAAAGGCGACGGTATCGCTCAGCTAAAAGCACTGATTGACCAACCGCATATTTATCGCGCTCCGGAAAGGGTGCAATATCCGGCCGCGATTGAAGCTGCGATTGAGCAGCTCAGCCTGCAGATGTCCGCGACGCTGGCTCCGCAGAAAAGATACTGGCTGGCATTGCAGTTGCTTGAAGGCGATATCAACTGTCAGAAACTTTGCCCGGAACTGCTTCCATACCTGCCTGAGATTATGCAGCGGGCGGGTGGCGACACGGGCGTACAGATTGCCGATTATCGCTATCGTGCCATTAACGCGGTCTGCGCAGCCGTCAGTAACATTCATCAGGCCATCCCGGCCAGTCTTACCCGCCAGATTGATAACATTGTGCTGGACCGCTGGCTGGGTATTCCGATATTTCTGGCAGTGATGTATGTAATGTTTGTGCTCTCAATTAACATCGGAGCCGCACTTCAGCCACTGTTCGACGGCAGTTCGGTGGCGATATTCATTCATGGCGCACAATGGCTGGGATATGTCTGTCACTTCCCAGCCTGGCTGACGGTGTTTCTGGCGCAGGGTCTCGGCGCCGGCATCAATACCGTGCTGCCAATCATTCCACAGATTGGCCTGATGTTCCTGTTCCTCTCTTTCCTTGAGGATTCAGGTTATATGGCGCGCGCCGCCTTTGTGATGGATCGGCTGATGCAGTCACTGGGCCTGCCGGGAAAATCTTTTGTGCCGCTGATTGTCGGCTTTGGCTGTAATGTGCCGGCGGTGATGGGTACAAGGACGCTGGACACGCCGCGTGAGCGTCTGCTTACAGTACTGATTGCGCCCTTTATGTCCTGCGGCGCGCGGCTGGCAATCTTCGCGGTGTTCGCTGCGGCATTCTTCGATGCTCACAGTTCCAGCCTGGTATTCTCCCTCTATCTGCTGGGCATTGTAGTGGCGATTGCGACCGGACTGGTGCTCAAACATACCCTGCTGGGTGGCGAAGCTTCGTCTTTTATCATGGAGTTGCCGGTCTATCACCGGCCTCATCTTAAAAGCCTGCTGCTGCAGACCTGGCAACGGCTGAAAATGTTTGTAGTGCGTGCCGGTCAGGTCATCATCCTGGTAAGTATGCTGATTGGTGTGCTGAGCAGCTTTGCATTCAATGGCCAGCTGGTTGATGACATAAACCACTCAGCGCTGGCGGCGACCAGTAAAGCCATCACGCCTGTGCTTCTGCCAATCGGAGTGACGCAGGATAACTGGCAGGCGACAGTGGGGCTGGTGAGCGGCATTATGGCAAAAGAGGTCGTGGTCGGTACGCTTAACAGCCTTTACACCACGGAGGCGATTCAGAGCAGCGTATTTGATCCGCAGGCTTTTAACCTGGCGGACGAATTGAAAGAGGCGCTGACAGAGACCTGGGCGGGCCTGACGGCTGCATTCAGAATTGATGCGCTGGCCCATCCCATCGATGCCAGTAAAGGCGATGGTGAGATGGCATCCGGTTCGATGGGCGTGATGTCAGCCAAGTTTGGCAGCGGCTTTGCCGCTTACAGCTACTTAATCTTTGTCCTGCTCTACGTTCCCTGTGTCTCAGTCATGGGTGCGATCGCGCGAGAGGCCGGGAAAAAATGGATGATGTTCTCATTCTTATGGGGGCTTAATATCGCCTATACCATGGCGACACTCTTTTATCAGACCGTCACGTTTAACGAGCATCCTGCATTCAGTGCAGTCTGCCTGATAAGTGTGCTGGTGCTGAATGGAATCATCCTGCTGACACTGCGTAAAGCGGGAAACAGGGTGCAGGCAATACCGGTTATGCTCACAGAGGAAAATAGGGGTTGTCGCGGCTGCCACGGAAGCTGTGATAAACAGAAAGGCTTCGCGCAGTAACGATAAGCACCGATGCTATCCGTTGCGATGCTGATTTATCAGCGACGCTGCGGATAGTTACGCGATCGTCCTGTAACTGACAGTGATCGATCAGAAACATCAGTGAAGGGTGTTGGTTAATCTCGCCTGGCACACCGCGCGTTTCGGCCATTCCTTTTAAACTGGCAGCGGCTGCCACAGAGACAGATTCGCAGCAGGTGGTATGGCAGCACCAAGAAAGCAATGAAATCAGCCACCTGAACCCGGCACAGACTTACAGCAGCGATAATCCGTACCGGCTTACACACAGGCTGTCCACTTTTTCTGTGGATAACTCTGGCCTGAAAACCGACAAAAATCGCGCTTTATGAAGCCATCAGCCGGGAATATCGGGTTCCGCATATTGTTCCATGAACTCCACCATAGCGCCTTTATGCGCATCCACATGACGGATATAACGCATTAGTGTCTCCGGTTTTTTCCAGGTGCCTTCCTGCATGATGCGGGCGACAGGATAGCCTTTATCTGCCATATCCTGAGCTGCGCCCACCCTGGCACTGTGGCCACTCCAGCCGGTATAGCGATTCTTGTTAGCCTTTATTGCACTGCCTTTTCCAGCCGTTCGCCAGGCTCGATTAAAAATCTGTTCCAGTGCCCGGGTACTCATCGGTTTTTCTGTAATCAGCACCCGGCCTGAGCGGTGTACTGCATTGAACAGCCAGGCATCAGGCTGACTGGAAAGGCCGGACGCCTCGATCCACTCTTCAAGTCGCCAGGTTGAATGAGCGCTGAGCGCCTTGATCAATCCGCCAGTCTGCACAAGGGTTTTTGTCCACGCCACATCCAGAATGATACGACCATCACCGGCACGCATCACATCACGCACCCGCAACCGTGACAGTTCACTGATACGCAGTAGCGTTGCATAGGCGACATGCAAAAAAGCCAGATCACGAAGCACCTGGAGATTGTCAGAACCTGACCACTGTTTATCCAGCACCATCAGGTCTGTCAGCCTGAAGGGCACGGCCTGGCCTGCACGCTCGCCATTCACAACGGCAACCCGGTTAATCTTCTTCATGGTACGGAAAACCAGCGGAGAACCATTCGGCACAGGCAAGCCGGCGTTACGGTGTAACATCGAAATCAACGCTGCATGGGACGTGACGGTCGAAGAAGCCCGTCCGCTTTCAGCCAGAAAAGAGAGATAGTCCCGCAAATCCTCTGCGCTCATCGGCAGAAATGTACGCTGGTTATCTTCTGACCACTGATTGCAGATTCGCATGACGCTAAGCAGCTGTCGCCAGGTATTGGGGGAAAAAGCCTCTTTGTCCTGGACGAACTGTCTGAGCCGTTCGGTGATATCACTGTTCCGGATCACCGTCAGACGGGTTAACGGCACTATCTCACTCATCTTTGCTCGCTTATTAATCAGAAAACGCGATGATCGCGCTACGTGAATTCTGAGAATTCAGCAGGGGGATTACCGGTCAGAATTTACGTAGCGTTGCCATTTTGCAGCCTTACCTTTGCTGCCCATTATCATAACCCGTCAATTTTCCTGTGTCATGACTTCGTATAAGAACAATTATACGAAGTTATAAATCTGTAGCCTTTCTTCAGGATCTTTGCCGACCAGTCTGGCGCAGAATCGTGTGGGGTAGGCTGTCATCCTGACCACGCATTTACCGGTTGCGTTAGCATAAGGACACAGGCTGTGCAGAGCATGAGATTTGAACCAGAAGTCTGAATAACCCTTCTCAACTTCAGCTTAATAAAATTACTCACTTAAATAATGGCAATGGTGAATTGAATTGATAAGACGCTTTTCAATGGCTCATAAATAATCGAACACGAAGCTCGCCTGAAAATAAACCAGAAAAGATCCCAAATGATATTCACGTTCCGGACGAGCATGACCATTATTTATCGTTAGCCTGTAAGTTGAGCAGATTTTCCCACCATTATCTTTATTGTCACGAACTGATAACCCCACATTCCTACTATCAAAAAGTGTTCTGAAAGCATTTGTCAGAATAAAAAACTAAATATTAATATTTTAAAGATTTAAATATCACCCAGCAATGACAAGCCGCTATCCTGCACTCCTGAATATGGGAAGCAGTGACACCCTTTTATCCGCTTTTAATCAAAATAAGACGGACAGTTAATGAACTGACCGAAGCAGATTAATAATGAATAAGATGATATTGGGGTCATTGAGAACTAATCAATTATGCGCATTTTTATGCCGGCGTCTGAAGTAACACCGGCATTCATCAGGGTAAAAAGAGGATTTTTTCATGAAGAAAAGTTTATTATCGCTGTGTCTTTTAGGTCTTTCCTGCGCGCCGGCTATTACACTGGCACAACAGCCGGTTAGCTGTGTCAAAGCGTCTGAACAGGATGTAGCCAGCCTGTTTGATACCTGGAATAATACGCTGGCAACCGGCGATGCGACTAAAGTCTCTGAGTTATATGTCAGCGATGCCGTGCTGCTGCCAACTATTTCAAACCATGTGCGCCTGACAGACCAGGAACGCATTGACTATTTCAAAGACTTCCTGAAAAAAGGTCCGAGCGGTAAAATTGATTCCCGCACTATCCGGATTGGCTGTAATAAAGCGATTGATGCCGGCGTTTATACCTTTACCTTCAAAGATAATACGCACGTCACTGCACGTTATACCTTCACTTACGTCTGGGATGGCAAGGGCTGGAAAATCTCAACCCATCACTCTTCAGCTATGCCAGAGCCAGTGAGCAAGTAATATTCTTTCACATTAGTACCGACTTTTTAAAATCAGCCTCTGAATATTTCAGGGGCTAATTTTTATGGTCAAAAAATATTTTTATTGCCTCAGCCAGAAATACCTGAAAAAGCCAAAGCCATATTATGAATTAGCTTTGCGAATATTGTAATAACCACGCTATTTACTTCGTTCTGACCAACTGCCTATTATCGCTTTCATCGTAAATAAATGTGACGCGCTCAATATCAGCCAATCTGCTTTGACGCCTGTCTCTTTTTCCGGAAGCGCTATGAAACTCATCTCAGATCCTCCCGAGACTTGCCTGGCAGCCGTCATTACCCGACGCGATCAGGCTATTCAGGCTGCCCATTCGCTGGCTGAACAGGCGAAACCTGGTGCCATTGAACGCGATCAGCAACGACTTTACCCCCGCGACCTTCTCGACAGGTTTACCCGGCTCGGACTGGGCAGCATCAGTGTTCCACGCCACTTTGGTGGTGGGGGACTGGATTTTCAGACAGTGGCGGAGGTATTCCGCATCATCTCAGCCAGCGATCCCTCTCTGGGCCAGATTCCGCAAAATCACTTTGGTCTGATTCAGTTCATTCTTGGCGAAGGCAACCCGCAACAACAGACAACATTGCTGCAGGCGGTGGTCAGTGGCAAACGGCTGGGCAATGGGGGCCCCGAGAAGAACACCCGTCATACGCGGGACATTCAGGCACGGCTGGTCAGTGACGGTCCGGAACACCGTCTGACCGGAGAGAAATTCTATTCTACCGGTGCATTGTTCGCAGACATTCTGGTGACCACCGCTCTGCAGGAGAGTGACCAGCCTGCAATGGCTTTTATCCCGCTGCCTGCCAACGGCGTAGAGATTATTGATGACTGGTCAGGCATGGGTCAGCGTACCACGGCCAGCGGCACAGTAAGGCTTGATCGGGTTGCCGTAGATCCTGCATTGCTTATCCCCTTGCCGCCAGAAGAAAAACCGACCCTGCGCGGTGCTGTCTCGCAACTGATTCAGGCGGCGATCGATGCCGGTATCGCTCAGGGCGCGCTGGACGATGCGCTGGAGTTTGTCCGCAGCAGCTCACGCCCCTGGGTGGACGCAGGCGTGGAGCGCAACGCTGAAGATCCCTACATCCTTGCTGACATCGGTCGTATCAGTACTGAACTGAGCGCCGCAAATGCCCTACTGCGCCGGGCCGCAAACGTGCTTGATTCACTCGATCAGCAGGCACTGACAGCAGAAAACAGCGCAGCCGCCTCTATTGCCGTAGCGGAAGCCAAAGTGCTGACCACTGACATCGCGCTGCGTGCCAGTGAAAAACTGTTGGAGTGGGGCGGCAGTCGCGCCACGCTCCTGCAGCATGGGCTGGATCGCCACTGGCGCAATGCGCGCACTCACACGCTGCACGACCCGGTGCGCTGGAAAACACACGCTATCGGCAATTACTACCTCAATGCGATCTACCCCGCGCGTCATGCATGGATTTAAGGAGAAAGAATGAGTCAGGTTCAGCCCAAACAGCACGCTCCCCGTATTCGCAGCGAGCAGCATGCGCTGGAAGTGGCTGCGCAACTGGCGCAGCAGTTCCGTGAGGGGGCCGCAGCGCGAGATCGTGAACGTGAACTGCCGCATTCCCCTCTGCAGACCCTGTTTCAATCAGGATTAGGGGGGATTACCGTGCCGCAGGCGTATGGAGGCATTGCCGTATCAACCGCCACACTCGTCTCTGTGATCACGCTGATTAGCGAGGCTGATGCAGCGATTGGTCAGGTTCCGCAAAATCACTACTACGCGCTGGAAGTGCTGCGCGTTAACGGCAGTGAATCACAAAAACAACGGTTGTATCGGGAAGTCCTGACAGGCGTGCATCTGGGCAATGCGCTGGCAGAGTTTTCCTCCCGCGCCGCACATCAGCGCACCACACAGATCCGGGGTAATATTCTCAACGGCAGCAAGTTCTACGCTACCGGTGCGCTGTTTGCTGACCGCATTCCCACGGCTGCGCGCGATGAAGAGGATAAAGAGCAACTGGTATTTGTGCCACGTCATCAGGTGGGTATGACCGTTATTGATGACTGGAGCGGGTTTGGTCAGCGCACCACAGGCAGCGGCAGCGTCCTCTTCGAAAACGTCACGGTGGATGCTGAAGATGTGGTGCCGTTTCAGACAGCATTTGAGCGGCCGACGACCGTCGGCCCTTTTGCGCAGATTATGCACGCCGCTATCGATCAGGGAATTGCACGCGCCGCATTTAACGACATGCTCGACTTTCTGCGCCAGCGTGCCCGGCCCTGGCCCGACAGCGGGGTAACGCGTGCCACTGATGACCCCTTAACGCTCGATCGCACCGGACGTCTGGCGGCGCGACTGAGCGCCGGTGACGCCCTGTTAGCCGAAGCAGGCGCAGCCATCGACGCCGCGCAACAACAGTCTGACGCCGCGACGGTGGCGCTGGCCTCGGTGGAGGTGGCCAGAGCGCGTGCCTGGACCACAGAAGTCTCACTGGAAGCGGCTAATTTGCTGTTTGAACTGGGCGGTTCACGCGCCAGCCTGCGTGAATATAACCTTGATCGCCACTGGCGTAACGCGCGCACCCATACCCTGCACGATCCGGTACGCTGGAAATATCCCGCGATAGGGAATTACCTGCTCAATGGCGTACTGCCACCGCGCCGGGGCACGCTATGACTCAGAAACTGGTTCTGCTCAACGCGTTTAACATGAATTGTGTCGGCCATATTCATCACGGCATGTGGACGCACCCGGAAGATCGTTCAACCGAGTTCAATACGCTGGCCTACTGGACTGATCTGGCGCGCCTGCTGGAACGCGGACTGTTCGATGGACTCTTTATTGCGGATATTCTGGGCGTCTATGACGTTTATCAGCAGGGTATTACGCTAACGGCCCGTGAGTCGATTCAGCTACCAGTTAACGATCCGCTGATGCTGGTTTCGGCTATGGCGGGCGTCACGCAGCATCTTGGCTTCGCCGTGACCGCGAATCTCAGTTATGAAGCACCTTTTCCTTTTGCCCGCCGTCTTTCCACACTCGACCATCTGACTCAGGGACGAATAGGCTGGAACATCGTCACCGGCTACCTGGACAGCGCCGCCCGTGCCATGGGAAACAAACAGCTGCTGGCACACGATGAGCGCTATGCACAGGCGGATGAGTTTCTCGATGTCAGTTATCAGCTATGGGAAGGAAGCTGGCAGGATGATGCGCTGGTTGTCGATCGCCCGAGTCGTCTTTACGCAGACGCCACGAAAATTCATCCGGTCAGGCATCAGGGTGAATTTTATCAGGTTGAAGGCTATCACCTCAGCAGCCCGTCACCCCAGCGTACGCCGTTACTGTTTCAGGCCGGCACCTCTGCACGCGGGATTCAGTTTGCTGCGCGTCATGCCGAATGCACTTTTGTTAACGCAGCGACACCCGCAGCGATGCGCCAGCAGACTCAGCGGCTGCGACAGGCCGCAGTTGAAGCAGGTCGACGTGCAGATGATTTGCGCATCTTCATGGGTGTCGGCGTCATCGTCGCCCCGACAGAGCGGGAAGCACAGGAGAAACACCGCAGTTATCTTGAATATGCCAGCCCGGAAGCGGGGATTGCCCATTTCTCCAGTTCTATTGGTCTCGACCTGGCCGCCTTTGAGCTTGACGAACCCATTAACAGCGGGGAGACCCGGGCTATCGAATCGGTCAGTAAAGCCTACAGCGGCTGGACCCGTCGTCGCCTGCTGGAGCAGCATGCGATGGGCAGTCGCTATCCACTCATAATTGGTAATCCCGCGCAGGTCGCGGACGCGCTGCTGCACTGGATGGATGAAGGCGACATTGACGGCTTTAATCTGACCCGCATTCTGAACCCGCAGAGTTATCGCGACTTTATCGATTTAGTTGTACCTGAACTCCAGCAGCGCGGGCGATATAAAACGGCTTACCAACCCGGTTCACTGCGCCACAAAATTTTCCAGCAGGATCGCCTGCCCGAACGTCACCCGGCGGCTCGCTGGCGTCATCCCGCCTGACCTCATTGATCTATTTAACCTCAAGGAATCACCATGACACGCTCAAAAACACTACGCGCCGCCCTGGGCGGTCTGCTGCTGACCCTTAGTGCCGCTGCGACCGCAGCGAACTATTCCGGCCCGCTCAAAGTGGGCACCACCGCCGCGTTTGCCCCGCCGCTGGAGACCGCCGTAGCCGAAGCAAAGAAGCAGGGCCTGGATGTTGAACTGGTCGAATTTACCGACTGGACTGCCCCAAATGTCAGCGTGGAAAATGGCGATATCGACGTCAATCTGTTCCAGCACAAGCCGTTTCTGGAGAATGCTAATCAGTCCGGCGGCTTCCACCTGGTCGCTTATGCGCCAGCCATCATCAATAACATTGGCCTTTATTCCAAAAAACACAGCGCGATTGATCAGGTTCCCGCAGGCGGCACCGTTGCTATCGCCAACGATCCGATTAATGGCGCACGCGGATTATTGCTGCTGCAGAAGGCGGGGCTGATTACGCTCAAACCGGATGTGGGACTGAAAGCAACCGTTGATGACATCGTCAGCAACCCTAAAAAGCTGAAAATTATCGAGGTGGAAGCGGTACAGCTCTCGCGCTCGCTTGAAGAAGTCGACCTGGCGCAGGGCTATCCACACTATCTGCGGCTGGCAAAGACGATCGATCCCAATAAGGCACTGCTGTTCGACGGGCTGGAGAACCCGGAATATGTCATTCAGTTCGTAATCCGTCAGGGTCATCAGGACGATCCGCGACTGGCAAAGTTTGTTGATATCTATCAGCACTCTCCGGTAGTCCGCGCCAGCCTCGACAATTTCTATGGCAAACTCTATCAGCCTGGCTGGAGCCAGTAATCATGGTCAGCCTGAGCATCCCTGAGACGTCGGCATTGTCCGATGCCGCTACGCGCCATACCAGCGGTGCCTCACACGTCATCATTGAAGCATTAAGTAAACGCTATCCCGGCCAGTCTGTGGATGCACTGCGTAATATTAATCTCGGGATCCATCGCGGAGAAATATTCGGCATCATTGGCCGCAGCGGCGCGGGAAAATCTACGCTCATCCGCTGCCTTAATCGTCTGGAAGAACCGACTGCCGGACGCATCGTGATCGATGGCACCGATATCAGCGCGCTTAACGCGCGGCAGCTGGTCGAATGGCGGCGCAGCACCGGCATGATTTTCCAGCACTTCAATCTGCTGTCGGCCAAAACCGTACGGCAGAATATTGAGCTACCGCTAAAAGTGGCAGGTGTGCCTGCTGCCGTGCGGGCGCGCAAAGTGGATGAGCTGCTGGCGCTGGTCGGGCTGGAGGCGCGGCAACATGCCTGGCCCGCACAGCTTTCCGGTGGACAGAAACAGCGCGTCGGTATTGCACGTGCGCTGGTCCACGATCCGGAACTGCTGCTGTGCGATGAAGCGACATCAGCACTCGACCCCGAAACGACACGCTCAATTCTGGCGCTGCTTAAAAAGATCAATCAGCAACGCCATATTACCATTGTGCTGATCACCCATGAGATGGACGTCGTTCATGACCTCTGCCACAACGTTGCGGTAATCGATCAGGGTGAAATTATTGAGCGCGGCCCGGTCTGGCAGGTTTATAGCGACCCACAGCAGAAGACGACGCGCCAGCTGCTGAACCCCAATCACCAGGCTCTGCCAGAGTCGGTCGGCACACGCCTGACTGTCCACCGGCAACATCATCAATCCCGTCTGTTGGTGCGGTTACGCTACACCGGGCAGGGTGCACAACCCGATATCGGTGCGCTGAGTGCAGAGATCGCGGGCGAAATCACCCTGATTTACAGCGCTATCGAGTGGGTTGACAGCAAACCCACCGGCCAGTTGTTGCTCCTGCTGGATGCCCGACACGAGGCGCAATCCGTGACAACTCAACTGGCGCACATCGCCGATCGACTGGAGGTATTAGGTTATGTCACCGGCTATTGAACGTTTATGGGTCGCCTTTCTGGATACGCTGCTGATGGTAGGCGTCTCCTCTGCGCTCGCGCTTGCGCTGGGCTTACCCATGGCGGTGATTCTGGTGGTCAGCGGACGCGGCGATCTTTTTCCCAGCCCACTACTTAATCGGGTGCTGGGCTGGATAGTTAACCTCTTTCGCTCCATCCCATTTCTGATCCTGATGGTGGCGTTAATTCCCTTTACCCGCTGGATTGTGGGAACCACCTATGGCGTCTGGGCAGCCGTCGTACCGCTTACCCTGGCGGCCACCCCGTTTTTTGCCCGTATTGCGGAGGTCAGCCTGCGTGAAGTTGATAAAGGGCTGACCGAAGCGGCGCAGGCCATGGGATTTCATCGCTGGCATATTATCTGGCATGTGCTGCTGCCGGAAGCGCGGCCTGGCATCGTCAGCGGTTTTACCATCACGCTGGTGACGATGATTAACGCGTCAGCGATGGCCGGTGCCATCGGTGCAGGAGGATTGGGGGATCTGGCGTATCGTTATGGTTATCAGCGGTTTGATATGCAGGTAATGGTGACAGTTATTGTGGTGCTGGTCGCGCTGGTGACGTTGCTTCAGTTGTGCGGTGACCGGCTGTCGCGACGGCTGAACCACCGCTAAACGCGTAAGGCCGGGATCACCCGGCCTTGCTGTATTATGACGCTTCGCCGTTGCCGATCTGCCAGATAAACGTCGGATCGTTGCCGTTTACCTCCCAGTCACCCACATTGCGGATTTTGTAGATCACCGGATTGTGTGACGACACCGTGCGGGCGTTGCGCCAGTGTCGGTCCAGCGCCTTGCTGACGCGGGTATCGGACGCGCCCAGCGCATTGAAGAACTCCGTGGCGGCACGCGTCACTAACTCCACCGCGACTACCTGCGCCCGGGCGGACTCCACCTCGGCCTGAACGTTCGCCGCGTGAAGCTCCGCTTCATTGGCACCGCTCAGTTGCAGTTCAAATGCCCGTTGCAGTGAGTGAGTCGCCCGATCAACGGCGGCTTCAACGGCCCAGGTCCAGCTGCTGATCTGACCAACCACCTGCAGCACCTGCACATCCTGCTTAACCTGGGGCGCATTGCCGTGGCTGTAAATCCGTTTACGCTGCGCGACCCCCTGTGACGCATCACGCACTACGGCCCGGCCTATACCCGCCAGCGTGGCTAATAACACATGCTGATAAAATGCTGTCTGATAGCGAAAGCGCTCACTGAAATCATAAACGTGTGGCTGCTCCACACGGGCATGATGAAAGCGTGTGGTGCCACTGCCGGTCAGCCGCTGCCCGAAACCATCCCAGTCGTCATCACGTTCCACCTCATTCTGATGCGTGTTCACCAGCGCGATGACGTCGCGGCCGTTGTCCGTGCGCTGCGCATAGACATCAATCCAGTCCGCATAGAGCGTGCCGGTGCTGTAAAACTTCTCACCGCTGATCCGCCATTCTCCCGCATCGGGTGAGACCTGGGTGTTGACCTCACCCAGCTTAACCGCCCCGATTTCACTCCAGCCACTGCCCACCAGCTCGCCATCCACAAAACGGCGGAACCAGCGCCGCCGATCCTCACTCTCCGGCTGGTTCAGACGATCTTCGATAAAGGCAAAGTGCGCGCGCAGTGCCTGCGGCAGATTCGAATCCGCTTCGGCCAGCGCGGTCAGCAGGGAAAAGAGCTGCGGCAGCGAGACGCCGAAGCCGCCTTCTTCTTTGGGGATGCGCAGGGTGCCGAACCGCGCCTCTTTCAGCCAGCGGATCGGCTCATGCAGGAGAGTGCGATCAATTTCACGCGCGGCGGCGCCTTCAGCAATACGGTTAAAGAGTGGCCGGAACTGTTCGGTCAGCGCGGCAAATTCAGTACGGGTTAATTCAGACATGATCTTCTCCTGTTGCAGGTTGTTCATCAATGTCCTGTCGGGTCGGTTCAAACCGGATAATCAACAGGAAAATAATCGGAATAAGGGCGGCGAGAGAGACGATCCAGAACATGTTGGTGCCATAACGGGCCTGCAAAATGGGCAGGATAAATAGCGCCAGCGCACTGCCGATACCAGAGAGCGAGCGACTGAAGCCAACACCGGTCGCGCGAACGTGGGTCGGATAAGAAAGTGCCGGATAGATCATCAACTGCGCGCCGGGTCCGAACCCTTCGGCAAACAGCCAGAGTCCCAGCATCAGCATGGCAAACACTACGCCGGCAGTGGCCTGTGGATGACCGATCAGCGCCAGCGAGATCAGCGCGATAAACTGCAGGGCAAAACCCGCAATCGCCACATGCCTGGAAGGGAACTTCCATGCCAGTCGCATCCCGAGCAGGCCGCCGGTAAAGGCGAACAGTGCATTCAGCCCCAGTGAGGCGGAGATGGTTTCAAACACGCCCGCGCCCAGGAATTGCGCCAGGATAGAGGGCAGGAAGAAAGCAATGGCGGTGTACTCAAATGCGATACAGACGTTCATTACTGCGCTGACGATCGTGCGTTCGAGGTAAGGCTTCTGAAACAGCACGCGGAAACTCACTTTCGGGGCCGCTTTCACGGTTTCGGTTTTTTCAGGCTGCTCTTCATGCGCAATAATGCCGTAGGAGTCGCGCAGGATACGAACTGCACCGCTCAGGTCTCCCTGATTGGCTGCCCACAGCGGTGACTCATTCATGAACTTGCTGCGCACCGCGATAATGAGCAGGGCCGGTACCGCGCCAAACAGCAGCGAGGCGCGCCATAACCAGTCGATGTGTTCAGCTGGCAGCAGGAAATAGAGCGCAAAAATAATAAAGAAGCAGGCAGATGATGCGGCATACCACATCGGGCACCAGGCCGCGAGGCGCGACGCTTTATTGCCTTTGCCGGAGAATTTAGAGAACTCCGCCAGGTAGGCCATGGCAACCGGCAGATCGATCCCGACCCCGATGCCCATCAGAAAACGCGCCCCAATCAACACCCAGACGTTGGGTGCGAGACCCGCCGCGATGGCAGAGACCACAAAGAACAGCATGTCCGCCATAAACACCGAGTAGCGGCCATATTTATCGGTGAGCCAGCCGCCGACCAGATTGCCGACGATGGTGCCGATCATAATTGAAGAGGTGACCAATCCGGTCAGCACCGGGGTTAAGCCAAACTCTTTCACCACATCGTCAATACCATAGGAGAGCGTGGTGAGATCGTAGGCGTCAAGAAATACACCGCCCAGCGCCAGGAACACAATCCAGCGGGCGTAGCTGTTTTTCTCCGTATTACTGTTGATTAGCCGGGCCACATCACTCACCGAACGAACCGGCGTGGAGTGAGGCGGCGAGGCGGTCAGGGTGTTGTCAATCTCTAATGTACTCATCATATCCTCGTTATTATATTCAGCAGGTAACGAGGTTTTTATAGGCATTCCCGGCTCAGTAAACAACCAACAAATATGGATAACGATTCTATATAATTCAATAAGTTAATCTCATTTTTCAGACATGAAAAAGACCGGATGAATGCAGTGATTCATCCGGTTTGGGCCCACCTGGGCCTGTTTATTATTCTGCGGAAACCGGCACCAGCACGCCTTTCACCAGCGGATCCTGCGTTTCTTTCAGCCACTGCTGTAGCCGGGGGTCGGCGAAGGCTTTTTTTAGCCGGACAATATTGTCATCTGCCAGCTAGGGCGTGCCTATAACCAGTTGAGAGGCAAAGGTGCGCGGGGCTGGCGGGAATAAAATCCCTTTTTCGCGCGGTACTTTTCCGGCATCAAACTGTGAAACATAACCGATGGCTGCATCAACCGAATTCAGCGCGCGCGGCATGGTCAACAGATCCAGCTCTTTGAAGTTGAAACCATGAGGATTCTCTTTGATGTCTTTGAGTTTTGCGGTACGCGGTTCAATCGCCGGATCGAGACCAATCAGGCCGATACGCTGCAGCAGCCATAAGGCCTGCCCTTGGTTAGCACCATCATTAGGCACCACAATTTCCGCACCCTGTGGCAGTTCACTGATGGCACGGTAGCGATCTGAGTAGATGCCAAACGCCCACTGGAACAGCGGCAGGGTGGCTGTCAGCGGAAATTTGTTCGCCTCCACCACCTGTTTCAGCCACCACTGATGCTGATAGACGGTGGCGGCATACTTACCCTCCGCCACCGCGCGGTCGGCCTGCACCGGATCCTGCAATCCTTCGGCCTCCAGTTTAATGCCGTAGTCGGGCGCTATATGTTGCGCCACAAACTGAATCAGCCGCTCTTCACCGGCCATCGCCGGTTCAAAATGGACTTTCAGCGTGGTGCCAAAAGTGACGGTGCGGGCCTTGTGCGCAACCTGATACCAGACCGCAGCGGCAATCAACACCACTACCACCCCAGCCACTACCCACGGCCATTTTTTCTTCTGTCTAATTTCAAAGTCGTGATGCGTCATGTTGAATGTTTTCCCTGATAAGGTTGCAGCGCCGAAGTCAAACGGTCGCCTAAAAACTGAACCAGCTGAATAGTGACAATCAGCACAATAATGGTGGCCACCATGATGTGATTATCAAAACGCTGATAGCCGTAAACCACGGCCAGATAGCCAATCCCTCCGGCACCGATCGTTCCGGCGATAGCGGAATACTCAATCATCGAAATAAGATTCAGCACAATGGCTGCCACAATTGCGGGCAGGGCTTCACTGATCTGGGCGCGGGAGATGATTTGCCACGTGGAACCCCCGGAGACCAGGCCCACGGCGGTGACATCAGCAGGCAGTTCACGCAACGCATTGCTGACCAGCCGGGCAAAAAAGGGCGTGCCAGCGATGATCATCGGTACCACGGCTGCGGGGATGCCAATGGTGGTGCCGGTCAGCCAGAAGGTAAAAGGGATAATGGCCGCCATCAGCACCAGAAAAGGGAGTGAACGGCCCATGTTGATGATCCAGCCCAGAATCTGATGCAGCGTTCTGTGCGGAAACAGCCCCTGCCGCGAGGTGTTAAACAGCACCACCCCCAGCAGGCCACCCAGCGTCACCACAAACAGCATCACCACAGCCACCATCAGCCAGGTTTCGCCGTAGGCGGGCAGCATCAGCGCCGGGATTTGGTTCCACGGCGTATCCTGACTCAGTACGTCAGCAGGTTTCATACCACCTCCTGCAGGGCCGCACGTTGTTCCAGAATCTCAGCATGAATGCCATAGTGCTGTAGCAGCTCCGTCACCTGCCGGGGCGTGACGCCAGAATGGGAAAAACGAATGGCCACCCGCATCCGTCCCGCCAGCGCATTGCCAACCTGCTCAACATGGGCCGCCAGCAGATCCACCTGCACGGCAAACTGCTGCGTCAGACGGCTGATCCAGTCGATGGCAATCGGGCGATCGCCGTAGGTGATTTGCAGCAGCAGATCGCCGGCCCCGGCGAGCGGCTGGAGTGGGAACAGCTGCTGACCCAGCGACGAATCGGGCGTGGCCAGCAGCTGACGTAAATGGCCCTGTTGCACCAGCCTGCCGTCTGCAATCTGCGCGACGGCGTCGGCTGCGCGCCGCACCACATCCATTTCGTGGGTAATAAAGATGATTGATAGCCCAAACTGATCGCGCAGGGTTTTCAGTAACGTCAGAATGGCATGGGTGGCATCCGGATCAAGCCCGGACGTGGCCTCGTCAGCCAGCAACACCGAGGGCTTAAGCGCCAGCGCCCGGGCGATACCCACACGCTGGCGCTGGCCGCCCGAGAGCTGAGAAGGATAAAATCCCGCCTTGTCACTCAGACCGACGCTCTCCAGTAGCGTGCCCACATGGCGTTTGATCTCCCCGGGCACCACGCCCAGCCACTCCAGCGGCAGCGCCACATTTTCCCAGGCGGTTTTGCGCTGCAGCAGAGCGGATGACTGGAATACGGTGCCTATCGCCCGACGTTTGTGACGTAAAGTCTCACCCGTGTAATATGACAGATCCTCACCATTGACCCGGATGCTTCCCGATGTTGGTCGCTCCAGCAGACTGATGCACTTTGCCAGCGTCGATTTTCCCGCGCCGCTTGGCCCGACGACCGCCGTAATTGAACCGGCAGGAACGCTGAGCGTAATATCTTTCAGCACCTCAATCTGGCGGTTCTGTGGCCCGGCGTACGTTTTACTCAGCCCCGTAATCTCAATCATGAGGCCTCCATGCTTTCTGTCCACTGCTCCGCGCCGGAGATACGGCGATAACCGGCCCCCGGATGCGGCAATGCCAGCCGCGGTCCCTGTCCGAACAACTTTTCACGCAGCGTGCCGGGTTGATAGTCCTGCTTGTAAACGCCGCGCTTTTGCAGTTCCGGCACCAGCAGTTCCACCACGTCGGTAAAGGTTTCATGCGTCACGGCGTAGGCGAGGTTAAACCCGTCAACGTCGGTCTCTTCAACCCAGCTCTGCAGTTCATCCGCTACGGTTTCCGCGCTACCCACCAGCAGCGGACCAAATCCGCCAATGCCCACCCAGTCAGCCAGCCCCTGCACCGTCCACTGACGATTGGAATCGGCGGTGGAGAAGGTCTCAACCGCCGACTGAATGGCGTTGGTATGCAGATGCTTCAGTACCTGATCCGGCTGATATTGCCCGAAGTCGATACCGGTCCAGCCCGAAATCAGCGCCAGCGCGCCTTCGTAACTGACATAGCTTTTGTATTCCTGCCATTTCGCCTGCGCCGCCAGGTCGGTTTCTCCCACAATCACCGTCTGCAGATTGAAAATCAGGATGGATCGCGGGTCACGTCCCGCCTCAGCGGCCCTGCGCCGAATATCTGCCACAGTTTTCTTCAGCAGTACTTTCGACGGTGCCGCGACAAATACGCATTCAGCATGTTCCGCCGCAAACGCCTTGCCGCGGCTGGAGGCACCGGCCTGATAAAGCACCGGTGTGCGCTGCGGTGACGGCTCGCAAAGATGAATGCCCGGCACCTGGAAAAACGTTCCCTGATGGTTAATCGGATGGATTTTATTGGGGTCGCTGAAAATATGACGTTCACGATCGCGCAGGACAGCGTCGTCTTCCCAGCTTCCTTCAAGCAGCTTATAGATAACCTGCAGATACTCATCGGCGTAGTCGTAGCGCGCATCGTGGTCGGTCTGAGCCTGATGCCCGATATTACGCGCACCACTTTCCAGGTAGGAGGTGACAATATTCCAGCCAATACGGCCTTTGGTCAGATGATCCAGGGTCGAGATCCGCCGCGCAAACGGGTAGGGGTGTTCAAACGACAGCGAGGCGGTCAGGCCAAAGCCCAGGTGTTCCGTCATCATGGCCATCGGCGTGATTAACGCCAGCGGATCGTTTACCGGTACCTGTGTAGCCTGACGGATGGCGGCATGGTTATTACCGTTGAGCACGTCATAGACACCCAGCACGTCAGCAATAAACAGCCCATCAAACTTACCGCGCTCCAGCAGGCGCGCTAAATCGGTCCAGTACGCCAGATCTTTGTACTGCCATGAGCGGTCGCGGGGATGCGCCCACAAGCCGGGTGACTGATGACCGACACAGTTCATATCGAAAGCATTCAGGCGAATTTCACGTTGCGATGACATAGCGACTCCTGAGCGGATGCGGCAATCGCTTGCCGCCCACTTTTTAATGTGTGTTTTGGAAGGAAGATTCAGTAGGTGAGTGAGCCGGGACATCGCTCGCTGACAGGCAGCGACAGGGCATTCAACAGTTGCCGTGCAACAGACTCAGCATGTTCCGCCACCTGCGGTAATCCCATCAGCTCGCCAAAGCGACCCCGTGCGGCAGGCCCGGCGACATACAGTCCGGGATTCGCTTCACCGTTCACATTCAGCGTCTGAGACAGCGCATTAACCTGTATCCCCAGCGCCAGCGGGTCAGGCTGGATAACGCCATCGCCATGGAGCTGACGCAGCAGCGCATTGCTGTTAAGCAGCGCGTTGTGTGCAGGGCCGGTGGTGACAATGACTTTATCCACCTCCAGCCTGTGCGATTGCGCGCCACGCAGGCGCAGCGTCAGCCGGAGCGTTTCGCCATCCGATTCGGCAGCGATAAGGCGCGCCGCCAGCAGAGTCAGCTGACCGCTGGCCTGCTGCTGGCTGAGAACCTGGCTCACCTGCGGCGCAATCCGGTAGCGGTGAACATCCCACCAGGGGCGCAGATGATGCAGAAAGCGCTGCTGCTCATGCAGCGACAGACTCTGCCAGATGCGCTGACCGTTACGGCGGATATCATCCAGCACCAGCTGCCAGGGCAGATTCAGCGCCGCCGCCTGTTTAACCTCCTGTCGCACCCGATGTAGCCAGCCGCGCGCGGTGGCGGATTGCGGCTGACTGTAATCCAGAGCGTAGGTCTCATTGTTGCCACTCAGGTTGGCACGCGGCAGCTGGCCACGACGTGAGAAGACGGTAATCTTTCCACGGTGCTGCTGACAATGCAGCGACGCCACCACATCGGACATGGTCAGCCCTGAACCGATAATCGCCACCCGATCGTCAGGGGCGACCTGCGCCAGCGCGTCGCGCTGCCAGGCATTGGCAATCAAACCCGGATGGCCCTGTAGCGGCCTCAGCAGAGCAGGCAGATCCGGCGGGGGATGACTGATCGCCAGCACTACCTGATCGGCATGAATCTGCTGCCCGGAGGCCGTGGTCACCACGCCATTCTTAAAGGCAACCGCACTGTCACGCAGATGACTCAGTTTCACCGGTGAGTGCTGCTGCTGATGAACAAACTGCGCATTGACCCAGCGTCCGAACTCACCGCGTTGCGGGTAGACGTTGCCGTCATGCCACAGCGCTTCCGGATCGGCCCTGAAGTCGGCAGAGGCGCGATAGTCGCGATCGAAAACACCCTCTTCATCACCGGCGAGCTGCATTCTGCCGGCCGGCACATTAATGCGGTGGGCCGGATCGGTGGTGCCGTATGCTACGCCCTGCGCCAGCTGTGCGCGAGGTTCAATCACCGTCACCTGCAACCCCGCCTGGCCAGCGCGGGCCAGATGGATCGCCAGCGCGGTGCCGGTGAACCCGCCGCCGATAATGACAATCTGCTGTTGTGACATAAACGAGCCTTTTTTCTGTTAACTGACTAGCTGGCGCTGGCCTGTTTAGCCGGGCGACGGTCGCCACCGATAGTTTCACCAAACGGACCGGTGTTGACGCTGCGCTGTTTCTTTTCGGCGTTGGCGGCCAGCGGCAACAACGGCATTACCAGCTCCGCAAAGCGGTGTGCCTCTTCAAGATGCGGATAGCCGGAGAAGATAAAGTTCTCAATGCCCAGTGCCTGATACTCCCGGATGCGATCGGCAACCTGCTGCGGATTGCCGACCAGCGCAGTCCCTGCACCGCCGCGCACCAGGCCAACGCCCGCCCAGAGATTGGGACCGATGCGCAGGCTCTCACGCGACCCCTGATGCAGGGCACTCATCCGCGCCTGACCGGCGGAGTCCATGCGGGCAAAGATTTTCTGCGCGGCGGCGATAGTCTCTTCATCCAGATGAGAAATCAGCCGATCGGCCGCCGCCCAGGCTTCCTCTTCCGTTTCACGTACAATGACATGTAAGCGGATGCCATAAGAGAGCGTGCGGCCATTCTCCTGTGCTCGCTGACGAACCACCGCCAGCTTCTCCGCGACCTGTTCAACCGGCTCGCCCCACGTCAGATAGGTGTCGATCTGATTCGCCGCAACGTCGATAGCAGCCTCAGATGAGCCACCGAAATAGAGTGGCGGACCGTCTTCCTGAACCGGCGGGAAGAGGATCTCGGCACCTTCCACGCGAATATGTTCGCCTTCAAAGTCTACCTTCTCGCCTTTCAGCAGGCGGGAGTAAACCTCAAGAAATTCTTTGGTCACCTGATAGCGCTCTTCATGACTCAGGAAGATGCCGTCACCTTTGTTCTCTACCGGATCACCACCCGTGACCACGTTGATCAGCAACCGGCCGCCGGAGAGACGGTCCAGCGTCGCCGCCATCCGCGCCGCCAGGCTGGGCGGTTGCAGGCCGGGACGCACGGCCACTAAATAGCGCAGCTTTTTGGTGATCGGTGCCAGTGCCGAGGCGACCAGCCATGAATCCTCGCAGCTTTTACCGGTCGGGATTAACACACCGTAGTAGCCCAGATTATCTGCCGCCAGCGCAACCTGCTGTAAATAGGGTAAATCGACTGCTCTGCCGCCTTCGGTGGTACCCAGATAGCGCCCGTCGCCGTGGGTAGGCAGAAACCAGAAGAGGTTGAGGTTTTCCTGTGTCGCATGACTCATTAGCAGATTCCTTTATAACGATATTAAACATTATCACATAGGGTTAATCCCTTTGGTTATATAGCCTCTAGCAGGATGCGTGCCACTGCGATGAAATATTTTTATTACCAAAATTCAATAACTTATCGTTTTGGTGGCAGACGCTAATCTGCTGCATTCGCAACAGGCATAGTTGCATCCTGCTGCATTGGCAACAATCTGACTCGTTCCGCCTCTCGTTTCGGCGTCAGCGGCGCGGTATGGTCATGGTTTTCCCGTTCATCCGGTAAATGAGATGCTGATATCCAGCCCTGAGTTAATTGACCCCGCATCGCGCGCCTTTAAAAGCGTGCTGGATCAGCTCGCGCCCACCGATGCGACGGTACTGATCATCGGTGAAACCGGCACCGGCAAAGAGGTGATGGCGCGCTATCTGCATCACCACAGCGTCCGCAGCCGGCAGCCTTTTCTGGCGGTTAACTGCGGCGCACTTACCGAGAGCCTGGCGGAGTCGGAGCTGTTTGGTCATGAGAAGGGTGCCTTTACCGGCGCACAGGACAGGCATCGTGGCTGGTTTGAGGCGGCTGAGGGCGGCACGCTGCTGCTGGATGAGATTGGTGAGCTAAGCCCGTCGCTGCAGGTGAAGCTGCTACGCGTGCTGCAGGAGCGTGAAATTACCCGCGTGGGATCGTCCAGACCGGTAAAAGTGAATGTGCGGGTCATTGCCGCGACCAACCGGGATCTGGCGGTGGCTATCCGTGAACGGCGATTCCGCGAAGACCTCTACTACCGGCTGAATGTGGCCAGCGTCACACTGCCGCCGCTGCGCCAGCGCTGCGAAGATATTCCGGTGCTGGCCAGTCACTTCCTGCAGATCTATGCGCGCCGTCTTGGTCGTCCTCAGCTGCGCCTCAGTGATGAAGCCATGACAGTGCTGATGAACTACAGCTGGCCGGGCAACATCCGTGAACTGGAGAACACGCTGCACAACGCCGTGCTGCTCAGCAAAACCTCACTGGTCACGCCGCAGCAGCTGCGGCTAAGCCCTCTTGCGGGGAGCGACCTGCCGCAGGGAGAGGAGGCGCTGGATCAGTTTTTACGCCAGCAGATGCAGCAGAGTGATACACCGCTCTATCCCCGGGTAATTGCTGCGCTGGTGAAAAATGCGCTGGAACTCACCCAGGGTAATCAGTTACAGGCGGCCGCGCTGCTGGGTATCAGCCGACATACATTGCGCACACAGCTGGGACATCTGGGGGTGATTAAACCGCGCCGCGGTTCAGTGCGTCAGCGCGACATATCGACTGGTCAGCAGCCTGAGCGGGAGCGGGAACTGCGTATTGGTTATCAGAAATTTGGCAACCTTGGCATTCTGAAAGCCCGCCAGTCGCTGGAGCAGCAGCTGGCCGGGCAGGGTGTCAGCGTCATGTGGAGTGAATTTCCTGCGGGTCCGCAGCTTCTGCATGCACTGAGCAATAAGGAGATCGATTTCGGGACCACCGGTGAAGTTCCCCCCTTGTTTGCGCAGGCCAGCAACAGTCCCATGGTCTATGTTGCCTGGGAACCTGCCGCCCCGCAAAGCGTGGCGCTGCTGGTGCCTAACAGCAGCCCGGTTAAGCAGATTGGCGATCTCAGAGGCAAACGTATTGCCGTGAATCGCGGCTCCAACGTTCACTATCTGTTGCTGCAGATTCTGGATGAGGCGGGTTTAGCGCCGGATGATGTGCGTATTGTCTATGCCCCGCCTAAATATCCGCTGACGCCCAGCGATCTCAACGCGGTGGATGCCTGGATGATGTGGGATCCGTTACTCAGCGATGCGGAGAACAGCGGAGAGTTCAGGGTGATTGCGGATGGCACAGGCCGGGTCAATAACCATCAGTTTTACCTGGCTGAGCGCGGATTTTCGACGCACTCTGGCGATCTGTTACAGGTTCTGCTTAGCGCACTGGAGCAGACCGGCCGCTACATTGATGCGCATCGTGCTGAAGCTGCCGGGCTGCTCTCAACGGAACTCGGCATCTCTGCAACCTCACTGATGCACGCCTTAGCCCGGCGCAGCCATCAGACCCAAAGAATGAACCTGGCCATCATCCGGGAACAGCAGACTATCGCCGACCGCTTCTATGCGCTGGGGTTATTCAGTCGCGCCATTCGCGTACGCGAGTCGGTCTGGCATCCATAGCGTTTTTTTAGCTAAGCATCGAACATTTCATCGCTAAGCGCTTCAATCCGCGTTTGTTATGTTGCGCAGACAACAACCAGACTCAGGAATGAGAAATGAAAAAAGTTTTACTCAGCGCTTTGATTATTGCCGCCCAGGCGGGTTTCGCGTTCAGCACCCAGGCAGCAGAGAAACCCGAGACAGTGAACATCGGTTTTCAGAAAGCCAATATCTTTGCGCTGCTGAAGTATCGCGGCACGCTGGATCAGGAATTTAAAAAGCAGGGTATTGCGGTGCACTGGATTGAGTTCCCGGCCGGACCGCAGATGCTGGAGGGCTTAAACATCGGCAGTATCGATCTGGCCGCTACCGGCGACGCGCCACCGACGTTCGCGCAGGCCGCGCAGGCCGATCTGGTTTATCTGGGACACTCGCCAGCTAACCCTAAAACCGAAGCGATTGTGGTGCCCGCTGACTCACCGATCAAAAGCGTGGCGGATCTCAAAGGCAAGCGTGTGGCGCTGAACAAAGGCTCTGACGTTAACTATCTGCTGGTCACCGCGCTGGAGCAGGCAGGGCTGACCTATAAAGATATTACGCCGGTCTATCTGCCACCTGCGGATGCGCGCGCCGCTTTCCAGCGCGGCGCGGTGGATGCCTGGGTCATCTGGGATCCCTACTACGCCGAAGTGGAAACCAACGCCCACGCGCGGCTGATTAAAAATGCCGAAGGGCTGGTGCCGCACTACACCTTCTATCTTGCCAGCCGTAAGTTCGCGGAGCGCTATCCACACATCGCTTCTGAGGTGGTGGATGAGCTGGGTTCACTGAGTCAGTGGGCTAATCAAAATCAGGAAGAAGCCGCAAAAATCATGTCCACCTCAACCGGTCTGCCGCAGCCGATCTGGCAGCGTGCGCTGGCAAGGATGCCGTTTGGCGCAGAGCGGATGACGCCAGAAGTCTTCACCCAGCAGCAGGCGCTGGCAGATACCTTTACCCGGATTGGTCTGTTGCCGGTGAAAGTCGATATCCGCAGCGCGACGTGGTCACAGGATAAGAAGTAGGCAAACATCAGGCGGATGTTTATCAGGATAAATGCCGCCTGACATCTGATGATAATCAGGCCCGGTAAATAGCAACAGGCGGCCTCGCTAATCCTGTTCCAGCATTAGCCCGGAACTTTACAGCAGGATGAGGATAAGCAGAACGGCAGAGGGAGATGAACGGTTTTTTAGCGAAGCGGTTTTACATTTCAGAGAGTTACATGATATTTCTTTTTCCAGACTGCGCCATAAGCTGTTCTACACTTACATCTTCAGTCGCGCCATTTGACTGAAAAAGCAGCATCACGAAGAAGGTGGCGACGGCAATGCATCACGCAGTCGCCACCCTCAAAACTGATCATGCCTGTGAGGTAAACACTATGAAAGCAGTTGTCTATAACGGACCGTTTGACGTTTCAGTCAAAGATGTCCCGGATCCGAAAATCGTTCGTCCCACCGATGTGATTGTCCGTATTACCACCACCAATATCTGCGGTTCTGACTTACATATGTACGAAGGGCGAACCAGCTTCGAGCAGGGTCGCATCTTCGGCCATGAGAATCTGGGCCAGGTTGTTGAAATTGGTAGCGGTGTAGATCGGATTAAAGTCGGTGATTATGTCTGCCTGCCCTTTAATGTCGGCTGCGGCTTCTGTGAAAACTGCGAGAAAGGGTTAACCGGTTACTGTCTCACGGCAAATCCGGGTACGGCCGGTGCCGCCTATGGCTTTGCGGAGATGGGCGAATGGGAGGGTGGACAGGCGGAGTTACTTCGTGTTCCTTTTGCTGACTTTAACTGCCTGGTACTGCCGCCGGATGCGGCAGAAAAGGAGGAAGACTACGTTATGCTGTCCGACATCTTCCCCACCGGCTGGCATGCCACTGAGCTGGCAGGCTTGCGCCCTGGCGAGAGTGTTGCCATTTACGGCGCTGGCCCGGTCGGCTTAATGGCGGCACATTCGGCCATGATTAAAGGCGCATCACAGGTCTTTGTGGTCGATACCCATCCTGACAGACTGGCGTTAGCCGAACAGCTTGGTGCAGTGGCGATCAATGGCGTGGGCGATGACGCGGTCAATAAAATCCTCGAACTCACCGAGGGGCGCGGCACGGATTGCGGTTGCGAATGCGTGGGTTATCAGTGCTGCAATAAACATGGCCACGAAGATAACTCCGCCACGCTGAACAGCCTTGTTGCATCAACTAAAGCCACGGGCGGTATTGGTACGGTAGGCGTTTTTGTTCCTCAGGATCCCGGCGGGGCAACCGAACTGGCTAAAGAGGGCAAAGTGCCGTTCGATTTTGGTACGTTCTGGTTTAAAGGTCAGTCAATGAAGACCGGCCAGTGTAACGTGAAAGCCTACAACCGCCAGCTCGCAAGGCTTATCCATCAGGGCAGAGCTAATCCGGCGCAGATCATTTCGCATCGTCTTGCACTGGCAGACGCTCCCGAAGGCTATAAGCATTTTGACGACCGGGATAATGGCTGGACAAAGGTTATCCTGAAACCCTGAGTCGTGAGGCATTGCGTATAAGCCACATTCAGGCGGAGATGAGAAGGAGAACTAAAAGCCTGTCTGTGGTTTGATGCTTTATATCGCGTGTCATGACCTTGCCGAAGCTACCGGGTGTCGCGCACGTCATACTCAGCAGCTTTTTCTTAACTGAATTGGCGCTTTCCATTCCGGATAAACCGGCTTCTGTCAGTACACCATGACTGGTTAACAGGTCTTTATCCTGAGGCTATAAAGACCTGTTAATCAGTCCTGGAGGCCCTATGCCACACATCATTTTAGCGATACCAGTGCCAGCATCAGCGAACTGAAAAAAAAACCGATGGCCACTGTCAATGCCGGGGACGGTTATCCCGTTGCGATTCTCAACCGCAACCAGGCTGTATTCTAATGCATGCCGGCTGAGTTGTATGAACAGATGCTTGATGCCCTTGACGATCACGAACTAGCTAAGCTGGTCCACGCACGCAGCAAACAGCCTCTGCTCGATGTCGATCTGGATGCGCTTTTGTGAGTTATAACGTCAAATTCAGAGAAGAGGCTTTTAAGAGTGGCAGAAGCTGGACAAAGCTATCCAGCATTCGTTTGTTAAAAAGCTTAAGAAATGTACTGACAATCTCCATATACCGCTGGCAAAACTACATAGTATTTAAGACTGCTATAAATCTAACTCAGCGCGTCCTGGTTTCGCCTTGTTTATCAGGTGAGTGACGATTATCTGGTGATTGCCGTTGTGGCTGTCGGTAAGCGTGAGCACAGCGATGTCTATCATCTTGCTAGTGGGAGGATGGGGTGGTGGGACATGATAAGCATTTGTGTGCATTCAGACGGCAGTAGGGGTGCATCAGAACTTACCACCACATGGATAATTTATATTAGCATAAGATACCGCTAGATTTAGTTATAGTTATTTTTTACACCGAATGGACTTAAATAGCGATAATTATATAAGGCCATATATTCAGGACTTCGATTTATGGCTCCGAGTATCGAAGGGTTCACTTAAGTTCAATAACCCTAATTATAGAAAGTTATGGTTTTGGTAATGATTCCAAGGTGGCGGGGCGCACACGCGTGAGGAAAGGGCCCCCCTAATGTTTTTCGCGAAGGGTAAGGATTCGGATTATTTTATGTGTACTTAAAGAGATAGCAATTTCACAAATACACAAAATTGGTAACCAGTGAAAGCGTCACCTTAGTAAGGACCTAATCTATCCACTTGAAATATAAGTTCTTTTTCGAAAAAGAGTGATTATTAACGCTTATGTAAGAGTACAGTTTATGATTAAAGTGTTAAGTTCTTGATCATCTTTCTTTATAGGATTATTCTTAATAATTACTAATGTATAGATCTTTTAAAGGCAATGGTTAACTGGGAGCATACCGAATTGAAACCAACTAAACTTGATGACATTCTTGAATCATTAAAAGAAATAAAAAAATATAGTTTTTTAAGAGATAAAAATGAGGCCGAAACCCGACATAAAATTATTGACTTCATATTGCATGATTATCTTGCATGGCCAAGAAATAGGGTTTATGTTGAAGAATATATCGCTCCAGGATTTGCTGATTACGTTTTAAAAAAAACGAATGATGAAGATCTTCTTTTCATAGAAGCAAAAAAAACGGGCGTCTTTTTTGAATTACCGTTAGCACATTCTGATGATGAAACTTCATGCTATATCAGCATATCAAAGTTATTGAGTAATGATAACATACGTTCTGCTATGGACCAGGTTAGAAGGTATTGTTTTGATACTGGATGCGAGTATGCATGCATTACTAATGGAATTGAATGGATATTTTTTAAAACATTTGAAAAAGGTAAAAGATGGGAAAGCCTTAAAGCATTTGTAGTAAGAAATCTTGATTTTTTCTCAAAAGAATACACTAAAGCGATTAACAACTTATCATTCGTAGCAATTACTGAACGCGCCTCACTTCCTTCCTTTTTAAGTAGTGCACTTCCTAAAGATAGAAGTATTTACTTTCCAAAAGAAAAAATATCTTTTTATTCTCATACGATAAATGTTAATAGATTAGCTACAAAATTAAGACCAATTATAAATAGATATTTTGGAGTAATTAAGGATGATGATACGGATTTTATGGAGAGATGTTACGTGTCACAACGTGAATACCAAGGAACGTCCGATGGCATGAGAGTATTAATACAAGACTCTTTATCTCCATATTTTGAAAGTTATGGAGTGCAGCAACTTGATGACACGGGGAAAGGCGGCCGTTTAGGAGGGCGACTGACTAAAAACATTAAAAAAAATCGTAAAGGCGAAGTTTTGGTTTTGTTTGGTGGTAAAGGGGCCGGGAAATCAACGTTTATAAAAAGATTACTTCACCATAATGCTCCACGATGGTTAAAAGATCATGCTGCAATTGCTATTATCGACTTATTAAAAATTCCAGAAGATACATCTCTTATTAGGACGTATATATGGACTGAAATAATTAAAAAACTTGATATAAATGATTTATTGAACTCTGAAAGGGATTCCTTAATAAATGGTTTATTTATTGACAAATTTACAATTGCAAAAAAGCAGGACCTTGCTGGATTAAACGAATCATCTGAAAACTATAATATAAAACTAAACTCGTTTATTACTGAATGGAAAAATGATTCAACATATTGTGCTTCAAGATTAGTAGATCACCTTTCAAAGCTAGAAAGAGGTACTATCATCGTCATTGATAACACTGATCAATACTCTACGGAAATTCAAGATTTTTGTTTCTCCTGCTCGCAAGAAATATCTGAAAAACTTAAATGTATTGTCCTTATTTCAATGCGTGAAGAACGATTCTATGATTCAAAAATACATGGTGTTTTAGATGCATATCAAAATTCCGGCTTTCATATTAGCTCTCCAAGACCATCAGAAGTCTTTAAAAAAAGATTAGATTATACAGTGCAACTATTTGAAGAGAACCTACATTTTACTCAAGATTTAGATGATGATGAATATTTCACTGATGCAGACGAACAGTTTATTCAAGACAGTGCTACGTATCTTAAAATTCTCAGTAGAGAGTTTTCAAATGATCGTTCGCCATTAAATAACTTTCTAACTGCCTGCGCGCATGGTGATATCAGGCTCTCACTTGATTTATTCCGAAGCTTCTCTTTATCTGGGTATACGAATGTAGATGAAATGATTGCCAATAGATCATGGAATTTCATGATTCACCAGGTAATTAAACCTGTCATGACACCTGATCGTTATTTTTATGATGAATCTTTAAGTGACATACCAAACATTTTTCAGTTGCGATCTTCTAGAAATAGTTCTCACTTCACAGGATTGCGTATCCTCCGAAAATTAGCAAAAGGGGAAGACCCTACTTCCCCTTCTTACTTCTCGGTGGCTCAATTACTAGCTTATTTTACTGAAACTTTTAGTATGCAAGATGACTTCATTAAGAATTTAGATGTTCTTCTACGCCATGGTTTTGTTGAGTCAAATAATAGGCTAGACACATTCTCAGAATCTGTTGATAGAATAAAAATCACAAACTATGGAATGTATATGCTCAATGATCTAGCATATTATTTTACCTATCTCGACCTGATTTGTACAGATTGTGGCATCTTCGATGAAGAAACAAGTAATTATCTTACTGAAGCAGCTAGAAAAGAATATCATTATTTCACTAACCGAGACAGAATTAAAAGAGTTGAAGTGCGGTTAGAGAGGGTGGAAAAATTTATACAATATATTCATCAAGAAGAGCTGCGTGAAAGAGAAATATACTCACTGGGCATGCCACAAGAGGAAATGTTTTCTTATAAAGCACTTGATGATTTTGAAAGTGAAAAGCAACGAGTGATGAGAAGTGCTAAGAGACAAAACTTTAAGGCTTTAAGTAAACGGCAACCACATAGATAAAAGCTTTATAATTTACCTTTTTCGTGAATGCTAGCTCAAATGAATCTCATGATAATTGGCATATTTGATTATCATGAGGTTATGCTCATATTAAAATAGTCAGTAGTGTTGTTCATCGAGAATCTATTATTAACAATCTGGCTTAGTAGCCATTATTTAACATAATAAGTATTTTGCGCATAACTTGAAGTTAAATTTCCCGGCTTGAGCAATGCTCCACAATGGCCTACTTTCAATCAGTACATAACGCCTTACCATCAAGCCAACCGGAGTCACGATGGCCGACAAACAAAATCTCGCTCCATACAGCGGCACCCTGTTTTTCGATGTCAATGAAACCCTTCTGGACACCACCGAACTCAATCAGGTTGTTGCTCAGCGCCTCGGTAACCGGCCGGAGCGCGCCGAGGCCTGGTTTACCTCGCTGTTGCATCATTTACTGGTCGAGTCAGTGACGGGCAGCTGGCACAGCTTTGGTGATATTGCCGAAGCGGTACTGAAGATGACCGCTGCACGTTACGGCGTCACTCTGCCAACTGACGCGACGCCGCTGGCTGACATTATTGCCGCCATGCCCGCCCATCCGGACGTTGCCGCAGGACTGGCTGCCCTGAAGCAGCAGGGATTTACGCTGGTTGCGCTGACCAACTCCTCAGCCGCGCTGGCAGAAAAACAGCTCAGTTCAGCCGGGCTGGCACCGCTGTTCACCCGCATCCTTAGCGTGGAACAGGTGCAGGTCTATAAGCCCGATCTCAGAGTCTATCAGTGGGCAATGAAAGAGATGGGCAAGCCCGCCGCAGAGTGCATGATGGTGGCCGCGCATGGCTGGGATGTTGGCGGAGCAAAACAGGCAGGCATGAAAACTGCCTTTGTCAGCCGTCAGGGACAGCTACCTTATCCGCTGGCACCTGCACCTGATTTGATCGTCAGTGATATCCAGGCGCTGGCCGCACAGCTTAAGCCGCTCGGCTGAGCATAGTGCGCAGTGATTGCCGGTGAAACCCAGGCATTCAGTCTGTCTGAGTTTCAAACGCCGATCTGACCGCTTCCACGATACGCCCGGACAGCGTCGCATCGTCCAGCAACGGGAACGTTTTTTTAAGCTTGCCGGAAATCTGCCAGCCATTTTCCTTCAGCGAACGAATAATGCGACTCGCGTCCTGATCGGGCATTTCAATGACTTCCTTCAGGCGCTGCTGTGCACGCTGAAATATCACCAGTACGCGCGCTTCATCAGCCATCTCTTTTCGGACGGTGTGCTCTATAACTTTGCAGGTATAGAGCACATGCTCGGTTAAGTCGGGATAGCGCCAGGCGAAACGGGCATCCTCATAGTCGCTGAAACTGAAGTTGCTCAGCGTGCCATCTTCATAGGTTTTGAGCTCACTAAATCGATAGCAGCCTGCATAGCGCCGCATCAGCCGTTTCGAGAACACGTCCAGCGTGCGGTCGTAGCCGACCCGAAAATCCATCGAGCTGGTGATGGTGGCTGAGACCGGCAGGATGACCCCATCAGGTATCGCCCCGTCACGAATCAGCGTGTCATTGATTAAAAATCGATGGATGCGGCCATTGCCATCACGCATCGGGTGGATATAGACGAAGCCAAACGCAATAACCGCGGCACGGGCTAGTGGCGCGGCACCCTGTGTCGCCAGGTCAAAGGCTTTGAGGCCCTGCATGAAGCAGGGAACATCATCATAGTGTGGCGCAATATAGTGGACGATATCTTCACGCATTGTCGACTGCCCGACAAACACGGGTGAGCGGCGCAGGCCCAGTCCCAGTGCGTCACGGCCAAGAATACCCTGCTGTATGGTATGCAGGCTGCTATCACTGAGCGGATCGTCAAGCTGTCCGCAATACTGCGCAATCACGTGAGCAAAACGCTGAATGCGGTCGCCCTGATCCGACTCTTTCTCAATCAGAAAACTGGCGCGCGACTCTTTAAATGTCAGCCAGCTGGCAGTGCGCATCAGAATGTCTGCACCAAAGGCGTTATCCAGATCGTTTAAGGCATCATGAAGATCGAACGTAAGCGCCTGCTCAACGGCCGCGGTTCTGCGCACCAGTGGGCAGAAATCCACCGATCCCGGCAGGTTATCATTGATTCGCCAGCGTCTGACGCGCTTTACTGTTGTTCGGGTCAGACAGGCTTTGGATGAAATGGCCTCAATATAGCCTCCATTGGTGACATCCGGCACCTGCAGCGTGTTGCCGGTTAGCCATTCATAGAAAAAGCCAGCCCGCCGCGCATACTGTCCGAACGGCTCCTGACGGCACCACGCCTCCAGAGGTTCCGGGCCGACAGCGGTAAACAGGCGGGCAAAAAACTCCAGGTGAATCTCTTCGTATTTGAGACCAAAGGCAAAGTGACCGGCAAAATCATCTTCCGGCTGATAGCCAGGGGGATAATGATTTTCCACCTGCCCCTGACTCTCATGATGAGAGCGTACCGTTCCGATAGCTGACTTAACGCGTAGTGGCTGCGCCAGTCTGATAGCATAACGTTCGCGCAGTGCGCTAAAGCCGACCAGCATAGTGAATCCTTTATCCGTTGCCCGAAAAGAATAACAAAAAGGATATTTAACACTAAAACGCTAATATGGCTATCGTGACAACATTAATTTCTATCCGAGAACGGTAATAAACGGGATCTACGATGCGGAAACGCTAATTTATTTGTTCAGGGCTTAACCACGATGCACAGCAGCCCGATAACAATAATCGCCACGCCCGCCAGGCTATGCCAGCTGAACGCCTCATGAAATACCGGCACGCAGACCGCCACCAGCCAGACCAGCACGTAACTCAGGCTGAGCAGCGGATAGACCCGGTTCAGCGAGAAATAGTACAGCGCGCGAATCCAGCAGAGCATCGAGACCCCGTACGCGCCCAACCCGGCAAGCAACAGCAAGGCAGGGAGTATCGCAATCGCAGGCAGCGACGTGAGGCTACTGACATCGGGCAGGCGCGGCATCGCCCAGCGCATCATTAATTGTGCCACTGAAACCAGCAGCACGCTGCACGCGACCCATCCGTATCCTTTCATAGCTGACTCGCCATCAGCGCCACACCCGTCACCACCAGCAGCGTGCCGGCGATCTGACGCAGCGTCAGCCTTTCACGCCACAGGATGCGTCCGGCCAGCGCAACGAAGATGAAGTTCAGGCTCAGCATCGGATAGGCCTGGCTGACAGGCACCCGCTGCAGCACCAGCAGCCAGAGGAGCATCGCAACGCCTAACAGCAGCACGCTCAACCCAATCCAGCTCAGGCGAATCCGGCGCGATGCCGCATGAGTCGCCTGTTTCTGGCACAGCTGCGCACTGCAACTGAGCAGACTCACCAGCACAATCAGCAGCAGCATTACTTCATCTGACCGTAGTAGAGGCAGACCAGCCTGCCCTGACGATAGACCGCATCAGGCACCGGCACATCCTCCCCGATATCGCTGTGCACCGAGTCGACCAGCAACAGCAGCGACACGCTTCCGGTACGGCGATGGTCGGCAAGCCAGCTGCCGAAGTCGACCTGAGAGACAAAACGGGACTGCGTATCCGGGTAGCTCAGCCCATATTCCAGCTCGCCTTTGGTGTCGTAGAAGCCAATATCGCTGCGCTGCAGATGCCAGGCGACGGCAGAAGCCACGCCGGGATTGTCCGCCAGGATAAAGCGGCTGGAGGCCAGACGTGCGCTAATCGTGGTAACAAAGTGCTGCGGCTGTTTAGCGTCGCGGATTTTTTCCGGGATCGCAGCGCCAATAAGCAGTGCGACACCCAGCGGACAAAGCGCGGCCGCCAGCCAGCGGCGCTGTGAAGATCGGCAGCTGTATGCGCCCACCAGCCCCCAGATGAGAAATGCCAGCGCGCCCAGTACCAGCTTCAGCATCTCGTGCGTGGCGAACAACGGATGATGCGTCACGCTCCAGGGCGCCAGCACCAGCAGCACCGTTGCCAGGGTGAGAATGCCGAAAATCAGGTTAAGCCAGCCATTAACGGTTAATGCGCGCCCTGCCCGCTGCGCGGCGTTCAGCCCATAGTGCGCCATCAGCAGCGACAGCGGCACAAAACAGGGCAGGATATAAGTCGGTAGCTTGCCCTTTGCCAGGCTGAAAAACAGCAGCGGCATAACCGTCCAGCTCAGCAGATAGAGCGCGCCCGGATGCTGCTGACGCTCGCGCCAGCCGATCATTAACGCGCCCGGTAACAGCGCCAGCCACGGCAGTGTGCCCAGCAGCAGAACCGGCAGGTAATACCAGAACGGTGCCTTGTGCTGTGCATTCTCTTCCGCAAAGCGCTGGATATGCTCAACCCAGAAGAAGTAGTGCCAGAAATCGGGAGCCTGATGATAGATCGCCAGCGCCCAGGGCGCGCTGATCGCTGCGGCTGAAAGTACCGCCAGCGGCCCGAAGCAGAGCAGCTCCGAAAGTCTCTTGCGCCAGATCGCCCATGGCAGAATCGCCAGCACCGGAACCGCCAGTGCCAGAAAGCCTTTGGTCATAAATCCCATGCTGCAGGCGAGACCCAGCAGCAGATAACCGCCCACACGGCCAGTTCGTCCGGTAGCCTCTGTTGCCAGCCAGAAGCTGCACATCGCCGCCGCCAGCCAGAGCATCAGCATAGGATCGAGCACCGCATAAGTGCCCACGCCGTAGACCAGCAGCGAACTGAGGAAAATCAGGGTGCCGGCCGCGGCGGTACGCGCCGAACCAAACAGCCGGCGGCCAAGCCAGAAGATCAGCGCAGCGGTGATCGCCGTGGAGAATATCGAACCCGCCCGCACGCCAAAATTGTTGTGGCCAAACAACCACTGACCCAGCGAGTTAATCCAGTAACCCGCAATTGGTTTTTCAAAATAGCGCAGGCCAAAGAAGTGCGGTGTGATCCAGTTACCGGTCGCCAGCATCTCCCGGCTGATCTCCGCATAGCGGGTCTCATCCGGTTGCCAGAGATCGCGGAACACTGGTGGGATAAGGTAATAGAGAATAAAGAAGCTGAAAAAAAGCACCCACTTCGTGTTGTTACGTATCCGCACTAGTTCGCCTCTTCAGTCAGTTGCTGGCAACCCAACCACCCTTCCCGTCCTGGGATTTCGCCTCTGACGACCCTGCCCACCGGTAACGTGCTGAGATTGTCGGGCAGCAGCTCGCCTAACGGACAGAACTGGATGCCGTTACGTTCTGCAGCCTCCAGCAGCCGATCAAAGTCCGCGTAGCCGATAATGCCCTCCACTTCGGCATGTATGGTGTAAACCGCGCCCTCATCAGACGCGAGCATCTTCGCCAGAATGTAGTCGTTATACCCTTCTGCGCTGACCTCGCGGCCAACCACTTCATCCCATGTGGGCAGCGTTACCGGGATCTGCACCGTGCCGATCTGCCCATCAGGCAGCAGGGGCCGGAACGGGCCGCTGCCCCGACAGTCGCTGTTGTAGTGAAAGCCGAAGTCCTGTTTGGCGGCGATCACCCGGCCATCAGCGCGCCAGCCTGCAACGGCCGAGCAGCTGACCGGGTGACCGAGGATCTCACTCAGCGTTTCGGTGCCGCGCGCTATCTGCTCCACCAGCTTATCCTGCGGCCAGACGCCCGCCCAGGTCTGCCAGGCAAAGTGGTCCCAGGCGTGCAGACCAACTTCATGCTGACGGGTGGCGTCCTGCATGATTTGCCGCAGGCCGCGTCCCATCTGCTTTCCCGGCCAGGCCGTGCCGGCGAGCAGAATGTCCCAGCCATAGAGCGATGCGGCACGGGAACGCAGCATCTTCATGAGAAACGCCGGTTTCACCAGCCGCCAGAGATGGCGGCCCATGTTGTCCGGTCCCACGCTGAAGAAAAAGCTGCCCCGCACCGCATGACGCCGGAATAGCTCAAGCAGCGTCGGCACCCCCTGCTTCGTGCCGCGCCAGGTATCTACGTCAATCCGCAGACCAATCTTCTTCATCACTTATCAGCCTGTTGCTCGACGGTGCGCAGGAAGAAGTCGAGCGTGTTGTCGATAGTGACATCCATCGTGACGGTCGGCGTCCAGCCCAGCAAACGACGCGCATTGCGGATAGCGGGTTTGCGGTGCTCCACATCCTGATAGCCTTTGCCGTAGTAGCTGCTGCTCTCCACTTCACGGAAACCGGCAAACGGCGGGAACTGGCTGCGCAGCGGATGACGCTCAAAGCTTTCCAGCAGCTGCTCGGCCAGCTCTTTGATACTGGCTTCGTTGTCCGGGTTACCGATATTGATGATCTGACCATCACAATTCTGCTGCTTGTTTTCGATGATGCGGAACAGCGCTTCCACGCCATCCTGAATATCGGTAAAGCAGCGTTTCTGTTTGCCGCCGTCGATCAGCTTAATCGGCGAACCTTCTACCAGGTTGAGGATCAGCTGAGTGATCGCACGGGAGCTGCCGATGCGTGCCGCATTGAGGTTATCCAGACGCGGTCCCATCCAGTTGAAGGGACGGAACAGGGTAAAACGCAGCCCCTCTTTTTCGCCATATGCCCAGATCACGCGGTCCAGCAGCTGTTTCGATACGGAGTAGATCCAGCGCTGTTTGTTGATCGGCCCGACCACCAGATTAGAGGTATCCTCATCGAAACTGGCATCGGTACACATGCCGTAGACCTCAGAGGTAGACGGGAAAATGATGCGCTTCTGATACTTCACGCAGTCGCGAATGATTTTCAGGTTCTCTTCGAAATCGAGTTCAAACACGCGCAGTGGGTTGCGGGTGTACTCAATCGGCGTCGCAATCGCCACCAGCGGCAGGATGACGTCACATTTTTTGATGTGATACTCAATCCATTCAGAGTGGATCGCGATATCCCCTTCGACAAAATGGAAGCGCGGATGCTCCAGGAAGCGGCTGATAGCATCTGAACTGATATCCAGGCCGTAGACTTCGAAATGTTCATCCTGTAGCAACCGCTCGGTGAGATGGTTACCGATAAAGCCGTTAACACCCAGGATCAGCACGCGGGTACGGCGCTGCAGCACCGACTGCGGCTTTGAATAGAGCAATGCGCCAGGCACCATGCCCAGGCTCTGCGCCAGCTGACTGCCGTTCATGTAAACGCCATGCTCAGACTGTCCGGTCTGGATTTCCAGTGCGCCTTCGCCGCAGGCGACCAGGAACGGCTGTTTAGAGATGACCGTACCCGGTTTCGCCTGCTGCTGCTGCGGATGAACCCGGCTCTTCCAGACGATAAATTTAACCGAACCGGCAAAGGCGAATGCGCCAGGCCAGGGATCGGTGACCGCTCTGACCAGATTGTGAATCGTCGCAGCAGGCTGATTCCAGTCAATGCGGCCATCTTCGGCCGTGCGACCGCCCACGCGGGTTGCCTGGCTGTCATCCTGTGGCCACTCACTGACCTCACCCTGACGCAGGCGAGGCAATACGTCGCTCAGCAACTGCTCTGCGGCCTGGGTCAGCTTGCGATGCAGCGTCAGCGCATTGTCCTGATCGTCAATGGCCACTTTCTGCTGCGCCAGAATATTACCGGCATCAGCGCGCTTCACCATGCGATGCAGCGTGACGCCGGTTTCTCGCTCGCCATTGACCAGCGCCCAGTTCAGCGGTGCCCGGCCGCGGTATTTAGGCAGCAGGGAGCCATGCAGGTTAAAGGCCCCCTTCTGAGCGCATTGCAGGATCTCATCGCTCAGCAGATGGCGATAGTAGAAGGAGAAGATCATTTCTGGTGCCATGGTACGGATGCGGTCAAGCCAGATCGGATGATTCGCCTCGTCCGGTGCATAAACCGGAATACCGTGCTCTGCCGCCAGGCGGGCTACCGAGCCGAAAAAGTTATTTTCGGTCGCCACGTCGTTGTGCGTGAAAATGGCGGTGATCTCATAGCCTGCATTCAGCAGGGCATTGATGCCGACACAGCCCATGTCGTGATAGGCGAAAACAACGGTCTTCATGATTGAGTATCCTGTACTGAAGGCTCTTCAGGAGCCTGAACAATGCGTTGAACGAAATAGCGCGGACGCGCGCGAACGTCGTTATAAATGCGCCCGATGTACTCCCCGAGCAGTCCCATACCCACAAACTGGGCGCCGATAAACATGAACAGCACGGCGAACAACACGAAGACGCCGTCACCCGCCCAGGCCGCACCAAAAAAGAGTCGCAATACGATTAGCACCAGTGAGAAAGCAAAGCCGGAGAGCGCAATCAGGCTGCCGACCACGCTGAGCAGTCGCAGCGGCGTAGTGGTCAGGCAGGTCACCAGGTCGTACATCAGGTTGATCAGGCGCATAAAGCTGTATTTAGAATCGCCAAAAGCGCGTTCGGCGTGGATCACCGGCAGCTCGATGGTGTGACGGGCAAAGGTATTGGCCAGAATCGGAATAAAGGTGCTGCGTTCGTGGCAGTTGAGCATCGCCTCGACGATGTGGCGGCGGTAGGCGCGCAGCATGCAGCCATAATCCCCCATTGCTTTGCCGGTGACCCGCTGAATCAGGTGGTTGAGCGTGCGCGAAGCCTTGCGACGGAACCAGGTGTCCTGGCGCTGCTGCCGGACGGTGCCCACCACGTCATACCCCTGACGCGCAGCCTCGACCAGCCGCGGGATCTCTTCCGGCGGGTTCTGCAGATCGGCATCAAGGGTAATAATCAGATCGCCACGGACCTGGCTGAACCCGGCCATGATGGCAGAGTGCTGACCATAGTTGCGGTTGAGCAGCACGCCGGTTATCCGGCTGCCGGGAACGGTGGCGGCCTGTTCAATCAGTTCGGCAGAGTGGTCACTGCTGCCGTCATCCACCAGCAGAATTTCATATTCAAGGTTGATGGCGTCGCAGGCGGCGCTGGTGCGCTGCAGCAGCTCCGGCAAACTCTCCTGCTCGTTATAGACAGGGATCACCACGGACAGCATATTGATCGGTTTGATATCGCGCATCTCAGGCTCCGGCAATGTCATGTAAAGCCTGAATCACGCGTTCAACATCCTGATCCGTCATGGATGGAAACAGCGGAATTGAACACATCTGCTGGCTGTTACGATCACTGGCGGGCAGACGCAGATCGGGATAGCGCTCGCGGTAATATTTGTGGGTATGCGCTGCACGGAAATGCAGGCCGCTGCCGATGTCCCGCGTCTTCAGCGCCTGCATAAAGGCATCACGGGACAGGCCGCAGCGTTGTTCATCAATGCGGATAATAAACAGGTGCCAGGCATGCTGATGCGGCCACTCTGGCCGTGAAAGTGGCGTAAAAGGCAGCGAGCACAGCGCCTCAAGATAGCGTTCAGCAATTTCACGGCGGCGGGCAATAAAACCTGGCAGTTTCTTTAACTGTACCAGCGCAATGGCTGCGCTGATATCGGGCAGATTGTATTTGAAGCCCGGCATCATCACTTCCGCCTGCGGCAGACGCCCCTGGGTCTGACGATCAAATGCATCCACAGCAAGGCCATGAAACTTCAGGCTGCGGATACGATCGGCGAGAGCGGCGTCATCGGTCACGACCAGGCCGCCTTCCGCGCAGGTGATGTTTTTGATGGCGTGAAACGAGAAGATTGCCGTGCCGCGATGTCCGACCGGCCTGTCGTGATAAGTCGTGCCCACCGCGTGAGCCGCATCTTCAATAATGGCAATGCCATGCTGCTCAGCCAGTTGATAGATCGGTGCGATATCGGCGGGCGCACCGGCGTAATGCACCGGAATAATGGCGCGGGTGCGTGGCGTAATAGCCTGAGCTATCCGTTCCGGCGTCACCATCAGGTTGTCCGGATCCACATCAATCATGACGGGCGTGGCACCCAGCAGCGTAATCAGGTTCAGGGTTGAAACCCAGGTCATGGATGGCGTGATCACCTCATCGCCAGGCCCGATCCCCATCGCCATCAGCGTGACATGCATCCCGGCAGTAGCCGAGCTCACTGCAATGGCATGCTGGTTGCCGGTCAGCTGAACAAAGGCCTGCTCCAGTTCGGCGCATTTCGCCCCGGTTGTTATCCATCCGGAGTCGAATACCGCTTTAACAGCAGCCAGCTCCTCATCACCGAATGAAGGGCGGGAAAATGGCAAAAAATCCATGCTAAAACTCCTGCAAATCAAACCCATAAACTGTCGCGCGTTGTTAATCGGATATAACGCCGGAAAAGAACTGTAATAGCGATTTATCAATGTCTGGCAGGCAGATAAGTCATAACAGGTTTCCCGTTATGGAATTAAGGTTACCGGACTGCTAATACAAGCTAACGTATGAAAGTTAACTGAACATTAAATGAATAGGTTTAATTACAATAAAATCAACAGGGATTCAGTTAATGGATTCCTGAAAAGTTCACTATTATTTCAATAATATTTCCCCGGCACTCAACTCTTTTTGATTTATTGATATTTTGTTTATAAAACAGCAAGCCCGGCCTGTTGTCAGCTCAGATATAGCTCGCCTGACATCAATTCCCGCGCAGAATAAAAACGTAAGCCACTGATTAAAATAAGCTAATTTCAGATTGTGAATTGCCGAATCAATGTCGTCACATACTTCCAGTCAGGATTTCAGTAAAATGACAGATTAATAAAGTCGCCTTAATGTATTCTTAATATTTCCCGTTATTAATGTTCCGCTACCCGGAGTAATCATTACATTTAGGTGAATCTGAGGTGACAGTCAGTTAATATCTTTCAGATTATCTGTGCCTCTGTGGTAAAAGCAGTGCGAATAAAAGCGAATAAGATCGCGGTTTCAGGCATTAACGTTTGGTCTTTCTGAAAGAGAAAAAGTGATGATACGTGCCGCCTGTTTATGCACTCTGTTTGCCCTGATCAGCCCGGTGCTCTGTGCCGCGCCGGTAACCTATGCCATTACCCCCGATAAAACGTCGATTGGCCTTTCGTGGCGTGCCTTTGGACATGACTTTTCGCAGGCCAGACTGCAGGGCGTGACCGGCATGGTTACGCTTAATCCTGATGAAGATCGTGACGATCGTATTGAAGTGAATATTCCGGTGGGAACGCTGGTCGCCTCGAACAGCCTGTTAACCTGGCAACTGAAAAGTGATCTGTTTTTTGATGCAGAGCGCTACCCGCAGATTCATTTCGTCAGCAGTCGCGTGGCTGCGCTGGGTGACGGTAATTACCGGATTTTTGGCACGCTGACGGTTAAAGCTGTCAGCCGGCCGGTGGTGATGCTGGCCTCGCTGGACAGCGGGAAGACGCTCGTTCCTGCCTCTCGCTTGCTGGCACTGCATGCTTCCACCGCCATCTCTCGCTCCGCCTTCGGTATGGATCGGCTGGTCGGGGTAGTTGACGATCGGGTAAATATTGCGCTTAAGATTGCAGCACAGGTCAGAGAGCCGCGCTGATTGCCACCGCTGCGCATGCCGCAGGATAAGGTAAGCGCTGCCTGTCATGTTTCAGCGGTGGACGCCAGTTGCGCTGAGAGGTTGCGGCCAATCAGTGCGTATTGATAACCGTCGCGCGTCCACCAGGCCAGCTGCATGCCGTGACGCTGTTGGCGAGCAATCGGGTTCGTGTCTTCGTGTCGTGCGATGCGGGCGAGATACAAAGCGCCATCGGGCCATAATCCGCGTGCAACCAGGCGATCTGCGCAATTGACGTCCGTTCGTAGCGCAGGATATGCACCATTTTCAGTTCAGCACCCGCTATGCGCAGTTGATGAAACCTGCCAGAGACACTCCGCCAGCGCGGCGCTATACGGTAAACAGCTCAGCACCGGTTTCTATTCAATAAAAATAAACTTATTTTTTGTCAGCCTGCCATGCCGAATCAGATCAGCACGTTTTCCACCTGACAGAAACGCCTTTCCGTCAGGGACATCACCGCGGCTTCCGCAATCGCCTGTGCCCTGAGGCCATCCTCCAGACCAGGCAGATCCCCAACCTGCTCCCCGTTCAGCGTTCGGATAAATGCATCCAGATGAGCATAATAGGTTGGCTGCACCCGGCTGAACCAGTCTGGCAGCAGCCCAGGCTGCTGAATCTGCGCGCCCTGATAACAGCTGACTCCGCGCTGCGGCTGGGAGGCCGATTCCAGCATGCCGTTTGCCCCCATCACACTGATGCGTTCGTCATAGCCATAGCCGGTGCGGCGGGCATTATCGAGCTGTGCCAGCGCCCCGCTCTGCAGCCGCAACAGCAGCGTGCTGGTATCCACGTCGGCGAATTCGCCGATCAAAGGTAGTGCCAGCGCGGCCCCCATCGCCGCCACTTCCGTTACCTCTTCTTCTGTCAGCCAGCGCAGCAGGTCAAAAAAGTGGATAGCCTGATCGCGCATCTGACCGCCGGACGTCTGAAGATAGGCCAGCGGCGGCATGGACGAAGAACGGCAGACCATCTGAATCAGTTCTGCCGGACCAATCCGCCCCTGACGGAGTTGCTGCTTTAGCTGCTGATGGCTGACATCAAAACGGCGATTAAACCCCACCGTGACCGGCACGTTGTAAGGGAGGACGTTAGCCACGGCCTTACGGGCACGCTCAAGAGAGAGATCGACCGGCTTTTCACAGTAGATTGCTTTACCGGCGCGGGCAGCGGCTTCAAGCAAATCCGCATGGGTTGGCGTCGCGCTAGCGATAAGCACCATGTCAATTTGCGGATCGTTTATCGCTTCAGTCACGGACGCGACCCGGGCATCATAGCGGGTCGCAAAGTCGGCAGCGCGCGACGGTTCCGCATCCGCCACCCACACCAGCTCTACTCCAGGATGGGCCTGAAGATTCGCGGCATGAACTTCACCAATAAAGCCACACCCCAGCAGGGCAACACGTTGCTTTTTATTCATTTATTTGAACTCCATCATAGTCCGGCAGAAAGCTGCACCGGCAGGATAACGCGGCGTTTTACACTTACGGCATGATGTTTTGAGGTGTTTACCTCAGAGGAGAGCGGCATGTCGCTGAAAGAGGTCGCCCGACGGGCAGGTGTGGGACTGGCAACCGTGGATCGGGTGCTTAATGAACGTGGCGGCGTCGCGCCGGAGACGGTTCACAGAGTACTGCAGGCAGCACGGGAAATAGGTCTGAAGCGTATCCTGCCTGAAGAGCATCGTCATCCGTGGCAGATAGAATTGCTGCTGAGCAGCAACGATTCGTTTTTCTTTAAGCAACTGGCGCAGGATTTTACAGAGGTCGCCTCGCATCTGGGCTATCGCCGGTTAACGCTGCATCGCACCTTTGTTCCGGAAGCACAGCCCGGGCGACTGGCCAGGCTTATCAGACAGGGAGCAGAGACACGGGATGGACTGATCGTTTTTGGACATGAGCATCCGGCGATTTATGAGGCGCTGGAACATTGCCAGGTGCGTGGTGTACCTGTGATCTCGCTGGTCACCGATTTGCCTGGTGCTGCCCGGCTCTGTCATGTCGGGATCAACCAGCTGCAGGCAGGACGCACCGCCGCTCAGCTTATGGGTAAAATGCTGCATCAGCCCGGTGAGGTATTGATGGTCAGTGGTCACAGGGATTACAGCGCGCATCGTCAGCGCATTGAAGGATTTTGCACGCTGATGACTGAACGCTATCCCCATCTTCGTCTGCGTGAAGTTCTGGCCGCTCAGGAAAATCGCGAAACAATCAGTAAGTTGCTGGAGAAACAGCTGGTTCGGAGCGGAAATCTGTTGGGAATTTACAACACCGGGCTGGGGAATACCGAAATCGGACAGGCGCTGGCACGGCATCGCCAGCTGAATCAGTGCGTCTGGGTCACCCATGAACTTTACGCCACGACACGCACGCTGATGGCGCATCAGAGCGTTGCGCTGACGCTGGATCAGAATACCCGGCAGCATGCTCAGTTGGCGGTACAGCTGATGCTGAATTATCTGGAGCAGAAAGTGAAACCCGATGAGTATGCCAGTGGAAAAGTAGACTTCATGATTTATACAGCCGAGAACGCGTTATGAAGCAAACCAACACCTCATACTCTCCACCGGGGGCCGCATTTTCGTTATAGATGCCAGCCGTTGAATCTGTTTAGGCTATTGATAATGGCAAAGCGGACAAACCACTTTTAACCTCATGCAGCCTCACTTTTACTCTGCACTTCTGTATTGCAATCGCCTCAGAACGTCAAAAAACGCCGACATACAGTTTTTAAAACTGCCCACCCCCTAAATATTAAAATATAAATCTATATACACTCAATTTGTTATTTTAATATTCCACTCCATTTCTGAGTTGTTATCATCGCCTCGAATCCGACAGACCATCACCGCATGCAGTGAAAAACTTTCCAGATTAACCATTCTGGACCCGGGTCGTTGAACAGAATGAGTAATTCAGGAGCTGGCATGCTAAGGCGCATCACTGATAAAGCACGTTTTGTATAAGGTTTGATAAATATCAAGCCTGCCTGGATTTTTATGGGTAGTTTCCCGTTACGCTTTCACTTTATGACAGTGCGATGCTAAATTCTCATCGGTTTGAGGCAGGGAAACGTCCAGCGCTTTGAATATAAGCGGACTGAGCAGTAGGTTATCCTGAATTTTATCTCCACCGGTAACGGTGCCTGGCGGATTAATGAGAGCGTGGTTTGGAACAGTGTTTATCTCCGGTGCGCACCACCACAGAAAGAGTGCTGCACGCCGTTATTTTCGAAGTCGTTGCTAATGTCCTGGTATTCATCATTCTGATTAATTTTGCCTCGGCAGCACCTTCGCAATCGGCACTGTTGACTATAGTTTCATCAACGCTGGCGATGGGATGGAACTATCTGTTCAACCTGATTTTTGACAGCGTTCAGCTGCAAACCGGATTTAAAAAAGACTGGCGAATAAGATGTCTCCATGCCGTTTTATTTGAGGCAGGTCTGTTATTCGTATTGATACCTTTTGCAGCATGGTGGCTGGATATTACGCTACTCGCAGCGCTGAAACTGGAATGTGGATTGGTGCTGTTTTTTCTGGTTTATGCTTATCTGTTTAATCTGATATGGGATTACGGTAGGGCTGCAGTAAAAATCATTAAAAAACAATAAATTATAAAATCAATAAGGTGAAAACTGATTTTTTAACCTTCCGCTTAGCCAGGTCAGTGAAGCGTCAGAGGCGACACTGCGCATCTGAACGCATCCAGTGCGTAAGGACACACGTATATCAGTTGTCAGGTTATTATTTATTTTACTGGCAGCATCGATAGCACAGCGAGTCAGCTTAGTTAAAGTTAAGACCGCGCATAAGCTCATTTTTACAGGTTAACTTCAGCAAAAAATTATGAACAAAATCTACTATCTGAATAAGTTAAGAAACTGCCCGTCAACCGATATCCTGGATATCGTGACAAGCTATATGCGGAAAAAACTTCCTTCTGACGATCTCTCTTCTTTTGAGGGCGCATACGATCATCGCAAAGCCGAACTAATAATGAATGAGACTTACAACGAAGTGCCTGCGGAAGTCTGGCGATTAGTTTGCTGACGCTGAAATAAGCAGAGAAAATTAACATTAATACATTATCCGCTGAAAAATTACTGCACTGCTGATTATCCTTTTTCGTCTTACAGGTACGTCCGCGGACTGATATTTTCCAGCAGGGATAATGTATCGATAAGTCAGAGCATCACCCCTTCATGCAGTGATGCTCTGATATTATTCAGACACGGATATCAGAAGTGATATGACAGGCCGATCATACCACTGTAATCCGTTTTAAATTCACCACCCAAACTGCTCTCTACTTTCGCATTTAGTGAAAGGCCAGGCGCGACAATACCTTCCAGCCCTACACTGCCACGATAACGGTTATCTGACCAGGCGCTGTATTGCCGGTTTGACTGACGATCGGAAAGTGTGGTTGTGGAGCCATTATTACCAGGTGAATACTGATAGGCCAGACTGGCATTGACGTTAATATTCGGCATTAATGCGCCCAGACCGCGTTTCTGCACCATGAACCCGCTGCTGGTGAAGTAAGGTGTGGATGAACTTAACGAAACTGACGCATCTTCCCCTTTCAGGGTATAGCCGGACATGACACCAGCGGTCACACCAACAAACGGTGAGATAAACAGAGTATCGTTAGCCAGCGCAAACTCATAGCCAGTGCGCAGGCTGCCTGCCAGCATATGGCTGTCCTTTTTCATGCCATTAATATTTAAAGCAGGATCCAGCGTTATCTCCTGATTCAGATACATATAACGACTGGCCGCATCAAAGAACCATCCGGCATCAGCCTGCCAGGAATAAAATGCACCGACAGTAGCCAGTCGATGCTTTTCATGACCCTCCCCTTTTACCTCACCCTGCGTATAACTGGCGCTGATACCGGCTGTTTGCTTGTCGCTGCGGGTATCCCAGCCCACATTCAGTGTTTGCTGGTTGACGTCGAGTCCAAGAAAATGCCCTTTTTTCTGCTCTATTGTTGCCCATGATCCGCTGCTTTCTGGCGCGGCGCGCAGACTGTCAGTGCGGTTATGCAACTGACTGACCGCTTCACTGAAAATGTACTGCCGCGAGGCGATTAAGGCACGCGTGCGCTGGATCAATGGCAGGTTGTCGTAAACAGAGAACCAGTCATCCGGATTGAACGCCGGCTTTTTGGCTTCCTCTTCTGCTTTCGCTGCTTCCTCTTTCGCTTTTTTTTCAGCTTCGGCTTTTGCCTCAGCCTCTGCTTTGGAATTAGCTTCTTCCTCTGCTTTCGCTTTCTCTACAGCAGCTTGCTCAGCAGTAGCATTATCCGCTGACGAAGCATCTGTAGCAGGCGCTGGCTCTGGCGTTACTTCTGGCTCAGGGGTAACTTCCGGTGCTGGCGACAATTCCGGCTCAGGCGTGACTTCCGGTGCTGGTGTCAGTTCTGGCGCTGGCGTCGGTTCCGGCGCAGGCGTCACTTCCGGTGCTGGCGTCGGTTCCGGCTCAGGCGTGACTTCCGGCTCAGCCGACTTATTACTTTCCAGCACCCACAAAACACGGTCGTTATTGTCTTTCACCTGATAATTGGGGGTGTAAACGCTAAATCCGCTGTAGCTGTCTGCAAAAGAGAAATAGCTGTGCGACGTGCCAGCAGGTGCATCAACCATTACCAGATCCTGGGCCAGCGCAACTTCGTCTTCACTTCCGATTAGCAGACTTACGTCCAGCAGGTTGTCGCCACCACTCACCGAATTTTTTACAATCAGTTTGTCGCTTTCCAGTGTGGAGGGTTTAACGCCTAACATCAGATTTAACCCGGTCGCATCCAGCGTATCGACATTCAGTGTTTTGGCGCTCCAGCGGCCTGAAGGCACCATTGAAAGTGTCGAACCACGTCTCGCCAGAAGTGAACTGATATTACTGTTGCCGGTCATCGTCCAGTTCGCATTGGCATCCAGCGTCATAAGGCTGCTGCCTGTTGATGTTACGGCCCCCTGATAGTTAACCTTACCAAGATAAAGTGAGGCATTGTTAGCCAACTGAACATCGCCTTCCACTTCGCTGGCGGGCAGCAGTGCCAGTGCATCCGCGCTTCGCACTGGCTGACTGCAGGAAACATCATCAGAATAGATGGCAGAATAGCAACGCCAGCTTTTCTCGCCTGCAAGCTCGCTATCGTTGTAGCCAAAAGAGAGTTTTGACGAATCAGCAGCAACAATGTTGGCTTTCACGCCAGCATATTCTCCCACCTGGAAATTCGCACCAGTACCTACATTGATCTGATCGGCTTTAAACAGTGAAGTGTTCCAGTCGTCATCAACGATAACGCCTCCCGCATGTGGAACCGGCTGACCAGAGAGCACCACCGTGCCATTCTCAACATTGAGATTGCCATTCAGGTTCATGCCCCCCGTAAGTGCAGTAATGGCCGTAGCGTTGTGCGGCAGGATATTCACGTTCATCACGCCGTTAAGCGCCTTCTCCAGGGTTTCTCCCAGAAAGCCTCGGAATACCTGAATATTAAGCTGTGTGAGGCGATGGTTGATCGCTTCATCCGCATCGGTTCCAAGATACGTCCAGGTCGATGTCGAGGTTTTATCGGTTGGGAAATACCAGTAGGATGAGGTATTTAATTGAAAATACTCGGTATCTTTGGTGTAGGGGTTTTTATACACATAGATATTACCTGGTGTTCCTTTTGGGTTACTGCCCGTAAATGTATAAAAGGGAACGTCTGCGGCGTTATAGCCCGTAATGTTCAGCGTTGCTGCGGCAGCACTGTGGTTTACCAGCGTAGCACCGCTATCTGTATGGTTAATCCTTTTAAAACTCAGCGCGTTTCCATTCAAATCTAAACGGCCCCCACGATAGCCAAAGTAGATCTGATCAGTCGCAACCTGACTTTCATCATTCAGTACCACGGTTGGCCGACCACTCACTAAAGTGACTGACGAAAACGCCTGTTTATTGCCTGAGGCATCAGCTTGTTGATCGAGGATAACGGTACCCTCTCCCACATTCAGTGAACCCGGGTTTGTGCCAATGGCATTGATATGCAGTGTACCTGCGCCGATTTTATGCAGCGCATCGCTTGCCACGCCATTGACCTGCCACAGAACCTCTTTGTCCGCGTCAACCTCAATGCCGCCGCCAGCCCAGGTCGCATTGACGCCGTCGGCAGACGAGACAGTGTAGTTATTGGAAAACTGAAGTTTGCCAGCGCCCATGTTGATCGGCGTATTTAGCGTGATCAGCCCGCCAGCACCGTTGAAGCGAAGATCTTTGGTGGCATCAAGTTCTGCATTGGTGGCGATAGAGGGCGCCGCTGACGCATAGGCCGAATCCAGGCCTGCCCATGACCAGGAGGAACCGTATTGTGTGATCGCGGTGTTGTCCCAGAAAATCGTGCCGTTACCTGCGACATCGACAACATCAGGAGAGGTGTTAGTGGCAATAGTGCTTTGAATGTAACCATCCGGAATATATTCCCAGATACTCTCGGTGCCGTAAGGCTGATCATTAACAAACGCACCGTGTAACACCCCTGCAATCTTCCAGACCTTATCTGTTTCGTCATAGACCATGATTGGGCTGCCACTGTCACCAGCCATAGTCCCGATCGCCAATGGTGAAGTCAGGGGATTATCTGGACCATAGTCGATCGCACGCAAACTCCCGGATGGCGTGGTAACTGTACCGGCATTGATCGTTCCCCCACTAACCCAGTTATAAGCACCACTCAGGGTAATCTGCTGTGTCTGATCTTCGCTGACCTGGCTTTGTGTACCACCACCGATACGGGTATACCAGGAGTAGCGCGAAGTATCCCCTTTACGGATCTCAGACTTCTCTACGGTTTCAATTGGTCCGGCATCGATAACCACTTTATTCAGACGTGGCAAATGAAAATCGACGTCTGAATCAGATGGTGTTTCATTACGATTAATCAGCTTGTAAGTTGCGCCATACTGCGCACCTTTACCAAAACCCACTGACTGATAACCGGTATTATGGCGTGCACTGGCAACATAGGAAGGCGCAACCAAGGTACTATAACCATAATTAGCGACCATGCCGAAATCGGGCATAGCGAAATCAAGATACCCCGATAAAGTACCATCCATTTTATAGACCGGTATATTCGTCAAACCAACAGAATAATTCCCCAGGTTTTCAGCGAAATCACGATATTCCTGCACATCAACATCGTGTCGCATGATGCCCGCATAAGATTTTGTGCAGATAAAGAAGGTGCAATATAACGCTGCGCTTCCAAAATGTTTCAATGGATTATCCTCATGAGGCTATTATTATTTAAGAAAAACACCTTAATTAATGAAATAGTATCATTATGACAATCGGCAACAGAATCTGAGTTTTATATAGATATTGATTCAGATCAAAGTAAGAAGCCAGATTAGCGTAAAATTTGTGATAACCCATTGTATTAAAAGGCTATAAAAACCCATTACCAAATTGGATTAAATTTTTTCATTTAATATATTTATTAAAAATCATGTCGGGACAATTGCCAAATGAGATCAAAATAGATATAAAAAAACACTTCCTGATAAAAAATAATTTGTTAATTCAGAATAAAATTTTTTATCTACCGGGAAGTTAATTCTTATCTAAAAGAAGCTAATAATACTTTGTGGAAATAATGGTCAATATCATTCATGGGATTAACCCATCCAGTGTCTGGTACACATAAAACACGCGGTTAACCCATTTATAGTGTAAGAACGGCACCAGGAATCCGTAGTAGTCCAGAAAAAGGACTGCGATAAATGATCGGGTGTCTTGCAAAGATTTAGCCAGGATTGAGTTTAGACAAAGCCTCTTTGGCATTATCTATGCATTTCAATGGCGTTTGATAATCCTGCTGGCAGGGAAATTGAAAAGTGATTATTGCGGGTGATCGCGATGATACAATGCCCACTGCTCAATCCTTTCTCCTGAAGGTAACAGACAGTAGAGTGTGCTGGTGCTCAATGATTCATCCTTTACCTGCTGGCCGCCACGCTGCAGGCACCATTGACTTGCAGGATTCCGCATTGCCAGGCGCTGTGGCTCGGCATGATGGGGCATGCAGGCACTAATTTGTAGCGTGGCCAGCATCAGGGAGCAGACTGTGATTCTGTTCATGATTTTCATAAAACCCTCTCTCAGGATCAATTTCAGGTAGGTGAGACTTCATTTCTTATGCTCACAAGGCTATGGCACAAAGCGCATTAGCGCATTAATTAATACGCTCGCCGTCATACGTTTTTCATAGGCCATCGCTTCAGATTCCTTTCTTGCCCGTTTATGGAAAAATCTGGTGTGTATCTGAGCATGTAATAATGATAGCACCTACGCGCTAAACCCTCTCTTAACAACACCTATTGCTACCAGCACTCTCATTACTGACCTGCGAGAACCAATAAACAAACCTCAAATGAGAATGACTGTAATAATAAATAACAAGACTTCCCGAGTGACAGCTAACACATAAGCTTAATTTTAAATGAAAATTCCTTTATGACACTTCGGTTCTTTTAACCTCTTGTCAAAAGATGCATGCTTTCACTCTCTTTACATAATTAACGCCTGACCTGCATAATCCTGCCGCCCTTAGTAAATATGCTGTAATTAATGGATTTAATTAACAAGACGTTTAATTCTTATCGGGCTAAAAGAGCGTATGAAGTGCGAAATGGCATGCCTGTTTAACATTTTCACAGCCCCCCAGGCCCTTTAATAAAACCTTAAGGAAGAGTCACAGATATGAATAATAATACTGACTTAAATAAACGCGTAAAAGCGATGATACTGGCCGGTGGAATGGGTATGTTGCCTCTGGTCAGTTCAGCTGCAGTTGTCGGAAGCCAGAGAGGCGGAGATATTACGCTGGCAGATGGCACCACATTAATCGCCGATCAGTCATCTGGCGATGGTTATTATGGCATTCTTGTAACAGGTGCAACCGCTGCTGAAGTGACAGCCGGTTCGGGCAGCACAGTTACGGTGAAAGACCCTGAGCATTACGCTAAGGGAATTTTCATCCAGGCTGCGAACAGTCACTTTACTGCTGATAAATTAATTCTCAATGTTTCAGGAATATCCGCAGTGGCGATGGAGCTCAGTGGAAAGCAGGTTACTGCCAATCTGGGATCAGGTAGCTCCGTCACATCGATTGGATCAGGTATTGCTTACGCAGAGGGGGTGGTTGTAAGCAATCAATCCTCGTTGCAGGCCGAAGCATCGAGTATCAGTACCCAGGGCACCAACGGTATTGCACTGCGCGTCAGCGGTTACGGCTCAAACGTTGATCTAGGCAGTGACAGTAGTATACAGACCAACGGGACCAACAGTCATGGTGTACAGGTGGACACACTGACCGGTGATGCGATTAATGGTGCCGCAACGCTTAAAGCGGAAGCGCTGACCATTAATACTCTGGGCGATGCCTCGCAGGGCATCAATATTCAGGATAATGGCTCGGTTGATTTGGGCAGCCACTCAACCATTATCACCACAGGTAAGACTTCTGCAGGCATCTGGAGCCTGGGTGAACTGACTGCCGATCATCTGACAATCAGCACATCTGGCACGACTTCTCCTGGCATTTCAGCCAGAGAAAATAGCCTGATAAATGTCGGCGCAGGCAGCGTGATCTCTTCAGCACAGACTGGCGGCCTTGTTGCGATGGATAATAATGCCACCCTCAACTTTTCAGGTAGTGAAGAGGAACGCAACACCATTCAGTCTGGTGGTTATGGCGCATCCGCCCAATCGACAGGTGCAGTGATCAATCTGGCAAACACAGATATTGTTCTTAAACAATCAGATATGATCAGCAGAGGCCTATGGTCTCTGGGGGGAGGCGTGATTAATGGCGAAGACATCAGCATCACCGGGCCTGATACAGGAATAGGTGTTGTCGCCTGGAATGGTGGCCAGACCAATCTGACAGGCGATCTCTCTATAGATATGGCCTCTCCGGACGGAGTAGCAATAGCAACACTTTACGCCGAAGGGTTTGAACCGGGCATTATTACTTCTCAGGGTAAAGCGGATATCACCGGCAGCGTGGTATCGCTGGGAGGTCTGATTGACATTAATTTAGAGCCGGGTTCACTGTGGTCCGGTAGTGCTGCCAGCGATAATGTGAATGGCGGTCATTTAAACGTCAGCCTCACCAACAGCACATGGAACGTTAGTCAAACATCAAATCTTGATAACCTGACATTAAATAACTCACTGACAGACCTTTCTGCAGCAACAGACGATGCGACCTACTCCACTCTGACCATTGCTAACCTGAGCGGTAGCGGCAACTTTACCCTTCGTACCAATCTGGTCGGCGATGGTGAAGGGGTAAATAATACTGGCGACAAAATCGTGGTGACCAAAAGCAGCGCAGGTGAGTACGGTCTGAATATTCTGAACCGCGGCAGTGCCATTACCACAGGTAATGAAGTGCTAACCGTTGTTGAGACTACCGATGGTATCGCGACTTTCAGGGGCAACACCGACGTTGAACTGGGCGGCTATGTCTATTCGGTCAACAAACAGGGTACTAACTGGGTTCTCTCATCGCCAAAAACACCTGAAACGCCCGCAGCAGACGAACAGGCTGTAATACCAGCAGAGAATCCCACTGTTCAGCCCGCCTCCGCTTCGGATGCCACGGATGCCACGGATGCCACGGATGCCACGGATGCCACGACGCCATCAGGACAAAATAATTCAACCATCACCAGCACAGCGAATGCAGGTGCCAACTTCCTTAACATCGGTTATCTGATGAATTATGCCGAAATGCAGACTCTGATGCAGCGTATGGGTGATGTGCGCCAGGGAAAGACGGGCGGCAATGTCTGGCTGCGCGGAATGGATGGGCGTTTCAGTGGTTTTGCCAATGGCAAGCTGAGCAACTTCAGCATGAATTATACAGGCTATCAGTTTGGGGTAGATAAACGCCTGTCCGATGATCTGCCGATCTATCTGGGCTTGTTCATGGGAGCAACAGAGGGCTCGCCTCATTATCGTACTGGCGATGGGACTACCAAATCTGAACATTTTGGTATCTACGGCACATGGCTGAATGACGCGGGCTTCTACCTGGATGGCGTACTGAAATTCAACCGCCTGAGAAATCAATTCGATGTCAGCGATACCCAGAATAATCGCGTATCCGGACAGGGTGTCTCATCAGGCCTGAGTGGATCACTCGAAGCCGGGAAGAAGTTCAGCTTCTCTGACGAACTTACTGGCTTCTACCTGGAACCACAGCTTCAGCTGACTGCCGGTCATCAGGATGGAACCTCTTTGCAGGCGTCGAATGGCCTCAACATTAATCTCTCAAGTTACAAATCGATGATGGGAAGAGCCAGCGTACTGGCAGGTTATGAAGTCAATCAGAACAACTACAAACTCAATACTTATGTCAAAACAGGTGTTTTGCGCGAGTTTGACGGGGATGCTGCTTATGCTCTGAATGGTTCAGATGAGCGTCTCTCGTTTAAAGGTAATGGCTGGAATAACGGTATCGGTGTCAGTGCGCAAATCAGTAACCATACCCTTTTTATCGAAGGAGATATGGTGAATGGAAATCGCTTCAACCAGCGCCAGGTCAACGCCGGCTATCGTTTTAGTTTTTAATAAATAAACCGACAAAGGATGGGTGTTAAAGGAAACGTGTAAATGAAGAAAATATTATGGATGATACTTGCCCTCATCAGCTCAGGCTCGGTATATGCCCGGCAGGAGGTCACGGTTGCAGAGGCGAAAACCCTGCGCGACGATCGTCAGGTTACGCTCACGGGAACGATCACTGGCAGGGCCGATGATGATCACTACTGGTTAAAAGACCCGACTGGCCGCATCCGTGTCGATATAGACGATGATGATGATGATCGCTATCTGATTGGTAAAAAGGTACGGGTTAGCGGTGAAGTTGATAGGGATGATGGCTACAGCGAAATCAACGTAGATCATGTTTATATCCTGAAATAATTATCTGTAAATATAAAAAAGCCAGCGGTGACGCTGGCTTTTTTACTTGTTTTAACGTATCAGGAGTCTCAGTTAACCTAACGTTTGCAGGATCACGGACATATGAGATGCATAAGGAGTTAAAATTTTACAGACTCAATAACACCCTTATAAAGCTCTAGCAGAGTCAGATCATTGATGAAGGCGTTAAAGGCCATATCACCACTTAGCGAAAACTTCTTCATGACATTGTATTTATGTGCATAAATTGTTTTAGCGGAGAGATTCAGGCGTTTAGCTGTCTGCCCTACGCTATACCCTTTCTTGAGAAAACTTAGCACCTGCAGCTGGACTACAGTAATACGTGCGAAATCGCAATGCGAGCAATCCGTGTGTACAAAACCTTTGGCGCTCCCCTGATTTCCCAGCCAGAACCGGATGATTTTATCAGCAATATCGCGAACAGAATCCCTGCGCGAAATGATAATCAAAGAACGATAGCAGAGAGGCAAATGCTCAGTAATAATGTCTTCAATATCATCAACAAAGACTATTAAAATGCTACCGGGTTTCCTATCCCGGTAGGCAGGCTGACACATATAAAGGCGCCACTGTGCAACACTAATGAGTATAAAGTCCGCCTGACATAAACTTTTCGCGTCATAAGCGTGTAAGAATTCTACTGGCGTATCTGATAACAGTGCCTCCTCAATAATTTTGGAGATGCCCAGCCGAAAGAAGTAGTTCTCATTTGTACAAACGACTTTAAAATCCATTTTTCCCTTAAGCATCCCAAAAGTTAAATAAAAATAGACTCAGGTAAACTTGCCATTAACCAGGGTCAGCTCACCTTTCTCTTTTAATTCTTTCAAAACTCTGCAAATGGAGCTTTTTGAAAGATGAGAACTGTTTTCAATCAGGTAAAGTGCCGAAAAGCGCTTCTTAAGATGCGGTGGCAATTTTTCCCAGCGGCCAATTAAAGAAATCACTTCATCATGTGAGTTATTCTTGGGTAGCTGAATGTAGTTCATCAGGTCTGAGTACTGGCCAGAAAGAATGGACATGGCATCGTTAAAGAGGTCCTTCTCAAATACCAGTCGCCAGAACACATCGTAATCGATGAAACTGACCTTCCCATAATCGATTCTTTCCAGATAGACAGGAGGTTCATCGAGTGCCGGTGTGACACCGACAACAAAGGGAGCAGACAGGATATTTAAGACCTTATTTTCACTCTTTAATTTTAGTAAGAAGTCACCATCAAGAATGAACATTACCCGGCGTACATTATCTTTAGTGAGATGATAACGACGCTTACCACGTGAAATCTCATCTGGATTAGCAACCTGGGTGTACCCGGCTAGCGCATCGATGATCCGCTCATGATTCTCAGTCACTCTATACATAATAATTAACTCAATCTAACTAACACGAAGTTAGTGATTAGTAGAAAAATTAGTAAAAATCCGTTTGTTATAGTCTCTTTATTTCGCCTGGTGTATTTCTTATCTCTGACCCCCCAATATAAGCCATAGAAGAGGTCGTTATTGGTTTCACTATAGTAAAACCATTGCGATAAAATTCAACACCACAAACATGCAAAAAGGAAGATCATTAAGCCAGCGAATGGCATCACAACCAGATATTTCACCGCTTTAAAGCCATTTTATCAGTAGTTCAAACTAACAAGTAGAGACTTACTGATGGGGTTATAACTTTTTCCTTAAAAAAGGAATCAATCATAACCATATGAACATTAATGTTATAAAATCACTGTATTAAAACAAACAAGTACGCAGTAGCATTTTAAAAACCTGTAATAATCTTCACATGTTTACTCATAATATAATGATTGTTAATTCTCCCGTAAAAATAAAAAAAACAACACAGCTCCTGATGGCATAAATTAAACCATAGCATTGTCATAACAGACATTTAAATCGACAAATGATATATATATAGATTTATATTCTAATTTTTAATAATTAATAAGAATTTTAAGCCAACACAGGACATACCTTTAAGCACCCGGATTTTACTTTACACTTCATATGAAGCTGACTCACTGCGAATCAGACTGATTTAAGAAAAGCCCATAGATTATTTTCAAAGCCTTTACATCGCAGAATGCGTACCATTCTCACCGTCTGAAATTGATAGTTCCGCCTCAACGAAAGACAACCATAAAAATATGAACAGAAATAACTTATCGATAAGCTGAATAACCTCAATCCACCCAACTAAATCATAATGGATGTAAAAAAAATGTAATGAAATCATAACTTCTATAGCCAGTAAAAACCGCACCAAATATCAATTATGGATATTTTGCTATTTTATTTTTTATGACCTAAGAATCTAATAGCGCCGTTCGCTTGAAGCGGCATTTTAAAAAATTCATTACTGAATAACTGAACAACTGATTAATCCTGGAGATATAAATGAGAGAGTTAACATCTGTTGAAATGCAGAACGTTTCAGGCGCAGGTTTTTTTGATTTCATCGGTTCAGTCGTTGTAGGTGCAGCTGCAGGTATTACTGCTTTCGGTCTTAAATGGGCCATGAGCGGCGGTAGCGCGGGCGGCGTCCTGGGCGTTGGTATTATCTCTGGCGGTGTTGGTCTGATCGTGGGTGCCGTTGTGGGGCTGGTCGATGGCGCACTTTATGGCGCGATGAATGGCTGGGAAACAACTGCAGGCTGGTTCAATAATATAGTTGAAAACCAGCTTGACCTGGGAACAGGTGTAATTACTGCATAAGGAAAAATCATGCGTGAATTGAAAACAAATGAAATTGACGGCGTTAGTGGCGGCTCATTAACTTCCGTCATTTTAGATTTCTTTAAACAGATTGGCGGAAGCTCCAAAGAAAAAACTGAGTGGGTACGTCCGGAATCAATACCAGAAGCTAACCCGGTTAGCGGTACTGCTTTTGGCATGGGTATTGTCGGTGTTGCTGCGGCCGTAGTTTTCGGCCTGCTGATGTTCTGATTTACCAGGAAGGCGACAGACTTCCGGGAAGGAATGAGCGCTTGTCATAAAAATCAATCGCTCATAATTAAATGTTGTTCACTATTTTATACAAAGGAAAGTATATGAAAAAGGTATCCATGGTTGCTATGGGTCTGCTGCTGGCAGCGGCACAGGTTAGTGCAGCAGAAGCTTCAGATGGCACAATTAACTTCACCGGCACCATTGCATCTCAGACCTGTACCGTAAGCGTTAACGGCGGAAGCAGTACTGCCACCGTTACCCTGCCGAAAGTAGCAGCCGGTGTATTAAATGCGGCAGGTGCCGTTGCGGGCAACACTCGCTTTACTCTGGCGCTGAGCGACTGCTCCGCAACAACTGGCGATGTCTACGCTTACTTTGAGCAGGGCGCTGGTGTGAACGCCAATGGTCGCCTGACTAACACGGGTACTGCTACAGGTGTTGATCTGCAACTTCTGGACAGCGCTAACAACGCCATCAATGCAGGCAGCACTGAACAGTCTACCGCTCCTGCAACTGTCGCTCTGACTGCAGGAGCTGGCACCCTGTCTTACTCAGCTCAGTACTATGCAACTGCTGCTGCAGAAGCGGGTACCGTTGCGTCAACAGTAAACTATTCAATCAATTACCTGTAATTGATTATGGTGAGGGCAATGCCCTCACCACTCTTCTCCTTTCATCACTTCAGTTAATATCATGAAAAAAAAAAGTTTTAAATTTTTGATCTCCTGTTTGCTCACTTGCGCAATGACTTCGTCTGCCTTTGCCAGTGTGACCATCATTGGTACCCGGGTAATCTACCCCGCTTCCGAGAAAGAGGTTACTGTTCGTCTGGATAATCGCGGCGATCATCCCGCGCTTGTTCAGGCATGGGTTGATGACGGAAATCCTGACGAAGCAGTAGATAAAATAAATGTTCCTTTCGTTTTATTACCTCCGGTTTTCCGTATGGAGGCGAATAAAGGACAAACGTTACGGATTGTTTTTACGGGCGCCAGACTGCCCACCGACAAAGAGTCTATCTTCTGGCTTAATGTCCTTGATATACCTCCTCGTGATAAAAGTCTGGCTAATCAGAACCAGCTGCAAATGGCAATCCGGAGTCGCATCAAGATTTTTTATCGTCCAGTTCAGTTTGATACAGCCCAGGCCAATAAAGCTGCGTCAGGACTGGTATGGCGTCACGGTCAAAGACCTAATTTTCTTTCCGCAACTAACAACTCACCTTTCTACGTTAACGTCTCACAGATTAATGCAGAAGATAACGCAGGTCATAAATTAGTCAGTGAAAAAGGGGAAATGCTGGCACCAGGCGAAACAAAAGAGTTCCCGTTGAAAGGCATGAGCACAAGTCAAATAAAAACAACATTTAAGTATCAGTATCTGGACGACTTTGGTGCAGCACGTAAGGTTGAAAGCAAAATAAACGAGTAGCTTTTGATAATTATCCAGGGGAAATTATGATGGCAAGGACGGTATTTTTTAATAAACCAACTGGCAAAACTTTTTATCGCTCTTTTTTGGCGCTGTTCCTGACCGCAGCAACTCAGTCAGCGATTGCTGAAACTGCTTATGATTTCGATGAATCATTTGTAAAAAATTTAGCTGGTGTAAAAGTAGACGTTTCCCGCTACGCAACTGGTAACCCCATTGATCCCGGGGTCTACACGCTGGATATCTTTTTGAATGGCCGTCAGATTAGTCGGGAGAATGTTCAGGTTGTGCGTGAGGGAGCAGGTACTAAAGCCTGTCTTTCTTATGATCTGGTAAAAAGCCTTTCCATTAAAGATACAGTCTTCAGCTCTGAGCAAGCTGAAGAGTTACGTTCAGGTAAGCAATGTATAGCACTGGAAGATGTGGTTAAGGAGAGTCATGCCGCAATCAACTCCGCTGATATGCAGATGGACATCTCAATTCCACAGATTTATTTGCTGCGCTCAGCACGTGGCTATGTCGCTCCAGAATTCTGGGATAAGGGCGAAACGGCGTTAACACTTAACTATGACACCAACTATTATCGCTCTGTTAACGACGGACGTGAATATGACTCTTTTTATGGCAGGGCGCTGGCAGGTTTTAACCTTGGCGGCTGGATGTTTCGTCATGATGGCTCATTAAGCTGGCGACGCCAGCAAGGTAAGGACTCTCATCATTATAATGCCATCAACACCTATGTTCAGCGTGATATCCCGCAACTGAAATCACGCTTACTGTTAGGTGAAGGTAATACGAGTGGCGAGCTCTTTGATACCCTCGCTTTCCGGGGTGCGCAGATATCGACTGTCGATCAAATGTGGCCTGATTCACAACGTGGTTACGCACCAGAAATTCGTGGCGTTGCACGTACTAATGCTCAGGTAACTGTATCGCAAAACGGTAGTAAAATTTATGAGACAACCGTTTCGCCAGGCCCCTTTAATATCTCCGACCTCTACCCTACCGGCTACGGTGGCGACTTAGATGTCACTGTAAAAGAAGCTGACGGCAGCGAAACGCGTTTTTCAGTTCCTTATGCAGCCATGACGAGACTGAAGCGCCCGGGTATGACGTTCTACTCTGTGACGGGAGGTGTGTCGCGTAAAGACAACATGGCTTATACGCCTTCTGTTTATCAGGGCACCATTCAGCATGGCTTTACCAATAGTCTGACCGGTTATACCGGTGTGCTGGGATCAGACAACTATATCTCTGCGCTGTTAGGCGGTGCATTTGGGTTACCGATCGGCGCTATCTCTCTTGATATCACTGGTGCTCAGACAAAATATGGCGATGAGAAAAAGCAGGGTGTGAGCTATCGTGCGACCTACAGTAAAAAAGTTTCTCAGACTGACACCAACTTTACCCTCGCAGCGTATAGATTTTCGTCATCAGGCTATTACAGCTATGACAATGCACTGCAAATTAATAACTATTACAAAAAGAATAAAACCAACGGGACAAATTATCTCTCCCGGCCTAAACAACGCTTTTCACTGACTGCCAGCCAAAATTTTGGGGAGTCATATGGGAATATCTATCTTACTGGTTTCGTTCAAAATTACTGGAACAGCACCGGTACAAACACCCAATTTCAGTTAGGCTATAATAATAGAATTGGTCGCGTGTCCTATACATTGTCAGCAAACCGATTATTATATTCAACCGGCGGGCATGACACGCAACTCTCACTCGACTTCTCTATACCACTTGGTAGTGAAAGTAAAAATTATGTAACTGGAAGCGCCACACATAATAAAGAGGGTGTAACTGCTCAAACTGCACTTAATGGTGTACTAGGTGAGAATGATCAATTTAGCTATAACGTAGGTGCTGCACGCGATATCGATAATAAAAAATCAGGTTCGTTCGGTGGTCAATATCGCTCACCTTACAGCATGCTGACAGCAGCATATACTAAGGGTGAAAACTATTATTCAGCCTCGGCAGGCGCCAGTGGAACAGTTATTGCGTTACCTGATAGCATTAACTTTAGTGCTTATCAGTCGACAACGTATGCTGTAGTAAGCGCCGATGATGCAGCAGGTGCCCGCGTGTACGGTTATCCCAACATAGTGCTGGACGGAAGCGGCAGAGCAATTGTACCTAATCTTAATCCGTACAGAATAAATGAACTGGCGATTGATCCAAAAGGTATTCCACTTGATGTTGAGCTGGAATCAACTCAACAGCGAGTTATTCCTGTTGAAGGTGCTGTAGTCAGACTGGACTATAAAACCAGTAAGGGAAAACCACTTTTAATAAGGGCAAATCAGCCAAATGGCAATGCCTTACCATTTGGTGCATCAGTTAATGATGAAAATGGCAATCTGGTGACTACTGTTTCACAGGGTGGTCAGATTTACGTCAGGCTGAATAAAGATGTCAGCCGTCTGCATGTTTCATGGGGGAAAACGGCAAATGACAAGTGCCTGGTTAACCTTGAATCTGGTGCCGTTCAGTCCAGTGAAAATCAGACACTGGCGAGATTAACGACAACCTGCAGTAGCGATCAAGTGCAGCCGGTACGGTACGCATCTAATACCGACAATAAAGATACACAGGGTTAATGGGGTAACATCATGTTTTTAATTTCAGGAAAGAAAGTAATGCGCCTCATTGGCTCAGTTTCATTAATATTAAGTCTGATGCTGATAGCTACTTTCAATGTTAATGCAGCGGGTACCTCAACGGATGTGACACTGACGTGTAAAATAACATCAAGTACATCGTTAGTTGATGTGAGCTCATTGGGCATTAATATTTCAGCAGCTGTGCCAGTGGGTACGATCGTTTATAGCGGCACGGCAACTGCTAACTTCAAATGTGCTCTGGATAATTTGCAGCAGTACTTAGATGGATTAAGCGGTGAGGTCTATTTTAAGCGCAAGGCGATTGACGCGAGTGCCCTGGGTTATGGATTGACGTTATATACTGGCTATGGCGGAGAGATGAGTACCGATGCCGCAAGTATTGCAACCGGTATCATGATTAGTACTTATGCCTTAACCAGCGGCGGAACCGTGGGCACCTATACAGATGTCTCTCTCAACGTACCCTATCAGATTGTAAAGACCTCCAACTCTATGTCAGCATCGACTTCTCTAAAGAGCTATGTAAACGCTTTTGATGTTGGTTCGTTAGTATCAGGTAAAGATGTATCATTCAACTTCACTAATATTAAAACAGGTATCACAGTTAAAGATCAGACATGCTCAGTCGCCGGTGATACCAATCTGCCTGTGCCATTAGGTAGTTACACCACGAACCCTACTAGCGGTTTAGGATCAGGAATCGGCCAGACTAGCGCTACAACCGCGTTTAATATTCAGCTTAACTGTGAGGCACTTCTTTCGGGTTCGTTTGATGTGATGATGCAGTTGGATGGTGATGCGTCTAGCGGATTATCGGATTTGGGTGTGGTGGCACTTAACTCGGCCTCAACAGCGAGTGGTGTCGGTGTACAAATCCTCAATGAAAATCAGCAGCCGATAGCACTCGCTACACCGTTTAACATTGCGACTTACCCGCTCTCATCTGCCTTAATCACAGTGCCACTCTATGCACGTTATTATCAGACGGCGACGAAAATAAATCCCGGCTCGGCCAATGCAGTAGCAACGTATACGCTTAGTTACCAGTAATCAGCAGGGCTCTGCGGAGCCCTTCTTCACATTTATCTACAGAAAAGGATTATCTGTGAATAAACCTAAGGAAAAAAGTAAGCTCAGGCTTGGTGTATCAGATGAAAGTCCATTTATTTTTTACTCCATCCAAAACATACTGGTAAAGGAGTTTTCAGAACTTGATATTATTTCTTATCCGGTTGAAGCTGATCATTTGCTGTCTGTTATCAGAGAGGATATGCCAGATATATTAATAACGGACTTCTGCTTTAATTTTGAGCGTAACGATGTTAATGGCGTGAAAAAAATAGAACAGATACATAAGAAAAACCCGGACTTAAAAACTATTATTTTTACTGCACAAAACAGTCAGGCTATTTTGAAAAGTATATTGCAAATCCCGGTTAATGCCATCGTACACAAGCGAGACGACATTCGTGATTTGGTCAAAGCATTCAATTGGGTTTGCTCATCCAATACAGGAATATACTACTCAGAACAGATGAAGAATTTAATGCTCTCTGCACCCGCAGATCCGGCACAAACACTTTTGTCGCCGTCAGAAGTAGAGGTCATTCGATTATTCGCCATTGGATATAGCCTGATGGAGATAGCAAAAGCACGTAAACGTAGCATAAGCACCGTTGCAACACAGAAATACAACGCCATGCGTAAGCTACAGCTGCAATCAAACACAGATTTGATTAAGTATGTTTTTGCACAGGAACTCATTTAATCACCTGGCACAAAATTTTTATATACAGCGAAAATCATGAAATTTCATAATCAGAACATTGCATTACTGGCACTAACCTGTACTCCATTTTTCACATCTGCAACCAACCTGCAGCAAGCTGCTCAGGCTGCATTGAGCTATGACTCAGCATTACAATCCAGTCAGATGACCAGTTCAGCAGATAAACAAAAATACTGGCAAGGCATGGCCGGAATGTTGCCAACATTAACTCTGGAAGGAAACTGGGATCGTCAGGAACAGCCTGATAAGAAATATCAGAGTGGGGTAACCAACCACAGTTACGATCTCAGCGTCAGACAACCGCTATTTGATATGAGTAAATATGCCGGATGGCGTAAAGGTGTTGCTATTGCCAACACTGCTGAAGCACAGGCAAAACAGGCTGAAGAGAAATTACTTAGCGCTATTAGCAATGCTTATTTTACAGTGCTTTATCAGCAGGAAGTTTTACAGGCCGCCAAAGCCGCCAGCCATAACTTTAGGCAACAAGAGCAAAAACTTCAGACCGGGTTAATCAATGGGCAGAATACCCGCACTGAACTGGACGAGGCAAAAGCTAACTACGCTCTGGCACAGGCTAAGGAAATAGAAGCTGGCAATCAGCTATTGCTGGCAGGCGAGGCATTTCGCCGTTTATCAGGTATCAGCCCGGACACTGTAGAACCAGTGAATTTTCAGTGCCTGAAAGCATCGCCTTATTCTTCTCTGACCGATGCAATTAATGCCAGCCAGCAGCGTAATACTGATATTAAAATTGCGCTTTTTCAGAATGATCAGGCAGACGCAGATGTTCTTGCGGCTGACGGCGCACACATGCCAGTGGTCTCGCTCTATGCGAGATACGGCAAGAACTGGAGTCGTAATGACGACGACGACAATATCCTGTATGACGCAATCTTCGGGACGAACTCAAAGAGTAATAACCTCCAATATGGCGTAAACGTTTCTGTTCCATTGTTTGCCGGCGGCAGTCAGGTTTCACAATCCTTTGAAGCAGCTTATCGTCGTCAGGCAGCAAAGTATTCCACGATGGAAGCACAACGCAAGGCGGCAACCGATACCCGTTCTGCCTGGCTTAGCCTGACCAATGGCAAAGCCTTAATCAGTGCTCAAAAGAATGCCGTCGACTCAGCACGTGAAAAAGTGGTGTCGGTCCAGTATGGCCGTGAAATGGGCTTTCGCACCGTTAATGATGAACTGGATGCTCAGCAAAAATATTACACCGCACTCAAAGATCAGGCTGAAGCACGCCTAAGTTATCTCAATGCCCTAATCAATCTGGCGCAAAGCACTGGATCGTTATCGCTCGACATGCTGAATTTTTTTCAGTGCCGTTAATCCCTTAATCATGATGAATCTATAAATGGAACAATCACTCTTTCGTCAGGAGGCGCTTGATGCCGCTAATCGGGGTAACCTGGGCATCGTAGCACTTTATTGTCCGCCCTATCGCTGGCTTGTTATTTCTGTGGTGATTTTTATTACTGCCGTTACAACCCTGTTTTTCATTTTCGGCAGCTATACGAAATATGAATCTTCTACCGGAGAACTGCTGCCTGAGAATGGCATGTTAGTCGTTCCTCCTCCTGTAAGCGCAACCGTGGTGGATATTCCGGTTAAAGAGGGACAACTGGTCAAAAAAGATGATGTTCTTATGGTGTTGTCATCCGAAGTCTCAACACAGATGGGACAGACACGTCAGGTTATCGCCGAAAATCTGGTGGCTCAGCGGGAACGACTTCAGCAGGATCTTCAGACGCTTGCCAAATTGCATGACGTCGAAATGAAAGGGTTATCCGACACCATCGCCAGTCTGAAACTCCAGCAGGAACAGCTGAGACTTCAGCTGTCACACCGCCGCAAACAGGTGGCGTTAGCGAAATTGCAACTGGATAAACTCAACGCTATGCATCTGGAGGGGTACGCCTCAAACCGTCAGCTGGAAGAACAGGAATCCAATCTGCTCGACAGCCAGGCACGTTACCAGGAGTACCAGCGTCAGCTGCTGGACACGTCGCAAAAAATTGTTCAGGCGGAGCAGCAACTGCATGAAAAGCCGCTGGATGATGAGAAAAAACGCAACGACATCGAACGGCAACTGGCAGATAACCGTCAGTCAATGGCAGAGAATGAAGCGCGCCGATCCATTGAGCTTCGTGCGCCGAAGAGTGGTTATGTCGGCATGATCATGGTCAAAAATGGTCAGATGCTGAACGCCGGTCAGTCGGCCATCGCGATTCTGCCTAACAATACCAACCTTGTTGCCCGCATCATGGTCAATACGCAATCCATTGGCTTTATCCAGCCAGGTCAGCGTGTCGTGCTGCGCTATAAAGCCTTTCCTTATCAGAAGTTTGGCCAACAATATGGCAAGGTGATCGAGGTCTCTCGAACCGCCCTCTCGCCTCAGGAAGTCACCACCTTAACCGGTAAAAACAATGTTCAGGAACAGCAGTACCGGGTTCTGGTCTCTCTGGATAAACAAACTATTTCTGCTTATTCGCAGAATGAAAAACTGAAGCCTGGTATGGCGCTGGATGCCGACTTTATTGTTGACAAACGTCGTCTCTATGAATGGGTACTGGAGCCGATTTTCGCGCTGGGACACAAAATTTCTCTCTGATTTATAAGGTCTGTTCTGTGTTGTTATTAGAGAAACTCAATTTCAAATGGTTTAACCGCTTACCGATGATTCGTCAGTCACAGGCAGCGGAGTGTGGTCTGGCTTGTCTTGGCATGATAGCTAATTATCACGGCCATCAGATCGACATGATCACGTTACGTCGTCAGTTCGCTACATCGCTCAAAGGCGCCACACTGGCTGATGTCATCGCTATGGCACAACAGCTCAATATGACTTCCCGCGCACTGCGAGTGGAAATGGAAGAGCTGTCTAAACTGCGCATGCCCTGCATTCTTCACTGGGAACTGAACCACTTTGTGGTATTGAAGAAAGTACGCGGCAATAAAATCACCATTCACGATCCCGCGCGTGGGATCCGCGAACTGACCTTTAAAGAAGCATCGACCGCCTTTACCGGTGTCGCGCTGGAGCTGGTTCCCTCTTCCACCTTTGAAGTAAAAGAAGAGAAAGAAAGCATCTCAATGATGAAGCTGGTGGGCAGCGTGACCGGGGTAAAGTCTGCCTTTGCTCAGGTGCTCATCCTCTCAATCGCACTGGAGCTATTCGGCGTCCTCGGCCCCTTCTTTATGCAATGGGTGATGGATATGGTGCTGGTTTCTGCTGACTATTCTTTACTGTCGCTGCTCGGTGTGGGCTTTATCATGATCGCGCTGTTTCAGACTATCGTTACAGCGTTGCGCTCATGGGTAATGAGCTGGTTCTCAAGCCAGCTTAGTGTGCAGTGGACCATAAACGTCTGTCACCATATGTTAAAGCTGCCGCTGGAATGGTTCGAATCACGCCACGTCGGAGACATTCTTTCTCGTTACGGTTCGCTTAATACGATTCAGAGTACACTGACTTCCCGTTTCATCAGCACCGTACTGGACGGTGTCATGTCAATCGTTACGGTAGTGATGCTTTTCATCTATAACGCGCAACTGGCGTGGCTGGTCATTGGACTTTTTCTCGCCTATGCACTGCTGCGTTTTATGGCCTACGATCCGGTTCGCCGCGCCAATGAAGAACAAATCATCAGCTCGGCCCGTACCCAGTCGTCTCTGCTTGAAACGCTGCGTGGGATCCAGGCGGTTAAAACCAATAATAAACAGGTACCCCGACTCTCGGCTTACATGAACTTTCTGGTGGATACCACCAATAAAGGCATCGTGATTCAGAAGCTCAACATCCTGTTCGGTTCGGCTCAGGGACTGCTAACCTCAGTGGGCCGTGTGGTTCTGGTCTGGCTTGCTGCCCTGCAAGTTTTGGATGGCAACTTCTCTGCCGGTATGCTGACCGCCTTTATCAGCTTTTCAGATCAATTCATGAGTCGCGGTTCAGGTTTGATCAATGCCATCATCGATTTCCGTATGCTGAGAATGCATGGTGAACGCCTTGCCGATATTGTTCTGTCTGAAACAGAAGTCAGTTCTGAGGGCAATCCAGGTCTGGTTAGTAAGGAAACCGACAAGGAGACAGACGTACCGCAGGATATCAAGCTTATCAATCTCCGTTTTCGTTATGCGCCGACTGAACCCTGGGTTGTCGATGGTGCAAATCTGGAGATTAAAGCGGGTGAAAGCCTTGCCATCGTGGGGCCATCCGGCCAGGGTAAAACTACGATGGCCAAACTTATTCTTGGCCTGCTACACCCGGAAGAAGGCACCATCACCGTGGGTGGCATGGACATCACTCAGACCGGACTTGAACATCACCGTAATCGCATCGGCTGCGTAATGCAGGATGACATTCTCTTTTCAGGCTCAATCAGCGAGAACATCAGCTTCTTTGATAACGAACCCGATCACGCAAAAATTACCCGCGTGGCCCGTCTGGCTCAGATTCATGGCGATATCATGAAAATGCCGATGAATTATCAAAGCCTTGTAGGTGATATGGGCTCGTTTTTATCAGGTGGCCAGCTACAACGTATCCTGCTGGCGCGCGCACTCTATCGCGAACCTAAAATCCTGGTACTGGATGAGGCCACCAGTCATCTGGATATCTATAACGAAGCCCAGATCAACAACGCAATTAAGCAGATGATGATCACCAGAATCATCATTGCACACCGTCCGGAAACTATCCGCAGTGCCGATAAAATCGTCCTGTTAAATAACGGTAAGCTCAGCGAAGTCACGGCAGAGCAGTTATTTGGCCAGACAACAACCCATAATAAAACGGAGATTACCCATGGATAAGACTATTTGCCGCTTCACTGAAGGCACAATTACCTTGCCGGAAGGCTACTGCGAACGAACACTGAATACGCTGGCTGATACCCGATCTGTTCTGCCACCAATCACTATTTCCCGTGATAAGTTAGGCGACCATAACAACCCGGAAGAGTATATCCTTAGCCAGCTCGCTATCCTGCAAAAGCAGATGAAAGACTGGCAACAGGAAGCCCATCAGCCAGTAGTTTTGGGGGACAACCTGACTACGGGAATCATGATCAGTTATGATTTCCTGCGACCAGATAATCTTCGTCTTTATCAGAAACAAGCTTTATTCACGCTTAATATGGAAGACATATTGATTTTCTCTCTGTCGAAGGCGAGTCCTATTACCGCAGCAGATCTTCAGTTGTTCTCAGATACGCTAAAGAGTTTCCGTACCTGGTAATCAGTCGTGTACAGATAAAAAAACCGGAAGGGAGTTAACTCTTCCGGTTTGCGTTTCACTAATCAGTTACTGCGTTTAGTAACGCTGGCAGGTGAAAAGATAGGAGAGCGGCCCGCCGACCAGATAAGTTTTTTTATCAATTTGCGTGATATCCAGTTGCAGATAACCAGGATCGAGTGTGATCTCTGCCAGGAGAAGATTAAACACAGCATCCGATGTAGTGTCGTTAGTTGAAGTAATGGTCGTTCTTAATTTGTAGCGATAAGTGTCGCTATCGATTTTATTACCGGCACTCAGTGCAATACGTCGATTAAGGATGGTCACCTTATCACCAAAAGTAACCTGCCCATTCATTAACAGATAGCCGAGCTTAGAATCAATAAAACGTAAATCCTGAGAAACAACAAACTCAATCTTTTGATCATCATGACGGCTAAGATCGTAGCGGCTGAATGCTGAGCAGCGGAAAGGCAGGTCGTCAGGCCGGGGCTTCACGTAATTAATTCCCGCGAAGACCAGCAGCAGCATCACAGCCAGGGTTATCGTCAGCGTGAGGGTAGCGTTCCGTTTCAAAGCGGTCTCCAGTCAAGATAATAGAAGTTATCGCAGGAAACGATATGGCCACTGCTGTTTAGGTTACAGGCGGAAAGAATGGTCCTGCCATAATCTTTAGTTGTGAATGCCGTGTTTTTATCGAAATAGATGCGTCGTCCTGATACACAGGATTGATTATTCTCTTTAAGGATTTCCAGAATCTGCTTATCCAGTGACTTTTGCTCAAAAACATCCAGCCCCTGAATAATGACCGCCTCGCAACCACCTTCCAGTTTGATGGTACTCATAGCAGAATTCTTTGCAGCGGGATCCCCTGAAGTGATGTACCTGAAAGCACCACCCAGCAACATCAGCATGATAAGGACGACTATGACCTGTCTTAAGTTGAAAAAAGATTTTTTAACAGGCTTGTTTGCGATAACTGGATCGGATGATAGTGAGTAGCTATCCTGGCTGGAATCAACATTTTCCTCAGGCATTTCATCAGCCTGAAGCTTCCCCACAACCACAGCCGGGGAGTGTTTATGTTCAATTTTAATGTCAGTATTTAGTCGGATGCCGATTTTCGGAATGGTGATAATCAGATTTTCACAACCATAAGCCGCAAGCGCTCTGCGCAGAATACTCAGATACTGGTTCAGATTACTGTTTGATCCACGCAGCCCATATTTATCCCAGACTTCGGTCAGCAGGGTTTCGCGCGCCAGTATTTCTCCCTGGGAATTCAGTAACTGCTCAAACAGCCGGCCCGATGAAATACTCAGACTCAGCGTGTCCTGAGTAGGAATATGGCTCAGCGTACAATCATCTGAATTATAGGTAATCTGGTCATCGATAATGTAAATCATTAAGAAATCACTGAATTTGCGCTCATTTCCGACAGTATAATTCAGCTGATCTCAAGAAGCACGAATGAGTCCTGAATCAATCAACGCATAGAGGTGACGTTTAACTGGCATTAAAATGCGACAGGCATGAAGATCTGCAGCCTGCCGCATCGTTCTCGTGATTAATTCCGGCTTTCAGGGCTGATTCTCTGCGGCAAACGCCGGGTAATTAGCCTGCGTGATAGTCTTATAGGGGATCCAGTTCAACGGGTCGACTTTCTGTTTATCCAGCAACGCCTTAACGATCTTAACCGCTCCTGTCGCCTGCCCCTTAGCATCCTGGAAAATTGTCAGCGTCATCTTTCCATTTTTAACAAACTGCTGACCGTCGGGCGTACCATCAATTCCGGCGACCAGAATGTGACTGTTTTTCGCCTGACTCAGCGCCATGATCGCGCCGATGGCCATTTCATCATTATTTGCAGCAATCGCATCAATGGGTCGCTGATTAAGCAGCCATCCCGACACCACGTCTACCGCTTCATTGCGCTGCCAGCGTGCGGTCTGTTTTTCAATCACCGCCATCTGCTTATATTTAGCGATCACAGCTTCAACAGCGCGTGTCCGTTCACGCGCTTCTTCGTTCGATAATGCACCCATTAAAATAGCGACATTGCCACGGTAGTTCATCTGTTTTGCCAGCGCCTCCATCTGCATCTCACCTCCCAGAGCAGAGTCCGAACCGACATAGGCCATATTGACCGGCAGTTTCACTTCCGGCTTGCGGTTAACAAACACCAGCGGAATGCCTGCGGCTTCTGCCGCTTTCACCATCGGCAGTATGCCCTGGGTATCGACCGGATTAAGAATAATTGCATCCACGCCCTGATTGATAAAATCCTCAACCTGCTGAACCTGAAGCGCAACATCACCTTTGGCATCGACAAACTGCCCCTCCATATTCAGCGCCTTTATCTCACCCACCATCTGAGTTCGCAGAATTGAGACGAAGTTAAGGTCGAAATTCGCCAGTGCAACCCCGATTTTTGGTGTTTTCGCCCAGGCAGTAACGCTAATCAGCAGGCTGAGCAGCAGTGCTAACAACATTCTGGTTTTCATCGTGTATTCCTGTAGGGTAATTTTTATTGAGTAAACCACCGGGCAACAGGCAAATACCCGGTGGAATCGCTTATAACGTAAAATGATTGCGGAACTGCGCCAGCGCGGTTTCGCTGTCACCTGCGGCCCAACCCTCCAGCGCAATAACGCCGCTGTAGCCCATGTGATTCAGCGTACGGGCGATGGCACGATAGTTAATTTCTCCGGTGCCCGGCTGCATCCGGCCCGGCACATCGGCTACCTGAATCTCCCCGATGGCGTCACCACAGCGGCGGATAAGCGCGATCAGATTTCCCTCTCCAATCTGCGCATGATAGAGGTCAAGGTTCATCTTCAGAGCCGGGCTGCTGACCGCTTCGACCAGAGCCAGCGTATCGGCAGCTCGCGCAAATGGCGTACCCGGATGATCCACCGCCAGATTGAGGTTTTCGAGGGTAAAAACCCGACCGGCTTGTTCGCCCAGTGCAGCCACACGGCGCAGGGTGTCGGCCGCTTTAAGCCACATCTCGCCGGTCACCAACTCAATCGGACGAACCGCCTGGCCGCTGGCATCCAGTCCGGTGCCATGCAGATTCAGGCGCGGGCAGTTCAGACGTTCTGCAACCGCCAGTGAGGTTTCTGCGCTTTGCAGTAGCTGCGCAATCTCATCATCATCGGTCAGGTTCCCGCTGAGGTAGCCTGTCATGGAGGTAAAACGTGCGCCTGTTGCCACCAGCGCGTCGATATCTTTATTAGCCCAGTTCCAGATCTCCACCCCAAATCCCAGCGCATGGATCTTTTCCACACGCGCGATAATGGGCAGATCGAGAAACACCATCTCGGCACAGACTGACAGCTGATAACCGGCCATTAGCGTGCTCCCAGCAGAATGGGTTTACGTTGTCTGACTGATTCAATGCAGGCCAGCGCAATTTCCAGCGCGTTGCGCGCATCGGTGCCGGTCGCACGCGGTTTATCACCGTGCAGAATTGAGCGCGCAAACTCTGTCATTTCAGCAACATATGCCTCACGCAGCAGATCTGTATCCAGCCGGGAGGTGGCGATTGCAATACCGTCGGCGTGATAGCGTACGCAGTTATCCTGATTGATATTGCCTGTCTGCAGCATGCCTTTGCTGCCAAACACTTCGCCGCGAACGTCATAGCCGTAAACGGCCTGGAAGCTGGCTTCCGCCGTGGCTATCGCTCCGTTATCAAAGCGAATTGTCACCACCGAGGTATCAAGTAACCCTTTATCTTTAAAATCAGGCCGTACCAGCGCATCAGCCAGCGCATAGACTTCGACAGGTCGCGCCCCCGGATTAAAGTGCAGCAGAGTGTCAAAATCATGGATCAGGGTTTCAAGAAAGATGGTCCATTGCGGGATCGGGGCCGGATCGCGCAGGCCTGGATCGCGGGTCACAGAGCGGCTTAACTGGGTGGTGCCATTGTTGCCCGCCCTGATCGCTTCAATGGCTGCGGCGAAGCCCGTACTGAACCGACGATTGAACCCGACCTGCAACACGACCCCCGCGTCCACAGCGGCAGCGATAGCCCGATCGGCTTCCTGCAGCGTCACCGCCATCGGTTTTTCGCAGAAAATATGTTTGCCCGCCTGCGTGGCGGCGATCACCAGTTCAGCATGCGTGCGGGCGGGTGTAGCAATAGCAACCGCATCTATTTCACTGTCATTAAGCAACGCCTGGATATCGGTATAGGCTTTCTGCACTCCCAGCCGATCCGCCAGTTGCTGCGCTGCGCCAGGCTGCAGATCGGCAACGGCTGTCAGCCGGGCGCCGGGCACCCGTAGCGCCAGGTTTTCTGCATGAAAACTGCCCATGCGGCCAGCGCCAATCAATCCCACTCGTACCGTTTTAAGACTCATAACTGCTCCTGTCATTTATTGTCAGCCCGTCAGAGCTGGGTAGGGTTCGGAGTTCGCCTGCACTTCAGCAGCAAAACGACCGGATTCTGAACGCATCATTGGCTCAGTGTGTTCCGGCAAAACGCGCCATCCATTTTGCCGGCCCGTCAGTGCCGGATGTTCCGTTCAGGACTCAGTGACGCCGGACAACATCGGGATATCAAAGCCGGAGGTCGTGCCGTTCTGTCATGCCGTAAGTCAGATAAACAGCAGTAACTTCAGATTTTGTTTACGCATAACCGCTTAACTTTCAGGTTATTTTTAACCGGTGAGCGTTATCAACAGCGTTGCAAAGCGGATGCCAGTTTTTAAGCAGGTGTTTCTGTGAACGCGCTCGCAGAAGCCTCTTCATAACTGAAACTAAAATGTACATGTCAACTTAACATGTCATTAAAATGGACATTTCATCAACGTCGGGAGAGTGGAATGCAATCGCTGCATGATTTATTGCCAAATAAAGAAGAGAGCGACGCCATATTCAACCTGCCGGACAGCAGTGACGCGGCACAGTGGGAAACACAGCTGGTGCGCGGCTGGCAGGCGTTTATCCAGGGTGAAAAGCCACACTGGATCCGCCGCAGTATTCTGCAATCCTGGGCACGCTCACGCGAGCATCACATCGATCCGACGCACTTCTGCTACACCCCGGTCGCCCCGTCAGAGCTGGCCGCTATCCTGAGTCATCACAGCGAGCTGATCGCCGTGGCTCATAGCGTGATGGAGAATCTGCTGGCCTATAATCCCGATGGACACATTAATCTGACCGATGCTCAGGGCGTTGTGCTGAGCTTCTGCGGCAGTGACCTGACGCCGGTTGGCAGCGTTCTGCGTGAGGAAATTCTGGGCACGAACTGCACCGCGCGCTGCCTGCGCGAGCAGCGGCTGGTATACGTGCTGAGTGGGGAAAACTGGAAAATCGCACTGCGTAAACGTAACCGGCAGTGTGCCGCAGCGCCCATCCGGGATGCCAGCGGTCAGATGACTGGCGTGCTGACGCTGACCGCCACTCCTGATAACTTCAATGCCCATACGCTGGGAACGGTACAGGCCGCCGCAGAAGCGATCGGCCAGCAGCTGACGCTGCGCCGCCTGCTGGCCGAGCAGCAGTCGATACTGGAAAACCTGAATGAAGGCGTGGTGGTCTGCGACCGCGAGGGACGCATCAAAACGCTGAATCGCTATGCGCGTCAGATCTTTGCCGGTCTTGATGCCGGTAACGCTTCGATTGACCAGCTGCTGCAACCTCAGTCTGGTTCGCTGCTTACCCTGCCCTGCTGCAATGACCGTGAGATGGTTTTCCGCCCTGATGGCAGGCACAGCGTCTCCTGTCTGGTCTCGCTGATGCCGGCCCCGGACGGCGGGCGTATCCTCTCGCTTCGGGAAAACCAGCGCATTCGCGCCATTACGCGACGGGTTCTCGGCGTCAGCGCCAGTTATACCTTTGATATGATACGCGGTCAGGCCCCCACGCTTCAGCAGGCGCTTCAGGATGCCCGCGCCAGCAGTCGCAGTGACAGTACCGTTCTGCTGACCGGTGAAAGCGGAACCGGCAAAGAACTGTTTGCTCAGGCGATCCACAACGCCAGTAGCCGGGCAAATGAGTCCTTTGTCGCCGTCAACTGCGGCGCGCTGCCGCGTGATCTGGTACAGAGCGAGCTGTTCGGCTACGTCGATGGTGCCTTTACCGGTTCACGGCGCGGTGGGTCGGCAGGCAAGTTTGAACTGGCCGACGGGGGCACACTGTTTCTGGACGAGATTGGCGAGATGCCGCTGGAGGCACAGACCAGCCTGCTACGCGTGCTGCAGGAGAGTGAAGTACTGCGCATCGGGGCAGCGTATCCGGTAAAAGTGGATGTCCGTATTATCGCGGCGACCCACTGCGATCTGCAAAGCGCAGTCGAACAAGGTGCCTTCCGGCGTGACCTGTTCTATCGCCTGAATGTCATTTCGCTGACCATCCCCGCCTTGCGTGAACGGCAAAGCGATATTCCCGATCTGGTGAATACCTTTATCCGCACGCTGTGTCAGCGGCTGAATAAACTGCCTCCGCAGGTCAGTCCTGAAGCAATGAACGCTCTTGAGGACTGGCACTGGCCTGGCAACGTGCGTGAGCTGGAAAATCTGGTGGAGCGAATCGTCAATCTTTGCCAGAGCCATATTATCGACCTCGCCGATTTGCCGCCCGCGATGGTGACCCGCAGTGATGCTGAAAACTCTACGTCTGCCAGCAGTCTGCTGCAGGATAATGAGCGAGCCTGCATCCTGCAGACACTGCGCGATCAGGGCGGAAATATGCGTCAGTCCGCTAAACTACTGGGTATTTCACGTACGGCGCTTTACAACAAGCTCAATCAATGGAACATCGCCATCGACACGCTGCGTCAGTAAATTAATCTTAAAACGCAGTAACTGGCCTGGCGGCCTGCAAGAATAATTCTTACGCGGCAATTCATAGCTTTTCGCCGCAGCAGGACTTAAAATGTGACCACCCATAACAGTGGTCACTGAATTTATCACCCACCTTCAATTTGTCAGGCTATCACAATGACCCAATCCGTAACGGACAGTGGAACGCGCGGTCCTGCCGATCACAATGTGCGTGACCAGATTGTCGAGGCTGCCATGCAGCACTTTGCGCATTACGGCTACGAAAAAACCACCGTCTCCGATCTTGCCCGGGCTATTGGTTTTTCCAAAGCCTATATCTACAAGTTTTTTGAATCGAAACAGGCGATTGGCGAAGTCATTTGTTCAAACCGACTGGCGATGATCATGGAGCGTGCTGAAACCGCGATCGCCGATGCTCCAGGTGCATCAGAACAACTGCGGCGGCTGTTTCAGACGCTTTCCGCCACCAGTACTGAGCTATTTTTTCACGAACGTAAACTCTATGACATTGCCGCTGTCGCATCGCGCGACCGCTGGCCCTCTGCCATGGCTTACGAAAAGCGGATTCTGAATCTGATTCAGCAGATCCTTCGCAGGGGTCGTGAAATGGGTGAGTTTGAGCGTAAAACTCCGGCTGACGACGCGGCAGAAGCTATCTATCGGGTAATCAGACCCTATGTCAGCCCTGTGCTACTGCAGTACAGCCTCGATGAGGCTGAGGCCGCTTCCACGCAACTGGCCGCACTGGTATTACGCAGTCTTGCCCCCTGAAAGAAGTGACTATTGACTTAATTAGTCACAAAGGCAAAGATAACGGCCTGTCTGATTATCGCTCAGGATCCTGATGCTGCTAAGCTTATCTCTGTCTGTTCACTTTCATACCAGCATTCGCATATCGCACCCTTCTGCTAAGGGTCTCGCTAATCGCGCTTCAGGCGCGCATCAACTTTCTGCGGCAGTATTTTATTCGCTGTCCGGACTGACTACGGGAGCAACCGCATGAGTCATTCAACCTCATCTCAACGCATCGTCATCACCGGCGCGGGTATCGTCTCGCCGCTGGGTTGTGGCGTTGAAACCGTCTGGCAGCGATTAACGGCGGGTGAATCGGGTATTCGCGTTCTGCCCGATGCGCTCACCGCAGGAACCGGTATTTCAGTGGGGGGCAGCGTGCCTGGCATCGAAGACGATCCGCTGGCCGGATATGACCCGGAGTCGTTCATTGCGCCAAAAGAGCGAAAAAAGATGTCGCGGTTTATTGAGTTTGCGCTGCTGGCAGCGGAAGAAGCGCTGAAGCAGGCAGGCTGGCATCCTGAAGATGCGTCTGCGCGTGAACGCACGGCTACGATCATTGCTTCTGGCGTTGGCGGCTTTGGTGCGATTGCCGACGCAGTGCGTACGACCGACGCGCGTGGTCCGCGCAGGCTCTCACCTTTTACTGCTCCCTCGTTTCTGGCGAACATGGCAGCCGGTCATATCTCAATTAAACACGGTTTCACCGGCCCGCTCGGCGCGCCTGTTACTGCCTGTGCAGCAGGCGTACAGGCTATTGGTGACGCCGCAAGATTAATCAGAAGTGGTGAAGCGGACATTGCGATTTGTGGCGGCACCGAAGCGGCGCTGGATCGCGTGACGCTGGGCTGTTTCGCAGCCGCGCGCGCACTATGCGCAGGATATGAAGATGAGCCGCACCACGCCTCACGTCCGTTTGATCGGGACAGAAGCGGCTTTGTCATGGCCGAAGGCGCTGGCCTGCTGGTCATTGAGTCGCTGGCCCATGCAGAGGCACGCGGAGCGACGCCGCTGGCGGAGATTGTCGGCTACGGCACCAGCGCCGATGCTTACCACCTTACGGCGGGTCCGGAGGATGGCAGTGGCGCTGCGCGGGCAATGAGGTTAGCTCTGCGACAGGCGGGTATCAGCCCGGATGACGTTCAGCATATCAATGCTCATGCAACCTCGACTCAGGTCGGCGATCACGGTGAGCTGTCCGCTATTCGCGCCGTTTTTGGCGATGATTCGCCGGTCGCGATCTCATCAACCAAATCCGCCACCGGCCATCTGCTGGGTGCGGCGGGTGGCGTTGAGGCGATATTCACACTGCTGGCCCTGTGCCATCAGCTTATTCCGCCAACACTGAACCTTTATCATCCCGATGAAGCAGCAGGCAGTCTTGACCTGGTGGCGCTTAAAGCCCGACCTGCCGCGCTGAACTATGCCATGTCGAACGGATTTGGTTTTGGCGGCGTCAATGCCAGTATTCTGCTACGTAAGTGGTAATGACGGCATATTGACGACTCAATCGACGCTGCCGGATATACTGGCAGCGTCGCTGATCACATCACCATCCAGCCTATACAGCGCATTCTGTTATTTCCTGTCTGCCACCAGTCTTCAGCCCTTCAGCATCAGCTTTATAAATCTGTACCTTTCCTGACAAAATTGCCGTCGCCTGGCCGTCTGCCCTTTTCTTTCAGCACTACAATTAATTGAATGAAAACAACTTCAGAGAACGTTGATGAAAATTGCAGCTTTCGATATTGGTGGTACCTCTTTAAAAATGGGTGTGATTGACGATCAGGGAAATATTCTGACCAGCGATAGTGCTGATATTTCCCATAACGCACGCGATAAAATACTTGATGAAATCCTGGCCTGGCTGGAGAAAAATCCCGGTTGTGCTGGTATTGCCGTCAGCACACCCGGTTATATTGATGCTGACGCTGGTTATATTGCCATGGGCGGCACCATACGTGACTTTGACCAGTTTCATCTGAGCCAGTGGCTGACAGAAAAAACGTCCCTGCCTGCTACCGTCGAAAACGATGCACACTGTGCACTGCTGGCTGAAAAGTGGCTGGGAAAAGCGAAAAAGCTCAACGATTTCCTGATGCTGACGATAGGCACCGGGTTAGGCGGAGCGGCCTTTTGCAATGGCGCACTGATTCGGGGTGGACGCAACCGGGCTGGCGAGTTTGGTTGCCTGCTGACGTCGCGTCCCACCAGCGGCAATATAGAACGCCACACCATGAGCCAGAGCTGTACCATGACAGCACTGCGGGAGAATTACAGCCAGCTTATTGATAAGCCTGCCGACGATGTCAGTGGTAAAGATGTCTTTGACGCATACGATCGTAATGAAGACGCCGCGCAGCAGGTGGTAAATAAATTTTATGCGGATCTTGCGGCCTGCTTATATAACCTGTTCAGCGTGTTCGACCCGCAGAGGGTATTTATTGGCGGGGGAATTACTGAGCGCGAACCCTTCCTCAAGGAATTGGGAGAGCAGCTGGCAAAATATGATCCTGATATCCGCATAGATGCCGCAACCTACGGTAACGACTCCGGCATGCTGGGCGCAACCTGGAATTACCTGCAGCGCCAGCCTGCGGGCAATAAGACCTGAGAGCTTTACTTTCCCTGAAGTGAAAAATTGCCATCAGGTCTTATCCGCAGAGGCTTAATGCTGGATGTTAGCCAGATCGTCTGAGGAAAGACCTGTCATTTCCATGATGGTTTTACGTTCAAGGCCGCGCTGTAACATAACGCGAGCGATTTCCAGAGTGGCTTCGCGCTTACCTTCACTGCGGCCTTTCTCCATTCCACGCTGTTCGCCCAGCTCAATACCTTCAGCGCGGCCTTTTTCTATACCTTTTGCGATACCTTTTTGCTCAAGCTGCTGTGCAATAGTCATCAGTGCATCTCCGTGTTGCGGCACCCGCTGTGCCAGTTCGCGAACGAAAGCTTCGTGATCAGCTGATTCACCTGCCTGCATTAAATAGTGTATCAGCGCCAATACCTGGGGTGAAGAAAGATAATCGGCCATCAGTAAGGTACTCAGACGGTCAATGATCGAAGCCATATCACGTTGATGAATATGCTTCTGCATCAGTGTCAGTGCGGCCATGCTACGGTGCTTCATGATTTCGTCATCAGGAATAACCGTGACGTCCACCAGCGGAAAAGCACTTCCATAGAGTTGTTCTGCCACAGCCGGATCATCAAATTCGTCGAACCAGCGGGTCGAATAAGGATAGGGCGAGCGCTTACCGGTGTAGAACAATACAGGTATCACCAGAGGCAGCTTTTTATGACCCGCTGCAAGATGCTGTTGCATAGCGGCAATCGCATAACGCATCAGACGAAACGCCATATGCCTGTCCGGTGTAGATTGATGTTCAATCAGAACGTGTATGTAGCCGTCCCCGGCTGAGGTTTTAAGACTGTACAGAACATCACTAAAATATTGCCGCAAATCGTCTTCGACAAAGGAGCCGGATTCAAGCTTAAGTGTGCCGAGATCGCAGATTTTACGCAGTTCTTCAGGAAGATGCAGCTGCATAAAATCTCTGGCAACATCCGGATTTGCCAGAAACTGTCGGAATGTCGCGTCATGGGGAACAGGGCTTTTTTTCTTTCTCATCGGTTTACTTTCTATAAGGTTCACATACTGACAGCTCAAGGAAAAGTGGTTTATCCAGGCCGGACGGCAATATTATCGTTGTGTTATCTGTGAATTAAAATGGCCTACGCCCATGATGAATTAACTGAAATTCTTAAAAGTAAAACCAATGCATTAAAAATAAGCCACCCCTTAATATAAAAAATAAATATCGTTACAAATCAGCAGGATGAGCACTGATGAACTGAAAAAAACCATGATTCCCCACATCCACCAACAAGATTAAAACCGGAATAAATAAGAGATAATGAATTATAAAAAAACGATCATTGCCTGAATCACCTGTTTTTTTCAGCATGATTTACCAATGATAAAACGGCTCAGTTTAAATTTATAAACCACGCCTGTTAATTAGCAGCATTACATTCACTAGCAAGGTATTTCTATTTCCTGCCAGCCGCTATATCAGCATTGATTTATTCGGTAACAGAATGACTTAATAACTGTAAGCGCTGCAGTGAATATTATTCATGTCCTTATCCCCGTATCGGCGCATCAAACAGACTCAGCGCCACGATGAGAAGGGCATAAACCAGCAGATAGAACAGAATCAGCGCAGCCAGCAACCGTCGATGGCTACGCATCTCACTTTTCTTCATGGTGCCATTCAGAAGGTGTAGCTCAATGCCAGCGTGGCCGAGGCACCATTGTGCCGGGCGACGATGGGGCTATCTGAAGCATGTTTATCCAGCCAGGTGTAATCGCCGATCACGCTGGCAGCCCAGGCGGGCGTGAACTGGTGACTCCATGTCAGGCTGGTGTCTGTGCCATAAAATCCACCCGCGGCGTTATAGCGTTTAAACCCGCTACGAGCACTCTGCTCGCTGCTCACGCCATACCAGGTGTTCATATAACGCGCATCGCCAGACAGACCTGCCACCTGCAGTACCACCGTATCGTCCTGGGTCTGCCAGGGGATCAGGGTTACAGACGTCCGGTACTGCACGCCCTGACTGTCACTTAATGGCAGCGTCGCTTTCCCCTCAACCACAAACCACGGGGTAACCGACCAGCCCACCGCCAGCGCGGTGTTAACCGTTGCGTCGATATTCCCCATGCCTCTGAGCCGGTCATCACCGTCGCGCCACGATGAGTTACGGTCAGAGCGGCCCAGCCCATAGCCCAGCGTATGTTCCAGATACAGCCCGTTATCCGCCTGCAGGTCATAACCAATGCCTTTTTGCGAGTCGAAAAAGAATGCTCCGTCGCGCGCCTGAATAACCGGCATCAGCTGCCAGTGCTGCTTATCTGCGCCGCTGTAGCGTGGGGCATTAATGCCCGCAATGCCCAGCGTCAGGCTGGGCGGTGGCGTGGCACTCTCATCAGCCATAGCAGTAGCGGCACTCAACCCCAGCGAAAAACAGACCATGTGAAGCGTTATTTTTCCGGTTATCATCACGTTTCCTCATTATCACATCAGGTGCGGAGCTGAGGGATTCAGTGCCGCGTCACTGTCCGGAGTATGCGAGGCGAGTGTCAATGAACGACCAGGGATTTATGAAGAAACAGTCAAGGTGATCCGAAAATGCAGTCAAAACGTGTACTGATTATTGAAGATGACGCAGATGCGGCGGGTGTACTTGAGGCCTACCTGAAACGTGAAAACTATGAGGTCATGATTGCCGGTGACGGACCCGGCGGGCTGGAAACCGCAGGACGCTGGCAACCCGATCTGATCCTGCTGGATATCATGTTGCCTGGCATGAATGGCACCGAAGTGCTGGCCGCGCTGCGTCGGCGTGACGATACCCCGGTAATCATGGTGACGGCGATGGGTGACGCGCCGGACCGCATCGGCGCGCTACGTTATGGTGCTGATGACTACGTGGTCAAACCCTACCATCCGGGCGAAGTCGTGGCGCGCGTTCAGGCCGTGCTGCGCCGCAGCCAGAGTCACGCGCCCGCCGCAGAATCGCTGCGCTGGGCGGGTCTGGTGGTTGATCCCCTGGCACTTACCGCCGTGGTTGATAGTGACAGTGATGCACCGCGCCGCCTGGATCTGACGCCTACCGAATTTTCTCTGCTGGTCACGCTGATGCGTGCCCCGACGCGGCCTTTTACCCGCCTGTTTCTGCTGGAGCACTGTCTGCCGGAAAGCGATGCTCTGGAGCGTGTAGTCGATACCCACGTCTATAACCTGCGCCGTAAACTGGAGGCTGCAGGCATCTCTGACGTCTTACCGGCAGTACGCAGCGTCGGTTACCGGTTCAGACAGCCATGAAGAACAATACGCATACCTCACTGTGGCGCTGGATCTGCATCCGGGTGCTGTTTCTGGCTATCGGCAGCGTGATCCTCATCGCCGCCTGTATGTGGTTGCGCTTTGCGGTGCAGGCGTTCTGGGTCTACCACCGGATGCCGCCCACGCTGCTCGATGAGTTCACGCAGCTGCGCCATCATCCCGCCAGCGATCCGGCACGCTTTCATCAGATTGTCGATCAGTGGTGGGGGATCAAATTTTCCGATCCTTCGCTGGCATCCTCTGACTGGCTGACCGTGCTGGTCCTGGTAGTGGTCACCATCCCGTTTATGGTGATGATGGCGCTGCGTTTCGCCCGTCCGCTGTCGGCGCAGTTCAGCCAACTGGCGACGGCGGCGCGTGCGGTGTCGAAAGGGGAATTTGGCCGGACGGCGGCGGTAGTGAAAGAAGCCCCACAGGAGCTGGTGCGCTTTACCGACGATTTTAACCAGATGACACAACAGCTGGCGCGCTACGATCGTGAGTTGCGCACCTCGCATGTGGCGATGGCACACGAACTCCGCTCACCATTGACAGCAGCGATGGGCCGCCTGCAGGGCATTCTGGACGGCGTCTTCCCTGCCGAGCCGCAGCAGCTGGCGATGATCATGAAGCAACTGACGCAGCTCAGCCGCCTGACCGATGAACTGCATCTGCTGTCACTGGCAGACGCCGGGCAGCTTACCCTCAACCGCGAGCGATTTAATCTCTCTGAGTTACTGCGCGAGCGTTCAGGCTGGCTGCTGCCACAGGCAGAAGAGTCGGGGGTCGTCATCAGCGTAATGGCACCCGGCGATCTGCTGCTCTGCGCCGATACCTTTCGCCTGGGTCAGGTCATAACCATCATCTGTGAAAATGCGCTGCGCTACGCCGCCGATGGTGGCGCATTGTTGATCACCGCCAACCAGAACGATAAGGCGACCACGCTGACTTTCCGTGATTACGGTCAGGGCGTAGAGCAAGACTTCCTGCCGCAACTGTTTGACCGCTTTACCCGGGCTGACTCCTCACGCGCCCGCCACTCCGGCGGCAGCGGGCTGGGGCTGTCGATCGCCAAAGTGATTATCGAGGCGCACGGCGGATCGCTGCACGCCACCCTGCCTGCCGAGGGTGGTCTGCTGATTGGGATAACGTTACCGGCGGGATAAATTTACTGACTTGACCATTTCTTGATGGTTCATGGAACGTTTCTGGACACAGGCCGGGTTCAATGAGCACAACTCATTAAAGGAACCCGGTTATGACAGACTTCTTATCGGATGCTGCCCGCCAGGTGTGGCGTCATCTCTTCAGTGTACATATTTTCGCGCCGATCGTGTTCGTGCTGCTCGGCGTATTCATCATGACCGGCTGCCGCGACAACAATGCTGCCCCGCCAGCCGCCCCACTCCGCCCGGTCAAAACGGTGATTGCCCCGCCGCTCAGCAGCAACGCGTCACGCGTGCTGACCGGTGAAATTCGCGCCCATGAAGAGGTTGCACTGGCCTTCAGGCTGGATGGTCGGGTGGTGAGCCGCGCGGTTGAGCTGGGCGATCGCGTCACCGCCGGGCAACCCCTGGCCGCGCTGGAAAACGATCAGTCACGTAATCAGCTGAGCAGCGCGCAAGCCGATCTCGACAGCGCCCGCGCCGCCGAACGCGTCGCTGCGCTTAACCTCCATCGGATGCGGCTGCTGATGCCCGGCGGAGCCATCGCCCGCAGCCAGCTGGACAGTGCCGAGGGAGACTGGCAGAGCGCGCAGTCCCGCCGTCTCAGCAGCGAAGCAGCACTGAAAAATGCCCAGGATAATCTCAGCTGGACCCGGCTCACTGCGCCCGCCGCAGGCCGGATTACCGCCCTCCCGGTTCAGCCCGGCCAGGTGGTCAGCGCCGGACAGACTGTGATGACGCTGGCAGCCGGTGATGCACGCGATGCGGTGTTTGATCTGACAACGCCTGCTTTGCTGCGAGCTGACGACCAGACTCCGCTGAAGGTGACGCTGCTCGCCGACCCGGACATCCAGGCCAGTGGCACGATACGTGACATCAGCCCACAGGCCGATTCACAGACCCGTACCTGGCGGCTGCGCATCTCAATGCATCAGCCACCCGAGGCGATGGCACTGGGTGCCACCGTCACCGTCACGCTTCCCGATCCGCAACCGCCGGTTATCGCCCTGCCCGCCAGCGCCCTGACCCGGTTTGCAGACAAGCCCGCGCTGCTGGTGGTTGATGCGGCATCACGCTTACAGCTTCGTCCGGTGGTGCTGGCCCGCTTCAGCGCACAGCAAATCTTTGTCTCTGCCGGGATCCGGCCAGGCGAGCGCGTGGTTACCGCCGGTGTCGGCACCCTGCAGCCCGGTGAAAAAGTGACACTGGCGCAGGAGGGCTCATGAAAAAAATGACTGGCTTTAACCTTTCCGGCTGGGCGCTGGCGCATCAGCAGCTGGTCATCTTTTTCATGCTGCTGGTAATGGCGGCGGGTGTGCTGAGTTATGAACGCCTGTCACGTAATGAAGACCCGGCGTTCACCATCAAGACCGCCGTGATCTCTGCCCGGTGGCCCGGAGCTGACGTAAACACCACCGTACAACTGCTGACGGACGTGCTGGAACAGAAGGTGCAGGAAATCCCGTCGCTGGATGCGGTTGAGAGCGAGACCCGCGCCGGAGAGACGGTCATTTATGTCAACCTGCGCGATGACACGCCACCTTCTGAGGTGGCCGGTATCTGGTATCAGCTGCGGAAAAAAATGCATGATGTGACGTCTTCCCTGCCGCAGGGCGTGCAGGGTCCGGCGGTTAACGACGAGTTTGATGATACCTTCGGCACAATTTACGGCTTCACGGCGGATGGCTTTACCGCCAGAGAGCTGCGCGATCGGGTTGATAACCTGCGCCGCAGCCTGGCCAGTCTGCCCGACATTGGTAAAACCAGTCTGCTGGGCGTGCAGGAGCAGCAGGTGGTTATTGCCTTTTCCCCACGCAAGCTGAACGGCATGGGGCTCGATTTACAGCAGGTCAGCGACGCCATCAAAGCGCAGAACGATGTGGTGCCCGCTGGCAGCCTGCGCACCGACCGCGAAAATATCGCGCTGCGGGTGAGCGGTACGCTGACCTCGGTCGAAAGCCTGCAGGCGATTACCCTGCATATCGGGGAGCGTTTCATCCCACTGACCGATCTGGCGACCATCAGCCTGCAATCTGCTGAACCGCCGGTACCCACCTTTCGGATTAACGGCGTGCCGGCTATCGGGCTGGCAATCTCCATGGCCGCCAGCGGCAACATGCTCAATTTCGGTAAACAGCTTAACCAGCGCATGCAGACACTGGCCGGTCAGCTACCGCACGGTATCACCATGACTCGCGTGGCCGATCAGTCTTCCGTGGTGAAACAAGCGGTCAGCGGCTTTGTGCGGATACTGGGCGAAGCGGTTGTCATCGTGTTAGCCGTCTCCTTTGTTACGCTGGGATTGCGTGCCGGTCTGGTGGTGGCGGCGGCTATTCCGCTGGTACTGGCGATGACCTTTACCGGCATGTTGCTGGCGGGCATCGGACTGCAGCGCATCTCACTGGGCGCGCTGATTATTGCGCTCGGGCTGCTGGTGGATGACGCCATGATCACCGTCGAGGCGATGGTGGCACGGCTCGAAGCGGGCGACAGTAAGTGGCAGGCCGCGACGTATGCATTCAGAACCACCGCCTTTCCGATGCTGACCGGCACGCTGGTGATGATCGCCGGGTTCATCCCGGTCGGATTCGCCGCCTCCAGTGCCGGGGAGTATTGCTACTCGCTGTTTGTGGTGATTACGCTGGCGCTGCTCTGCTCATGGGTGGTTGCGGTCATCTTCTCGCCGCTCACCGGCTGCTGGCTGCTGTCAGCGAAGCGCATCAAAGCCCACCAGTCGCCGGGCTTACTGACGCGCGGCTATCATGGGCTGCTGGAGGTCATTCTGCGCCACCGGCTGATGACGATTGGCGCAGCGCTGACGGTGCTGCTGGTCAGCCTGTACGCCACCACCTTTATGCAGGGTGAATTTTTCCCGGCGTCAGACCGCCCTGAACTGCTGGTCAGCCTGACGCTGCCCGCCAGTACTTCCCAGGCGGAAACCACGCGCCGTACCGCACAGCTGGAACAGATGCTGCGCAACGATCGGGATGTGGCGAACTTCACCAGTTACGTCGGCTCTGGCGCAATACGCTTCTATCTGCCGATGGATGTATTGCTGGATAATGAAAACATCGCACAGCTGGTGGTGGTGGCGAAGAATCTGGCGGTACGCGATCGGCTGCGCAGCAGGCTGGAGAAGAAACTGGCCGCGGATTTCAGTGATATCACGACGCGGGTCTCGCCGCTGGAGCTGGGTCCGCCGGTGGGCTGGCCGCTGAAATATCGTATCACCGGCCCGGACAATGGCCGGGTGCGGCAGGCTGCCGGTGAGCTGGCAGCGCTGATCGCCCGCTCTCCACTGACCCGCGAGGTGAATCTCACCGCCGGGGAGCCGGAACGGGTCATGACGCTGGCCGTAAACCAGACCGCCGCCCGTGCCGCCGGACTGTCGTCCGACACCATCGCCTCTGCGCTGAACACCCTGATGTCCGGCAGCGTGGTGACCACTCTGCGCGATCGCAACCGGCTGATTGACGTGGTGCTACGCAGTAATGACGCCGAGCGGCAGAACACGGAGACGCTGGAAGGATTGATGATCACCAATGCCAGCGGACAGAAAATTCCGCTGCGCCAGGTAGCGACCCTGAACTGGGGTGTGGATGATCCGGTGATCTGGCGCCGTCAGCGGCTCTCTTACATCACCGTACAGACCGATATCGCACCCGGTCAACGGGCTGAAAAGGTCTCGCAACAGCTCGCACCTGATGTCGCCGCCCTGCGCGCCTCACTGCCTGCCGGATACGGTATTGAAGAAGGTGGCGTAGTGGCGGAATCGGACAAAGGCAATGGTTCGGTGTTTGCTCTGCTGCCGGTGACGATCTGCGCCATGCTGGTCCTGCTGATGATTCAGCTGCAACGCTTCTTCGGTATGCTGCTGGCACTGAGCATGGCCCCGTTTGGCCTGCCCGGCATCGTCTCCGCGATGCTGCCGGCAGGCACACCGCTGGGGTTTGTGGCGCTGCTGGGGATTATTGCGCTGGCGGGGATCATCATCCGCAACGCGGTGATTATGATCAGTGAAGTGGATGCGTACAGCCGCGCCGGACTGCCTGCTGGTGACGCTATACGGCAGGCCGCCCATCACCGGGCGCGTCCCATCCTGCTGACCGCCTGTGCCGCGATACTTGGCATGATCCCTATCGCCCATCAGGTGTTCTGGGGGCCGATGGCACTGGCGATTATTGGTGGTCTGGTCAGCGGCACGCTGGTGACGCTCACGGTGCTGCCCGCCGCGTTAAGTCTGCTGATGCAGCGACGTTCAGGTTAAAGCAGTTCGTATTAAAACGCCCGGCGATCCCATGCTGAGAACAGCGGGATCGCCGGATGCGTTCAGTTCATCACCTCGACCAGAATCAACGGGCACTTTCTGACTTTGCAGGCCTGACTGTAGGCCAGCGAGCAGACCGAACAGAGGTCGCGCACGTCAGACTGGTACTCATACTCCATGAAATAGCGGAACTGGCCGCCCGCCGAATCTGTTCTCCAGAATCGCTGCGGCTCCAGAATTTCATCCAGTTGCCTGAATGTCAGGGCTGACGGGTTGTGATACCCGACTCTTACGCGGTATGTAGTCATGCACCGATTATTGGCATCCCGGCCCCGCCGCCGCCAGTTGGTTATTGTTTTCAGTACAATAGCTGGCGCTTATCAACCCGCTTCGCCTGGTGTCACAGGCGGTTCGGCCAGCAGCGCCAGCAGATGCAGCACCGCTTTTGATGGATGATGCCGACGCCAGGCAAACGCCACGTCGGTAAACAGCGTGTTGTTCTCGATATCGCAGAAGCTGACTTCGGGATTATCGACGCAGCGCAGCGACTCCGGCACCAGCGCAATCCCGCAGCCTGCAGCCACCATGCCCAGCGATGTGGTGATCTGTGGCGCCTGCTGGAAGGTGTGGCGTGAAAAGCCCGCCCGCAGACAGGCCGTAACAATCAGCTCATAGAGACTTGGCGAAACGTCGCGCGGGAAGATTATCAGGGTTTCATCCGCCAGCGCGGACAACGAGACTGTCGGCGTGCCGCTGAGGGGATGGCAGCGCGGCAGCGCAATCAGCATCTTTTCGGTGGAGATCACGCGCAGATTAAACGCCTTGCTGCTTTCGCACGGCAGCCGGATAAAGGCAGCATCCAGCAATCCCTCTTGCAGATCCTGCATCAGCAACGACATATTCTCTTCACGCGTCAGCAGCTCCATCGCCGGATAGCGTTCCGTAAACTGACGGATCAGGGTGAAGATGCGCGGATTAAACGCCACCGAGCTGGCAAACCCAAGCGACAGCTGGCCACTGATCCCGCGGGCAATCCCGCGCGCGTTCTCCAGTGCCTGATCGGCCAGTTGGACAATTTGCCGGGCATCGGCCAGAAACGCTTCCCCCGCTTCAGTAAGTTCCACGCCGCGCGTCAGTCGCTTCAGCAGCGGTGTGCCAATTTCCTGCTCCAGCCGCAGTATCTGCTGGCTCAGCGGCGGCTGAGAAATCCCCAGCATTTCAGCGGCCCGGGTGAAGTGAAGCGTCTCGGCTACGGCAACAAAATAACGCAGGTGGCGCAGTTCCATATCAAAAACGTCTCAAAGTTAACAGGTTTCGCTATTGGACCCACCGACTGAATCGGTTCACCATTAGGTTAACACGGCTTAACGGTTAATCGATGAGGCATGAAATGAGCAATTGTGTAACTGATTGTTCCTGTGAGGATCAACTAAAACATAGTGTCTTAACGCTTTCCCAGGATGCACCAGAAAGCGTTATCTATCAGACCTCTTTAATGAGTGCGCTGCTGAGCGGCGTCTACGACGGCAACGTCCGCATCGCCGACCTGCTGCGCAAAGGGGATTTCGGCCTGGGCACGTTTAACCGGCTGGATGGCGAGATGATTGCGTTCGACAGCAAGGTCTATCAACTGCACTCAGATGGCAGCGCGCATCCGGCCGATCCGGCACAGAAAACCCCGTTTGCGGTGATGACCTTTTTCAGGCCGCAGCACCTGTTTGAGTTTGACCGGCCCATGTCGCGCGAGGATATCCATCGGGTGATCGACAGCGAAATCACCTCCGATAACCAGTTCTGCGCGCTGCGCATCAGCGGTCGTTTCAGCCGCGTCGATACCCGCACCGTGCCGTGTCAGTGCCGTCCCTACCGCTCCATGCCGGAAGTGCTGGGCGATCAGCCGACCTTTGCCTTCAGCCAGCGCGCGGGCGAGCTGATTGGCTTCCGCACGCCACAGTATATGCAGGGCATTAACGTAGCGGGCTATCACGAACACTTTATTACCGACGACCGCGAAGGCGGCGGCCACATTCTCGATTATGCGCTGGAACAGGGCACCCTGACCTTTGGTGCCATCAGCAAGCTGGTCGTGGATCTGCCGCAGGACAGTGACTTTCTCAATGCCGACCTGAACCCCGCCAATCTTGACGCCGCGATCCGTGCGGTAGAAAGCTAATCAGAGGAATGACGATGAAAACTCCAACCGATACCACACTCTGGACCTGCGGCGCTGACCTGGTGGTCGCACAGCTTGAGGCACAGGGCGTGCAGCATGTTTTTGGCATCCCTGGCGCAAAGATCGACAAGGTTTTTGACTCCCTGCTGGATTCCTCCATTCAGACAATCCCGGTTCGTCATGAAGCCAATGCTGCCTTTATGGCCGCCGCAGTGGGCCGGCTGACCGGCAATGCCGGTGTGGCACTGGTCACGTCCGGGCCGGGCTGCTCCAACCTGATCACCGGCATGGCCACCGCTACCAGCGAAGGCGATCCGGTGGTCGCCATCGGCGGCCAGGTGAAACGCTCCGACAGCGCCAAACAGGTTCACCAGAGCATGGATACGGTGTCCATGTTTCGCCCGGTCACCAAATATGCAGTTGAGGTAACCGATCCCTCTGCGCTCTCTGAATGCCTGTCGAATGCGTTTCGTCACGCCGAGCATGGCCGCGGCGGCGGCGCCTTTATCAGCCTGCCGCAGGATATTGTCGACCAGCCGGTGACCGGCAAGGCACTGAGCAGCAAGGGCCGTCCGGTGCTGGGTGCCGCGCCAGACGCGATGATTGACACGGTCAGCCAGGCGATTGCCGGGGCGAAAAATCCGGTCATCCTGTTGGGATTAATGGCGAGCCAGCCGGAAAACAGCGAAGCGATTCACGATCTGCTGAGCCGCAGTCATATTCCGGTCACCAGCACCTATCAGGCGGCGGGCGCGATCAGGCAGGATCACTTCTCACGCTTCGCCGGTCGCGTCGGACTGTTTAACAACCAGGCAGGTGACCGGCTGCTGCAACAGGCTGACCTGATCATCACCATCGGTTACAGTCCGGTAGAATATGAACCGGCGATGTGGAACAGCGGTAACGCCACCCTGATTCACATCGACGTGATTCCGGCAGAGACCGACAACCGCTACCTGCCGGACGCCGAGCTGGTGGGCGATATCGCTGCCACGGTGCGTAAACTGGCAGCACGCATTACCGCGCCGCTGCAGCTGACATCAGAAGCCGCCAGCATTCTTGAAGATCGTCAGCAGCAGCGCAAACTGCTGGCGATGCAGGGTGCCAGTCTCAATCAGTTTGCCCTGCATCCGCTGCGCATCGTGCGCGCTATGCAGGACATCATTAACAGCGACGTCAGCCTCACCGTTGATATGGGCAGCTTCCACATCTGGATCGCCCGTTATCTTTACAGCTTCCGTGCCCGCCAGATCATGATCTCCAACGGTCAGCAGACCATGGGCGTGGCGCTGCCGTGGGCGATTGGTGCCTGGCTGGTCGATCCGCAGCGCAAAGTGGTATCGGTTTCAGGGGATGGTGGCTTCCTGCAGTCCAGCATGGAGCTGGAAACGGCCGTCCGGTTAAAAGCCAATATCCTGCACATCGTCTGGGTCGATAACGCCTACAACATGGTGGCAATGCAGGAAGAGAAAAAATATCACCGCGTCTCTGGTGTCAATTTTGGCCCGGTCGATTTCAAAGCCTACGCCGAAGCGTTTGGCGCTGCGGGCTTTGCGGTGACCAGCGCGGCAGAACTGGAGCCGACGCTGCGTAAAGCGATGGATGTCCAGGGTCCTGCCGTGGTGGCTGTGCCGGTCGATTACGCCGACAACCCGCTGCTGATGGGTCAGCTGCATCTGAGTCAGCTTCTTTAATTTCACAAAAGGAAATCAGGATGAAAAACAGAGTGGCATTGGTAACCGGCGCAGGCCAGGGCATTGGTGAAGCGATCGCCCTGCGTCTGGCAAAAGATGGGCTGGCGGTGGCCGTCGCCGATTTCAATCAGGAGACCGCCCGCCAGGTCGCGGAGAATATTAACCAGCAGGGCGGCAAAGCGATAGCCCTGAAAGTCGATGTCTCACAGCGCGATCAGGTGATGGATGCTGTTGAAGAGGCGCGTCGCACGCTGGGCGGTTTTGATGTCATCGTCAACAACGCCGGTATTGCACCCTCCACGCCGATTGCTGAGATCACCGAAGCGGTGGTCGACAAGGTCTATAACGTCAATGTCAAAGGGGTAATCTGGGGCATGCAGGCCGCAATTAAAGCGTTCGCTGCAGAAGGCCACGGCGGCAAAATCATTAACGCCTGTTCGCAGGCGGGTCACGTCGGCAATCCGGAGCTGGCGGTCTACAGCTCCAGTAAGTTTGCCGTGCGCGGCCTGACGCAGACCGCCGCGCGCGATCTGGCACCCGCCGGTATCACGGTCAACGCCTTCTGTCCGGGCATTGTCAGAACCCCGATGTGGGAAGAGATCGACCGGCAGATCTCTGAAGCCGCCGGAAAACCCGCCGGTTACGGCACCGAAGAGTTTGCAAAACGCATTACGCTCGGACGGCTTTCCGAGCCGGAAGATGTAGCCGCCTGCGTCGCTTACCTCGCCAGCCCCGACTCCGATTATATGACCGGTCAGTCTCTGTTGATTGACGGCGGCATGGTGTTTAACTGATCTGCTCTCGCCTGCTGCGTCTCTGCGCAGCAGGCTTTTCTCAAGACCGGATTGAACCGTTAATTTATTTTATCTGAAAAGCGGTTACCCATCAGCCGGTTGCCCTCCTGACCCCGTTTTTGCTTAGTTTTTGTCGCCGCAGAGATTAAAGCTGCTTATCACCCTGCCGATAAAACAGAGACTCCTCTCCCTGTTCGAAGCGACCATGTTAACGATCAACCATAACGAAACCGCCGCCATTACGAACAAATTGCGGTACGGTACTGACTCCGTTCTGGGACGAACGGTTGAACGGCTATCATCAGGGATGCGGATTAACAGTGCCAAAGACGATGCGGCAGGTCAGGCGATTGCCAACCGTATGACGGCCAATGTCAACGCCGACGCGGTAGTGGCACGCGGCCTTAATGATGCCATCAGCTATTCCCAGACCGCCAGTGGCGGCCTGGGGACCATCGTCGATCTGTTGATCCAGGCGCGTACGCTGTCGGTGCAGGCCGCTAACGGCACGCTGTCAGACGCGGATCGGCAGAGTGTAAACGGTGCATATCAGCAGATTCTGGCCGGCATCAACGAAGTCGCGGATCACACCGAGATTTTCGGGCGTTACCCGCTGGCAACGGATAATCCCGATCTGCCGCCTGCGAAACTAGGTAACGTTGACCCTATCAACGTTAAGTTCCCGGTGCCGGGCAAGAATTACTCGTTTACCTCGGGTGTGATCCCGCTGGCCTATATCCCGGCAGGCTCAACATCGATAAGCATTACCATTGACTCACTGGGTCAGGATGACGATCTCCAGTTGTTTACCCGCGACGGTAAACATCTGGCGGGAACACCGCTGGACGGCAGTGCACCTGATTACACCTGGACCAGCAAAGGCATTACGGATGCAGCGACCGCAGATTCGCGCCTGCTGACCAGTAAAAACGGTTTTGCTACTGGCGCAACTTATGACAGCTCTCAGCTGCTGGAAGGCGGCCCGAGCTGGGCGCTGGCGGGCAGTAACAGCAGCAGCTACAACGGGATGACCATCACCTACAGCGGTGACGGCGACCGCTATGAAGATGTCGCCAGCGGCGATTTCAATAACGGCACCAATACCGGCACCCGGCTGGAGCGCATCTCGCTGGACACCGTCAGCGAAGATTTGATTGTGGTGGTGGTGGGCAACGGCTCCTTCACTGGTAGTCTGACCTGGGGAATCCTGCCGGAGCCCAAGGGCGTGCCTGCAACGCCGCCACATGAGAGTCGTCCTCTCGAAGTGATCACCAGCGCCGACTATGGTCAGCCGATACAGTCGGATAGCATCCCCGCTACGCCGTCAGATACTAAAACGCTGGGACTGAACAACACCACTCTGCTGACCAGTGGCGACATCTCCACCACCATGAAGGCGCTGGATAAAGCGCTGGAGAAGATCAGCGGCTATCAGTCGCTCTATGGCGCTAAGATAAATCGTTACGAGTCAAACCGTAATGTGCTGTCAGAACAGGGTGTGGATACCTCTGCGGCTCGCAGCCGCATTCAGGATGCAGACTATGCTGAAGAAGCGAGTCAGCTGGCGCGCAGCCAGATTATCCAGCAGGGACAGACAGCCGTCAGCAAGATGGCGAACAAAACACCTGAAATGATCATCCAGCTATTAGGCAGCTAATACCTTATCCGGCTGAGCATCCTGACTCAGCCGTTTATCCTGTTTCTTCACCATCTGAACCGCCTGATTCCGCACCCTGCTGGCCCGACATTCGCGATTACACCTCGTCACCCTTTGATCCCAGTCACACAAACTCGTTTAAGATTCGTTTAAAGATGATCGCGATCACCCTTCCTTGTTAAAGAAATGCTAAATCCTGACAACTATTTACTATCATCCTGCAGTGCAGGGTTAAATAAAACAACAGGTTAATTGTTACCACGCTAACTAATTACCTGAATTTTCCTGGCTTCATGTAACTTTTTTATTACTTTTACGCCAATGTGAGGGCTGCTATTTTGCTGACGATACTGGGTTTTTCCATGGTTGTTTGCTTCATGTATCTGATCATGACCAAACGCATGTCAGCCTTAATTGCGCTGATCCTGATACCAACTATATTTGCGCTGATTGGCGGATTTTATGCCGGACTGGGTGCCATGATGCTGGATGGCGTCAAAAAGCTGGCGCCGACCGGTGTGATGCTGACCTTCTCCATTCTCTATTTTGGTCTGATGATCGATGCCGGGCTGTTTGACCCGCTGGTACGCTTTATTCTCCGGCTGGTGCGTGGCGATCCCCTGAAAGTGCTGGTCGGCACCGCGGTGCTGACGCTGCTGGTTTCGCTGGATGGTGACAGCTCCACCACTTACATGATCGCTATCGCCGCGTTTCTACCGCTCTATCACCGGCTGGGCATGAACGTGCTGATGATGACCTGTCTGGTCAACCTCGCCAGCGGCATCATGAACCTTTCTCCCTGGGGTGGCCCGACGGCACGAGCCGCCGCAGCACTGCGCATTGATGCGCTCGACATCTTTATTCCGATGCTGCCAGCGATGCTGCTCGCCTGCGTCAGCCTGGTCGCGATGGCGGTGCTGTTTGGCCTGCGTGAGCGTAAACGGTTAGGCGTGATGACCATGAAAGATCACCATCTCGACAACATCGAGCTGGGTCTGGGCGATGCCGAAGAGTGCGCTGCCAACCGCCGTCCGAAGATGTTCTGGCCTAACTTTATCCTGACCACGGTGCTGCTGGTGCTGCTGGTAATTGGTTTAATGCCGATTCAGATCCTGTTCATGCTGGCGTTTGCCATTGCAGTGATGCTCAACTATCCCACGCTGGAGGAGCAGAAAGCCCGTATCAGCTCGCATGCCGGTAACGTGCTGGCGGTGACCGCGCTGATTTTTGCCGCCGGTATCTTCACGGGTATTCTCTCCGGCACCGGCATGGTGGATGCCATGGCGAAGAGTCTGCTGGCCGTGATCCCAACCAGCTTCGGACCTTACCTGGCGGTGTTTACCGCGCTGGTCAGCCTGCCGTTCACCTTCTTTATGTCGAATGATGCGTTTTACTTCGGCATCCTGCCGGTTATCGCGCAGACGGCGGCCAGCTACGGCATTACCGCCGAAGAGATTGCCCGTGCTTCCATTGTCGGTCAGCCGTTCCACCTGCTGAGCCCGCTGGTGCCGTCGGTCTACCTGCTGGTGGGCCTGGCGAAAGTCGATATCGGCGACCACCAGCGCTTTGCCATCAAGTGGGGGATTCTGGTCAGTCTGGTATTGATGGCGGGCGGTCTGCTGACCGGTGCTTTCCCGCTGTTCCACAGTTAATTCTCTGCTTTCTGGCGGATAACCGGCTTTTTTTGCCCGGTTATCCGCTTCACCGCTCCGCCTGTTGTTGCAACCCGCTCTACACTCTATAGCCAGGCTGATGTGCTGCGCGCCAGACAGGCCGTAGTCTCTCAGAGATTTTGCCGATGACCCTATGGAGGCCCGATGAAAATTCACCACCTTAACTGTGGTTGTATGTGCCCGCTGGGCGGCGCGTTCTATGATGGATTCAGTAAAGGCCTGAAAGCGCACCTGGTCTGTCACTGCCTGCTGATTGAGACAGATCGCGACGGGCTGGTGCTGGTCGATACTGGCTTTGGGCGGCAGGATATCCATACGCCCGGCAGTCGCCTCTCGGGCTTTTTCCGCGCCTTAAACAATATTCAGCGGCGTGACGATCTCACCGCCTTGTCACAGGTGAAGGCACTGGGCTTTCGGGCTGACGATGTGCGGCATATTATTCTGACCCATCTTGATTTTGATCATGCTGGCGGACTGACCGATTTTCCGCAGGCACGCATCCATCTGTTGCAGCAGGAGGTCGATACTGCCCACCAGCGTCATAGCTGGCTGTCGCGCGAGCGCTATCGTCCCGGACAATGGGGCGGGATCGGCAACTGGGAAACCTATCAGCCGCAGGGGGAAACATGGTTTGGTTTTGAGGCGGTAAATCGCCTGCGGGATTTACCACCGGAGATTTTGCTGGTGCCGCTGGCGGGCCATACGCCGGGTCACGCGGGCATTGCGATTCAGCAACCCGATGGCTGGCTGCTGCACGGCGGCGACACCTGGTTTTACCGCGGCGAAATGCGACAGCCGACGCGCCACTGCACGCCGGGACTGCGCTTTTACCAGTGGATGATGGGCATGGATAATGTGGCCAGACGGCACAACCAGCAGCGACTCCGTGAACTCTCCTGCCAGCGCGGCGGCGAAATCACCTTTTTCTGCAGTCACGATGCGCGCGAACTGGATGCGTTGCAGATTAATGCGCCGCTGCGCTGATGCGATAAACTCCGTAATGGTGATGGGGCAGTCACCTCAGGGCGAGGACTATGCCGTCCCGTCACTCCCCTGGGACGTCACGAGCCCCGGATGCAGAGGCACGCCGGAAACGTCTGTCGTTTCTCGTGCCTTAGACAGATCGCATGCAGCCTGCATGGATAACCAGAGCCGCGCTGAAATACCCAGCCCCGCCTCCAGCCGAAGAGCCATTTCCGGGCTTACGGAGGCTTTTCCGCCTGACACTTTGCTCAGCGATGCCGCCGAAACGCCCAGCTGTTTAGCCAGACTGCGCATACTGATGTCATTATCTTCCAGATATTCCGCTATCAGGCTGCCTGGGTGTGGCGGTTTAAACATTACCATCAATGATAATCCTCGCGGTTGAGAATGAATGCGTCGACGTCCGTGAATCCGAATGTGATGTGCCAGTTTGCTCTGACCGGAACTGAATAGACGTTCTTTCTTTCCCCGTGCCTGGGTAAAAGCGAAAGCCCGGCTTTTCATTGTACAATGGTTTGTTTTATTCACTGCGGAGGTCTTTATGAAAGCCATCATTTTCGGCGAAGCCCGACGGAATCTTTCTGCCACGATGATTCAGACGGCAGAAGATAAAGCGCCAGTAATGATCATTCGCCGGAACGGTGAGTCCTGCGTGCTGATGTCGACTGAAGAATATAACTCACTGGAAGAGACGGACTGGCTACTGCGATCGCCCAGGAATGCCCGCAGATTGATGGATGCTATCGAAAGCCTGCGAAGCGGTGACGGGACTGACAGGAATGTGATTGCGTAAAACTGTCCAGGTCCGCAGAAGCCCGGCGGGTCTTTGCCGTCAGTGGGGATGCTCTGTCAATCGCCTTATGCCGCTATCATTATTGACGGGCTCAGGAGTTTACCCCTGAGCCCTTATCTTGCGCCTGTTTCAGCGGCGTCGTCATCCACCGCAATCCTGTTACGTCGGATCGCCCGCCCTCTTTTTAAGCTGTGCGGAAAGCCATGGCGCAGTCAGACTCTCTGCGGATGTGCTGACCGCTTCCGGCGTACCGGACGAGACAATCCTTCCGCCCTTCAGCCCCGAACCGGGCCCCAGATCAATCACCCAGTCCGCCTCTGCCACAATGCGCATTGTGTGTTCCGCCATCACGACGGTGTGGCCGCGCGTTACCAGTTCATTCAGCACAATCAGCAGTTTGTCCATGTCGGATGGGTGCAACCCGGTTGACGGTTCATCAAGCAGATAGAGCGTGGCTGTGCGCTGGACGCGTTGCAGCTCCCAGGCGAGCTTGATGCGCTGACACTCACCGCCAGAGAGCTCCGTGGCGGGCTGACCCAGCGTCAGGTATCCCAGCCCCAGAGATCGCAGTGCCGACAGGGAACGCTGGATCCCGTCGTACCCGTCAAACACCCTGGTGGCATCGTCTACGGTAAGATCAAGCACATCCGCTATGGTCAGGTCGTTCCACTTCACCTCTAGCGTTTCGGGGTTGTAGCGGCTTCCCGCACAGACCGAGCAGGTTGCGGTGGCGCTGGGCATAAAGAGCAGCTCAATCGAAATCTGTCCCTGACCCTCGCACGCAGGACAGCGACCCGCGGGCAGATTGAAGGAAAACCGGCTGGCGCTGAAACCTCGGGCTTTCGCCTCGGGGGTCTCTGCAAACAGCCGGCGGACGATATCGAAAAAGCCGGTATAGGTGGCCAGATTGGAGCGTGGCGTCCGCCCGATAGGGCGCTGATCGATTCTGACCAGACGGCCAATGGCGTCATTTCCGCTGACAACCTGACCCTTAACGTCCGGCACCAGGTCCTCTTCCTCACCCTCTTCACTGTCAGATGTTTTGTCAAAACGTCCGAGCATTTCCGGAAGTACGCGATTCAGCAGCGTCGATTTGCCGGAGCCGGAAACACCGGTAACCGCCGTCATTCTCGCCAGCGGGATGGCGATATCCACGCCGGTAATATTGTTGCAATGGACCTGCTCAAGCCTGAGCCAGCTCTCCGCGGGCTGGCGCTGGCGCAGCCCGGTATAGCTGCGGGAGAAGAGATAGCCTGATGTCGGTGAGGCACTGACGTCTTTAAGGCCTGCCGGTTCACCGTTATAGACGATCTCACCGCCATGCATTCCCGGGCCGGGACCGACTTCGATGAGCCAGTCAGCCTCGGCGATGAGGTCGAGGTTATGTTCGACGACCACCAGCGAGTTACCTGCACGCACAAGATTCCTGAGGGATGCGAGCAGCGCTTTGACATCCTCAGGATGCAGACCAGCTGAAGGCTCATCCAGCACGTAAAGCACGCCAAACAGCCGCGAGATCAGCTGGGTAGCCAGACGTACGCGCTGCAACTCGCCGGAGGAGAGCAGCGTGGTGCGGCGTCCCGGTGCCAGATGCCCAAGTCCCAGCGTCTCAAGCTGTTCAAGCCGCATGCAGATATCTGACGCCATCCGGATGACGGCTTCCCGCAGCGCCGCCTCGGCAGGCAGATCTGATGATGAACCGTCTGCATAAGGCCTCAGCCGTTCAGCAAGTTCAGAAACCGACAGCTCACTCAGACTGGCAATGTCATAACCGGCAAAGGTCACGGACAGTGCGTTCCGGTTTAACCTTTTGCCATGACACACTGAACAGGGCGTGACCGTGACAAAGCGCGCCAGCCGTTTTTTCGTCGTCTCGCTGCCACCGGAATAGCTCTGCAATACGATTTTTGCTGCGCTGGTGTAGGTGCCGGTATAAGCGGGCTCTTCGCCAGCCGCCAGGGCTTTTTCACGCTGTTCAGCGTTCAGACCCATAAAAATCGGCACTGATGGCTGCTCGTCAGTCAGCAGTATCCACTGCTGGTCGCGGGCTGAAAGCGTATCCCAGGGGGCATCGACATCGTAGCCGAGCGTCTCAAGGATGCTGCGCAGATTTTTGTTATGCCAGCCCCGCGGCCATGAAGCTATGGCGCCCTGCCGGATGCTCAGTGACCTGTCCGGCACCATCGCCTCGGTTCTGACGGTATGGACCCGTCCCAGCCCCTGGCAATGCGGACAGGCACCTTCAGGATTGTTAGGCGAGAAATAATCGGCGGTCATAAACGGCACACCGTCAGGCCTTGTGCCCGCACGGGAAAACAGCAGGCGCAGCGTGACGGAAATTCGGGTCAGGCTGCCTACCGTTGAACGCTCCTGCGCGCCAGCCCGGCTCTGCTGAAGCGCCACCGCAGGCGGCAGTCCGTCAATGTTATCCACATCCGGCGCAGCGGCCTGATCGATCAGGCGACGGGCATGGGGTGAAACCGACTCAATAAACCGGCGCTGGGCTTCTGCATAAAGCGTATCAAAGGCGAGTGAGGATTTCCCGGACCCTGAAACCCCGGTGAACACCACCATGGCATTACGGGGAAACCGCAGCGATACATCTTTGAGATTATGTGTTCTTGCACCCTGCACCGAGACATAAGGATCGATGTGCTCATCAGCGCGATAAGTTTGGGCGTTATCTTGTTCTGTCATGATGTCCCTGTTTGATGATGCACGGCAGATTAACGATCAACTGCCGTTAATGACTGAAAATTGCAGAGGCTGACCCGGCTTTCGGGCTATCCGGCCCATTACGGGACAGAAACACCAGCAAGGGTAGTCAGGGATTTTAGTCTGCACAACGCGGGGGCAGCTGATTCAGGACAGTAAAAAGAACAGCACATAAAAAAGCCCACACAAGGTGGGCTTTAGTTACCGGGCGCTTATCCTTTCGGATTGAGCTGCACCTACGAGTGATGCGAGCGGAATATTGAACATTTTATGCAGGTTCCGGATCATGGGCAGCGTCAGCGCACGCTTATGATTCAGTACCTCATAGACGCGGTTCGGGCGTCCAATTGCCGGCACCAGGTCTTTCGCTGTCAGCCCCATCTGCTCCATGCGGAATTTAATCGCCTCCACCGGATCAGGTGCCTCAATCGGATAATGTTCCTGTTCATATTTTTCAATAAGCAGGATCATGACTTCCAGAAAGTCACCGGCTTCACTTCCCGGTTCTGGCTCATTGTCGAACAGGGGAGATACGGCGGTTAGGGCGGCTTGATAATCTGCTTCACTGTGAATCGGTTTGATTTTATAAGTCATCACATTTCCACCCTATTTGCATTTACCCTGTCGTACGTCGTTTTATCTCAAGTTGATGGCTATGTCATTGCGTGCTTAGCAGAAACAAAGCACATGAGCATAAAAATGGCGTCCATGTGTTCAGATCCATTTATGAACGTTACGCTGGCAGGTCGGCACAGATAAGTGCCATTCCGGGCGAAAAAAACTGAAAGGCGATCCCGCGCCGCAGATTTCATTCAAAACGTGCTCTGCACGCAAAAAAAAACCCGTCAGCGACGGGTTTTTTCAGGCCTGAAAGATGAAAGTCAGCGTTACGGCTTTTTAAACTTGTCTTCGACCTTATCTTTTGCTTCAGCAATTTTATCCCCGGCTTTTTCCACGAAACCCTCTTTATGGGCGGGTTCGCTGCCTGGCGTTACCGGACGGCTGTCGTGGTCAGCGCGCGCCTGACGCGTACTTTCCAGCAGCGGGTCGGTCGCGGCAGGATTACCGGTCACCGGATCTGCATTGAGATGGTCGGCACGGGCATGGTCAATATCCACTTCCTGACGACGTACCGAATCGTTGATGGTTTCGACCCGATCGCTGGCCTCTTTACGCAGCACCACTTCTTCGATGATCTGCGCAGTCTTATTGACGACCGGCTGCTCATGCGTCTCTTCCACTTCAACCGTTTTCTCGGACCAGTCAACCTGGTCAGGTGAGCCCGTTTCGTTCACCGGACGACGGAAAATTTCCGCATGCTGCTCATGCAGAGAGACGTTTTCAGACACCCGATCCGTGACAGTGTAGCGGCGCACGCGGGTTGATCCTTCGCTGACCAGTCGTTTACCCACTTCCAGTCGCTCTTCGGCCAGACGCAGCACATCCTCCTCACTCTCATCACCGGTCAGGGCAGTACGCGCCGCGCCGCGATGGGCAGAATCGGTATTAAGCGGATCGATGGCACCGTTTTCCTGAAGCGTGCCGCTGGCGGGCGCTGTCAGGCCATCATCGGGCGCATAGTCATCAGGTAGCGCGGCACTGCGCTCAGTCAGCTCTTCATGTGCATCCAGAATGCCCAGTGCGCGCGGCAACTCATCCTCATCGGCCCGCAGCGACAGCACCACACCGCCGGTACGCATCGCATCTTCATAAACTTCGGCCTGATCCTCTTCCAGCGTGTTGCCAAACAGGCGCTGCCAGAAACCCGGATGACGGGCTTCATGACCTTCAGTACGCAGCCGTTCACCGGAGATGATATCAATGTCATCATCCAGGAACCCGGCCTTAATCAGGTTACGCTTTGCACCTTCTGCCAGTGAGATATTGCTGAACATTGTTACGATTGTTTCACGCGCCATGTTGTGTTCCTCGGTGATGGATTCGGACGGCTCTGAATAGGGTATTCGGGTCAGATGAGCCTGCTGTCGGCGCAGGGAGACAATCTGTTCTGTCTCCACCTCGCTGACGACTGTGCGAATGTGCCACTCCTCTTTCAGCACCAGATGACGGACGATCTCGACCTCTTCTTCGACAATCGGAATAATCAGGACGCCATTTTCTTCACGAATCGCCGGCATCTCAGTTAGCCGCTCCGATTTAGGAATGCGTTGAATATCCGCCGTCTGCTGCCGGAGCATCAGCGCAATTTGCTGCTGATGTTCAGTGACCTGGCGGGTAACCCTGACATGACCGTCGATGACCCGCTGTTTCGAGACCTCAACGGTTTCCTCCGCCAGACTTAAGACCTGTTCGCTACCCTCTGACCCTGGTTTTTCAGGAGGTTGATTGTTCATGGTTAACCTGCCTGTGATACAGAGCGATCATTTGTACTTTCCCTGGCCTTGAGCATAAGTGACTGCTTTTGGGTTAGTTAAAGCCTGGCACAAAGAATGATAATGGAAAGAAAAAAGCAGAAATATGCCGCGATGTGAAGATAACATGGCGCTAAAATCGGATAAGCGATGCGGCAGATAAAAAGAGGATCAAAGGGTGAATAGCAGTGAAATCTCTGTTTTCAGATGAGTCAAAGAGAAGGGATCGGGCAGTGAGCTCGCCTGACGTGCCTAATGTCACGGGTTGATCCATCCGCTTTCCTGCCGTTCCCCATGGGCAGAATAGTAAAACAGTGCGCGCTGATTATCATTGCGCTGAAGCTGATACGCATCCAGCATGCTGACCTGCACAATCACCACGCCAAAACGCGATTCGCCCGTTTCTGCTGTCGACGCGTCCGGTAGCTCATGAGCGGGAGCCTGCGCTTCTCCCGGCGGCCCGCCGATGTACGTCTGGCGCGTGTGCTGGGGTAACGTGCGCCAGGCGTCATGGGCAACAGCACTTCCCGCTGCATAACATTCAGCCTGTCCCACCAGCCGGAGCTGCAGGCGACGCTCATGGCAATATCCCAGCACGGTAACCTGGGGGTTCGCTGCCATCTCCAGCCACTTCGGACTACGCACATCGGTATGAAAGGTCAGCATCCGGCGAACGTCATGGCACTCGCGCAGGACCACCGTGCGCGCCTGAGGCCGTTGTGCAGCATCCACGGTAGCGAGCGTCAGATAACGAAATCCGGCCTGTGGATCGGCGGCAGCCTCTGCCAGTGCTGCCCAGCTGGCTGTTTCAAAGGTTTTCAGATCCATTGGAAATTACTCTCATCAGGGGCAATGTCAGCCATATGGCTAAAAGCGTAGCAATGACGTGAGCAGATGGCCTGTCCGCCCCACTCTGGCAGGAGAATATGACCCGCGACTCGCCGCGCAATACCGCGGAAGAGTAAGACAGCCGCGTGATTGCGGAACGCCTCGCAAAGTCGCGAACGCGCGTCCCGCCAGTCTGCCGCTCTGTGCTATTTTTGCGCCATCACCTTACCGTTTTGTCCGCAGGGAATGGCACTATGTCTGATGAGAAACCCGCTGAAGTCCGGCCAGAAGTGCCCGTTAAAGTCACCTCGCCGCGCCTGACCTATCGGCCACTGAGTCAGGAAGACTGGCCTTTTTATCTTGCGGTCAGTCAGGACAGATCGGTGATGAATTACATCAGCGATCCGCGCAGCGCTGAAGAGATCCGAACCCGGTCATTCGACGTGCGCCTGCCAGCCTGGTACAAAGGCTGCACACACTGGCTGTGCCTGGTCATTGAGGAAAAAGCGACGGGTCTTCCGGCTGGCTTCTGCGGGTTTATCGATCGCGGAGAGGGCATTGCGGAATTTGGTTTTATTCTGGCTGCCCACGCACAGAGCAAAGGCTACGGCAGCGAGTCGCTGCATGCCACTATCGCCATCTGCTTTGAGCAACAGGGTTACCGCAAAATGACCGCAACGGTGACGGCAGGCAATGTCGCCTCGCGCCGCACGCTGATCTCCGCGGGCTTTATTCAGGAAGGCACTCTGCGGCAGAATTTCTTCCTCGATGGCCAGTGGCAGGATGACTGGATTTTCGGATTGCTGAAACAGGATTACCGACCCGGACAGCTAGACTGACGGGCGTCGATAGCCCCCTCTCTTCGGCTGTCAGGGTCAGAATGTTCAGGGGGATGTGACATCGTAACCGCTGGCAACAGCGGGCACAGAATGCTCCTCGCCGTACAGCATCGCTTCAAAGTCCGCCGGTGTCAGTGGCCGGCACAGGCCATTGCCCTGCATAATGTGACATCCGGCTGACGTGACAAAGGCGATCTGCTCTTTGTCTTCAACCCCTTCAGCAGCCACCCGAATACCCAGACTTTTGCCGAGTGCGGTGATAGATCGGAACATCATTCGCACCCGCATGCTGGAGTTCAGCTCGTGCGTCAGCGACTTGTCGATTTTGAAACCTGCCACAAAGCTGTGGCGCAGCAGATTAATGGCCCCCAGCGTGCGTCCGTAATGATCGATGACAAATGAGGCACCGGTCCGGCGCACCGCTTCAACCTGAACCGGCATATCCTGCACCAGCACAGCCAGCAGAGGCTCATCCACTTCCAGCTCAACAAAACCCGCATCGCCGCCGGCACTCTCGCGTATAACGTTTTCTAGGCTGTTCCCTGTCAGCTGACGCGGAAACAGATTGATGCTGACACGAAGATCAGGCGATCGCACCTGCCACTGCCGGACCTGTGCCAGAGCACTGCGGATGATCCATTCCCCCAGCGTTACGGAAAGCGGGCTTTTAACCAGCATGCCGATGAAGTCGGCAGGCAACAGCAATCCGCGTGTCGGGTGCTGCCAGCGTACCAGCGTCTCGCAGCCAGCCAGTTTTCCGCTTTCCACGTCGAAGCGGGGCTGATAGTAAAGCGTGAACTGCTGCTGCCGCACTGCCGTTTCCAGTTCGCGTTCAAAACGGCGGCGCTGCTGCTCCGCTTCACGAAACGCAGGCATAAACAGGATACTGCAGCCTTTGCCTGAGGCTTTGGCACGGTAGAGTGCCAGATCAGCAGCGGACATCACCGCAGAGGGATCGCGACCGTGCTCCGGGTAGGAAGCGATGCCGGTACTGGCACCAACCACAACCGGCGAGTCGTGGTAGCGGAACGGCGTCTGTACGGCTGCAATCAGTTTTTCCGCCGTAATCGCTGCCTCAGCGCTGCCGCCCGCCAGCAGGATCACAAATTCATCGCCGCCCAGCCGCGCAGCCGTCACGGCACCGGCACACACTGCACGAATCTGCTCGGCCACGTGACACAGCAACGCATCGCCAGCTGCATGTCCCAGCGTATCGTTCACCTCTTTAAAACCATCGAGATCGGTCATCAGTAACGTATAGGGAACACCCGCTTTAGTCAGCTGCCCGACCTGATCCATGAACGCGCTACGGCTGGCGAGTCGCGTCAGCATATCCAGAGAAGCCAGCTCACAGAGCCGCGCCTCACTTTCATAGCGGGCCGTAACGTCGCGGATGATCATGCCCACCAGCCGCTCGCCCTCTTCACGCCAGCCCGAAAATGAGACTTCTGCCGGGAATTCACGGCCGTCACGCGTGACGCCCCATATCTGCAAAGAACGAGGATGAGAGATAGCTGCTTCGTCTGAGGTAATCCGGGCCAGCTCGTTACGGTAATCAGTCTGGCAGCGCGCCGGGATCAGCTCGCTGACATACTGTCCTCTCATCTCCTCTGCGCTGTAGCCGAAGAGAGCAGTGGCGGCCGGATTCCAGAAGGTGATGCCGCGCCGCAGGTCGGTACAGACAATGGCGTCGGGTGAGGTGGATGAGATTGCCTGAAGACGCTGCTGACTGGTGTAGCGCAGTAACTCCAGACGATGCATCTCCATGCGATCCATCACCAGCGCAGCAATATCGGTCAGATGCGTCCGATCCTCTGCAGTCAGCGGCTCGCGCGGATGACTGTCGGTCAGGCAGACGGTGCCAATGTGATGACCATCCGGCGTCGAGAGCGGGATCCCGGCATAAAAGCGGATAAAGGGGTAGCCATGAACCAGCGGACTGTCGCGGAAGCGGGGATCTTTCAGCGTATCGGGCACGCACAGGATATCGCCCTGTGCCAGCGTATGGTGGCAGAAGGCGACGTTGCGCGACGTACCGGAAATGTTCAGACCGTAACGGGAAGCGAAAAACTGTCGTTTCTCATCAATAAGCGATACAAACGCCACCGGTACACGGAACAGTCGCGCAGCAAGCGTGGTAAGGCGATCCAGCGCATCGGTCGGCGGTGAATCCATCAGATGATACTGCTTAAGTGCATCAAGGCGAGCCGCCTCGGCATCATGATAAACTGGGCGTTTCAGCGTAAATCCCCTCTGATGTTATCTGCTGTGGCCGGCATGACGCAGCATGAAGAGGACACGTTCAATCAGACAGGACGCGCAGAACTGGCTGCCGACCCGCTACCGGAAGAAAGGCCCGTCAGTGAACTCTGCAGCAAAAACCAGCTGCAACGAGTCCGATAATACCGGCATCGCAGGCAGCGAGATGCCGGTTAATACATTATGCCGGGCAGTGCGGTCGTGACGGTTCGGCGGTTAATAGCGGACCGTGCCAGGACAATCCTGCCAGAGCAGATAAGATGCGCGAATTAATGCGCTTCGCTTAGCTCTTTATATCGGCCTGAAATACGTTAACTTCAGGGGAAAAAGCGGCAGAACGCCTTACTTTTTAAGCTTTGGAACCAGTTCGTAGTGCGGATGCTCTCCCGCCAGCAGCATCAGCAGTTCATATTCTCCCTGGCTGAGCAGCGCAGGGTTTTTGGATGCTTCTTTAGTCTGCCAGACGCGCTGGCTAAGGTCGAAACGTTCGGCTGCAATCTCCTGCGAAAGACCCGCCGCAAGGCGCAGCTCACGCACGTTATGCTGGACGGCAACAGGCCGCTGTAAAATCTGATTTCCCATATGAAACGCTCCGCATACGGTGCCCCGGTGAGATGGTCAGGCAACCGAATCCGCCTGCATCCAATACATAAATTTGAGTTAAGTTTTAAATGCGCAGCGATCCGTAATCGTCAGGAAAGCATAAAGCTCAGGTAAAACCACAGAGATGAACTGTAATTATATTTAATTCGTGAAACGGATAATCATTGCACCGCTGAGAATAACCCTCGCCCTTCTGAATAGTGATTATGATCAGGTAATGATTAACATTCATCATCGCCTGAAAAAGATGACTTTTTTCATTCAGAAATAAAAGAGCGCAATTATTAACCGTTATTTTACTTTACAGAGCCGTTATCTGCAGATGAATAAAATAGCCGGTCAGGCTATGCCTGACCGGAATCCACACGGCCGCGTGTGTTTAATCGATGCAAATGTCAGTTCACTATCCCGACAACCTGCGGTGGCAGGGTAAAGCGGGTAATGACGCTGCCCAGCGTTTCAGTCTGTCCGCTAAGGCTGCCTGCCGTTGCCGAAACCTGCTGGACCAGCGTCGCGTTCTGCTGCGTAACGCGGTCAAGTTCAGCCACCGCCACGGTGACCTGGGCAATCCCTTTGCTCTGCTCATCCGAGGCCAGCGCAATCTGTCCAATCAGTTCATTGACGCCGCCGACACCGCGCAGCACGGCTTCCATAGTCGTTCCGGCACTCTCTGCCGCCCGTCGGCCATCATCCACGCGTGCCACGGTATCGGCTATCAGCTCTTCGATCTCTCTGGAGGCCGCGGCACTTCGCTGGGCCAGTGAACGTACCTCACTGGCAACCACCGCGAAACCGCGGCCCTGCTCGCCCGCACGCGCGGCTTCTACGGCGGCGTTGAGCGCCAGAATATTGGTCTGAAATGCGATGCCATTGATGGTGGCGGTGAACTGCCGGATTTTCTCTGATCCCTGCGCGATGCTGGTGATGGCTGCCGACACCCGCTGAACCAGCTCCACGCCCTGATGGGTCGTATTCGTGGTGCTGGCGGCCAGTTCACGCGCTTCACGGGCATTCTGTGCATTATGACGCACGGTAACCGTGATCTCTTCCATGCTGGCGGCGGTCTGCTCCAGCGCAGCGGCCTGAGTGGAGGTCCGGTCAGAGAGATCGGCGTTACCTGCTGCGATGTCGCCAGCCTCACGATGAAGAATGGCTGCGTTGTCGTGAATAGCGCTAACCGTCTGCAACAGACTGTGCTGCATCTCTTTAACCAGCGGCACCAGCTGCCCGACGCAGTTGCGACCCAGATCTTCCGGCTCGCGCGTCAGGTCACCTCCGGCAATAATTTTTAAATGCCCGCGGATTTTACCCACCGGACGCACCAGATGGACGACCAGATAGCGGTCGCAAAACAGCAGCAACGCGAAGGCTGCCAGCAGTGCCGCCAGCAGTATGCGCTCGAGCTGACGCCGGTCGGCGTTAAGAACGGCCTGATTTTGCGCCAGCTGCTGCGTCACGCTATCCAGCTTCGCACGGGTAACCGTTGCATACTCTGAGGGTGAGGTCGTAAGTGCTGCGCGAAAGCTATCCCAGTCAGCACTGGCCGGGGTTAAGGCGACCAGGGCGTTTTTGTCTGCGTCTGTTCCACCCTGCATAACAAGAGCGCTGTGCGTAAGAAAACTCAGTTGCTGCGTCAGAACAGCTGAGCGATCGGTCTGACGATAAATATCCCGCACAATCTGACTGCTGTAGCCACCTGCCAGCGCGACCACGCCCAGTGAGACGATCATTATCCACAGCACAACGCGGCGAATAGTGAAATGCCTGAGTGAGTTCATGAGGTTTTCCCCGATGTTGTCATTGGTGTAGTTAAAATCAAACAAAAATAAGTTATGTCATCTACTTTAATGCGTTATTATATAGTGCACTATGTTTGTGCTTACTATCCTGGCAGGGTATTCCAGAAATTAAAAGTTTTTAGCGACAAAATAATAGAATCGTCATTCATAAAATATTTCGTTAAAGAAAAAGGATTTGCTATTCTGCTCAGGACTGGCAGGCAATGTAATAAAAAATAAATCGTCATGGCTCTTTCTTTTTACAGAAATAGACTGTAGTCATGACGCTATAACCTTCAATTTTTCTGTTTAGTTTCGCTCCGTAACCAGCCGGCGCGGAGGAATCCATGCTTATGAGCCTTAGCGGCGGCGACGATTGCCGTACGCGAACCCTGCACGCGCTGCGCAGTAACGACGAGAGTCGTGACGATGTGTTGCGACAGTTCGTCCGGCTGGCCAGCCAGGCCATTGGCATTCCCGGCAGCTTTATCTCCGTTCTGGATGATGAGATGCAGCACGTCAAAGCGGCGCACAATTTCACACTGACTCAATCCACGCGACAGGACTCGCTCTGCCGGCACGCCGTGGACAGTGACAGTACAGTAGTGGTGCCCGATACTCTGCTGGATAGCCGTTTTGCTGCCCATAAGCTGATTACAGGCGCGCCTTTTATCCGTTTCTATGCTGGCGTGCCGCTTAAAAGCAGTACCGGTCTGATTCTCGGTACACTCTGCGTGACCGACACGGCACCTCATCGCTTCAGTGACGATCAGGTGGCGATGCTGAAAATGCTGGCCGCGCTGGTGATGTCTTTTCTTGACGCCTGGTACTCGGCTGGCTTTGCCGACCCGGTAACCGGCCTGCCCAATCGTCAGCGTCTGATCCGCGACCTGCAGTTCCTTGCCGCCTCCGGAGACACCACGCCACGGCGGCTGGTGCTGATTGACTGTATCAATATGCCGCGTGCTTACGAGCTGGCGCGCTCAATGGGCATGGGGCCGGTTGAAAGTCTGCTGAAGGATGTGGCAACACTGCTGCCGCTGCGTCTGCGCCCAGCCCCGGGAGAAATGCTTTACACCGTAGCAACCGGACGCTTTGCCCTGCTGACACGGCAGGAGAGCAGACTCACTGCCAGCTGGGTGGCCAATAAGCTGGCCGGGATCAGCGCCGATCTGGGTGATGGGCTATCGGTTGCGCTGATGACCCACACCGGTGAGGCAAGTTTCAACACGGGTGAGATGCCTGCCCAGGAGATCCTGCGGCGTGCAGTCAGCGCGTTGCACGAAGCCATTACCCGCAACGTTGCCTCAATGCCGTTCAGTGAAGCCACTGATACGCGCCATACCCAGGATTTCACCCTGATGCATGACCTGGCCACTGCTATACGCCAGGATAAAGGGTTATGGCTCGCCTGGCAGCCGAAAATCTGCCTTCACAGCGGTAAGCCGATAGGACTGGAAGCGCTGATCCGCTGGCAGCATCCGCAGCGCGGCGAGCTTTCACCTGCGCAGTTTTTGCCCGTTGCCGGGCAAACCCAACTGCTTACAGAGCTGACCGCCTGGGTCACAGAGCACGCCATCGCCCGTTTGTCCCGTCTTCGCGACAGCTATATTCAGCTGCCCATCACCATTAACGTCAGCAGCAGCGATTTTTCCCGTGACGGTTTTGCTGACGAACTGGAAGAACAGATGCTAAGAGCGAAGCTGCCGGTTTCACTGCTGGGCATTGAGTGTCTGGAAACAGAACGGATTCTGGAAAGCCCCACCGCGATGCAGGGGCTTGAGATGCTGAAGCTACGGGGATTTGGTATTTCACTGGATGACTTCGGGACCGGCTACAGTAACATCAGTTATCTGCGGCGCATGCCGCTGGATGTGATCAAGCTGGACCGCTCACTGATCAGTGAAATTTCGTCTGACACCGCATCGCGCGTCATTGCCCGCAGTATCATTGCGATGCTCAAGGACCTTGATTACATGGTGCTGGCTGAAGGCGTTGAGAATGCGGAAACCGTTACGGCGCTGACCGAGTTCGGCTGCGACCAGGCTCAGGGATTTTTCTACTCCAGGCCGCTGCCAGAAGCGGCGCTGGATGAGTGGCTCGGCTGGCGATTACGCAGTAAGTGCTGATTCTGTCTTCCCTGCCCCGTAATCTTATCTGGCAGACTCAGGCGTACTGAATCCGTCCGGCCCGGCAATGATAACCGTATTGCGCCCGGCCGCTTTCGCCTCATAAAGCGCTTCATCCGCCCGGCGCAACAGCGCATCGCGATCGCGACTCTGGTCATCCCGTGAAGCCACGCCTGCTGATATGGTCATCGTACCGGCGAACGGGAAGGTGGTGGCGCAGACGGTCTCGCGGATGCGTTCCGCGGTGCGGGCAGCATCGGCCAGCGTCGTGTCCGGCAGCAGCAGTATAAACTCCTCGCCACCAAAACGGCTGACGATATCGCCGGTTCGGCAGGCCTGACGCAGCAACGCCGCCAGGCTCACCAGGACCGCATCGCCCGCGTCATGCCCATACCAGTCATTGATCTTTTTGAAATGGTCAATATCAATCGCGATGACACACTGTTCATGCTCACTATCTGCCTGCGCCGCCAGCGCCGAAAATCCGCGACGGTTGCAGAGCCCGGTCAGCGGATCGGTCATCGCTTCATCGTTAAGCGCAGCCAGATGGCCTGCCACGGCATGGCGATGCGCCTGCACCGCTTCTTTGAGCCGGTCAGCCTCGTAATACCAGGTTTTGACGGTGGCGAGTGACTCCGCCTGTGCTTCGCTGCCGCCATCCCGAACCCTGTCCGCCAGCTTTTCCAGTGGCGAAGCGATCCGTCCAGCCATAAAAGCAATCACGCCAGCCGTTACGAGAATAATGCCCAGAACGAACCAGATGGCGCTTTCTGCCGTGCGCAGCAGAATATGCCTGACCGTTTCAGAGGTGCCGGTAATAAACACATTCCAGCCGGTTTTATGCAGCGTGCCATAGCCGGTCAGAAAGTTTTGCCCCCCATTTTCCAGGGTAAAATGTCCACTTTCCGTAGTGGACAGACGCTTCTGCAGAGCCAGGCTCAGCAGCATCTTCGTTCCGACGAGCGCCGGATCATGACTGAAAATAATCAGCCCCTCATTGCTGACCACGCTGACCGTCGAGCCTTTGGTATAAAAATGCTGGCTAAGGATCTCACTCAGCATGCTCTGTTTTTTAAGATAAATGGTGCCGCCGATATAGCCCAGATAGCCCCCTTCTTCGCTGAACAGCGGCTGAGATAAAAACACCACATAGTTTCCGGCGGCAGAGGTAAAGGGCGCTGAGATAAAGGGCTTACGGGTGGCAATAGCCTGCAGACTGGCTGCTGAGTGAAGTTTCATGCCTGTCAGATTCAGGCTATCCGGTGAGGTTGCCGCAATAATGGCATCGTGGTTAACCACCACCACCGAGTTGAAAAAGCCTGACTGCATGCGCAGACGATCGGCCTCTGCTTTTAGCTGTTTCAGATCGCTAAGGCCCTTGATCTGCGATGCACTCCAGGCCAGTTCCCGTTGTGCTGTTGTCAGGTAACGATCAGTGGTATCGGCCAGTTTGCGGGCATAGGCAATGTTTCCTTCAAGCAGGCTGTCTTCAATATTAGCCTTCTGAAACAGTAGCAGCGCACTCAGCAGCAGACCCGAGGTCAGAATGACGCCCCCAATGGAAAGCAGAGTCAGCAGCGAACGAAGGCGCATTTTTTCATGGAACATTGCAGTCGGGATCCGGATGAAGTATCACCTCAGTGTAACAGTTGATGCTTAACGTCAAGGGAAGAACAGAAGAGGATTTACAGTGGATCACGCTGCATTGCCGGGCGCAGGACAAATCCGTACGGGCTTGCATAAGGCCTTGTTGAGCATTTATCAGGCACTGATAAATAGCAGCCGAAAATAATTAAGCAGTAATAATGAAACGGATTAAGCCGCGACCGGCTCAGGTGAGACGCCTTATTATCGCCAAGCGCCAGCATGAGGTGCTGCAGGCACGAAAAATAACGGGGCAGAATCTGCCCCGTTTATCATCATGAATGAAATTCCCGTAAAACAGCTAAATGAAATCTGCGTTGTGAATACGCAGTCAGGCACAGGATTACTCATTACGGTCGGATTAACGCCAGAACGACTTAATATAAGAACGGCTGCTGAGTTTTTTAATAAACTGATGCGGGCAGGTAAAGCGACACCCTTCCCACTCCAGATTAATCCACTGAAATTAATCATTTTTAATTTTATCCAGCAGGCTCACCGCCTGCATGGGCGTCTGGAAAGCATAAGCCTTCATAACGCCCTCTTTGGTACATAAATCAATATGGACCATGTGCCCCCCGGAGTTAAAAAGATCGTATATTTTATAATTATTGAACAGCCTGTTTAGCATAATCCATTTACCGTCCGCCAATTATCTGATTCCGTAATATTTACGTAAAAAAAATACTTTATTTTTCATTTAATTTTCGGGCAACTTAGCTCTATTGCATCAATTAATTTGACCATGTTTGCGTAACGTGCCAAAAGCCGGGGAAATGCTCTTTTTTTTAAATCAGCAAGCCGGCGGAGATAATAAGCGCGCAGGAGGATGACGTTTATCTGACTGCATTTGAGGCATGAGACCGCGCGCGCGGCAGGACCGGCACCTTCATGAAACGCCAAAAAATTCGTGCTGACCGATGCGATGGTGATGGTCATAAAGCGAACGCATCGTTTACACTCTCAGCAGCCTTATCGGCACGGTTATATCGTGTACGCAGAGAGGCAGGAGATTACTGACGGCGGGCAATAAGGAATCTTATGCTGAATTATATGGTATCGCTCTACCGTACTGTGCCTGTCTCATCTGAATGTCTCAGCGACTGGCTTACCCGCTGGCTGGCGCAGCAGCAGGCCCGGTGCCATGATCATCACTTCTCCGCCGCCTTTCCCTGGCGTGAAACCAGCCTGCCCCAGCACACGTTTTTGCAGCGCGAACTGACGATTAACGGCCAGCGTTTTCTCACCGGCCCGCGCTATCTGGGGGGCGACCCCGCTCAGCCTTTTATTGAAATCGTGGCCCGTGATGGCGCACTGGATTACGCAGCCGCAGCCGCCATCATGCGTGAGTGGCAAACGATCAGGCCGCTGAAGATGCGTATTCTGCTGCCGGCCACGGATCCTGATATTGGTATAACCGATCAGCTGATTTACCTCAGCGTTCCAGGCTTACACTCCGCGTCTCACGACGATGAGATTTCGCTGATTACGGCCTGTCGGAAAGATTATGCCCTCTGTAGCTCCGCCATTAACCGCGCTTATCATGCCAGCTGGCACACGCTGCCGCATCTGCGGGATCAGTTGCTGGCCACCAGCAGGCAGGAATTACGAGACGATATTGCCGGGGGGCATGTGTTTCTGATCCTCTGGCAGGGCATGGTGGCGGGGCTGATGATTTGTGTGCCGCGACGACTGGCCTTTATTGAAGGATTTCAGATCATGGATGAGGTGATTTTGCCGGCGTATCAGGGCCGTGGACTCGCTGCACGCGCTCAGCAGCGTTTGCTGCAGCAGCTTCACCATTACTGCGGTCATGATGCGATGCTGACCGGCACCATTCTGCCCGGCAATACGCCGTCTCTGCGAAGCGCGCAAAATGCCGGACGGCGCTGCGTGCTGAAATATCACTTTTTTACCCCCGCTGATTTACGGGCGGAGCGCCGGGCCATTTAAATCACCACAGCGCCAGCTCAATCAATTCATCCTGAATGCTGTAAACGCACTGCTTCAGGTTCAGAACCTCTTCTGCGCCGATCCACTTTGCCTCAACCGCATGATTAATTTTTTCCAGTGCGATTCTGGTGCTGCTTTTCAGACCATTGTGCCAGTTGGCATCCGCACGGTTTGACGCCTGTTTTTCCAGAATCCCGACGAGTTCCGCGACATTTTTACCACTGGCTGACGTTTCAGTTGCAGACATATCTGCCTATTTTTGCTGCTAAAAATGATGAAACCGGCGGCACGTATTATACCGATTATCCGACAGGCATGACGGCTTACTGTGCGCATAACCCGGCATGCATCGCAGAAGCTTTATAGCCTTGCAGAGATGACCTGCAGGGCGCGGCTTCGCTCGCAAAATTCCGCCAGCTGTTCTTAACTCAAAATCAGTGATTTTGTGCCACTGAGAGAACTATCGGAGGACGTTTTGACGACAACATCTCTGACTACCGCCAGTGACAATACCCTCACGCTACGGCGCTGGATTACTGTGGGCCTGCCCGCTACCGAGCTTTTTAACCTGTGGCTTGAGCCCGATACCCTGCCCCGCATTATGAGCCACTTTGCCAGCGTGACGCCGGTCAATAAAAGCGATGCACACTGGCAGATTGAGGGCCCACTGGGTAAGCACTACCGCTGGGATACCCGCATTGTCGAAGCGCAGCCAGGCGAAGTGATTGCCTGGCGCTCGCTTGAGGATGCAGACATTCCTAACGAAGGTGAACTGCGCCTTCGCCCGGCGCCGGGGGAATGGGGCACCGAGCTGGCTCTGACTCTGCAGTTCACGCCGCCGGGTGGCGCACTGGGAAAAAAGGTAACGACGTTATTTGATCTGCTGCCAAAAGAGGTGGCCAGCAAAGCGTTACATCGCTTTAAAAGCCTGGCTGAAACCGGTGAAATTCCTACCCTGAACGGGCAGCCTGCGGGTCGTCATGCCGGACGTCAGGATAAGGAGAAATAAATGCGCGCACTCTGCTGGAATGGCGTCAACGATTTAAGTGTTGAAACCGTAGCCGACCCCGGTCTGCTCAATCCTCATGATGCCATTATTCGCGTCAGGCTCACCACCACCTGCGGCTCCGATCTGCACGTCATTGACGGCCTGATCCCGAGTATGCGTGAAGGCGATATTCTGGGTCATGAATTCATGGGTGAGGTAGTTGAAGTTGGCCGTGCGATAAAAAATATCCGGCGTGGCGATCGGGTCGTAGTGCCCTCTTTCATCTCCTGTGGTTCCTGCTGGTATTGCCAGCATCAGTTGCCCTCCTGCTGTGACAATACGCATCCGCAGTGGGAGAAAGGTGAAACAGTGCTCGGTCATGCCACGGGCGGCATTTACGCTTACAGCCACGCGTTTGGCGGTTATGCAGGCTCACACGCAGAGTATGTTCGTGTGCCCTTTGCCGACAATGATTGCTTCGTCGTGCCCGAAGGCGTAACCGATGAGCAGGCGCTGTTCCTCTCCGATGCGACGCCGACCGGTTATATGGGTGCCGACTTCTGTAATATTCATCCCGGTGACACCGTGGTGGTCTGGGGCTGTGGCGGTGTCGGACTGATGGCACAGCAAAGCGCCTGGCTGATGGGCGCGCATCAGGTCATCGGTATCGATCGCTATCCTGAACGGCTGGCCATGGCACGCGACTTCGCAGGCAGCATAACGCTGGATTACACCGAGGTGGACGTCAACGAAGCGCTGCTGGAGTTAACCGGCGGGCGCGGCCCGGACAGCTGTATTGATGCTGTCGGCATGGAAGCCCGCGGTGAAGGATTAAGTCAGGTCTATGACAAGACCAAACAGATGCTGCATCTGGAAACGGATGTCGGTGCAGCCTTGCGCCAGGCGTTATATGCCTGCCGTAAAGGCGGCAACATCGCGATTCTGGGGGTATATGGCGTGATGGATAAGTTCCCGCTGGGGCTGATGATTAATAAAAGCCTGACCATCCGTACCGCCCAGCAGCACGGGCAACGCTACATGCATCGTCTGCTGGAGCATGTTGCCAGAAATGAGCTGAACCCGGCTTTTATGGCGACACATCGTTTTCCACTGGAAGAGGCCCCGCGAGGCTATGAGATGTTTAAACACAAAGAAGATGGCTGCGTTCGCGCCGTGTTCGTGCCCTGAAAACACATAAACCGATTCGGGCGGCGCTGCCGCCCGGCGGGACCTTTCCTGAATTCTGGCAAAAATCCCACTTATTCCCGGACGCTGAAACACTGATGATAAGCGCCTGTCACCGTAAAGCTGAACCTGAATTAACCCGCCATAATTCCATGTTGATATGAATTTTTATGAACGTAAAGTGAAAAAAACACATCAGAATCAGATCCCTGTAAACGCTAAGCAGACACCTCTGCCTGTTCACATTTTGAAAACAAAATAATCACAATAAGTTATTTTTTCATGTGTAAATTAGTGCCAATTTTCATTTATGGAGCAGGCCAATGACGCAATATGTGGCAGTTTTTCTCTCTTCACTGTTCATGTGCAGCAACGTTTTCGCAGGTTCGGTTTCTTCCGTATCACTCGACGCGCTTTCCACCGCATTAAATGAACGCATGCAGGTCATGAAGGCTGTGGCGGGTTATAAAGCGCAGCATCATTTACCCGTTGAGGATCTGCCTCGTGAGCAGGTTGTTCTGGAAAAGATGCTGCATAACGCGCAGCAGGCAGGACTTGAACCTCAATCGGTGGAGCCTTTTGTCCATGCTCTGATGAACGTCAGCAAAGCGATTCAGTATCGCTATCGGGCTGACTGGCTTTCAGCACCGGAAAGTGACGTACCCGTCACCGATCTGGCCGGGACCCGGCAGCAGATTGAACAGCTGGATACCCAGCTCCTGGCTGCGATCAGCCAGCGCCTGATGACCGGCAGCTTCTCGCAGGAGGACAAAGCGTTTCTGATGTCACAGCTCACGGCACCCCACCTCAGCGAAAGTGATAAAAACAACCTTTTCGCTTCTCTCGCCCGCATTCAGCGCTCGCATTAATCCTTAAGCCGTGGAGTGAGCTATGCAGCTTCATGAACTGATGAACCCCGAATACACTGACAATCCGTTTCCCCTTTATCGGAAACTGCATCGGCAGGGCCCGCTTATTCCTGCCGGGGATAAGATCATCATCAGCGGGAGTCACGCGGTGGTGGAGACACTGCTGAACGATCGGCGGGTCGGCAAGAATTATATGGAAAGTGTCAGGCTAAGATTTGGAGATGCCGCAGCCGACATGCCGCTGTTTCAGGGCATCAGCAGAATGTTTCTGGTGCTGAATCCGCCGGATCATAACCGATTAAGAGGACTGGTTATGAAGGCATTCAGCGCCCGGGAAATTAAACCACTCCGGGAGATGGCGCTGAGTGTCGCTCATGACCTGGTTGATGCGCTGGCAGGTCATCGCGACTGCGATCTGGCCCAGGCATTCGCCTTTCCGTTACCGGTACGCATTATCTGCGGGATGCTGGATCTTGCTGAGTCTGACGCGCCTGAACTGGGTCGGCTCACATCTGTACTGGTCAAAGTGTTCGACCCGCAAATCAGCCAGTCGGATCTACTGGAAGCCGCCGATGCGTTTGCCGTACTGGAGCGTTACTTCAGCGCAATGATCGTCGCCCGGCGTGACAGCACGGCCAGCGATCTGGTGTCCCTTTTTCTGCGCAGCAGCAGCGATGGCGACCGGCTAAGTCACGATGAGATCATCGCCAATGTGATACTGCTGTTTATTGCCGGCCATGAGACCACCTCAAATATGCTCTGCAATACTCTCCTGGCTCTGCATGACCATCCGCAGGAACTGGCTTGCCTGAAACAGAATCATGCACTGATACCTGATGCCATAGCGGAGTGTCTGCGTTACGACAGTTCGGTCCAGATGCTGTACCGCACGACGCTGAAAGAAATTGAGGTGGCAGGCCAGCTCATTCCGCCAGGAACACGCTTTTTTCTGAGTCTGGGCGCAGCCAATCACGACCCGCTTGTCTTTACCTCGCCGGAGCGGGTCAATATCCGGCGACATGAGGGACGCAGCCTGGCATTTGGTGGCGGGATACATCACTGTATGGGCTACCGGCTGGCACTGGCGGAAATGGAGGTGGCGCTAGAGGTATTGCTGACCCGACTGCCAGCAATGCGACCGGTAACCGCCGGGGTTCGCCGCAATCACAGAGCCAACCTGCGTGGTGTCAGCGCCCTGCCGGTCAAGTGGTGAAACCGCCGGGGCCAGAAGCGCCCGGCGATTAGCCGCGCAGGCGCAACGTGGCGGGCAGCACCAGCTGGCTGTCTGCTGGATCATTTCCGGCGATCATCGTGGTCAGCATAGAAAAACAGGCCTGCGCGAGCGCCGGAACATTCTGCTCTACGGTGTCGACAGGAATCGAGAGTGAATCATAGAGATAGTGGTCATCAAAACTGGCGATGCGGATATCGCCGGTCAGCAGGTGATGCTCACTCATGTAGCGCAGTACCCCTTCCAGCAGGCCGCAGGCGGCAGTGAAAATTGCTTTAGGTGGACGCCCCAGCCGCTGACATAGTGCGGCAAACATCTCGTAACCGCTGCCGGGATGGTAGTTCCCCTGGATTACCCACTCCGGCTGCAGCGTTACACCGGCCCGCGCCAGCCCCTCTCTGAATCCCGCCAGACGATCCTGAGTCGGAGAAAGATCGGACTGTCCGCCCATAAAGTAGATCTCCTCCGGACAGGCGCGCGCCAGCTTTTCAACCAGCTCAGCGGTGGGCGTCACGGAGTCGGTGATGACCCAGGGCAGCGTCGTGTTGTTCATGTGGCGGTCAAACAGCAGCACCGGCAGCTGTTCGCTGAGGCTGACATAGTCGCTGTCAGTCAGCATACTGGAGGCAACAATCAGGCCGTCGACCTGACGCGCCACCAGATTGTTGACCACGACCCGTTCCTGACCGGCATTTTCGTCGGTACAGGCGATCAGCAACTGCAGACCCGCCGCACGGCAGAGATTTTCCAGCGCATGAGAGAAAGCTGCAAAACCGTGGTTGGTGATCTCCGGTACTACCAGCCCCAGCGTATGACTGCGGGCGTCGTGCAACATCCGCGCATGGATACTGGGCTGATAATGGTGTTCGCGGGCCAGCCTCAGCACCCGCTCACGCGTCTCCTTCGCGACCCTTAACTCTTCGCCACGGCCGTTGAGCACCAGGCTGGCAGTGGCTTTTGAAACCCCGGCCAGCCCGGCGATATCACTGATGGTAACGCGTTTTGTTTTTCTCACGGCAAGACATCGGTTAGGGAAACAAGGGCTTATTCTACCATGCAGCGACGTAACGACCAGTAGCGCGCCTGCAGTTCTGCGCGCCCGCGCAGAGTCAGCAGCGCCGGCTGGTCCGGAAAATAGCGGCTGCTCATCACCCCTTCCCCGTCGTTGATGAAGATCTCAACGCTGGAGTGGTCACACAGAATCTGTAACCGGCGGGCTGCTCCGGTCCAGTAACGATACGTCCATTCACCCGAGATCAGGCTGCGACGGGCAAGCCGCAGTTCGTTGTGCTGCCACGTCAGGATCAGGGTATCGGCGAAATTGAGTTCGATGTTGCCCTGGCTCTCAAGCTCAAGCTCCAGCCGCTGGGCGGCAATCGGCGGCGCATCATCGGCGCGGCCCTGATAGTGCTGCTCGTGCTTGCGCAACGCCTGCAGTTCCGCGATGGGCTGCTGACAGAGCCGCCCGTTACGTGAGCTCAGCTCGCGCAGACAGGTCATCTGGTGGATCCAGCCCTGCGCCACGGTTGGCTGGGCCATCTCTTCACCGTCTGGCGTCCCCATCCAGCCCACCAGCAGCCGCCGGCCATCCGCGGTCAGCGTGGTTTGCGGAGCATAAAATTCAAAGCCGGCATCCATTTCGTTCAGCGGGCCGTGCTGGTATGCAGGCTGCTGATAATCCAGGTCGCCACTCAGCCAGGCACAGGCGTGACTGTTCAGAAAGCGCTTCTCTTCGGGCGCAACACCCTGCGGACAGCAGATCAGATAGGTGCTGTCTCCGAGCGTGAACATGTCCGGGCACTCCCACATATAACCCGCGGCATCCAGCCCGCCCAGTCCGCTGCCCGCAATCTCGCCGGGATTCTGCCACTCCCGCAGATTGTCAGAACGCAGCAGCAGCACCCTGCCCTGCCGCTGCGTATTCTGCGCCGCCAGCACCATGTACCAGCGATCGTCGTGACGCCACACTTTGGGATCGCGAACGTGGCCGGTATACCCCTCCGGCACGGCGATGACCGGACCGAGCTTGTCAAAACCGCCCGCTCTGTTCTGCTGCGCCAGGCACTGCCACGCCGTGCGCGAGCCATCATCAAATTTTACGTTGCCGGTGTAGACCAGTGTCAGTACGCCGTTATCGTCGACCGCGCTGCCGGAGTAGCAGCCACTGCGGTCATACTCCTCATCCGGCATCAGCGCGATGGGCTGATGCTCCCAGTGCAGCAGATCGGCTGAGCGCCAGTGCCCCCAGCATTTATGCTGATGCGCACAGCCCAGCGCGTTCCACTGGTAGAAGAGATGATAGTGACCGTCGAAATGGATGAAGCCGTTGGGATCGTTAAGCAGTCCGGTAACCGGTGCCAGATGCCAGCCGGGATAGTGGCTGTCGCTGAGCGCCTTTGACATCCCCTGCATCACCGCCTGCAGAATGGCGGCAAGACGTGTTGATGAGGCCATTATTCAGAGTCCGTTTTGTATTTGAGCAGATAAGAGATCACAAACGCGGTGGTGAACGCGATGGCGACGCCGATGACATAATTGAGCAGAGAACCCGCCTTAACAATCGCCATGCCCGGCAGACCGGTCAGCCCGACCGCCGTCATATAGACATGGACCGATACCACCCAGGCACCGCCCAGCGCGCCGCCCACCAGACCCGCGATAAAGGGTTTCATAAACCGCAGGTTGATACCAAAGATAGCCGCCTCGGTGATCCCCAGCAGTGCTGAAAACGCCGAGGGCAGCGAAATTGCTTTGATCTTCGCATCGCGGGTTTTAAACCACACCGCCAGACAGGCCCCGCCCTGAGCAACGTTCGCCATCGCCCAGATAGGCAGCAGAAAGTTAACCCCGATAGACGGGTTACCCAGCAGTCCCGCCTCAATCGCATGGAAGCTGTGATGCACGCCGGTAATAACAATCACCGAGTAGAGCCCGCCAAATACCAGTCCCGCCAGCCAGCCAGCGTGAGCAATCAGGGTGCTGAGCACAAAAGAGATCCCATCGCCCAGCATACGGCCCGCCGGACCGATAATCAGCAGCGCAATGAAGCCTGAGATAATCACCGTCAGGAACGGGGTCAGAATAAGATCGAGCGCATCCGGGATCACCCGACGCAGCTGCTTTTCCAGCATGCTCATAAACCATACCGCCAGCAGCACCGGGAATACCGTACCCTGATAGCCAATCATCGCCACTTCAATGCCGAAGAAGTTCATGGTGTGGAAACCGGCGGCGACGCCCCAGGCGTTGGTCAGCGCCGGGTGCGTCAGAATGCCGCCCAGCGTCGCGCCCAGAAATGGGTTGCCGCCAAACTCGCGTGCTGCCGTAAAACCAATCAGGATCGGCAGGATAATAAAGGCCGCTGAGCTGCACATATCCAGCATGATGTAGAGCGCATTTTCCGGATTGACCCAGCCGTAGGTTTTAACCATCCCCAGCAGGCCCATCAACAGACCCGACGCCACAATAGCCGGAATGATCGGCACAAAAATGTTCGACAGCAGACGAGCGATACGCTGGAAAGGATTGAGCTTGCGGGCGGCAATATCAGCAGCCTCAGACTTGCTCGATTCGCTAATGCCAGCTTCGGCGATAAAGGCAGCGTAGACCTTATTTACCACACCGGTACCGAAGATAACCTGAAGCTGTCCGGCGTTGCGGAAGCAGCCTTTAACGCCCTCAATCCGGCCAATCGCGGTGGTGTCCGCTTTTTCATCATCTGCCAGCACCAGCCGTAGCCGCGTCGCACAGTGAGCCGCACTGGCAATGTTCTCTTTGCCACCCAGCAGGGGCAGCAGGGCCCGCGATATTTTTACATAGTCCATACATACCTCACTCTTGTTATGTTTTTATCCGCGTGACGTTCAGGCCCCGGCAGCCGGGGCCGCCCGATCAGAACCAGGTTTCCATCTGTACGCCGAAGTTCCATTCGCCGCCGGCATCGAAGCCTTTGCTGCCGAACGCGTCGTCACTGGCATAGTTATCCAGCCGGTGATCCCAGTTCATCCAGGTGGCAAACAGACGAATCTCCGGACGTTTAAGGAAGTCGCCGACATCACCGGCTTTCAGGGTTGGCGCAACGGTGAGTTTGGTGAAGCTGCCGCTGACCGCGTTACGGTTGTTGTAGCCTTCCGGACGCAGATCCATGTACTGATAAGAGCCTTCATACTGCATCTCGAAGTTCTGCGTGATTTCCTGAATCAGCCGGAGGTTGACTGTCGCCCAGTCATAGCTGTCACCTTTGACATAGCGATCGTCACTGCGCTGTGCCAGTAAGGCGGGCGCAATGTGCCAGCCACCGCCAAGAGGCGTCGTACCGTAACTCGCCAGCCGCCAGGTATCCGCTTCCGGTAGCAGTGCGCCGTCAGAACCAATCGACTTCACCTCAGCGCCCAGGCCATGACCGTAGAGCAGGGCCGTTTTCGACGTGCCTTCTGTCAGCCCATAAAAACTATCGTTATGCAGGCCCAGCAGCGCATGGACGCCGGTTTCTGCCGCATCGCTTTTGACACGGAGACCGTCAATATCCCGGCGATCGTCGTTATCTTTCGCCCGCATACCGCTGACCATCATCTGCACCGGGCCGACAAAGTTATTCAGCGACAGGATGTAGTTCTGTGCGGTGTTTTCATTGTTTTCGATGTCACCAAAGGTACGGCCATAAAGCGAGATGTTGCTGCGTGCCTGATCGCTCCATGTCATGTCGTAGATACCGGCACCGGTTCCGGCAAGGAAGACCACATCGGAGTCGATCCAGTGAATATCGAAGTTATCACGATCAAAACGCTTACCGGCCCAGACCGTTGCGTTATCGAACGCACCGCTGAAAGTGGGAAGCTGTCCCAGCTCGACAAACGCCTGACGCAGGTTGAGATCGCTGCTGGCAGCCGTCCAGTCGTTATAAGTGCGCTGTCCATCGGCCAGCATCGCTTTGAAGCGGGTGGTGGCGCCATTGTCCAGCGTCTGCTTATGTTCAAGGTTGAGCTCAACGTAGGTATCCGGCTCATTACCCAGACGCCCAACGTGACCGCCGGTTTCTCCAGCCGGAGTTACGGTCGGGCCACCCTGAGTTCTGGCGGCAGAGCTGTTCATCAATAATCCTGAGCGGGCATAACCGTGGAACTCAAAGCCACCTTCATCGGCAGATTTTTGTTCCGGTTTCGCAGTGCGCTGCGCGACCTCAGCGGCAGAGGTCTGGGTCTGCTGCTGCACCGCTGCCAGCTGATGAGCTTGCCTTTCAGCCATCTGAGCCTGTTTTTCGGCGACCTCTGCGCGGCTTTCAGCGGCATTCGCCCGCTGCTCGGCAGCCTGCAGGCGCTGCTCCATCGCCGCAAGGCGGGCTTCGATGCTGCTCATGCTGGGATCGGCCCAGACGGATGTGGAAAGGAATATTGCAGAGAGGGCGACAGCTAACGTGCTTTTTTTCATTTTTTTATATCCCTGAGGAGAAGCTATCATCACCGGTATTTTTTGCTAAACCGGTTTAGGCGCAAATCATAGCCACGGGTAATTTCCCTCTGCAATGAAAATAGCTAAACCGGTTTAGTGATTGTGAGATAGCTCCCAAAACAGGGGCATTACAGGATGATTAGCCGGCCAGATCGTCCAGCTGGTGGCGCCAGGGAAGTGCTGTCATGGCTCCTTTCGCCGTGGTTGCAAGTGCGCCACAGCGCTGCGCAGTCACCAGATAGCTGGCAAGTTGTGATTCGTTTACAGGCAGACCCGACTTAGCCAGCTCCCAGAGTAACCCGGCTACAAAGGCATCACCTGCACCGGTAGTATCGACGCTGTCAACGGGCGTGGTGGCATGGTGGGTTATCTGTCCCTGATAACATGCCATCACCCCTTCCCTGCCCCGCGTCACCAGTAACAGGCGAATGCTGAATTTGGCGGCCAGTTGAGGCATGCTGACAGCTGCTTCCTGACCCGGACTAAGAAAATCGAGCTCTTCGTCAGAGAGTTTCACCACGTCCGTATGACTGAGGGCTTCGTTCACCACCGCATGGAGGAGTACCGTGTCGGGCCAGAGATCTTCCCGCAGATTTAAATCGAAGCTGACATGGCCGCCTGCCGCGCGGATTTGTTTCATGGCGGTCAGCGTCGCCGTACGAGAGGGTTCCGCCGCTAAGGCAATGGAACAGCAGTGCAGCCATTCCCCGCGATGAAACTCGGGCAGATCTGACGGTTCAAGAAACAGGTCGGCACTGGGCCGAACCATAAAGGTAAAGGAGCGCTCGCCCTGCTCATCCAGCCCGACCACCACGGTTGATGTGCGATGCTGTGAATCGGCAATCATGCAGGCCGTATCAACATTTTCTTCACTGAGCGTCTGCCGCATAAATTCACCAAACGGATCGGCACCCACCCGTCCGATAAAACCGCTGTTTCCCTGCAGGCGGGCAATGCCAACGGCGACATTAGCGGGTGCTCCGCCCGGACACTGCATCAGGTTACCCGGCATTTCGGGTAGCAAATCGACCACGGCATCCCCGAGGCACCATACGCGAACAGACATAAAAAACTCCTCTGATTAAACCTGAAAGCTAAACCGTTTTAGCTATAACGCTAAATGGTGTCAGCTTCAAGCGTTAACATGTTTAAGTGATATGTGATTAGCAGAGGAGTTTCATGATTAGAGAGCAGGAATAAAAAAACCGGCGCAGCGGCCGGTTCCATTGTCAGTAATGTGTGATGAAGATTATTTAAGCGTAGAGAGTATCTGTCTGATCGACGCATCAATCTGTTCAGCAATCTCTTTCGGCAGACGACTGAATTCATACTGCACGGTGCGCTTCTCATCATTGGTTTTACGACGCGCATAGGTATTGGCCGTAGTAAACGTTGCCAGCTTTTCAGTCACCGTTTTACTGACCGGTGCAGGTTTTTTTAACTGACGACGCGCGCTTTTGAAGCCATTCAGGATTGCGCTCTTCTTCTCGTCTGCATTAGCGTTTTGCAGTGCATCGTCTGCCTCCAGCTTTTGCTGAATTCCGCTGACCAGTCCGGCGACATCAATCGCTTCCGCTTTCGCCTCCTCCCAGACATCAAGCAGCAACTGATAATCCTGAAGGGTCAGCTCAGAAACGACCGGGAAGAGTTCGATAAACTCAGCGGGTACGGATGCGGCCTGAAATGCACGGGAGACCTTAGCATTTGAGATACCTTCCGCTTTAGCAATGTCTGATTTGCTCATGCCACTTTCATTCATCAGCATAAAGCGCAGCCCTAATTCACGCAGGTTATGCTCTTTCGCCGTCTGAATATCAGCAGCCAGCTGACGCGCATCGCTAAGGCTCAGTTCATCCGCGGTGACCAGCACTTCCAGACTGGCCCCGGAAAGAATACAGGCAGCGCGACGGCGCGAGCCATCCATGATCTCAATTCGGTCACCGTTCACGCGACCTATGGCCGGGAAAAATTGCTGCAGTGTAATCGTACGCGTGATTTCCTGCAGCGATTCAGGCGTCAGCGTGCTCTGATCACGTCCATTGATTTTCGGGTCAACGCTGGTTCGGGTTTCAATATCGTCATGCAGGATCAGCTGGCGTACAAAGGTCGCCTTCGCACCTGACTTCAGCGTAAAAGTGCGCGACTGGCTGCTGCTGTCGATCATGTTCGCAATAGCAGAATCGCCGAACTTGCGGCCAATGCGCTGTATCGGTTTGCTCACAGGGTACTCCTGATATATTCGATGCGATCAAACACAGCCCTTGAGAACTGCTCGGCTTCATATTTGGCTTTTCGCAGGGCGTCTGCACTGCCCGGATAGGAAGCGGGGTTGGCACTGATCACCGTGTCAAAGGATTCGCCACAACGCTCAAATCCATCAAGACGCGGTAAGCCGCAGTCCAGCATGGATTTGGTAAATACCTCACGGGCATAACTTTGTGACGTCAGGTGATCATGCTTGGAGGTCATTTTAGACATAAAGCCAATATTAGCTTTGAGCCGCGGCTCGATACCTTCAGCCTCAATACGCTCCAGCATTTCTGGCAGGCGCGTCAGGTACTTCATGGTGGAGTGGAAATCGACCTGTGCCGGCGGCGTCGGTGTCAGCAGCACATCGCTGGCCGCGATCGCATTCAGCATAAAAGAATCAAGATGAGGGCCGGTATCAAGGAAGATAAAATCGTAGTCACCTGCCAGACGGTCGATCACATTACGGCGAAGGACTTCTGAGGGGGCAACGCCGGGCAGATGTTCAGCAACCAGTTCTTCCCAGTCGCTGGCAACGAAGCCATCGTCGATTGAGGCCGGGATAACGTCAACGCCGGGCATGACGGTAGGTTTAATAAACTGCTCGCGAAGCTGGTCTGCATCCAGATCGTTGAGCATAGCCTGCGCTGCTGTTTCCAGTACAGAACCGACACTGTTGGTATGGCTCAGGAACATCGTGCTTGATGCCTGGGGATCCAGGTCAATAACCAGTATGCGCAGGTCATTGTGCAGCATTGAAGGATGGGCGCGCATACCGTGAGCCAGCGTCACGGTGCTGACGGTTTTAGAGACACCGCCTTTAAGGCTGACAACAAACACGACAAAGGGGCCATCATGCCGATCGCGATATTTTGGTACTTTACGATGCTGATAAATGTCGACGACGTTCTGAAGGGTCAGGGCATATTGCGATGTACTGCCGGTTTGCTTTTTACCAAACTGGTATCCTGCTGCTTCCATATCACTAATTGCAGCGACGACAGCGTGCTTACTCAGCAGTGGCATATTAGCAACAGCATTGCGGGAGAAAGTCTGGTAAAAACCTGTCTGGTTAAATTCCTGACGCTGCTGCTCAATGTGGTCACTGAGTCCATGTAACATGGAGTTGGCACGTGTTGCCATCTCCAGCACTCCACCATAATCGCGCTTCATAAGCCCCTCTGCGTTAATGTTTTTTGCATACTACACAAAAAGCGCATACCTGCCAATTTTTTAGGAAAATGCCAAAAACCTGGATTTTTTGTCTCAGGTGGTGGAATGGTTTTCGGAAATTTATGGTCAGCTGTAAAAGAGGATCTCTTGAGCTCTGTGGCCGCAGTCCATTCAGTTTGAGTATATTGAACAGGCATCAGAGAGGAGTGTGACAATGGATGGCGGATGTTAGTGCCCGATATTCGTTTTAATTCTGTAATGGCAGAAATGTCCAGTCGGCAATCGTGGCCCTTGTTTCAGTTGCTGATCATGGTGTTTTCATCATGAAAATTTTCTATATATCCATTTATATCAATATCTTACGAGAATATTCGCTTGGTGAAAATCTGCAGCGAAAATGGGTTTTTATAAAGTATTCTTTTAACTATAAATAGTGGCTTAACGTTAGTGGAAAGTCTAAGTGGTCACCCTGGCAGTACTCTCTTTTTGATAATAAAACCTTGTTCCCTCAAAAGAACAGATATCAGCCTTATACATTACCAAACTAACCTTTTCTGACTTTTAAGATCATCGCAATCGAAATCGAAGAATTCCTTTTCTGGCCCGGAGCCGATCTGTCAGCAATGTAAGCTTTGCTAAGAGCCAGGCGTAGACATGACTTCTTCGAGAAAGTCTATAAAGGCAAAGCTATAGGATGCGATGCTTTACCCACTTTCTTAATAAATCTGCAAAAGAGAGGAAATGTATCGAGCCAGGCTGAAACCCTATACATCAACTATCGGGCTGTGAACTTCTACACGAAAAATGGTTATATGCGTATTGGAGTTACAGCTCCTGTATAGGCAGGACAGAATCTGTCTGTTCCTCTAAGAAATGGTGCTGGTCGTAAGCTTGTCAGAAATTCATATCCTCTTATAACTTTCAATTACGATTTGTTTATAGTCTGTGTGGATGCTTCTCACAGAGTCCTGCAGCATTTGTCACTGCATCTGACAGAGATTCTATTCTTATCGCTGACTGACTTTGATCCCCATAAAGATGTTTTATTTATAGTGTTAGCTTTAGCGGTTTCATGAATACTGTGATGAAACATTGAGATCTGTGAATAGGGCAGGGGATTGAGAGTAACAGGCCAGATAGTAATAACCAGTAACACGCCGCATAAGCAGCAAAAGGAAATCCGCATAATTTAAACATCGTCTGTTCGGTAAGTGTACGGGTATGACAACCAACTTTCTTTTTCCCTCGTGATAAACGATCGTATGCAGTTACCTGATGATGAGACTATGCATAACAAATTTCTTTATGAGCTGGATTTATCAGGTTGGGGAAAAGTATCAATTGCTACGCTACCTTATCGCTGTCTGCTTCATTCAGGAGCCAGTTGGACTTAATGAGTCCATCTTCAACCTCTTGAAACGTTATTTCTGAGATCATAAGCAGGGTGTTTTCACTATGAAAATATGTAAAAATTACTTTTTTATCAGATACATAAATCATTAAATTCATGGTGAAAATCTGTTCTTTACTCATGAACGTTTATTTGAAGAGCTTGGAGATATTCACTCTGGGCTTAAAACCTTAATCTCTTTATGGTTATTGGCACATACCCGATTAAATGCTTTGCCTTGTCAGCAACAGATTGCTCCCACACCTAATAACTCGCTCAGAACCTGCTTATAGAATTCTTAATCTCGTATCTGCAGTTGAAAACCCGTTTGATCTCAGATTTGGTTATTGCTGAATCGTGTCTGTTTTATCCCCGTTATTCACAGGCCAGATCCAATTGGTCGATCCTCAATAGATCAAATTGAGATCCTTAACAGATCCCAACAGGCTTTGAAGCCACGCAGCACAAGGTCTGAAAGGGTGTTGGTATCCACTGTAGCGAGAAGAACAACCACTGCAGAGAGCACAATAACCACTATAGCGAGTAAAGCAACCGCGCTGGCGAGTACTCAACAACCACTGTAGCGAGTAGATAACACTTTTTCATGTGCATAACCCTCGATTGAGCACACCCGCTGCAGTTTTAGAGTCTTTGGCAAGGAAACAGGATAAAAACGGAGATTCTGATTAACCGGGGGCAGGCTTTTTTAACGGGTTATCCACCGAGCAGATCCAATAACAGATCCACATAAGATCCTTTTTAAGTTCCTTAAAGATCCCCGTGCCGCCTCAGCCCCTGGTATCACTGCGATAAAGAAGGTTAGCTAACCACTGTAGCGAGTAAAACAACCACTGTATCGAGATAAATAACCACTATGGCAAGTAGATTAACCGCTATAGTGAGTGCTAGTATCCACTGTATTGAGTAACAGCGGCTCTCGCCTGTTCACATTACGGATCATCCTAATGCCAAGAAAAGAACCAGATATCCTGAACATAGCTGATGCGTTTAGCGAAACAGACAAGCGTACAGGCGAAGTTGTTACTCTAACGCCCAACAGTAATAACACCGTGCAGCCAGTCGCGTTGATGCGTCTCGGCTTGTTTGTTCCAACGCTGAAATCCACAGCGCGCAGTCAGAAAAACCAGATGAATGCGATGGATGTGACTCAGGATCTGAAACAGTTATCTCTGGTCAGATCGGAAGGGTATGACAACATCAAGATTCTGGGTGCCCGGCTGGATATGGATAATGATTTTAAGACCTGGGTTGGGATCATTCGCGCATTCGCCACGCATGAGTGTCTGGGAGACACAGTAACGCTCTCGTTCGTAGAATTTGCAAAACTCTGCGGCATACCTTCTGCGCGCCTCTCATCGAAGCTCAGGAGCCGTCTGGACGCTTCGCTGACGCGGATTGCGTCTAATACCCTGACTTTTACCAGCAAGGGCGGAGAGAACTACACAACGCATCTGGTGCAGTCCGCCAAATACAGCGTCAAAAAGGACACGGTGACCTTACAGGCTGATCCCAAAATCTTTGAGCTGTATCAGTTCGACAGAAAGGTTCTGCTGCAGCTTAAGGCTATTAACGAGCTGGCACGCAAAGAGTCCGCTCAAGCGCTTTATACGTTCATTGAAAGCCTTCCGCCTAAACCTGCACCAATATCCATGGCACGCCTGCGTGCAAGGCTTAACCTTACGTCGCGCGTGATCACCCAGAATGCGACAGTCAGGAAAGCGATGGAGCAGTTAAAAGAGATTGGTTATCTCGATTATACCGAGACCCGCCGCGGCTCTTCCGTATACTTCTGGGTCCATTATCGTCACCCCAAGCTGCGCCCGGCCGAACTGCCGCTCAGCAAGGCAGACCTGATCGATGATGAGATGGACGAGTTTGACGATATGGACAACGATCCCACTATTATTGATGTCAATCTGCCTGAACCGGTGGGTGAAGATGAAAGCAGTGAACTTGTCATGGTATCGCGTGAGGAAAAAGAGTTACTGAATAAAATCAGGAAACAGAAAAAGCATTAGATGCCTGTTCACCACACAGTTCATGGCTGACCCATCCTGCAGCCTGCTAACCACTATAGCGAGAGATGGGCTGTTTAAGGGTATCTGACAGCCCTAACCACTATAGCGAGTTAGATTACTCGCTATAGTGGTTAGCCCCTTTCCGAAAGAGCATCAATATCCAGATGCGCCTGCCTGAAAACATCCTGCAATTTGCTGTGGTCTTCCATTCCGCCTCCCGGACCCAGAGGGTGCATTGGACTTCACAAGAGATCTACTTCCCGTAGTGGTTAGCCAGTACGTGGCTTCACTGTAAACGCTGCAATAAGGCGTTATCGTGTTTATCACTCTCTATAGTGGTTAGTCAGGTCTGGTTAACAGAATGCGGATTCTCCTCCCAATGCCATCTGACGTGTTCCGCAGGCGATATTCAGCTCTTCGGTTTTACTCGCTACAGTGGTTATCGCCATTCTGAAATGGCTATCTCATCCTGGTTTGCCTCATTCTGCCCAAAAGATTTACACGCTACAGTGGTTTTCTGGAGATTTATTGGCTGATGCGTTCAGATAATGATCAGGTGACAGACCCGGTTCTTACAACATTCTCGCTACAGTGGTTATTTTTTTGGATTGAGGGGCGATATTACTCGCTATAGTGGTTAGCAGTATCATTTTACTCTGCCTGTTAATGACATGTAGCTAGTTAAAGTGAGTGCTTACTATCAATATTTATCTCTCATAGCATGATGAGAACAAAAAATTAGCATAGCAGGTAAGGTCAGCCAGGCACTCGCTACAGTGGTTGTGTTACAGGATGAGCAGAATGATTTCGTCAACAGAACAAAGCTATTTTAGCGAATAACAGCGCAAAACAGGGCAGGGCTATCACTCCGTTCCTGCTACATGCACCTCCTCACACGACCTTTTCACTCGCTATAGTGGTTATGCCGCATGGAAGTCGTGCGTGGTGCACTGTTGAGCATAGATAATCTTAGGCTCCTCTTTCTGGATCACTTACTCGATACAGTGGTTATCATCTGAGGACAGAGGTGAGCAGGTACTCGCTACAGTGGTTATCTGAGCGTTTATCGACTGCCTGAGTGATTTATCGGCATAATCCGGATGAATATTGCGCAACATACTGGCTACAGTGGTTGTCATAAACGCTTCGGGCGCACCTTTGCTCGCTATAGTGGATATTTGTCACATTCTATACCCTGATAGTGCAGTTCAGTCTCAGATTTACTTCCTATAGTGGTTAACCTGTAAGCGTTACTCGCTATAGTGGTTATCAGAAAATGTATGCCGGAAATGCGTCAGAAACTCATTCAAAAATGCAGTATCGCGTCCAGGATTTACAAAAGAAGCTTAGAATGCGCAGATAAATAAAGGGGAGTAGGGAGGGCCTGTTAATCATGCCTTTTCCTGAGAGTCGGCACGGCCATAAATGAAAAAAGCGGCCGCTCGCTGGCGTACCGCTTTAAAATTATTAAGACCGCGTACGGTTACATCGCTTCGCGATATTCCGGCCAGGCGACCGATTGGGCCTCATAACGGCCCGCAGATGCGAACAGCGTACCCTGGAAATTGATCACACCTGCAGCTTCCAGCCACATCCACTCTTCAGCCTGTACAATCCCAGCCGCGATAACGGTGATCTCCAGCGCTGAGCAGCACTTGATGATTGCCTGCACCACCGCCTGCTTTGGCCCACTGCGATGAACGTCGCGGGTGATACCGGCATCGATACGGATACGGTCGGGCTGAATATGAGTCAGCAATGACAATCCCGCGGAGCCGTCTCCAAAATTGTCGATAGACAGGCTGATCCCAAACGCTTTTAACGCGCGTACGGCTTCAGAGAACGCATCCAGCTGTGAAATCACGCCGGTTTCACTCACACCAATAACCACCTGCTCCGGCACCAGACCCGCCTGCTGAATGGCTGCCACAATGTGCTCAACAGCGTCGGGTATGACAACCAGCGTCATTGGCAGCAGACTCACGTAGAGCGTCATACCATCGGGACAAACCAGGCCAGCGTGGGCAAAGGTTTTCTTCACGGTTTCCAGATCGTCAACATAAAGCCGGTCGCCGGAAATTTCACCGGTCAGCGCCGGACGCAGGGTGACAGCTTCAATGGCGGTCACCTGACGCGCCAGTGGATCGACCACCGGCCGGAAGCTCACCCCTTCTGTCTCCGGACGGGAATCCGGCACATTAGTGTGCTCTGAAATAAACTCCCAGTAACCTGGCGGCAGAACCTCGTAGTAGTTTTCTTTCTCGCGTGACTCAACAAAAGTACGCAGGAATTGCAGTGCCCGATCATCATAGGTCAGGCGATATTTAGACGTACCTTTGTCCAGGACCGCCTGCAGCAGTGATGAGCGATCGTGTTCGCGCAGATCAAACAGCGACATGCCCGCATTACCAAAACGTCGGGAAGGCGCATAGTCGCGCATTAACTCCACCACATTATGATGCCGGCGATCGGCACAGATTCGCTGATAAACGGCCTGAATGCCCGCTTCCGGGCCTTCAAGTAACTGGAAGAAATGGGTGCCGTTGAATAACAGGATACCGGTTACACCGTGGGTAGTATTGATTTTGCTGGCGTTGTCGACCATTTCCGGTAGGGTTCTGACCGGAAAGTCATCTGAAATATGGCTGCGATAGATTATGGTGGTAAGCATGTGCAGCTCCGTTTTACGTGATTGTTGCGGACACGCTAACATTGATCAAAAAATGTTTCACCTTTACTTGGTTACTGTCGCACAGACTGCACCAGAGCAGGTGGCACTAAGCGAAGCGGCAAATTGGCAGATCTGAATTCAGTTACCTTAATGGTAATAATGCTGCTGGATCTCCGCAGAGAAGCTCATTTCAGTGCATCATAAATAAGACCGCCATCAGGGCGGCCTTGTGGCTTTAGCGGAAAGTTAATCCGCAGCTCAGCAGTGACATAAGCGCAATGTTCAACACAGGTATAGCCTGCAGGTTTAATGACACTCACCACGCAATTTCCAGTGAAGCCAGTGATCCAGCGCCTCTTCGTTTAATGGCCTGGAATAGAAATAGCCCTGAGCCTGATCGCAGCCATATTCTGTCAGGGATGTCACGGCGTCAGGACACTCAACGCCTTCTGCCACCACCGTATAGTCCAGCTCTTTGAGCATGGCGATAATGCTGCGGGCAATAATGCGTGAAGCCGTATCTGAAGAGAGTTCACTGATCAGAGAGCGATCCAGCTTGATAACATCCAGCGGCATACGGCGCAGATAGCTGATATTGCTGTAGCCTGCGCCAAAATCATCGAGTGAAATCGTGAATCCCCGTTCTCTGAGCATCTCCAGTCCGCGAAGGGCGGTGGGGCTTTCCAGGATACGTTCTGTCTCCAGGCATTCGATGCCCAGCAGCGAAGTCGGAAGCTTAGACTTCAGCATTTTGCTTTCCAGCGCGGATGCAAATCCCTCGCATGCAAAATCGCGTACGCTGACGTTGATGGTCAGTGGCAACTGAATACAGTTATTACGCAGTCGTCTGAGACGTTCAACGGCCTGATCGATAATCCAGGCGGTGAGCACCGAGAGCAGATCGGTCTGCTCAGCCAGCGGAATAAAGGCGGCAGGTGAAAGTTCCCCTCTGCTGGGATGTCGCCAGCGGATGAGCGCTTCCAGGCCCACCGGTTTGCCACTCTGCAGGCAAATCTTAGGCTGATAGACCATATAAAGCCCGATGTTATCGCGCAAAGCGGTTTTCAGATCGGTCATCAGCAGGAAATCTTCTGAGCGCTGTGTTTCCGCCTCAATATCAAAACGCTGAGAGGGCAGTCCGCGCCCGACAGCTTCATTCAGCGCGCTGACCGCGCGGCGTAACACTTCCGACGCTGACATGCTGCCGGCAACAAAGGCCGCCTCACCGGTATGAGGCGTCAGTGCAACTGACAGCCCCTCATCCATGTCTGCACTGATACCTTCCAGGCGACCGGCGACCCAGGCTGCACTCAGTCTGCTATCAGCACGGGTCAGAATGGCAAACCGCCCTGTGGCCACGGTGTAGATCATCTCACCCACCGCCGGGCGCAGGCGCAGCGGCAGCAGGGTAGCCATATCCTTCAGCAGGCTTTCAACCGGATTCATTCCCATGGTGCGGGCCAGTTCATAAGCACGTGACATGTCGATGCAATCAATCAGCACCAGACGGCGTGGCGTGGTGTCACCAGCCACGGCCAGATATTGTAAATCACGTATCAGGCGCTGACGGTTAGGCAATCCGGTCACCGGATCGCAAAAACCAGCGGAATGCCAGGCTTCAAGAAAGGACATGACCAGCGTGGAGAGCAGCGTTAATGTCGTCACCTGCTCAACGGCAAACGCATGCGGCTCGGTGTCGGTAACACAGAGCGTGCCCAGAATAATGCCGTCGCGGGTTTTCAGAGGCACACCGGCATAAAAGCGAATAAAAGGTGAGCCGGTGATCAGCGGATGCGTCACGAAACGCGCATCGTGATAGGTATCCGGGACGATCACTGCGCTGTCGCTGTCTACCACATGACGGCAGAGTGAATCCCCACGCGTTGAACGTTGCAGATCAAAGTTATGTGACGCCCGTACGGTCTGGAACTCGTCATCCAGCACAGAGATAAAGCTTCCCGGGATGCCCAGGGCCTGACTGGCTAACCGGACAAATTTTCGCAGAACGTCATCGCGACTTTCGTCAGGGTCACGCAGTGCCTGCAAAGCACGACTTCGGCGTTCATTGTCGCCGTTTAGATTCTTGAGCATGTGTGTGTAACCTCCGCACCGGCTGATTACGGAGCGAAAAAAGAAAACTGTCCGGAGCGAAATTTCATTCGGGCGGCAGTAAATATAGCGTATTTTTTTATTTTCATCCTGATGATAAGGGACTATGCGGCGGGTGTCTCTTAATATTTTCTTTAACGCATAAAGGCGATATTTACGATTCGAAAATTTAATCGAAGCGGTGCCTGATTATTTACCTTTTATATTTTCAGCCCGGCGCAGCAGCGCTGTTAAGGTTTATTCCCGGGCAGAAAATCAATAAGCATTCAGGATGGTTACTATTATTTCTAAGTTGGTTTTCAGAGGGAACAGTCATGATGCCGGAGGCAGGATCGTTATGCGCAGACTACTCAGCGGGATAACCTCTTCAAACACAACGCAAAAGCCGGGCAGAAACCCGGACCGGCAGAGATGACCTGTCAGCGTGCTCCCGGCTGATGCAGGCCAATCCACCGCAAGGCCGGCGTTAACACAGCGTTTCTGTCAGCAATCAGCTTAACGTTTGATGCCATTCAGAGATTGAGCCGGGCGGCGTGGGGGCGGGTTCTGTTCCAGCCAGTCACGCACCTGTTCGGTCCGCGCGCCGCTTTCTCGGATCGCGCGTGTCAGCCTTTCCTGGGTTGTCCTCAGCTCCTGAGTCCAGTAGGTGATTTGCCACTGCTCACGAATTTCCACATGCGACAGATCGTCGGGTGAGCGACGCTGGATGGGATTTTTCATTTATTATCCTCCTCTGGTTTCAATGATGCAGCCTGAACAGGAACCTCAGGCTAAACATCTATCCTGATGAAGAAAGCGGCATTGAGGTAGCGGATTAATCCCTGAATGGTCCTTAAGTCAAATAACAGGATAATTCCTGGCGGAAGAAATAAAGCATTCTAAGGAAATAGGAAAAGTACTGTGAGGACGAAATATGCCGCTTCGCTTACAGAAAAATTTCGCTTAATTGTTGAATCTGAAATTTGACATTTAAGCAAAATAGTCAATTATTCTCTGGTCTTTTCGCTGTGAGCGCTTTCAGGCCGCTTCGCTTTAATTGCTGGCGAAGCGCTGTGCTTTTGCGTTTTTAATCATGTTGAAGGAGTGTTTGTTTGGTTAATCGTCCCCCCAAGCCGCCTGTGGTTGTCCAGAGTAATGTACGTGAACTTCGTCTTGCCGCTGGCCTCTCACAACAGAGCGCCGCTGAGCGTTTTGATCTTAGCCTGAGAGTCTGGCAAACCAAAGAAGCGGCAGGTAATCCGACGCTACTCAGTCAGGGTGAATATGAACTGCTGTTATTACTGGCGGGTTGCCATCCCCATTTCACTCTTGCGCCTCAGAGCAAAAAGTAACGGCTCAGTTAATACCCTGAAATGTATTTCTGTGATAACCGGCCGTACAGTCACGTTAAAAAAAATCTATTAAGCTACTTGAAAGCGGACAACCGATCCCTATTTTAGCGATGATCGGGAATATCATACCGGTCAGATGAACTTTTGGATGAACCTGTTCAGGAGATTATCACCATGTCTGTACAACAGTTTTCTGTTTTTCCTTCGCTGACGGATTCTGTCTTTTCAGACCGTTTTAGCCGTATCGATAAATTGTTCAGCCAGCTGACTGGCGACAAGCCGGTGACGTCAGTTCCCGCTTACGATCTGCAGCGGGTTGAGGATAACCGCTACGCGCTGACCGTCAGCGTACCCGGCTGGAAAGAGCATGAGCTGGAGATAGAACTACGTGGCGGCCGGCTTTCCGTGGCAGGTCACCGGGATGATGCATCCGGGGAGTCGTCCGGCGAAGCTCGGCAGGAGAACAGCAGCTGGATCCATCGCGGCATTTCCCGGCACGATTTCCAGCTAAGCTTTTCGATTCCGGAGCACATGAAGGTGACCGGCGCCAGCCTGGCGGACGGTTTACTCAGCATTGATTTGATCCAGGAAATACCGGAGAGCGAGAAACCGCGTCGTATCCCGATTGCGATCGGCGGACCACGAACGCTGGAACATCAGTAATGTGAACAGGGCGGAAGCGGCTAAGGCTGTTTCCGCCCTTTTAACTGCTGGCAGGGAAGAAGGTCAACCGAATCAGGCGCTGGCAGACATCGGACAGATGGGCGATTGCACGCCAGTATTTGTTCCGGTCAGCATAACAGGATCACCCGCCTCCAGGCTGGCGTGAAATGCCGCCTTCATCGATGCACTGATACCATCGCCACACCACATCAGATGATGCTCAAAGCGGCGATGCGCTACAGCGGGAACACCGCATGCGGCCGCTGCGACTTCAACCCGAAAGCCCTGTCCGTTGAGCCGTATCGCCTCCATCCAGATCTCGGTTTCATCCGTTACGCTGACCGCTTCAAGAAACAGTGGTACGGTGCTGCGTCGCCGTGCGGCCAGCGACAGGCGCTCCCACTGGCCGATGACGGCACTATGAAAACGCTGCTGACGCTGGGCTGCTCCTTCGCTGAGGTCAGAACGCAGCCAGAGGTTGAGCGGCCGCAGATAGCGATTAACATAGTCATCACCACAGTAGTCGGTATTCATCATCTGCAGTTCACGTTCAACATCTGCGTCCGGATTGTTCGCCAGCAGTTGCAACATATCCTCTTCCCGGCAGGCCCAGCCGCCGGGCAGCGTGACGCTGGGCCAGTTAAGGGCAGCATGGATATCAAACAGCGTATGGCCTCCTGATGTCATTTCACGAACGCAGAGCGCGCGCGTGAGCTGCTGATCTGAATAGCCAGCAGGGCCAGGCGGTGTGATCAGCCCGGCCCGGCGCCAGCGACGCAGGGTTTCAGGAAGAACACCGACGAGACCACATACGGTGTCGGTAGAGTGGTGAGGCATAGTTGATATCCGGGAAGCGTTGCAATCCCATGATCGGGAAAGATGGCCGCATTATGCGCGCCAGGAATAAATAAAGAAACAATCATTTCCATAATCTGTCCCTGCAACAGGTACAGAGGTGTCAGAGAGTAAATGAACAGACGGAGAGAAGGGCTGACGGGCAGGTGCCGGGCGCAGAGACGCCCGGCGATTAAGAACGCTTTACCAGTGGTACTTGTTGGAATCTTCCCACTCTTTTACTTCTTTTTCGGCACGGTCTTTCTCGTAGCCGTAGCGTTCCTGAATTTTACCGACCAGCTGATCGCGCTTCCCTTCTACAACGGTCATATCATCATCCGTAAGATCACCCCATTTTTCCTTGACCTTACCTTTGAACTGCTTCCAGTTGCCGCCAATGCGATCTTCGTTCATGGTGATTCTCCCAATTCCGGTTGTTATCCAGGGACCTGATGAATATCTGTCCTGCCAGAAGGCTGTCAGATGGATCAAGCATGGCACAGCTTTTGCTTTTTGCAGCGAAGCGGTGTGAGCCGCTTCAAACTATGAGCATAAGGGCAGGCAGGGAGGTATTTCTGCCGGGGAAATCACGGGCGTCGTGCAGGCCAGCTAACAGCAGGCAGAGCATTAAGGGCAGGGCGGGCAAACAGAAAGCCCTGGTAATAACTGACCCCGGCACCTTCCAGCCAGAGCCACTCTTCAATTTTCTCCACGCCTTCCGCAATGACCGTAATTTCCAGCGCCTGGCAGCATTTAAGGATGGCCAGCACAATCGCCTGACGCGGGCCGCTGCGATGAATATCGGTGATCAGCTTGCGATCGATCTTAACTTTGTCGGGCTGGAAATCGGCGAGCAGCGACAGGCCGGCGAAACCGGCACCGAAATCATCAAGGGCCAGGCTGATTCCGGCTGCTTTCAGCTGGCGCACAGCAAACTGAAAGGCATCGAAGCGGGAGATGACCTCATCTTCAGTCACCTCAACCACCACCTGCTCAGGGCGCAATCCCTGTTGCCTGATCTGCTGAATGAGATGTTCAACCGCATCGTCGATCACCACCAGCGACATGGGCAGCAGGTTGACGGAGAGCGTCTGCTCCCGCAGACCGAGATGTCTGGCCAGCTGAAACGCATAGGTTTTGGAATGGAGATCCGCCTGATAACGCTCGCCTTCCGGCAGCTGTGAAAAGTAGTCTGCGGGTGGTGCGCCCTGAAGACCGCGTATCAGGGCTTCGCAGGAGACAATCCGGCGATTCGCAGCGTCTACGATAGGCTGAAGCGCAAATTCACAGCGCTGATCCGCTGCAGGCTGCAGGGGTGGCCGGGCACTGACGGTAAGAGGCGCAGTCAGTGTCCACTCGCTGGCAGGGGCAATCCCGATAAACGTTTCTTTATCTCTGCCTTCGACAAAAGAACGCAAAAACTTCACTACCCGGTCATGTCTGATTCGCTCATCAGTCAGGGTGACCCGTTTAAGCAGGGCTTCCACGACGGTATGTTTCTGATAGTCACGTAAATCAAATAAGGCCATGCCGGCATGACCAAAGCGACGTGCAGGGGCATAGTCTCGCATCAGTTCAATCAGATTAAAATGCCGATCATCCCGACTGATATGCTGAAAAACCGTGTGAACATTCTCAACGCTCCCTTCAAGCACCTGAAAAAAGTGCTGCCCGTCATAGAGCAGTATCCCGGTGACTTCAGCTTCAGCGTTTTTAATACTGGCGCGCTCCACCAGCGCTTTAAGCTTCTCTGGCGAGACCGAACCCGCAAGCTGGCTACGGTAAATCAGGGTGGAGAGCATAAGCAGACTCACATGACAGGAAGTTACTGATTAACCATACCACATAAATATTGATGGTTAAGGGCATAACTGCGGCCAATATATCGTTCTGCTTGCGGCATCAAACCGGGCATAGGGCAGGGTAATACTTCAGGCTTTAAGCACACACATGTCAGATGGCGTCTCAATAATAAACCGGCGAATAAGCTGAGATAAAAGAAAAGCCCCCGCAAAAGCGGGGGCGAAGAGCGGATATAGCGCATTATTATAACGTCACGACATCCCTGGTGAGGCGCCGGTCATTCGGGTTGTGCCTGATTATTACGCGCTTTATATTCTCCTTACCATGTTGTTCTGGCGGGATTATTAAGCGGGTAAAAATCAGTTTCTCTGATATTTCAGAAAATTGTCCTGATATTCAATCAACTGGTTTGGGCTTTTGATAATATCAGCACAGCCATTGAATTATCAGGTTACAAATCCACCACTTTTCCAGTCGCAATCTTAACGTCTTCAGCAGGTTTAACCGGTACGCGTAAACATTACTCGCCTGCAGAGTTAACTGCGTGTCGACATCTGCGGTAACTGAAAAAGTGCCCCCCTGTAAAAGGGGGCAAGGGTAGGAGTCAGATCACTCTGAAACAGAAGTGGATTTCGTTGCAGAGCCATTTAAAGATAGGGCAAAACCGCTGTTATTTCCGCTGCGGTTAACCCTTTTTTTAGTTAGATATCAAATAATTAAAATGCTTACAATGTAAAATAATGAGCAGGATCAGTCAGTTAATCAGATATGAAAACGATTACTAAGATTAGGATTAAAGTCCTGATCTGCCTGCGGCTACGGCTATTAATGGCCATAATTCCGGCATCCAAAGCATGTGAATGCAGACTTGACCGCCTGACGGATTAATTATACTGTTCATAAACACAGTACTATTTCAAACAAAAGCCGTTGTGGAGTCAATGTGATGTCACAGGATGATGAGATCTGGCATGCTTTCAGAGAGGCGACAAGACAGGATGATGCCGGTCAGTTTACCGTCAGCACCCGGGATTTTGTGGCGGAGCTGCAACAGCGCAACGCACCTCATACACTGCGAGCCGCAAATACCTGGATCGAGATGCATATCACGACCTTCCGTGATATCTCTGTTGAGCCTGGAGAGTGTCGCCTGTTTCAGATGCCTGCGGCGCGCGGTTAACACGCGCCGCAGAACGGAAATAACACCACAGTGCAGGTATTTCAGCCACGCTGCTCTGGCAGATGCTGACTGAATGGCTTCAGAGCCTGGGCGAATGACGACTCATATCTGACCGATCCTGATAGTTAGGATTAGTGGGATAGCTCTTCTCGCAGGTCATGCGTGCCAGGTTGAGCGCAACTTTACGCTTTTTAAGCTTTAACTTTGGCAGCCACTCTTTGAACTGCGCCGTCAGCGACGCTGCCTGCTGTTCAGTTGTGACGCGACAGATAAACAGCTTGCTCTTCGTCTGGCGGCTGACATCAATGGCGTAGATTTCAAAGCCAGCACTGCACTCTTCATATTCAACATCCGTAAACTGCATGTGTGGCCAAAGACCGGTTCTGGTTTCAAATGTGGCTAAATCCATGAGAACTACCTTTTTTATTGTAAGCGTTATTGCTGCGCGACAGACTTAAGCCTGGTCGGGCCAGTGAGCATAGACCACAATCAGCATTCCGCCAGTGGATTCCCTGATTTAATCTGGCCCTGACACAAATAGCTAAAATCTCAGAGATGTACCGCCAGGGTTCACCCGCTCACGTTTACACCTATCAGTTAATCTGATGACACGCCCACATTTCTAATGTTCCTCTCCGGCAACGCCTGCTATTCGCAGCACTGACGTTGCAGGATCTGTTGCCCTCTCTCATGGTGTTAATGTGCCTCTTAACAATAATTATCGTCAGCGATCCTGTTGAATTAGCAGGCTAATCATCAGATCCCAACTGACAGCATTTCAAGCCTGATCCTGACCATCGGGTTGTGTAAACAGCGTGTAAGCAGGCAGGCAGATTTTTGTCGGCATGCATTGTTAAAGGGGAAAGATGAAAGGGGAAAGATGAAAGGGGATCGATAACAGAGAACATCGTGAGGTAGTTCACTCTGTTACAGACGCAAGAAAAAATAAAAAAATATATCCTCCACGATTGATTAAAGCCCTGCAGACGAAAGCCGATAAAAATAATCCAGTTCAAACCAGGTTCACACTTATTTTCTCTCCAGGGGACGTTTATGACTATTACACAGCGTCTGGTATTGATTTTCTCACTGCTTGCAATGTCACTGATTGCACTGGTGATTATTTCTTTATCAGTGATTTCGGGCTTTCAATCCCGTTTTGAATACGTACAGGTGAATGCGATACCCAGCATTCGCGATCTCAACAAATCGATCAGTGTGACCAATCAGATAGGGATTGCTCTCTATCGCCACCAGAGCACTAACGATGCGACAAAACTCCCTGCTGCGGAAGAGCGCATTGAAAATCTGCTTCAGCAGGTTAAGTCATTGAATGATTATTACATGGCGAATGACATCTCCAGTGATGAAGATAAGGCGATGACCGAGCAGGCCTATAAAAATCTGGATGCGGTTCGCAGCGCATTGCCAGCTTTTCTTGCCGCGTCACGCGCCCATAATGATGCTGTCACGCTTCCGTTACTCCAGAGTGATAATGGTGTGGGTGCTGCTGCCCGTAAAATGGAAGCGGATTTTACCCGTCAGATTCAGCTGAATATTGATATTGGCGAACAGCTCAGGGCTGAGAACAAGCGCATTTATTCGCAGACGCTGTGGGCGATGTCTGGTGGTTCGCTGCTGCTTGTTCTGCTGCTGGCCGGTTTCTCCGCTAAGGTGATCCTTGGCATTAAAAGGAGCCTCTCAGGCATCGTCAACACCATGACGCAGGTGAGTCATACGCTTGACCTGACCCATACCGCGGAAGTCAGCAGTAAAGATGAGATCGGCAAAACGGCGATGGCGTTTAACCAGTTGCTGTCACGCGTTTCCGGCACGCTGCTTTCGGTCAGTCACGCCGCGCAATCGGTCAGTGCCGGATCCACGCAAATTGCTGCAGGTAACGAAGATCTTTCCGCGCGTACTGAAGAGCAGGCGGCATCACTGGAGCAGACAGCAGCCAGCATGGCGACGCTGAGCGAAACGGTTCGTCAGAACTCAGAAGGCGCGCATCAGGCCAGCAGCCTGGCGAATAACGCCAATCGCATGTCGATCCAGAATGGCACGTCAGTAAAGCAGATGCTCAACACCATGGATGAAATCCGTGCCAGCTCTGCAAAAATTTCTGAAATCACCGGGCTGATCGAAGGCATCGCCTTCCAGACCAATATTCTGGCACTGAATGCGGCAGTCGAAGCAGCACGTGCAGGTGAACATGGTCGCGGCTTTGCTGTGGTCGCATCTGAAGTGCGTAATCTGGCGCAGCGTTCCTCGTCTGCCGCACGTGAAATCAAAGACCTTATCTCAACGTCGGTTTCACAGGTGGAGCACGGTTTAGAGCAGGCCAGCGGCGTGGGATCAAACAGTGAAAATGTCCGTCAGGCGATTCAGCAGGTAGCCGATCTGGTCAATGAAATTGCCGCGGCAACGTCTGAGCAGAGCAAGGGCATTGAGCAGGTTCATCAGGCGATTGGCCAGATGGATGAGGTGACGCAACAGAACGCCTCGCTGGTAGAAGAGGCTTCATCCGCCTCTAAATCCCTGCAGGAGCAGGCAGAGACGCTGTCAGGGCTGGTGGCGACCTTTACACTGGAGAGCAACCAGCGTGTTGCGCAGTCGCAACACGCTGGTGTACGTCGTCCGGTATTGCAGGCGAAGCAGCCTGATCGCCACACCGTCGACATGACTCAGGCGAACTGGGAAAGTTTCTAATCGCTGAGCAGTAAAATCCTGGCCTCCACACTGTGGGGGCTTTTTTTTATCTTTTATGAGCGAAATAAGAATAATTTTTATTTAAATAAAAATGAAATGAAATCGATTTCATTTTTAAAATATGCTGATCAAATTAACTCTTTAGAGTGAGGTGAGACTGTATCGATATATACAAGAAAAGAGTTCGTCAGGGTTAATAGCGTAATGGAGATTGATTCGATACAGTGCGGATGTCTGTTATCGGCGATAGATGCATTAACTTGAATTTCTTTATTTTCATAACGGTGATGCTGAAGTCAGGCTTACGACTAAAAATGCTGATATGTGCATTATTATTTTATGTTATTGATATTTATAAATATTTTGAGATTTAGCTTAGGTGAAACTTGCAGTAAATATCGTCATTTTATTCACTGTAAAATAACGTACCGCAATCTATACTCCTTTCTGCTGCGATATGCATTTCTGAAATTTCATACCAAACCCCTTTCTTCATAGCGTTATTGCGCTGCATGAGGCGTCTCTGGCTATGTCAAAGAAAGGGTAAAAATAATATGACACGAGCAATTTTGTGCACTACTCACCTGCACGCCCCACACATCAGAGCGGAAAAGAATGA
>NZ_JQNO01000002.1:0-500962 GCF_000745295.1 Pantoea sp. 9140 | reverse complement strand
GTGGTCCGGTGCGTGAAATCCGGCCCGGCGACGTGGTGTGGATACCGACCGGCGTTAAGCACTGGCATGGGGCAGCACCGGAAACGGCCATGACCCATATTGCCATCGCCGAAGCCCAGGACGGCAAGGTCGTTGACTGGATGGAGCAGGTCACGGATGAGCAGTATGCCTCAGCCGACAGGTCATGAACGTAATCTGATGAAACGGGGCATCTGCTCCGTTGTCATGCTGTGCGCCGCGCTGGCTTTGCCGTTCAGCGCTGCCACTGCTTCCCTTCCTGACGCACCGAAAAGGACCGATATGATGTCTGAAACACAGGAACAGCCTCTTACCGCACAGCATAAAAACATGGCTGTTATTGCGGCCCGTGCCGCAGCGGGTAATCTGCCCGGGCTGAACAATGCTCTGCAGCAGGGACTGGATGCCGGGCTGAGCATCAGTGACTGCCGTGAAATTCTGGTTCAGGTTTATGCTTATGCCGGTTTTCCCCGCAGCCTGAACGCGCTGGGCGAGCTGATGAAGGTCATCGATTCACGCAGAGCACAGGGCATTCAGGACGACGAAGGCCGGCTGCCCGGTCCGTTGCCAAAGCCAGAGGAGATGCTGGCAGCGGGCACTAAAAACCAGACCGCGCTGGTCGGAAAGCCGGTCAGCGGGCCCCTGTTCGGGTTTGCCCCGGCTGCAGACGCGTATCTGAAGACGCATCTTTTCGGCGATATTTTCAGTCGCGACAACCTGGACTGGAAAAGCCGCGAGGCTACCACAGGGATGCTGGCTGCCATGCCTGGCACCGAGCCGCAGCTGAAAGCGCACCTGAATATGAGCATGAATGTGGGCGTGAAGCAGTCTCAGCTTGCGGAGCTGGTGGCTTTCTTTATGGAGAATGACGAACAGGCCAGCGCTGACCGGCTGCAGGCAGCTCTCGACTCAGTTCTCGCCGGTTAAGCTATTCTTTGATACAGACATTTTGCAATACAGACGTTTTACGCCTGTCCGGATGCCAGGACGGAAAGGCATTACGATGTCTTGAGCGTGTACTGGCGGCGTTACGCAGGCAAAAAGATCGGCAGATTGTCAAAGATCCTACGTACGTCGATTAATACATCGTAGGATAAAATTCCGTTTGCGAAGCTGACCGACTTCTTCAATCAAAACCTGAATAAGTAATCAGTGAGGCATGCAGTGTCTGCATGCCTTCACCTCCGGGAACCGGCAACAATACCGCTTCCTGTTCTGCCCTCAGAAAAGGTCCTGCCGACAGTGACAGCAAAACTGCAGCCGGATGTGGCAATGAGGATCGGCAGGGCATCAGGTTGAGTGCAGAGAGGTGTTCAGCGCTGGTTCGAGGATCTCTCAATCAGGAATGTCAGCTAATGCGCTGACTCTGCTCACGGCGATACTTATGATAATCCTCATCGCACTCGGCTGAGCAAAAAGCCGTCTCGGCCACTACAGCTTCATCTTTGCACCAGACGCATAAGCCATTGGGACTGGTAAGTTTGCTCTTACGGGCTGCCAGCGAGGCGGCAAGATGCGCCTCTTCGCGTTCCTGAGCCAGATCAACATCATCCATAAATTTCCAGAGCCTCATTGAATTTCAAAGATCAAAACACAAACCATTAAGTTCAGAGAAAGCGTTTGTGTAAACGAATGCGTAATTATACAGCAAATCAGGATGATACTTAATCACAGCGCTATATTTCCATAGTCTGACACTGACTTTCAGAATTATCAGGAAACAGTGTGCCTGACCCCACCATTTCTTCCTTGCTCACTTTGGAGCAGATATTAATAGTTTCTGTTAAGCCGACTGGCCTGACTGAATTAATGTGTCAGAGATGACTGTCAAAGCACTCAACCATTTATTTGCATGTTTACTCACTGATGCCGGATTATTAAATGCTGTGTAACTATGCAAATACTCTGAAACAGTCGCTTTAAAATCGTGTCAGAGCCAGCGTTATGCTTTATTAATTTCAGCGTCAGGTGGCGTTTGTCTCCATAACACCTTGCGCTGACCTGTTTTACACATTTCATGATTCGGCATCGAAACTACAGCTCTACTTTAAAAGTGTAAGAATTAATGCTTAGTGCATGATTTTCACCTGATGTTAACTACAGTTGATATCACTCTGATTACATCACAATGGTTTTACGATGCCGACATCTTTAACCTCCACGCTTTATGCACGCCTGCGGCTGCTGCTCTCCATCACTGCCGGACTGATATGCTATTTTCTGCTCTCTGATCAACCCGGGCAGATGCAGCGCTTACTGATAAGCTGGAATGTCTGGGCCTGGCTCTATCTTTGTATTCTCTGGTTTCGCATGCTGCGTACCGATGCGACAGGCATCAAACGCATTGCGCAACAGCAGGATCAGAGTGCTGCACTGGTACTGGGTATTGTGATCGTAGCCTGTATGGTCAGCATTGTGGCCATCCTGAGTGAACTGCCCACGCTAAAAGGCCTAACCGGCACCCGCGACTGCTGCATCTGTTGCTGACGGCAATGACGCTGATTGCATCCTGGGCCATGCTACCCAGCGCATTTGCAATGCACTATGCCCACCAGCACTATCTTTACCGGGATAACAGCGTGAGTCCGCTGATCTTTCCGGATAAAACGAAAAATCCTGGCTACTGGGACTTTCTCTACTTTTCATTCACCATCGCGGTTGCCTCGCAGACGGCAGATGTCGCCACCGGAACAACAGAAATGCGTAAGCTGGCGTTATTGCAGTCTGTTATCTCATTTATTTTTAACCTGGCTATTCTGGGCCTATCGGTCAATGTCGGCGCCGGTTTGCTTAATTAAGCTGTTTTCATCAATCGACAGCCTGGCAATGTTTATCCTGCTTGAGCTTCTGAAATAATCTGGTCACCTGTCGTGATTATAACAATGTGTAATAAGGTGTTAGCTGCCTCTTCACCGGACACTCGCTGCCGTGTAAGTTCGTGGGTGATTTACGCTATTGTCCCCCTAATCCGATAAGGAGAAATAGAGTGAAAACCACCGCCATGGTCACTACCAGCCTGTTAATGCTGATGAGCAGTGTTCACGCTGAAGGTCTGACGACACCAGCAGAGGGTAACAAGCTTACCGTCAGCTTTGGCCAGCCTACCATCAAACAGGTGCTGCACTACCGCAAAATGTATGACAAAAAGCCGTTTCCGGATGCGGAGATTTATTACTACGATAACGGCACTTATAAGATCATTTCTCAGGGTGAAAACCATTACGGCGTTTATGTTATGCAGGGCAGGTTTGATGATGAAACCTTCACCGTTCGCTATATCTCACTGCCTTCATCCGACTGGGGCAATAAAACGGCCTTTCACCAGTTAACCTTTATCAGAAATGAAAAGCAGAACGTTTTCATTCAGAACGCGATTGTGGATACCGGTGAGGCCATCGCGCAGCAGAACGGCACCTATACGCAGGAAAAAAACAGCGTAACCAATCCGGTTTCTACACGCTGGGAAAACAAATAAGTTTTGCTTAGCAGGTCTGACACGCTTCCAGCTTTGACCGGCTGCAGCCTGGCCGGTCACTGTTGTTCTCAAAAGAGGAACAGCCGCAGTGTAATGCCTTATTCTTTTCCTCTCAGCCCGACGTCCCTGATGCGCCATTCCGGTTGTGTTTAAGGCCAGGGAAGTACACTACCGGTAATCAGTCTGTGAGTTATATCGCCAGCTTTTTACTGATACTAAACTCCATTCTTTCTGAATTTTGTCAGGTCCCGAGGCGTAAATATGGACAGAGCGTTGCCCCTGCTGGATGCGCAGGATATTACTTTTTCAGTCGGTGATCGCCAGTTACTGCGACCTATCACTCTGCAGTTAAATCAGGGCGATTATGTGTTACTGACCGGTCCATCCGGCAGCGGAAAAAGCACGCTTCTGAAGATGCTTGCTTCACTGATTACACCAACCTCCGGCCAAATCTTTTTCAGGAACAGTGATATTACCACGCTAAAAGCGGAGACCTATCGTCAGCAGGTGTCGTACTGTTTTCAGACGCCACAACTGTTTGGTCAGACGGTTTATGACAATCTTGCGCTGCCCTGGCAGATTCGCCGTCAGAAGCCGCAGCGGGACAAGCTCGTTGCTGCGCTGGAAAGCGTTAATCTTTCTCCTGACATGCTGGATAAACCGGTTGAACAACTTTCAGGCGGAGAAAAGCAGCGAGTCGGACTCCTCCGCAATCTGCAGTTTATGCCTGACGTACTGTTACTGGATGAAGTGACCAGCGCCCTTGATGAAGAGAACAGGCTGGCCGTACTTTCACTGATTAACCGGATTGCAGCTGAAGAAAAGGTGGCGGTGGTGCGGATCAGTCATGATGTCAGCGATATTCAGCAGGCCGGGTATGTGCTGCGCCTTGAGCCGCCAGAAAAGGAGAATGCGCGTGAATCAGCATAATATCAGTGACACCTCGCTGTTGCTGTCGCTGACGCTGGTCGTCATAGCGCTGCTTATCAGCCAGAAAGAAAAACTGGGCATGGGCAAAGATATTGTCTGGAGTGTTTGTCGGGCCATCGTTCAGCTGGTCATCGTCGGCTTTGTGCTGAAGTCGATTTTCGATGTCAATAACAGCTGGCTGACGGTCCTGATGGTGCTGTTTATCTGCGTGAATGCTGCGATCAACGCCCGCAAACGCGGTCGGAATATTGATAACGCCTTTGCGATAGCGTTTACCTCAATCTTCAGCGGCACCGCTATCACGCTGACGATTCTGGTACTGAGCGGCGCGATAGCGTTTATGCCCATGCAGGTCATTCCCATTTCAGGCATGATCGCCGGGAATGCTATGGTTGCGGTAGGGCTCTGTTTCAGCAATCTGAATCAGCGCATCAGCGACAACCACCAGAAAATTATGGAGATGCTGAGCCTGGGTGCATCGGTGAAGCTTGCCTCAGGCCGGATTATTGCTGACAGCATTCGCACCGCGATGATCCCGACAGTGGATGCAGCTAAAACCGTCGGGCTGGTCAGCCTGCCCGGTATGATGTCCGGACTGATTTTCGCCGGAATCGATCCGCTAAAGGCAATTAAGTATCAGATTATGGTGACCTTTATGCTGATAGGCACCGCCAGCCTGTCAACTATCATCGCAGTCTGGTTATCCTATCGACGGTTTTATAATGCCAGAGCGCAGCTGAAGATATCGGGGGCAAAGCCGGACTGATAGTGCTGATGGCTGTGGTAAAAATCACGGCCAATGAAAAATATTTCTTTAAATCAGCATTAAATATGCAGCCCTGCGGATGTAATCAGGCCTGAGGGAAATAGTGGGTGACTCCGTTTTGCGTATAAATATTGCTTTCATAAAGGACATGGATTGTCCCTGAATGCCGAACCGATAGCGCAGAGTCAGCTATTGGAATTAGTTACATCATACTTAGCGTTAATGATCTGGAGTGTTCCATGAATCATACTCTGCAGCTATTTAGCCTGGCAGTATGTCAGATTTCCTGAAACAGGGTTTAGCAGCTGCTGAAGTTACTACTACAGTGAAATTATGGGGCCCGAATTCATCAGAAACTCTCTCCATGAGTCAGTTTTAAGTAATATGAGTCAAGCGATTAATTCCGCGACCGGCACGTAGCCTGAACCTGCAGGTAGTACGGTGAGTCATAGATCAGGCGAAAGTATTTTGCGGCTCAAGATTATCACGCAGCTCTTCCGATAGACAAATAGCATGAACTTTATTTATGTTTTAAATTGTTCCACAACATGAGGAGAGCGAAATGATTGTCAGAACATGGCACGGATGCGTACCGCTCAGGCATGCAGAAGGCTTTGCGACTCACCTGCAAAAGACCGGTGTAGAGCATTCAGAAGGAACACCAGGCAATCCGGGAGCCTGTGTGCGCAGGGAAACGCAGGGTGAATGGGAGCATTTTTTTCTTGCTACATACTGGGAAGACTTAGAGGCAATCAAAGCCTTTGCAGGCGAACAGTATCAGATTGCCGTGACATATCCGGATGATGAGCAGTTTGAACTGCTATCAGATCCCTACGTTTTCCAGCACCACGTGCAGAAAGTAACACCTTTGTAGTTATTTCCCCGCTGCCGCTTGGCGGCGGCTTGTCTCTGATTCAGCATATTCCCTCAGAAGATTTATTGGCCTGGAATAGGGAGAAAAAAAACCTTTAAATTGTAGATTGATCGATCTACAATCAGTCATCAGAACAGGAGAGTCTCATGAAATCATCTGCAGGCAGACCCAGAGAGTTTGATCCAGACGTGTTCCTCAACACGGCACTTAACTGCTTCTGGCAGAATGGCTATCAGGCCACATCCATGGCTGATCTGATGAAAGCTTCAGGACTGGCCAGTGCCAGCATCTATAAACTTTACCCGGATAAGCGCGCTATCTATCTTGCAGCTTTACAGCGCTATATGGATGAGGGCACTTTAAGAACAAAAAAACGAACCGCAGAAATGTCGCCAGAAGCCGCCTTGCGAGAGACGCTTGAATTTGCTGCTCAGTTATCCTCCGCGCCCGCCGGAGAGAGAGGCTGTTTTACAATTGCCGCAGCCAGTGAGCTTTTGCCTGGTGACGAAGAGGTTAAAGCCAAAGTTTCTGCAAAATTTAAAATTATAATCAACGAATTAGAGTGCATATTACTCAGAGGCCAGCAACAACACGTTTTTCGCCGGGATGAAGAAGCGAGAGTAGTAGCAAAAAGCCTTTTCATGATGATTGAGGGTATGCGGATATATGGAAAGATTCAGCCAGAAATTGAAGATATCCGAAGAAGTAATGATTTTATTATCAGAACACTACTTTTAAGCGTCAATGCTGGCGCAGCTAAGGCATCATCATGATCGCGACCGGCACTATTGTCCGGCGGAGAAAAAGAAGAAAAACAATGATTGTGCTGGAATGCTCAGACAATATGATTCTATGTGGTTGGATCGATAAAGGACGGTTCTTTAAAAGAAGCTTCCCGCTTTCTGAACTTGAGATATGCGTCCCTTATTCAAGTTTCTGGTCACTAACGTAAAAGTGGCACAATGACTAGTATCCAGGATGACAGTTGGCGTTAATTATTCATGGGCAGTTTGTATCGCAGCGAGTTTTCCAGATTATGGAGTGCCCAGATTAAAGAAAGCACTCATCTTTCGTAATTTGACTGTATCAGCCCAGTCAGAAGCATTAACACAGGTCAAAAATCAACCCCTTGTTAAATATCGAAATATTCACTAAACATCTTATATGCTCATCATGATAAAAGGTGTAAGTATATCAATTATAATGCGTCTGAAATTTTCAAATTGGATTATTGTTCGAATTCTAGTGATTGCCGGACAACACCCTGTCCGGCAATCCGCTATTTTACATTAGCACCAAAGCTCAGCTTAATTCTGCGCCGGCTGGGCCTGCTGATTTTTTTCCGCCTCTTTCTGTTTTTTCTTCGCCATGTGATGACCGACTGCGCAACCTGCTGCGGCACCGGCAACACCATGATGATGAGCAACATGACCTGCCACACCGCCGACTGCGGCGCCTTTAAGACATCCTTCGGCGTTAGCCTGTAAATTCACTGACAAAAACAGACCGGTAGCCATAACAATAACTGATAATTTTTTCATCTTTTTTATATCCTGATAGTCAGAGTTGCAGGTTGAACTCCGCTCAGCATAGCCAGGTATCAGGGTGTTTCACTCGGCAGGATACAGGAATCACGAAGTTAGTTACCTGTCGTTACGCTTTTCACAAAATAAATGAAATGGGTGCTGTATTTTTAATCAGGAGCACGGCATCCCGTCGGTCACCCGAAAAGACGGGCGCGGAGTGCTCTGCGGAGAAACTCGCTTTATCTGCCTGAAACGTGAAAGGGTGCCGCTATGATGATATGCCTCAGATGCCAGACATCGGGGTGACCGCTATTCACTTGCGGGCAGGGGTTATATGCTGAATATTAAACGACAGGTAAACAACTTTGCAGATTTATTATTTAAACAATTTTCGTTTAATTTTCGAGTATATTCTGACGACTGCCTTTCTCTTAATAAATTCTTAATCTTGTTAGGTTATAAATAACAGGCTAAGTTCAGTAAAAATAAAACAAATAAAACTTGATCCCAAATGAGAAAAGTTGTTTATATGTGACTGTCCGAAGAGGCAGCCAAAAGCACCTGTTTATTCCATGTTCTTACGTCGATATATAAACAAAACCCAAATGAATAATTTTGATGAAATATCTTTAGTTCTGTTGAGCCTGGCGTTAACTTTCAGCGTTATACTGGCCTGGCTAGCTCACTGACAGGCTGGCAGAGCGTGAGCGACTGGTCCAGAATTAAATCTGACTTTCCGGTCTGCTTGCCATAAATAGTTTAACCACAACATTCCTTCATTTATTTATTTGAATAGTTTTCTGTTCGGGAAAACGTTTGTTAATGCTTTCCTTTCTTCAACCAGCGTGAATGGCACTATCATGAAAAATATCCTTATTACCGGTTCAACAGGGTTTTTAGGCGGGGCTGTCGTAGCAAATCTTTTGCAGAGCAGAGTTCAGGATCGACTGCTGCTGCTGGTCAGAGGCGAGACCGTTGACGAAGGGTTAAACAGGCTTAAAGCCAACCTGAAGAACTTTGGCTTAAATGAGTCAGTAATCAATACGATAGCACCTGAAAATATTATTCTGGGTGACCTGGCATTTACAGACGATTTTATTCATGACGCCCGACTTAATGACGTTACCCATGTCATTAATTGCGCCGCTGTCGCCTCATTTGGTAATAATCCCACTATCTGGAAAGTGAACGTTGAGGGCACGTTCCGGTTTGCCGAACGAATGAGCCGTGTTGAAGGATTGAAGAAATTCATCCACGTTGGAACCGCTATGTCCTGTGCGCCGGAACCCGGCTCACTGGTCACTGAGGGCGGCCTCAACTCCAGCCGGGATCAGCATGTCGTTGAATACACCTGGAGTAAGGCTTCGATTGAAAAGCTGATGACAGAGAAGTTGCCAGGCCTGCCACTGGTGATTGCCCGTCCGTCGATTGTGGTAGGTCATTCCGATCAGGGATGCCTGCCTTCAGCCAGCATTTTCTGGGTATTCAGAATGGCACTGGCGTTGGGTAAATTCACCTGCGACCTCGACGATCGTATTGATGTGGTTCCGGTTGATTACTGCGCGGATGCACTGGTTCTGCTGCTTGACGCAGAAAACGTCATTAATGAAGTCATTCACATCTCTGCCGGGACACACAGCAGTGTTACGTTTGCGGAAATTGATGAGGCGATGGCCAGAGCATCAGGAAACAAGGCGCTGGGTGTGGACTACCAGAAGGTGTCCTATAAACAGCTGTCAGATAGCAGAAGAACGTTTAAGGATCTGTTTGGACCCTGCAATGAACGCATCATGCTGCGCGCAATGAACCTGTATGGCCACTTCTCAAACCTGAATGTTGTGTTTGATAACTCCAAACTGTTACAGCTTGGCATGAATAAGCCTTCCAGATTTACCGATTACCTGGACCGCTGTGTTCTGACAACACGTGATTCAACGATTGCCGAATTGATGCAGGTCGATTTCAAATAGTTGAAAATGAAGTTCAAGAGTGTGGTTTGAGGAAAAAAGCGCTTCCAGCCGGAAGCGCTTGTGTTGATTAAAACGTCATGGTCAGACCGGCATAATAAGCACGTCCTGGCTCGTTATAGGTCGATGCCCCATCTGCTTCCCGGTAGAGCTGCTTATCCAGCAGGTTATTAATACCGACATTGGCACGCAGATTTTTGGAAATGTCGTAATTGAAATTAACCCCGAATATCGAGTAAGCCCCGACTTCACGATTCGACATTGAGCCATTTTCTGTGCGGGATTCCGCATACTGGCGTGGTTTCTGGCGGCCATACATTGTCCAGTTCAGGTTAGTAGAGAAATCCTGCGTCACCTGCCAGTCCAGCATGGAGTTGATGGTGTATTCCGGGATAATCGACAGCGGATTGCCGGTCTTTTTATCCTTTGACTGGATCATGTAAGTGGCATTAGTCCGCCACTCAAGTTCGTCACTGACAAGCGGTATCGTAACGTTACCCTCCAGACCTTCAACAACTGCTTTGCCGCCGTTGCTCCACTGCAGAATATTGTTGCCATTAGAGGCATAACCCAGCACATCGGTCCCGGCGACGATCTTGTTCTTGTAGTCATTGCGGAACCAGGTAAGACCCGCAATATAGCCATTCTGACTGAACTCGATACCCAGCTCTTTATTGACGCTGACTTCAGGATCAAGATTTTGATTACCCAGCAGATAACAGCTGCCGCTCGTCACGTTGACCGGACAGCCATTGCCTCGTGTAGCCAGCAAATAGCCCTCGCTGGATTGATAGAGGTTAGGGGCTTTGAATGCACGGGCGATACCCGCTTTCAGAGTAAAACTTTCTCCCAGCGCCTGAGAAATATTCAGCGACGGACTCCAGTTCGCCCCGAAAGTATCGTGATAATCAAAGCGCAAACCCGGTATCACCTCAGTGCTGTCGGTCGCGGCGATGTTATCTTCGAAATAGAGCGAACTCAGCGTCGCGCTGTTTTTGCTATTGCGGCTGCCCGCATCACCACTGATGCCATCAATCGAAACGCCCGGTGCACTGGTGCCGTTCATGGAGTTGGGATCGTTCAGCTCATCACGGTTCCACTCAGCGCCCAGCGTAACGGTCTGTTCACGCAGCAATTCCAGCGGGAAGCTGACTTCACCTCCCGCCCGGTAACTTTCAAAGCGACTGGTCGAAAACGTATTGCTGTTGATTCGGCCTTCACCCGCGCCCGCGGTGCCTTCGTTCAGACGGGTATTGTTCGTCTTCTCATAGTTAAAGGTCAGTTTTGACTGCCCCCAGTCCCAGATACCGTTGTGGGCCAGGCCCCAGGTTTGACGATAAAGACGATTAGTTTCCGACCCGTCGAGAGATTCGATAAGCTTATTACCGGCACCGTTGCTGTATTGAGTATCCCCGGCGTAAATATTGCCCTGACGACTGTAGCCATAGCTGAAATCCAGCACCTGCAATGGCGTAATCTTCCAGGACAACACGCTGTTGATGTCTTTGTTGCGAACGCCTTCACGGCCGGCCGCGCCGGAGCCGTTATGCGACTGATTGATATCGAAAGCATCGCTGTCGGTTTTATTGATGTTGCCATAAAGCCGCATAGTCAGCGCATCTCCCGCCAGCGGACCACTCAGGTTAAAGTTGGCACGTCGGGTTGCCCCTTCTTTGTCATCTTCCGGCTGGTTAGTGTAGAGCGACAGCGATCCGCTCCAGTCATTTGTCGGACGTTTGGTAATGATGTTAACCACACCGCCAGAAGCGCCTGAACCGTAACGGGCTGCCGCCGGTCCACGAATAACTTCAATTCGTTCAACCATTTCCGGCGGTACCCAGTTAGAGTCGCCACGGGAATCACGCTCTCCGCGCCAGCTGTAACGCACTGAATTGCGCGAGGTCGTTGGCACACCGTCGATCAGAATCAACGTGTTTTCCGGCCCCATGCCGCGAATATCGATTTGACGATTGTTACCGCGGACACCATTGGCGCTATTACCGGTGAGATTGACGCCTGGCATTTTACGGATAATGTCGGAGAGGTCGTTGACCGGCGGATTCTTTTCAATGTCCTGTGAGGTAATGACTGAAACGCCGGGCTGCTGTTTTAACTCCTGTTCAGCCGTGACCAGCATCGTTTCATCATCAGCCAGCTTTTCTGTCTCTTCCTGAGTAGCGCCGTTAGCAGAAGTACTCAACAAACCAGCCAGCAGCAGTGCGGCAGGGCGCTTATGGACACGCATGGTTACATTCACTTAGAAAATCTCCCTGAATCGTTAAGGTATGTAAGCAAATGCGTATGATAATGATAATAGTTATCATTGTATATCTCGGTAAGGCATCTTTACATCCCCTGACAGTGGGCTGCTCATGCATCAGCCTGACCACTCAGATGAGCAAAACAGGTCGCAAAAACACTTCTTTGTCATCACCCGAAAAGTCTCTCAGAATGGCTCAGAATACGTCATTGTGACTCCAGACTTATTAGGTCTGGAGTCATAGCTTAACGGTGGGTAGAATGGCGGCTCTGAAACAGGCAGCAGGTACTGATGTGATAACAGATTCGACAATAACCGCAGCGCGTTCAGCACATGTTGGTCGTCATGTTCTAATCTGGCTGGAGCAGGTTAAAGCGGCTTCGCTGAGCGAGCTGGATAATTTTGGCGATGAAGGCACGGTAGAGCAGGTGATGAAGGTTTGGGTAAAACTGTCACTGTTGATCAGCCGACGGCGTCCTGAAATCGCCGTTTCGTCTCTGCTGAAACACGTTCTGCCCAAGATCGGATCGCAGCCGCTCAAAACGCTGAACCGTCTGCGCCTCAACCGGCTTTACAACATCCTGATTGCCGACGGTAAAAAGGAGGAGGCGCGTCGGGTGTTCGCGCTGACCAAACAATTCCTCGCATGGGCCGAGATGCAGGGCTATCTCGATCACTCGCCTATTGCCTCGATGAAAAAACGGGATGTCGCAGGTCGTGCTACGCCACCGCGCAGCCGGCAACTGACCGATGCGGAAATCTGGGTTTTCTGGCACGGTCTGGATAACTGGGCATTATCGGAGCAGGCGCGCTGGGCGCTGCGTTTATGTCTGGTCAGCGCCCGACGGCCGGATGAGATTGTGCAGGCGCAGAAAGGGGAATTCGATCTGCAGTTAGGATTGTGGATGCAGGGCACCCGCAATAAATCACAGCGCGAGCATGTGCTGCCGATTTCACCGCTGATGCGGCAGTGCATCGAAGCGTTACTTAATGCCGCCGATCCGGACTCGCCATGGCTGGTGTCCGCGCCACGCGATCCCCAACAGCCGCTGTCAAAAGGCGCGCTGAATCAGGCTCTGCGGCGGATGATCCGCGCTCCGCGTGGGCTGGGACTGGAGCCATTTACCCCACGCGATCTGCGCCGCACCGCCCGATCAAAACTTTCTGCCCTCGACACGCCTAATGATGTCGCCCGCAAAATCATGAACCATGCGCTGGAAGGGATCGATCGGGTCTATGATACCCATGACTATCTGAGCCAGATGCGCAGCGCCATGAATACCTTTTCGGATGCGGTTAAGCAGATTATTGAATGCGAAAGCTATCATCTGCTGCGACATCGCTATGATGGCGAGACCCTCACTCTGGGCAATCTCTCCATCATGGCGATGTCACGCTGACGTTGCTGTTTTCACGATCAGAAGTGGTAGCGCAGCCAGGCAAAATAGACGTTACCGTTATTATGCGTACCCGGTATGTAGGTCATCTGGAAATCGAGATCGCCATAGCCGATTGAGGCCAGCGGCAGCAATGCTGGCACCGGTATATAGTCCCAGTTATGCCGCGCGGTAACGCCTGCCGTGTAACCTGCACCCCAGTGAAAATTCTGGTCAGCCAGCGGACGCCATGTCGCTACCCAGCCATAACCCCCAAAAGGCTCCCATTTATTGAAGGAGTCTTTGAATGCCATTAAATAGATGCCGTTCCAGTTGCCTTTTTCATCGTAGCGGGAGATCCCCCCGCCTGCGCCCCAGGGCCTTTCATTATATTTATTGATGTGTTCCCGATCGTATGTGGCACGGTTATGCCACGTAATCGCGGGCAGATAAAAGTCGATTCCCTCTGGCTGCTGCCATGTTGTGGCAACCTTATCACTGAAGCTTTCCCAGCCTGCGCTGACATTCTGGACCAGCGTGGCGGAGTGAGCTGTAAAAGCAGTGAAAACGGTGGTTGTCATCATCAGCGCTTTAAGAGTTAAAGTTTTGCGCATGTGCGAATACCTGCAAAGTCTGGTGTTAAATAAGGAAATAAAAGCATCAAGGCGGGTATTGTCGCACAAAGAGTGGCAACTTCAGGTCAATGAGCGGCTGAAGCAGGATTTTATAATTAATAAAAGCGAGACGGCATTCCTGCTGCTCTCATCGTTCGCTTATCCATCGGCTATTTTAACAACCGCTTCTTATTAGCAGGCTTTAAAAAACCTGAACGTGCAGACGCTATCCTGAAAAAACTCGCATTATTTGTTAACAAAATCTTGCAATGATAATCGCAATGCGTATATTTCTCATTTGCTTTGAAAGTTCATCACACCCGCGCACAGGCGCTCATGGAAAGGGTTTCTGGTTCCTCAAACCCTAAGCAGGGCAGTGATGTCCGCAGGATGCAAGGTCGTGACAGTGGCAGCATAAAAACATAAAGATAATTGAGGAATTAATGAACGCTTTCGATCTTCAGAACCCCAGGGTTACGGGTACGTCTGCTCTGCAACGCCCACTCCAATTCTCCTTACTGGCCGTCATCGTCGCCTCGTCACTGGCACATAATGTCGCCCGCGCCGCAGAAACGTCCACACCGGCTGCCAGCAGCGAGCAGACGCTAACGGTCAGCGCATCAGCTGATGATGCCGTGACAACGTCACCCCATACGGATTACAGCGTTCCGGTGACTCGTGCCGGCACCAAGATGCTGGGCACCGTACGTGATGTGCCGCAGTCCGTCAGCATCGTCAGTACTCAGCGTATGGCCGATCAGCAGCTCCAGTCACTGAATGATGTGCTGTCCAACACCACCGGCATTCATGGAATCAGTGGCGATATGGACCGCACCAACTACTATGCGCGCGGCTTTCTGATCGATAACTACATGGTCGACGGCATTCCTACCGCCTTTGCGGAGCGCTGGAATCTGGGCGATGCACAGACCGATATGGCGCTGTATGAGCGTGTTGAAGTGGTACGCGGGGCGACCGGGCTATTGACCGGGCCGGGCAATCCGTCTGCTGCCATCAACATGGTGCGCAAGCATGCGGACAGCAAAGAGTTCGGTGGCACCGTTTCCGCCAGCTACGGCAGCTGGAACAAGCAACGCTACGTGGCCGATCTTTCCGCGCCACTCAGTGAGTCCGGCAATGTTCGTGGCCGCATGGTCGCCGGCTGGCAGGACAATAACAGCTTCATTGAGCGTTATGGTGCTAAAAAACAGTTTATCTATGGCGTGGTTGACGCTGATCTCACCGACTCTGCCACGCTGTCGGTGGGTTATGAGTTCAGCCAGGTCAATACAGACTCCACGATGTGGGGCGGCGCACCGCGCTGGTACACCGACGGCACGCAGATTCATACCCGACGCGGCTACAACACGGCGCCGGACTGGGCCTACAACGATAAAGAGAACCGTAAAGTCTTTGTGAACCTGAAGCAGGACTTCGACAACGGCTGGAACCTTACGTTAAACGGCACGCACACCGATATGCGTCTGGACAGTAAGCAGATCTATCTTGATGGCTATTTCGATCGCAACACGGGCGCGGGCGTCTCTTCCTATGCCAACTATCCTGTGGTGGGCGGAACCGGTTATAACACCGGGAAGCGCAAAGTCGATGCCGTCGATGCCTTTGCCAGCGGCCCGTATGAACTGCTGGGCCGTCAGCATGAGCTGATGGTGGGCGTCAATTATACCCGCCAGGATAACAAGTACTTCAGCACCTTTGAGAATATTTCCTCTGAGTCGCTGGGCAACTACAACGATTTCAATGGCCAGTACCCGGAGTCAGACTGGACGCCACGTCTGCCCGCCAGCGATACCCAGCTGGTTCGCCAGAAGTCGACTTACATGGCGACCCGCCTGTCGCTTGCCGATCCGCTGCACCTGATCCTTGGCGCGCGTTACACCAACTGGAATCGTGAAACGCCAGGCGGGGAAGCGGAAGAAAATAACATCACCCCGTATGGCGGGCTGATTTATGACTTTGCTGAAAACTGGTCTGCTTATGCCAGCTATACCTCGGTCTTCCAGCCTCAGGATTATCGCGATGCCAGTGGCGCTTATCTGTCGCCGGTTATCGGGAAAAACTACGAAGCCGGGCTGAAATCTGACTGGATGGACAGTCGCCTGACTGCTTCTATTTCTGTATTCCGCACCGAACTGGATAACGTCGGAGAAGCCACCACCCAGACCATTCAGGGTTCAGGCGATGTGGCCTACATTGGCCGTAAAGGCGTAGTGAGTCGTGGCGTCGAGTTTGAAGTCAATGGCGCATTGACCGACAACTGGCAGATGACCTTTGGCGGCACACGCTACATAGCGGAAAACCGGGATGGCAGTACCTTTAATCCACAGTTACCGCAGACCAGCTTTAATCTGTTCAGCAGCTATCGCCTGCCGATGCTGCAGCAGCTTACGCTGGGCGGCGGCGTGAACTGGCAGACACATATCTGGAACGACGTCGGTGGACCGGAAGGCAACGGCACATGGCGCGCCCGTCAGGGCAGCTATGCACTGGTTGATCTCTTTGCACGCTATCAGGTGAACAAAAATCTGTCTCTGCAGGGCAACCTCAATAACCTGTTCGACAAAGAGTATGACACCAACGTGGCCAGTTCTGTTGTTTACGGCCAGCCACGTAACTTCGCGGTAACCGCCAGTTACACCTTCTGATTTATCTGTGGGTAAGCCTGTGAAAAACGCCTCGGTTGAGGCGTTTTTTTATTATCCAGCCCGCTATCTCTCGCCGCTGTTTGCACAATTTTTCCAGAAAAAGATTTCTGAGCACAGTCAGGATTATCGTCCGACAGCAAAGTGCAATGTTGCCTGTGCATTTCGATGATTCATATCAGCAACCCTTTATCTATATTCATATTAATGAAGCCTCTGCCGGCATTTTTACATCAGCTTAAGGCGTATTAAGTACTCGGGAACAAGCAGGTTTCTGCGTTTCCAGCTTGTCAACGCTCAGCCATTTTGAAAGATGGTTTCCATAATGGAAACAGTCAGGAGCCAATGGAGCGCATGTTATTTCACGCGTGCCGTTTGACGAGGCGGCCAGAAAACATCCCAATGCAGCGGCAGCACTGGATCTACTTTACCGCCACCTCAGACAGGGCGATTTCAGTGGTCCTGACGATCTCAGGGCGCTTTATGCAAGCCTTGATCGTATGACGTATCGCGCTAAATGGTGGGTCATTGACGTCAGTGGCAACCATTTGCGCGTGATATTCTTCGCGGATTTTGAGCGCAGCAAAATCTTCATCAAGCATATCTGCACTCACGCTGAGTACGACAAGCTTGTTAAGAAATATCGGGAGGTAACCGAATGAATACTGAAGCTATCAGGCTGTCAAATCAGCTGGCAGAAGCGGTGCCGCTGCTGGCCGGCAGCAACCAGCGACATGATTATGAAGAAGCACTGGAACTGGTCGAATACCTTATTGAACATGAGCCGGATAATCCGCTGGTAGATTTGCTTTGTGCCCGCATTGCTCATTATGAAGATAATGATCCTGCGATGGCCGACTTTAATAGCCGCCAGCGTGAAATTAGCACCGGACCTGGCGTCCTGAGGGTACTGATCGAGCAGCACAATCTCAGCCTGAGTGACTTTGAAAATGAAATTGGCAAAAAGTCGCTGGTCAGCCGAATCCTCAGCGGCGATCGTCAGTTGACCGTGTCACACATACGGGCATTGTGCGCGCGGTTTGGCCTGTCACCATCGTTGTTTTTTTGATTTAAGACGACGCCAAAGGCCGATCAAACGCCAAAAGTCATGATGCTTTATCACTCCGATTAATAAAAAAAACGCCTCAGCCGAGGCGTTTTTCATCACAACGCCGGCCCGCACTTCACGTAAAACGCAGGGCCAGATTAAACCCTTCACCTGACTCCACGACGATCGCCTCCGTCTGCTCCTGATACGCAATATCACCTGCCTGTAGTGCGTTTCTGACCTGGGCGAGATCGCCGGTCTCAAAACCCAGCGCAACCATCCGGGCGCTGCCATCATAGTCTTCTGGCAGCGGACCGAAACGACGTTGCGCATACTCTGCTGACGCAAATCGAACCGTGGCGGCACCGGCACGCAGGACAAAGGCGCCTTCAGGGCAGGCAAGCACTTTTGCGGCACCAAAGAGACGACTATAGACCTGAGCCGAGTGCGCCGGGTCCTGCGCCACAATGACAAATTCACTGATGTTCCGCACGCCATTGGGATGGCGTTGCCATGCAGGCTGCCATACCGCTTCAGGCGTCAGGTGCTGGCAAAAAAAGCTGCGGCCATTGGGTATCAGCGAAGGGCGCAGCCGCACGGTACGAAAGCGCGCTTCAGTGACCGTACCGTCGGGCAGATCGACCGGACGATGAAAAGAGGCGGGTGGATCGCCATCCAGATCCTGACGTTCCAGATGCTGAAACTCACTGTCGGCGTCACTGCTTTTCCACACCAGGCCACTCAATCCCAGCGGCGATTGCCAGAGATCGGCGCGCTGGCTGCCTTTGCCGGGTTCATAACCGAGCAACTCAAGATAATTTTCGCCAAAGATGGCCAGATGATTACTCGAACCCAGCGAATGATGACCGCGCTCTGTGAGCTGAAAGCCAAGCCGCCGGAAGCGCGCGCTGGCGCTGTCGAGCTGGTCGGCCACGTTAATCACTGCGTGATCCAGAATCGGTTGCGGAACCGGAACAGACATCGCTGCACTCCTTTTTTTGGTCATTGCGCCGCCACAATCTGCAACGCGCGCGGGACCAGCTGCGTGAAGTATTCTACTGCCGGGCCGATCAGTGCTTCATCCGGATCGAAGGCGGCGTGATGCAGGCCAAATTCGCTGGCGCTGCCGATACTGACAAAAGCGCCCGGCACCTGTTGCAGATAGAAGGCAAAATCTTCTCCGCCCATCTGCGGCGACTCAGCATGCTCCGCGAGATAGCCGCTCTGCTGAGCGACGTCCAGTGCCACATCCACCCAGCCTGGCGTGTTAATCAGGGCAGGCGGCCCCTCGGTCCACTCCAGTTCAGCGGTCGCGCCAAATCCGGCGGCGATGCCCTGAATCAGCGAGCGGATGCGGTGTGGGATCTGCGTCCGGATCTCACCATTGTGGGTGCGCACGGTGCCCTCCAGCTCAACGCTTTGCGGCAACACGTTCCAGGTATTCCCGGCGGTAAAGCGCGTCACGCTCAGCACCACCGTCTCCAGCGAGCTGAACACCCGGCTTGGCAGCGTCTGTAAAGCGGTCACAATATGGCTGGCAATCACGATCGAATCGATGCCCTCCTGCGGTCGTGCCGCATGCGCGCCTTTACCTTCAACGCGGATCACAAAGCGATCGACGTTGGCATAAAACGCGCCTGCCCGACTACGCAGCGTACCGAGCGGCAGGTCGGGCGTATTGTGCAGGCCGAATATCGCCTGTACGCCTTCGAGCGCACCGGCATCAATCAGCTGACGTGCGCCATTAAACGTCTCTTCAGCGGGCTGAAACAGAATCCGCACCCGGCCTGGCAGCGTGGCTTCCTGCTGTTTAAGCTGCAGGGCGACGCCCAGCATTACTGCGCTGTGAACATCGTGACCGCAGGCGTGCATGACGCCCGGCGCCTGAGATCGCCACGGGCGATCGGTGATTTCATCAATCGGCAACGCATCAATATCCGCGCGCAGGGCAATCAGTGATTCGCCGTGACCGATTTCTGCCACCACGCCGGTTTTTAGTCCCAGCGGCAATAGCCGGATACCCGCCTGTTCAAGCCAGCCGGCAATACGCTCAGTTGTGGCAAATTCATGGTTTGAAAGTTCCGGATGCTGATGCAGTTCGCGACGCCACTGCACCAGTTGTTCAGTTAAAGGCAATGTCATGTTTATCCCTGTTATTCCGGCAGAAAAGGCTCGCCCAGCGTCAGCATCAGGCGATTGGCCCAGGCAAAGAAGGCGGTGGACTGAATCAGGTCGAGCAGGTCGAGCGTATCCAGACCCTGCTCGCGCAGTGCAGCAATCTGCGACTGCGTAGGTTGCGCAGGGGTCAGCGACAGCGCTGCCGAAAAGGCGATGATCGGCTGCCAGCGGGCAGTGTGTCCGTGGGATAACACTGCGCCGGGCGCGACATTCAGCAGCTTCTGTATTGCGTCATCATGCTTTGAAAGCTGGCTGGCTTTACGCGCATGAACCGAGGCGCAATAAATACAGCCGTTGACCTTACTGACCACGGTGGCGGCCAGCTCACGTTCGGCGCGCGGCAGCCCGCCAGCGGTGTAGAAAATGCCTTTGTCGGTCAGGGTACGCTGCTCCAGCAGCGGCAGGTTACGCCCCAGCAGACGGAAATAGTCGGAATCGGTGTGACCAAATTTTGCCAGTGTCGCCTGCTCCTCCTCACTGAATTCAGCCAGCGGTCTGGCGGGCAGCCACGGCTCCCAGCCGAGTTCCTGCTGCGTAAACGCGGTCAGCGCCGTTTTGCCGCTGGCGGTCTTCAGTGCCTCATGCCAGTGACCGGCGACGACCGGTGCCGCTTCAGCCGCGGCTTCATGGCCCTGCAGGCTGCGCAGGCCTGTGATTAACCGGCTCTGAAAACTGACGAACGCCACCAGCTGCGCCAGCGTGACAATGCCACGCGGACTCCAGCCCGCCTGCTTCAGCGTCTCCAGATGGGCAGGTGTAGCGGCAACCGGCTCGAAGGTGAGGCGATGCGCGAAATCCAACGCGGCGCTAATCCGATCACTATCGGGCACGGGCTGCTGCGGCTGATAGTGCGTCTGCAGCTCCGACCGGGCATGCCAGCCAGCGACCTTTGCGGCCAGAAGACGCCGCTCGGCTAACGGAAAATCGTCATCGCCCTGGTCAAATAACACGTTGTAGCTGCCCTGGGCATGGCGCGTCGCGGCATGACGTGTCTGGCGCGCGTGGGCCAGTGCGGAAGCAAGATCGATATCCGCCAGTGCGGTAATCAAATCGTCAGGTTGACTCATGAAATTCTCCTGTCTGGTTCGCCAGCAGCACGAAGTGCGGGCGCAATATGTCCGGCAATCAGCTCAATCGAGCGCAGCGTGTCGGCATGCGAAGGCTCTGCTGAATGCACCTGGAATGAGATGTCGGTGACGCGAGGCAGCACGCTGTCCTGCGCCAGCGAGCGCGCGACCTGATCGATGCCGCCAACATGGGCATCAAACTGTGCCAGCAGGTCATCAAAGCTTTCCCCGCGGATTTCGCCACGGTATTGAGCAGCCTGCTTGCGAATGCCCGGTTCAGCGATCTGACGTGCGTAGTGGTCTGAATCCGCGACAAAGGCAGTGCGGGAGGCAAGAATACGAGGCTCAATTCCCGCCGGAAGTGCCGCAAGATAGGCATCAATCAGCGGATTCTGCAGCGCATCGAGCGGACGTTCTGCCTGGCCTGCTGGCCGTGGCTGGGTGCGCGACAGCATCAGACCGTGTCCGCCCTGGCCGGCACGGATTGCGCCCTCAACCGAGAAGGTGGCGATCCAAACCCGTCCGGCAAGCTGCGGCGCGGCGGGCCAGAGATGATTGTCCGGATGTCCCAGCGAATCACCGCGCCAGGCACTGAGTAGCGTATGCAGATTGTCTGCAAATGCCGCGCCGCGTTCGGCAAACGTCAGGCGAAAGGGTAAAAACGAGTCCGGCGTGCCGCCCGATCCCAGCCCGATTTCCAGCCGTCCGTCCGACAGCAAATCCAGTACTGCGGCATCTTCTGCGACCCGTAGCGCATTTTCCATCGGCAGCGTGATGATGGCAGTGCCGAGCCGGATGGTGCGGGTATGAGCGGCGGCGTGCGCCAGAAAAACCAGCGGCGATGGCAGTCCACCCTCATCCTCATGAAAGTGATGCTGAGCAATCCATGCTGTATCAAAGCCACAGCGCTCGGCATGCTGAATCTGTTCTGTAGCCAGCTGATAGCGCTGTTTAGCCGGGACGTTATCCAGCAGTCGGGTAAAAAATCCGAGACGTCGGCTCATGCTGACTCCTTGTGCGTTAACGGAACGAGCGGAGGGATCGCACCAATCAGTTCACGCGTGTAGGGATGCTGAGGTGCGCTGAATATCGTGACAACGTCACCTTGCTCCACCGCTTCGCCCGCTTTTAAAACGGTGACGCTGTCGGCAATCTGTCGCACCGTCGCCAGATCGTGCGTAATAAACAGATAGGTCAGCCCCAGTTCGGCCTGAAGCTGCTGCAAGAGGTCGAGGATTTGTGCCTGTACCGTGACATCCAGCGCCGAAGTCGCCTCGTCCAGCACCAGGATTTCAGGCTCGCAGATTAGCGCCCGCGCCAGGGCTACACGCTGTCGCTGGCCGCCTGAAAGTTCATGCGGCTGACGTGATAACAGGGAGAGTGGCAGTGCCACCCGCGAGGTGATCGCTGCCACCCGTTCGCGGCGCTGGCTGCGGTTCAGCTTGTCAAAGTTACGCAGAGGTTCTTCGATAATTGAATAGAGCGTCTGGCGGGGATCGAGCGAGGCAAAGGGGTTCTGATAAACAAACTGGATCTTACGGCGCAACTGTCGCAATGCCTCGCCGCGCAATCCATTGACCACAATGCCGTCCAGCGTCACTGCGCCACTATCGACGGTTTCAAAGCCCATAACGATGCGTGCCAGTGTCGTTTTGCCGGATCCGGATTCGCCGACCAGCGCATGCGTGGTGCCGCGTGCCACCTGAAAACTGACGTTGTTCAGTGCATGTAATCGCTGCTGTTTACCCAGCGAAAAGCTTTTCATCACGCCGGTTGCCCGGATTGCCGGGGCAGAAAATCGGGCGGCCGCAGGTTTAACGCGGGCGGGTCGATCCGGCGCAGCATCGTTCAGTAACTGGCGGGTGTAGGGATGTGATGGCGCGCTGATGACCTGGGGGGTGCGTCCCGATTCCTGAATCTCACCGTAGCGAAAAACAATGATGCGGTCTGCACGCTGCGCCGCCAGCGCCAGGTCGTGGGTAACGAACAGCACGGCGGTACTGGATTCCTGCCGCAGGTCATCCAGCAGATCGAGAATGCGCTTCTGCACCGTGACATCCAGCGCGCTGGTCGGCTCATCCGCAATAATGATCTCCGGCTGCAGGGCGAGGGCGATAGCGATCAAAACACGCTGCTTCATGCCGCCTGACAGCTGATGCGGAAACTGCTTAACCCGCTGTTCCGGGTGGCTGAGACCGACGCGGGTCAGCAGATCGATCACCCGCTGCTTGCGCTGTGCTGCCGGTAATCGCAGATGCAGGCGTAAAATCTCCTCTACCTGTTCGCCGACGGTTTTCACCGGATTCAGGGAGTTGCCAGGATCCTGCGGTACAAGGCTGATGCGCGCACCGCGCAGCGAGTCGAAACGCTTCTGTGACCACTGGCTGATATCGACGCCGTTGAGCCGGATTTCACCCGCTTCGCGGCGGCCGTTTTCCGCCATCAGACCCATAATGGCCTGTGCCGTGGTGGTTTTACCGGAACCGGATTCCCCGACCAGTGCCACCATCTCACCAGCGTGCAGTTCGAAGCTGACATTATGCACCACCGGCAGCCACTGGTTGCCACGGCGATAGCTTAGGGTCAGGTTGTTGACTGCGAGTAACGGCTGAGCGCTCATCGGCGTCCTCCTGAAAGTTGCTGACTGATGCGGTTCGCGGCGAGCACGACAGCCACCACCACCACACCAGGAAACGTGGTCATCCACCAGGCGGTAGCCAGATAATTACGCCCTTCAGCGATTAGCAGACCCCATTCCGGCACCGGCGGCGGCGTGCCGTAGCCGAGAAAGCTCAGGGTCGACAGCGCCAGAATCGCCTGACCAAACTGCAGGGCGGCATAGGCAATCACCGGCGTCAGTGCATTGGGCAGAATGTGACGCCACAGCACGCTAAAAAAGCTGCCGCCGCTGCCATAGGCCGCCTCGATATATTCACTGTGGCGAATGCGCACCACTTCGGCCCGCGCCAGCCGGGCGAAGCTGGCAATGGAGGCGATGCCCACTGCGAGCGCGGCGTTCAGGGTGCCGAAGCCGAGTAGTATCAGCACGCTCAGTGAGAGCAGCAGCGGCGGGATCGCCAGCAGCACATCCACGGCGCGCATCACGATCGATTCAGTTTTGCCGCCCGTGGCGCCCGCCAGGACGCCCAGCGCGGTTCCGGCCAGCAGTCCGATCGCTACCGCCATGACCGCAGCGGAAAGCGAATGTGACGCGCCGTAAACGATGCGGGCAAAGAGATCGCGGCCAAGCTGGTCGGTGCCGAGCCAGTGTCCGGCCTGCGGTGCCAGCCGCTGTGCGCCCGCGATGCCTTCCAGCGGGTTGGCCTGGGTAAAAAGGGCCGGGAAAAGGGCCGCCAGCACGGCCAGCAGCATCACGAATACGGCCAGCCACAGGCCCGGTGCGAAGCGGTAACGCCTGGACGGGACGGATTGCCGGGCGGCCGCGTAATCAACCAGACTCATGTTGCACCCCTTAAGAGTTGTAAGCGCGGATCAAACAGCGGCATCAGCAGATCGACCAGCAGATTGATCACCACAAAACCCAGCGCGGAGATCATCACTACCGCCTGCAATACTGCGACATCCTGATTGTTCACCGCCTGCTGCGTCAGCTGACCCAGCCCCCCCAGGCCAAACACCGTTTCGGTAATCAGCGCGCCGGCAACCAGTTCGCCAAGCAGCAGACCCGCCACGGTAAGCACCGGCAGCATGGCGTTACGCAGGATGTGCCGCCACAGGACATATTGCTCGCTGGCACCTTTGGCCCGCGCCACCGCCACGAAAGGCCGGGTGGAAACCTCATCAATGCTGCGCAGCAGAATCTGTGCCAGCGGCGCTGAGATTGGAACCGCGACGGTGATAATCGGCAGAATCAGTCCCTGCCACGGCGAGGGATTGATGACCGGGATCCAGCGCAGCTGGAATGAGAAGAGCTGAATCAGGGCGATGCCGAGCCAGAAGGTCGGCACGGAAATAAACAGCGCGGGCAGGGACTGCAGCAGATTACGCAGGAAGCGCAGAGCGGGCAGCCTTGAGAGGGTCGCCAGCACGAAAGCCAGCAGCGTTGCCAGCACGAATCCGCACAGCGCCAGTCGCAGCGTGCCGGGCAGGTTGCTGGTCAGCAGTTCACTGACCGGCACGCCCGCCTGTAACGAGTAGCCGAAGTCGCCATGCAGCATCGCCGCCAGCGTATGCAGATACTGTTGCCACAGCGGGCTGTCTGCGCCATAGGCCTGGCGCATCTCAGCAATCTGCTGGGGACTCAGACCGAGATCCGGATTCTGAAACTTGATCAGCACCGCATCACCCGGCAGCACCTGCAACAGCACGAATGACAGGGTAAACGCAGCCCACAGTACCAGCAGTCCCAGACCGGCGCGTTGCAGCAGATAGTGGCGCATCATTACCTCCGGTTACTGTTTTTCCAGCCAGGCACCATAGAGCGCCGGACGGCCTACCGCTTCAAAACTGACCCCTTTCAGCCAGGGCGCGCCCGCATAAACCTGCGGCTCTTCAAAGATAGGAATTACATAGGCCTGGTCCAGCAGATAGCGCTGAACATCACCGGTCAGCTGCAGTCGTTTTGCCGGATCAACTTCCGAGGAGACGTCCACCAGCAGCTGATTAAGTTTGTCATCACGGAAGTTTTTAACTTTGTCGCTGGAGCCACCTTTCTGCAGCAGGTTGTCGCGGTTAGCCGGATAGAAGCTGCTTTTGATCACGTCGGGATCGGCGCGGCCAACTTCGGTAACGTTAAGCGGCGTCTTCAGGGGATCCAGGTTATCCAGCGTTTTGCTGCCCGCATCACCGGCTTTGACGGTGAGGGCAACCCCCGCCTGTCGCCACTGCTGCGCGACCAGTTGCAGCACCTCTTTGTTCTGCGGCTGTGGCAGGGATTCATAGACGGTCAGAGCCAGTCGCTGGCCCGCTTTCTCCCGGATGCCATCTGCGCCCGGTTTCCAGCCCGCCTGGTCGAGCAATGTCTTCGCTTTCGCCAGATCAAACGTCAGTTTGTCCGCCAGATTGACGTAGCCCGCAGCGGTGGTCGCGACGACCGAGGTTGCCTGCGGATAGTTAGGAGAGAAGAGCGTTTCAACCACCTGCTTCGCATTAGTGGCGTGCAGCAGCGCCTGACGCACCCGGATATCACTCACAAGCGGGTTATCGGGGCGGAAGCTCAGGCTGTCGTTGACGCCACGGGTCGGCGCGGCATAAACCGGGAAGTTCTGATCTTTCGCCTGCTTCTCATCATAAGCCTGTACCTGACGAATCAGTCCCGCCTGGCCCGCCAGCAGCGCACCGATGCGCACGCTGTCTTCCGGCGTCACAATCACTTTAATTCCGTCGAGGTTAGCCGGACCCTGCTGCCTGATGTTTTTCGGGCCCCACTGGTACTCTTTGCGCGCCACCAGATCCACTTCACGACCGAGCTTCTCATCACTGACCACAAATGGCCCGGAACCAATGATATGCCGGGCATCACCCAGCTGATCGAAACTGCGTGTCAGAGTACTCAGGGACACCAGGCCGGAGCCAATGGTGGCGGTGCCCTGCAAAAATCCAGGCGAGGGTTTTTTGAAATAAAACTTCACCGTCAGCGGATCAATCACTTCACTGTGGTCGTAGTTATTAATCACTTCCGAAACCGGCAGACGCAGCGCTTTATTTCCCAGCCCGTAGGTATCAAAGTTTTTCGCCACCGCGTTAGCATCTAATGGCGTGCCGTCGGAAAAAGTCACACCAGGACGTAACTTAAACGTGTATTCGGTTTTATCGGCATTGGTGGTCCAGCTTTCCGCAATCCAGGGCTCAACCTGTAATGTTTCAGGATTCTGCCAGGTTAATTTATCGGTGATCTGATTAAGAATGCCGCCATTCGGGTAAAAGCCACCGGCGGGCGGATAGAGGTTGGTATGTGCCTGCTGTTCCAGATAAATCAGCGTGCCGCCTTTGACCGGCGCGGCCACTGCATTAAAAGTGAGAGTCCCGGCAAGTAATGTAAAAACCAGCGTCTGTGCGCGTGGTTTAAGGGGAAATAACGTCGTCATGGTGAATTCCTTTGTTATCAATTGCCTCAGCAGGCGGAATCATCATCGAATGACGCAACACACAGATAAAGTAACGATTTGGTCAAAGCTTATCTGAAAATAATAAATGCGAGAGTGAGTGGGAATTTATGAATGGTTTGAATATACGGAATGGCAAATAAACATCTGCCATTCCGCGGGTTCATATTTTCTTAACGGCCTGCAGGGGCGTTATTACAATTCGGCACATAATTTCCGCTGGCCTGCACGCAGGAACGCACTCACCAGACCCAGCCACAGCAGCCCGCAGATCAGGTTCACCAGGCTAAAGCCGCCGGTTCCAAAGCTGAAATACGCGGTTTTGGCGGCTTCAATGCCCAGTGCAATAATCAGGATGCTCACCATGCCCAGCATTGCCGCCACGCTGCCTTTTCCGGCATTGCTGGAATAGAGTGTCATGCGATACAGTCCGGCGTTAATCAGCCCGGTGCCGAAGCCGTAAAGACTCATTCCGGCGGTGAGCCACAGATAACTTTGCGGATCCAGCAGGGTAGCGACCGCCGCAATAGCCAGTCCGCAGACTACTGGCCAGGTACCAAGCCGTATCGGCTGTTCAATCGGCAGACGGCTGGATAAGCGGCCCAGCGTCAGGTTGCCCGCAATCATCGCGGCAAAGACCGGCAGCTGAAGCAGGGCATAGTCGATGCGGCTGAGTTGCGCGCCGTGGATCAAAATCACGGGTGATAGCGCCACCCAGGCGATGCAGGGTACGGTGACCAGTCCGATAGCCAGTGAACCACGCATCACCTGACGATCCTTCAGCAACGCCGCATAACCACTGATAATCGATCGCAGCGACAGCGGTTTCTGACGATCGCCTGCTGTTTCAGGCATGGCATACCACAGCCCGGCCAGCGCCAGCGCCGCAACCGCACCAATCAGCCAGAACAGGGTGCGCCATTCTCCCACGGTCAGAAAAGCCGCGCCAGCCAGCGGCCCGGCCAGCGGGGCGAGCAAGGCAACGTTGGCCATCAGCGCCATCATTTTGATGCTCAGCGACTCCGTGAACGCCTCCTGCACCGCTGCGTAACCCACCGCACCGATAAAGCAGAGGCTGATCCCCTGCAGAAACCGCAGCAGGACAAACTGCTCAATGCTTTGCACCCAGTGGGTCGCGATGCAGGAGAGCATAAAAAAGGCCACGCCGCTGAGCAGCACCGGACGTCGCCCGATACGATCCGAGAGCGGACCCAGCAGCCACTGCAGCAGTATGCCACCGAACAGATAGGCAGTGAGCGAGGTGGAGACCCACTCTGGCCCGACTTTAAATTCCTGGGTCACCAGCAGCATGCCGGGCTGGATCATGTCATGGGCGATATAGGTAGCAAACTCGAACAGCACCAGAGAAAGCGGAAAGATCAGATGTCGCCGGGTCAGCTTTGCCAGCGGTTGAAAAGAAGCCATTGAAGATTCCTGCAGTAAAACCATTAAAAAAGCGGCCACCAGGTGACCGCATAATTATTTAGTGACAGTGTAACGCTTAGCGCCAGCGGGCAATCGGGTTGACCAGCGTACCGGCGAACTTAAGGTTCTCGGCGGGATCGGAGAGGTTGATCATCTGCTGGTTATTCGCCAGCTGCAGGCGGTTCAGGCAGGAGCGGGTAAACTCGGCCGCGAACATGTCATAGCGCGCGAATTTAGTCGCATGCTCCGGATGCGCCTGCTGGTAATCCTTCACGCACTGCGCCACTGCCTGCCAGAAATCGTCTTCCGGCAGCGTCTCTGACTGATCGAGAATCGCGCTGATAAAGCGGAAGATGCAGTCAAACACATCAGTGAAGATGGAGAGCAACTTAAGCTCCTCCGGCACCTCGACGGCCAGACGCTGCACGCCTTCCGGCAGCACCGCGTCCGGGTTCATCACGGCGATCTCTTCGCCGATATCCTTCATATAGGCGCTGACCGGAACGTTGTTCTCCAGCAGCATGATCAGGTTTTCACCGTGCGGCATAAACACCAGATCGTGCTGATAGAAGCAGTGCAGCAGCGGGCTGAGATAGCAGGTCAGATAGCGTTCAATCCACTGCTTAGCAGGTAAACCGGAGTCCGCGATCAGCGCGGGCAGCAGTGGCTGCTGGTGGTGATCGACGTGCAGGAAAGAGGCCATCGTCATCAGACGCTGGCCCGGTTGCAGGCTGGCGGCTGGATTATCGCGCCACAGCGCAGCAAACATCTTTTTATAGGCGGAGTCGCCTTTGATCGCCTGCTCGTAGTAGCGGTTGTGATAGCCAACCGACGCAACTTCACGCAGGATGCGGAAATCACAGCGTTTCAGCCAGTCATCGCCCGCCACCAGCTGTTCCAGCCAGCCGTTTATCGCAGGTGTTGTCGCCATGTAGTAGGGTGACAGACCGCGCATAAAGCCCATGTTAAGTACTGACAGCGCGGTTTTCACGTAACGCTTTTCAGGCTGGCTGCGGTTAAAGAAGGTACGGATGGACTGTTGCGCCTGGTATGCGTCATCGCCGGTGCCGAGATAAACAATATCGTGATTAGCGATGTCCGCTGCAAACACGGTCAGCAGTTTGTTCTGCCACTGCCATGGATGTACCGGCATCAGGATATAGTCCTCTGTCGCCAGCCCTTTCTTTATCAGCTGCGCATTGAACTGTTCCACGGTAGTGTCGCCCAGCTCATCACGCATCAGCTGCTCATAGCTCAGCTCGCTGAGGCTGGAGAAATGGGCGTTGCGGCGGTGGACCGCGACCCAGATAAGATGTACGGGCGCGGCCGCTTCCGGCGCATAGGCCAGATAGTCCTGTGCATCGAAGCCAATACGTCCGTTGTTGGCAACAAAGCAGGGATGGCCTTCGGTCATCGCTGCTTCTACCGTCTGGAAATCGGCTGTGACCAGCGCCTGGCTGTCGGGGTTATTCTTCTGCAGCTTATAAACGCTGCTGCACAGCGTGCTGCTGATCTCTTCCATGTAAGTTGCCAGCAGCGCCTGCGGAATCCCGATCTCACCGTTAAACTCAACGATAAATTTCAGCGCATCCAGCGGCAGCGCGTGACCGTTCTCCTGCTTGCGCAGGGAATCTGCGTCGATCTCCCAGTGATCCAGCGCCAGCCGCGACGCCCGGAAATGGTAAGTTGCCTCACCGCCCGGCACCGCCAGCTGATAACTGCCATCGTCCGTTTCCTGCGGCGCAATGATTTTTTCATGCGCAAACTCAGCAACTGCTTTGCGGATCAGCATGCGGTTTGCCTGCGCCCAGTGGTCGCCCGTCAGATGCGTGCCGTCTGTCAGTGATGGGAGGATGTTCATGGTCTGCGACTCCTGCTGTAACGCGTGTTGATAATCTTCCCGCTGGCAGAAGGCCAGCCAGGCGGTTTTATGACCCATGTCGATGGTGTGCTGGTAGCGGAACCCGGCGTGCTTATTCAGCACGTGAATTTTTTCATTGCGCACGTCCGGCTCGACTACCACGCGACGCACCTCGGGGCGGCTGAACATGTAGTCCATCACCAGCGTGAAGACCTGCCAGCTGAAGGCTTTGATCGGCTTGCTGGCCGGGGCAATCAGAATGTGCATGCCGTAATCATCAGGCGCGGCCGGATAAAATTTACCGACCTCATCGTCGCCGGCGCGATAGCACTCAATCAGGCAGATGGGCTGATCGTTGCAGCAGCCAATCAGCGCGGCATGCGGATCCGTTGTCGTCAGCGTCTGGTAGAACGCCGCGACCTGCTCCAGGCTCTGCTGCTGCATGCCCCAGAAGCGGGCGTAATCGCGGGTGACCCAGCTGTGGATTAGGGGGGCATCGCTCTCCAGCATGGGTCTCAGAGTGAACGTGCCTGCGGGACGATCGGCACTGAACAGTGGGAGTGATTTCATTTCAGTGCTCCGATTTAGCCGGGAAGGTCTGGAAGGCGATCTGGCGCTCAATCGGGTAGACCTCGCGTCCGGTCAGTTCACGCAGCAGCACAGAGTTGCGGTAGCAGGCCATGCCGAGATCCGGCGTGACAAAGCCGTGAGTATGCAGCTCGGCGTTCTGCACGAAGATCTGATTATGATGATCGATGCTGTAGTTGCGCTGCACGTCGTAGCGACCTTTGTCATCCCAGCGCAGGCGTGCGGTAATGCCTTCTAAAAACATCGGCGGCTGATAGTGATAGCCGGTCGCCATCACCAGTCCTTCGGTGTGACGGGTGAAGGTGCAATCCTGCTCCTCCTGATGCAGCGTCAGTTCGAATTCGCCCTGTGGCAGCCAGCGCATCGCGGTCAGCGCCGAGTGGGTGAAGAGGTTGACGTTGAGATCACCGTCGAGCTGTTTCACATACATCAGGTCATAAATGTCATTAATTAAGCTGCTGTTGATGCCTTTATAGAGATTCTTATGGCGCGCATTCAGCTCATCACGGGTGGTGGCGGGCAGGGCGTGGAAATAGTCGACCCACTCTGGTGAGGTCATCTCTAGCGTAAGCTTGGTGTACTCCAGCGGATAGAAACGCGGCGCGCGGGTGATCCAGTTGAGCTGATAACCAAAGCGGTCAATATCGGTCAGCAGGTCGTAGTAGATTTCCGCGGCGCTCTGGCCGCTGCCGAGTACGGTAATCGAACGTTTCTGCTGCAGTTCTGCTTTGTTAGCCAGATAGTGGCTGGAGTGCGTCAGGCGCTGACGATGCGGCTGGCTGCACGCTGGCATCCAGGCTTTTGGCCCGGTGCCGAGGACCAGATGACGCGCCTGATAGCGTTGTTTTTCACCACTTCGGGTGTCGGTCACCTGAAGGTGATAGATCCCGGCGGCCTCATCATAGCTGACATACTCGACATGGCTGTTCCAGCGCAGATTAGAGAGTTTTGAGCTGGCCCACTGGCAGTACTGGTTATACTCTTTGCGCATCAGGAAGAAGTCTTCACGGATATAAAAAGAGTATAACTTTCCCTTTTCCTTCATGTAGTTGAGCAGACTGTACGGGCTGGTGGGATCGGCAAGCGTCACCAGGTCGGCCATAAACGGCGTCTGCAGATGCGCATTTTCCAGCATCATGCCGGTGTGCCAGTCAAAGCCCGGATTCTCATCCAGGAACAGACCATTTAGCCCCTCAACCGGCTCGCTCAGACAGGCCAGGCTGAGGTTGAACGGGCCGATGCCGATACCAATAAAGTCATAAACGGGATTATTCATTTCAGATCTCTCCATGATTCGCCGCACTCAGCGCAGAGGCACGCACCTGTTCGCGGCCATAGTGCGCAATCAGGCTCAGTACATCTTCAATGTCGGCCGTGGTCGTGGTGGGATTTAACAGGGTAAATTTCAGGTACTGACGACCGTCGACTTTGGTGCCCGCAATCACCGCATTACCGGAACGGAACAGCGCTTTACGGATGGCAGCGTTGATCTCGTCGATCTGCGCGTCGCTGGCATGTTTGCCGGGAACGTAACGGAAAATCTGGGTCGTCAGCTCAGGCGCATGCAGCACTTCAATGGCAGGATGCGCAGTTAACAGCTGGTGCGCGGCCTGGGTCAGATCTATCAGCGTATCGAAGGCGTCACCCAGCGCCGCCGGGCCCATCACGCGCAGTGTCAGCCACATTTTCAGGGCGTCAAAACGGCGTGTGGTCTGAATACTTTTGTTAACCAGATTGGGCGTGCCTTCCTGCTGCGCGCTGAGTGGATTCAGGTAATCTGCATGGTGCGTGACATGCTTCAGGTCATGGCTGTCGCGCACAAAGAAGGCGCCGCAGCTGACGGTCTGGAAGAACGATTTGTGATAATCGACAGTGACGGAGTCAGCACGCTCAATGCCGTTCAGCCGTGCGCGATGGTTTTCAGAGACCAGCAGGCCGCAGCCGTAAGCGGCGTCAACGTGCATCCAGAGACCATAATCGTCACAGAGACGGGCGATGTCGGGCAGCGGATCGATGCTGCCAAAGTCGGTGGTGCCGCTGGTGGCAACCACGGCAATCGGGATCAGCCCTTCACTGCGGCAGCGTACGATCTCCTCTTCCAGGCATTTTGCATCCATGCGGTAGTGGTCATCGTGATCAACGGCGACAACCGCGTCATAGCCCAGACCCAGAATCGCCATCGACTTCTGAATACTGAAGTGGCTGAGTTTCGAGGTAAACACCCGCCACTTCGACGCCGTCTCCGGCAGGCCGCGATGCTTAATCAGATGCCCCGGATGATGTTCCGCGCACCAGCTGTCACGCGCCAGCAGCATCGCCATCAGGTTGGATTGAGTGCCGCCGCTGGTAAAGATCCCATCCGATCCGGCAGGCAGACCAATACGGCCCAGCGTCCAGTCGATCACCTTCTGCTCAATCAGCGTGCCGCCGGCACTCTGATCCCAGGTATCAACCGAGCTGTTTACCGCCGCCATAATCTGTTCGGCCATCAGAGAGGGCAGCACGACCGGGCAGTTCAGGTGCGCAAGGTATTTAGGATGGTGGAACCAGACGGCGTCACGCAGATAGAGCTGACTCAACTCTGCCAGCGCGTCATCGTTATTGCCCAGCGGACGATCGAGATCGACATCGCTGAACTCCGCCGCCAGTTCGTGGGGCAGAATCCCGCTGAAAGGCTTCTCTACGCCAGTCACGGTGCGCGTCATCAGCGCCAGCACCTCCTGAGTCTGCTGCGACCAGGCCGCCAGTTGCTGATCGTTAAAAATAGCCGTTTCGGCTCCGCTGGCATTGGAGGCTGGCGCGAGGTCCAGTGCCGTCTGAGTGGATGAGCGTAAAAGCATTTTCAGTTCCTGTGCGTGAATACCAGTGACCCTGCCGACACAACGTCAGCAGCGTTAGAAATCCGCTCAACAACTCCAGTAAACATAAAACTAACTAACCAGATAAAAACCCTGACCATTACGTGGATTAGTGTTTTCACCTTAAAAAGAGAAAATACCGCATATTATTTGTGGATTTGGCAGCGTTTAACGCTTTGTTATATGCGGATGAGAGTGTAAATGTTAATCATTATCATTCAATTGTTTTGTTGTTAAATTTTATTTGTTAGTATGTCTAATGTTGAAAGTGTGATTCAGATCACTTTTTGCGTTCGGAATAGTCCTTTTTTTTAAGGGAAAACAGGACCGGGTTGAATCAGAAATGAGGGGGTGCATTAGTGTGTGGGTAAACAAAGGTGCGAAAACTGACAGAAACCGATATCAGGATGAGCGTGCTGCGGTCAGTCACCGTGGTAATAGCGGTGGTTCGGGCGAATCGGTCGGATATGAAGAACGGAAAAGGCAGAGAGCCTTTTCCGGTTAGCATTACAGCGCCTGATTACACTTCATTTGTTTCAGCAGGAACCTTCTTTTTAGCCATAAAGTTATAAACCACAAGCAGGCCAAAAATGCCGGTGATAATCAGGGTGATGGTTCCCTTATCCATAAAGTGCGCCATATTACCGAGCAGGATGCCTGTGACGCCAAAATCTGTATCCGAGAAAGTGGTGTTGGTCAGTCCAATCTGACCGAGTACCGGCAGCAGGGCGACAGGCAGGAAGGTGATCAACAGGCCATGCGCAAAGGCGCCGCAGATTGCTCCGCGTTTACCACCGGTCGCATTACCAAACACACCGGCTGTCGCACCACAGAAGAAGTGAGGAACCACACCGGGCAGAATCAATACCCAATGCAGCTGACCCAGGACAAACAGTCCGACCAGGCCACCGACAAAGCTGGAGATAAAGCCAACCAGCACCGCATTCGGCGCATAGGGGAAGACAATCGGGCAATCGAGCGCGGGTCTGGCTTCCGGCACCAGTTTTTCTGAAAAGCCGGTAAAGGCTGGGACAATTTCAGCCAGAATTAAACGCACGCCCTGCAGAATGATAAAGACGCCAGCGGCAAAGGTAATGGCCTGAATGAAGGAGTACACCAGGTAGTTCTGACCATTGCTGAAATTAGCCTCTACATACGCTTTACCGGCGGAGACCGACAGGATTAAATAGATAATCATCATTGTAAGCGAGATAGAGATGGTACTGTCGCGCAAAAAACTCAGGTTTTTTGGCATGTTCATCTCTTCGGTGGATTTCGATCCCTTACCCACCACAGAACCGATCCAGCCCGATAAGACATAACCAATGGTCCCGGTATGCGCCAGCGCGACATGGTCGCCTCCGATGATCTTACGCATATAGGGCTGGGCGATAGCCGGGAAGGTAGCCATCAGAATACCCAACAGCAATGATCCGGTGTAAATAAGCTGAAGACCTTCGAAACCAGCGACCGATAAAATAATCGCGATCATACAGGCCATATAAAACGTCACATGTCCTGAAAGGTAGATATATTTCAGTCGGGTGAATCGGGCGACTACGATGTTAGCCACCATGCCGAAGGCCATGATCATGGTGGTTGGCGCACCATATTTAGCCAGCGCGATAGAGACCATCGCTTCGTTATTTGGAATGATGCCCTGAACATCAAACGCATGCTTGAAAATGTCACCCAGTGGCGTCAGAGAACCGACCAGAACGGTCGCGCCACCTGCCAGCACCAGAAAGCCCAGAATGGTTTTTACCGTGCCCTTAATCACATCAGGAAACGGCTTCTTCTGCGCAATCAGTCCGAAAAATGCCACCAGCCCGACCAGGATTGAGGGCACTTTCAGTACATCGACGACAAACTGCAAAAGATTTTGAGTAAACATATTAACCTCGAGGGTAAGGCGTTTATCTGATTATTAGCGTCAGTTTTTCTCAAAATACTCGCGTATTTTCTGCTCCACTTCTTTCAGGTCGATAATATTGTTAATGATGATGACCTTCTGTTCTGGCAGGTTTGCGCTGTAGGCAATATCTTTTGCCATCACAAACACATCCGCCACGTCAGGAGTAACAGAACCAAGATCCGAATGTTCAACTTCCGCTTCAACGCCGATTGTTTTAAGCACTTTCTTGATGTTCATTTCCATCATAAAGCTGCTGCCCAGACCTGAACCACACACTGCCATAATCTTCATATCAAACCTCATTAACTGTTGATTAAAAGTCGCGTTTTAACGGGCTGTCAGACGCCTGATAAAATCGTCATAAGTGCGTCCTGGCTGCTTGCATTAAAGAGCCGTGCCATGATGTTTTCATCGGACAGAACGTCCGCCAGCTGGGAAATCATTTCGATATGGCTGTTACTGTCCGGTGCCGCAAACATAAAAATCGCCTTTACCGGATCGTTCTCTTCAGAGTCAAAATTCACTGCTGTGCCCAGCAGCACAATCGACAAGCCCAGCTTGTGTGCGCCTTCCTCAGGGCGCGCGTGAGGCATGGCAATCTGCGGCGCGATAACAAAAAAGGGACCAATCTCCTCTTTCTGTCGAATAATGGCATCAATATAATCCTGCGATATTGCGCCTTCAGTGAGCAGAGGCCGCCCGGCTATCGCTATCGCTTCCTGCCAGTTCGCAACGCGTTCAACGTACTGGACTTTCTCATTGTTTAACCACTTCGCCAGGTGTGACATCGTTTTGCTCCTCCTCAGAATGCCTGAGTATGTACAGTCAGTTTTTTTAAAACGCTCCCTCCGCCACTTTTCAACTGAGCCTTCAGACCACAGAAGCTCAGGATAATGAAGGCCATAAGATTATTAAAAGAGCCACTATTCATAGCGTTACGAAAAACTTAGTTGCTGACTACGGGCTTAAGGTTATATTTCATCTTCGTCATCACATCTGTACATGTTGAAGATGTCTAGTCATCCTGATGATGTCCTTCGACGTGTACGGACACAACCTGTAAAGTTAAAATATCGCTGAACAGCCTTAACATCAGTGCCAATTTGATAAGTTGGTCACATATTCAGGTAGCCGAAGTAGTACTTATCCGGCAATGTCAGGCAGAACTGTACTGACACGGATTGATGGCGTTTCACCTTCACGCATACAGGAAGAGATTCGATGGTTGATGGCATCACAGAAAAGCAAAAAGAGGTTGTAGATTACATCCTCAATAAAATTAAGGATGATGGCCTTCGCCCCGGAGAAAAGCTGGATACAGAAATATCCATCGCAAAAAGTATCGGTATTACCCGTGCGACGGTTCGTGAAGCGACACGTATTCTGGTTGAGCAGCAGAGAATTTACCGCGTTAAAGGTTCAGGTATCTTTGTAGGTTCTACTGAAATAAGCAGCCAGGCGCACCGATACCATGTGCTTTCACCATTTGATTTTCAGGCGCAACGAAAAGGTCATAAAGGCGTCAGGAAAATCATTTCGGTCAGCATAATTAAGGTCCCGTCTGCTGATATGGCGCAGGCGCTCCGTATTAAAAACAGCGATCAGATTTATAAAATTTTACGCCTGATGTGTTTCGATGATATCCCTGTGGCTCTCGAACATATTCATCTGCCGGTGAATATGTTTAATAGCCTTGAATTCAGCAAGCTGGAAGTCTCAAAATATGCCTATATTGAAGAGGTTACCGGTAAGAAAGTGCAGCTCAGGGATCAGCATCTGACGGCCATGAATGTCACGGATTCACAGACTCTGACGCTGCTTAACTTAGCGGCAGGGGATGCGGTCATTCAGCTCAATGAGACGGTTTTTCTTGATGATGGTGTTCCCTGTGAAGTAAATGTGGCGATTATTAACACCCGATATTTCCCGTTGAAGCAAAATTCACAGCGGCCTTAGTAACTATTATTTACGGTTAATTTTCCCGGAGAGAAAGACTATTTATAGAAGCTTCTTTTGACTATTTCTAAGGACTATCTCAATCTTATTACACTCTCTGGTCGTGATGCCGTTTATAATCTTCTACCTTGTGCTGAAAAATTCAGGTACTAAATCTTTGCAGCCGGATATTCCGCTAACACTAACAAAGACACTTTTCAGCTCTTCATACATAAGACGATTTTCTGCAAACCTTTGCCATTTAGCCGGTTTAAATCATATTAAAATCAGGCGGTGAACAACGTTTAACGCTGCCTGGCGGGCTGACATCCTGTTTCAGCGTCATTTATTTCACTGCCACTGCTCACTTCTCCCCATTATGACGAATTCAATAAAGCATAAAACAATATGATGTTTTACCAATAATCGACTGCGCAGCACACTGGTCCGCAACCGGAATGAACAAGGACCAGGTGAATGGCATATCGATTAAGTCTGTTAGACAAAGCGCCCGTGCTGCAGGGCGAGTCGCCTGCAGGAGCACTGCAGCGCACGCTGCAGCTGGCGCAGTTAGCTGAGGAGTGGGGGTATCACCGCTTCTGGCTGGCGGAACATCACAATACTGCACAGCTCGCCAGTCCTTCACCGGAAGTGTTGATTGCCTGGATCATTGCCCAGACCCGCCATATTCGTGTCGGCTCGGGCGGAGTGATGTTGCAGCATTACAGCCCGTATAAAGTGGCGGAAAACTTTAACCTGCTCGCCTCACTGGCACCGGGCCGCATCGATCTTGGTGTGGGCAAAGCGCCGGGCGGACTGCCACTTTCTACCCATGCACTGCAACAGGGTGTCGATGCGGCTAAAAAAGGCAGCTTTGCCGAACAGCTTCAGCTGCTGGATAGCTGGCTTAAACCTACACAGGTACAGCCTGATGACGAAAGTTTAGCCGCGACGCCGCTGCCATCACGTCCTGCTAACCGTTTTCTGCTGGGTGCCAGTGAAGAGAGCGCACGGCTGGCGGCCAGTCTGGGCTGGCAGTTCGTCTTTGCAGCTCATATCAATGGCGACCGCCAGTTGCTGGAGCATGCACTGAGTACCTTCTATCGCCTCAGTAACGGCCAGCGCGCACTGGTGGCTGTTCAGGTAGTGGTGGCCGACTCGCCCGCCGAGGCTGACCTGCTGGTTTCCACGCTGCGTCATTATCATGTGTCGGTGAAAGACGGGCCTGGCGTCAACGTCGGCAGTCTTGAACAGGCTGAGCGCTATGTGCGTCAGGGTGGATATCGCGATTATCAGATTGAGCCTCGCACGCCGTCACTGCTGAAAGGCACCGCAGCACAGGTTCATGCCCAGCTGGATGCGCTGCACCATAATTTCGACATTGATGAGTTCGTTATCGACACGCCGATTACCGAGCCGGTTGCACGCCTGCAGTCACTGGAATTGCTGGCTACGCATCATCCGGTTGCAGCCTGAGTCTGAGTGGAGAGTCATCATGAGCAATGCATCACAACTGATTGAATGGCGGCGTGAACTGCATACCTGGCCGGAACTGTCGGGTCAGGAGTTCGCCACCACCGCCCGGCTGCGGGGCTGGTTGCAGGCGGCGGGCATCCGGCTGCTCGACTATCCCCTTGAGACGGGTCTTGTGGCGGAAATTGGCAGCGGAGAGACCGTCATCGCGCTGCGCGCCGACATCGATGCGTTGCCGATCCATGAAGCGAGCGGCGTGCGTTTTCACTCCCGTCATCCCGGCGTGATGCACGCCTGCGGTCACGATCTCCATAGCGCGGTGATGCTGGGCGCGGCGTTACAGCTTAACGCCGGGGCCGATCAGTTGCCTGGTCGGGTGCGCATCCTGTTTCAGCCCGCGGAAGAGATAGCGCACGGAGCACGCCAGTTTATTGACGCGGGCGTGCTGGATGAGGTGCAGGCTATTTTCGGCATGCACAACGAGCCTTCACTGCCTGTCGGCACTTTTGCCACCCGCAGTGGGGCGTTCTATGCCAATACAGACAAATTTATTATTCGCGTTACCGGCAAAGGCGCACATGCCGCGTATCCGGAGCAGGGCGTCGACAGTATTGTCATCGCCAGTCAGATTATCCAGGCCTTACAGGGGCTCACCAGCCGCAGCTTCAGTGCGCTGGACAGTCTGGTGCTGAGCATTACCCGCATCGACGGCGGCAAAAGCTGGAACGTATTGCCGGGCGGCGTGGAGTTTGGCGGCACGGCCCGCACTCACGATTTGCAACTGCGTGCCGAACTGGAACAGCGGGTGCGTACGCTGGTTGAGCATTATGCCGAAGCCAATGGCGCGCAGGCGACCCTGAGCTGGCATCCCGGTCCGCCGGTGCTAATCAACGATGCGCACTGGGCAACCTTCAGCAGTGACGTCGCGCAGCAGGCTGGTTATCGGGTGCAGTCCGCCGAACTGCATCTGCTGGGTGAGGATTTTGCGTTCTATCTGCAACAGGTGCCGGGTGCGTTTGTCAGCATCGGCAGCGCCAGTGATTTTGGTCTGCACCATGCCAGCTTCACCCCGGATGAGGCGCTGATTGCCCCCGCCGCCGACTACTTCGCGCGACTGGCCCGCCAGGCGCTGCAACACCTCAATGCGCGATGTCGGGAAGCCATTCTGAACTGAATTCATCTGCAGCCCGTTAAAACACGGGGGTTCTGACAACCCTCGTCGGGCATCGCTACGACTAAAAACGAGAGAGCATCATGACCACAAGACAACTTCGGCTGGGCACTATTCTGCATGGCGCGTCGGGAAACATGTCTGCCTGGCGCCATCCGGCGGCGCAGGCCGATGCCAGCATTAATCTGGCGTACGCCAAAAAAATCGCCCGCAAGGCGGAGCAGGGCAAGCTCGATTTTCTGTTTGTCGCCGACGGGTTGTTTATCAATGAGAAATCGATCCCGCACTTTCTTAATCGTTTTGAACCGCTGACGCTGCTCTCGGCACTGGCGGGCGTCACGGAACATCTGGGGCTGGTCGGCACAGTTTCCACTTCTTACAGCGAGCCGTTCACCGTGGCGCGTCAGTTTGCCAGCCTCGATCACCTCAGCGGCGGGCGTGCGGGCTGGAACGTTGTCACCTCGCCGCTGGAGGGTTCCGCCAAAAACTTTTCCCGCGAGAAACACCCGGAACACGCGTTGCGTTACCGCATTGCCGACGAGTATCTGCAGGTAGTGAAAGGGTTATGGGATTCGTGGGAGCAGGATGCCTTTGTACGGGACAAGGAGAGCGGCCAGTTCTTCGACCCGGCGAAGCTGCACACGCTTGATCATCACGGCGACTTCTTCCAGGTGCAGGGACCGCTCAACATCGCCCGCACGCCGCAGGGCCGCCCGATTATCTTCCAGGCGGGTGCGTCCGATGACGGTAAAAAGCTGGCGGCGCGCCATGCTGACGCCATCTTTACCCATCAGCCAACCCGTGAAGAAGCCCAGGCGTTTTATCAGGATGTGAAACAGCAGCTGGTAGCGAACGGTCGTCAGCCAGAGGATCTGCACATCTTCCAGGGTGTCAGCGTGATCGTGGGTGATGATGCGGAAGACGTAGAGCGCCAGTATCAGACCACAGCGGCGCTGGTATCGATTACCGATGCACTTAACTACCTCGGTCGTTTCTTCGACCACCATGACTTTTCACAATATCCGCTGGATCAGCCGTTCCCGGACATCGGCGACATCGGGCAGAACAGCTTCCGCAGCACCACCGATGAGATCAAACGCAAAGCACAGCAGCATGGTCATACGCTGCGCCAGGCGGCACTGGAAGCCGCAACACCGCGTCCGCTGTTTCACGGCACGCCGGAAGAGGTCGCGGATGGCCTGCAGCTCTGGTTTGAGACCCACGCCACAGACGGCTTCATCATTAATGGCGGCACACCCGATACCTTTGAGCGTTTTGTCGACCGCGTGGTGCCGATTCTGCAGGCTCGCGGCCTGGCGCGCCGCGACTACCCTGGCAGCACCCTGCGCGACAGCTTCGCCCTGAAACAACCCGTTAATCAGTTCACCTCAAAATAAGAGCCTACGTCATGAAAAAAACATCGCGTCTTCTTGCCCTGCTTATTCTGGCCGCCAGCAGCCATGCGCTGGCTGAAGGCACCAGCGTTTCCTATAACGGCCAGCGCGTCAGCCTGGAAGCCAATAAAGCGCCGGTTAATACGGTGAAAAATCCTGACGCCATCGCGCAACTGCCCGCGGGACATCACTTTGTGGTGCCGGGCTCCTTTACCGTGGCCGTGGCGGCGCAGAACTCCCCGCCGCTGACGGTGTTTTCCGATGACAACAAAACCCTGCTCGGCAGCGAGGTGGATATTGCCCGACTGGTTGCGGACAGCCTTGGATTAAAACTCAACATCGTTCCCACGTCGTGGGAAGACTGGCCGCTGGGTGTGGCCTCGGGCAAGTATGATGCGGCGATCTCCAACATTACCGTGACTAAAGAGCGCAAAGAGAAGTTCGACTTCGCCACTTATCGCAAAGACTCACTCGGCTTTTATGTCAAAACCAGCAGCCCGATTCAGTCACTGACCAAAGCGGAAGACATTGCCGGACTGCGGATCATCGTGGGATCCGGCACCAATCAGGAGGCGATTCTGCTGGCGTGGGATAAAGAGAATCAGGCAAAGGGCCTGAAAGCCTTTACGCCGGTCTATACCAAAGATGATGCCGCCCAGACCCTGGCACTGCAGGCGGGGCGAGCCGATGCCTACTTCGGTCCTAACGTGATTGGTGCCTGGAAAGCGGCGCTGACCGGTAAAACCCGACTGGTCGGCAGCGTGGATGGCGGCTGGCCAAAAGCGGCGCACATTGCCGTTACGGTGAAGAAAGGCAGCGGCCTCGCGGAACCGATCAGCACCGCGCTGAATGGCGTGATCAGCAATGGCGATTATCAGAAGGTACTGAACCGCTGGGGTGAAGGCGTTGAGCATATCGATCGTTCTGAAATCAACCCCGCTGGCCTGGGCGACTAAGGAGCTGACCATGAGTGAATCAACTTTCCGCGAAGTTTCGCCGGAGGCCCCCGAGCTGCAACCCATTCTGGGTGGTCTGTTTGGTGAATACTCGGCACGTTATGGCGACTTTTTCTCCCGACGTAACGAGCAGGAGCAGGAGCTGACCGAATGGTATCTGCCGCCGCAGGGACTGTTTATTGTGCTGGAGCGCGACGGCGAAATCATCGCGATGGGCGCTTATAAACCTTATGACCCGCAGACCGCTGAGCTGAAACGCATCTGGACCCGCAGCGATCTACGCCGTCAGGGGCTGGCGCTGGTGGTGTTGCAGGAGCTGGAACGGCGCGCCCTGCAGGCGGGCTATCAGCGGCTGTTTCTCACCACCGGCTTTCGACAGCCGGAGGCGGTGCGGCTTTATACCGGTCACGGCTATCAGCCACAGTTCGATCTGAGCGGCGATCTGGAGCGTTACGGCCAGCCGCCACATGACGGGCGACTGCGCTTTATTAAAGTGATCGGCGTGTATAACGTCGCAGCGGCAAGTTAAGGAGTGACGATGAGTAAACATCAACATCTGCAGGTGGTCCCGGCACGTTATCCGGCGCGCACCGCAGGCGCTATCCTGGCGCTGTTTATCCTGGCGGGCGTGATTCAGTCAGTGGCCTTTAACCCGCGCTGGGAGTGGGGCGTGTTTGCCCGCTGGTTTTTTGATCCGGTGATCCTGCACGGCCTGGGTCAGACGCTGCTCCTGACTCTGCTGGGCACTATTTTCAGCCTCTTCTTTGGCGGTCTGCTGGCGCTGGCGCGTCTCTCCTCGTCGTGGCTGCTGAGCACCTTAGCGTGGGGCTACATCTGGCTGTTCCGCTCGCTGCCGCTCATCGTGGTGCTGATCATTCTCTATAACTTCTCCTACCTCTACGACACGCTGTCGATTGGCATTCCGTTTACCGGCCTGTCGTGGGGCGCGTTTCAGACGATTAACGTGCTGGGCCAGTTCCCTGCGGCGGTAATTGGTCTGACGCTGGTGCAGGCGGCTTACAGTGCGGAGATTATCCGTGGCGGGATCCTCGGTGTCGATCACGGTCAGGTGGAAGCCGCCTCTGCGCTGGGGCTTTCCGCCTCACGCCGGACCTTCCGCATCATTCTGCCGCAGGCGCTGCGTGCCATTATTCCGACCGCATTTAACGAGATCATCAGCCTGGCGAAAGGCACCTCAGTGGTTTACGTGCTGGCGATGCCGGAGCTGTTTTACACCATCCAGATGATTTACAACCGTAATCAGGAAGTGATCCCGCTGCTGATGGTCGGTGCTGCCTGGTATCTGATTATCACCACCGTCCTGTCCGTGATTCAGTATTACGTTGAGCGCTGGCTGGCCCGCAGCGTGAACCGTGAGCCGCAGCCTTCGCGCTGGCAACAATGGCGCAACCGCGTCACGCCACTTCATCCGACCGAGGAGATCAGCCATGTCCGAAGCCATTGATTACCGCACTTCACACACAACAGGTGCCATCAGTATTACCGGCGTGACCAAGCGTTTTGGTAAACACACAGCGCTGGATGATGTTTCGCTGTCGCTGGAGCCTGGATCGGTCACGGTGATTCTGGGGCCGTCCGGCTCCGGCAAATCCACGCTGCTGCGCACCATCAATCATCTGGAGCGGGTCGACGAGGGATTCATTCAGATTGATGGCGACTTCATCGGCTATCAGCAGCGCGGCGACAAGCTGTATGAACTCAAAGAGAAGGCGATTCTGCGGCAGCGTATCAACGTCGGCTACGTGTTCCAGAACTTCAATCTGTTTCCGCACCTCAGCGTGCTGGATAACCTGATTGAAGCGCCAATCGCCCATCGTCAGCTGACGAAATCTGAAGCGATAGCGCGGGCGGGCGAACTGCTGGACATTGTCGGCCTGCGCCATAAAGCCGATGCCTGGCCACGTCATCTCTCGGGCGGGCAGCAGCAGCGTATCGCCATTGCGCGCGCCCTGATGCTCAATCCCCGCGTAATGCTGTTCGATGAACCGACCTCGGCACTGGACCCGGAGCTGGTCGGTGAAGTGCTCGACGTCATTAAAAAGCTGGCACGTTCCGGCACCACGCTGGTGATTGTAACCCATGAGATCGGTTTTGCGCGTGAAGTGGCGGATAACGTGGTCTTTATGGTGGATGGACGGATTGTTGAGCAGGGCAGCACCACGCAGGTACTGAACAATCCGCGCCATGAGCGCACCCGCCGTTTCCTGGCGCGCGTGCTATGAGGGCGCTGACATTAACAGCGCTGACGCTGCTGCCAGTGCTGAGCTGTCCGGCGGCGGAGAAGCTCGATGTGCTGAAAAATGAGACGCCAATCCACGCCCCGGCAAATCCGCAGGCGATCGCGAAAATCCCGGCTGACTTTCACTTTATCGAGCCTGGCACGCTGACGGTTGCGACCGCCGCAACTAACTCACCGCCGCTATCGCTGCTGGCGTCTGACAACGTCACGCGGATCGGCAGCGATCCGGACATCGCCAGGCTGCTGGCTGACAGTCTGGGGTTAAAGCTGAAGCTGGTTCCGGCCTCGTGGGAGGACTGGCCACTGGGCATCAGCGCCGGACGCTATGATGTCGCGATGTTTAACATTGCCGTTACTGAAGAGCGTAAGAAGAAGTTCGATTTTGCGACCTATCGCGCTGATAACCACGCCTTTGCGGTAAAAAGCGACAGTAAAATCAGCCAGATCAGCAGTCCGCCTGATATTGCCGGTAAGCGGATTATCGTGTCGTCGGGCACCAATCAGGAGCGCATATTACTGAGCTGGGATCAGCAGAACCGGGCTAAAGGTCTGCCCGCTGTGACGCCGATTTACCTTACCGATGATGCCTCAGCGACGCTGACGCTGCTGTCGGGGCGGGCCGATGCGATCTTTGGCCCGCACTCGATGGCTGCCTGGAAAGTGGCGTCACGCGGCCAGACAAAGCTGGTTGGCAGCGGACCGTTTCGCGCCTGGGTTGCCGTGACCACTAAAAAGGGGAATGGCCTGGCACCCGCATTGCAGACTGCGCTGGATGGCACCATCACAGGTGGGCAGTATCAGCAGGTGCTGGCGCGCTGGGGTGAACAGGATGAAGCTGTGACGCACTCCACGGTGAATCCGCCGGGCATTGTTTACTGAGTCGGCAGAACCGGCTCTCCTGCTTAAGCCGGTTCTGCAATCTGATGACCACAGAATTGAACTACACTCTCCAGCGTTAGTGATTTATCCTGCCCGCCTGTTTTCGTAAAAAATCCTCACTGCGTGGCGGAGTAATTGACCTGGAAGCCCCATGAAAATCAGATTCCTTTCTGCCAATGAGCAAAAGCTGGCGGAGGTGCGTAAGATACTCGAGCCTGTCGGGGTCGAAGTATTACCCATCGCCCGTCGCATCGAAGAAATTCAGACTGAAAATGAGCTGGACCTGGTGCGCGATAAACTGACCAAAGCCTTTTCGCTGATTGGGCGGCCGTTGTTTGTTGAGCATACCGGCCTCTATCTGGACGGCCTCAATGGTCTGCCCGCCGGTCTGACCCGCATCTTCTGGAACCGCCTCGACGCTGAGCGCTTTACCGCGCTGGTGCAGGGACTGGACAGCCAGGCCGTGACGGCCAAAACGGTGCTCGGCTACTGCGACGGCCGCAAAATGTATCAGTTCTCGGGTGAACTGCGCGGCACCATCGCCGCGAAACCCGCCGGGACGCGCGGCTTCCAGTGGGACTGCGTGTTTATCCCCGAAGGCTATGAGCAGACTTTTGCAGAAATGGGCGAACTCAAGAATGAGATCTCGATGCGGCGCATCGCGCTGGATCGCTTCGCCACCTTTTTAAAAACCTCGCGGGGAGTGGCATGAAACCTGAACTCAAACGCGCCTATGATTCCGGCAAGCTGATTCTGTTTGCCGGTGCCGGTATTTCGCGTAATTTTGGCCTCCCCGAGTGGCATGAACTGATTGCTCACCTGGCTAACGAGCTGGGTTACGATCCCAAAATCTTCAATACCTACGGTACGCACCTTTCGCTGGCGGAGTATTACAAGCAAAAGAAAGGCTCGCTTGGCCCGCTGCGCAGCTGGATGGATCGCGAGTGGCACCGGCCGGATATCGATGTCCGGTCTTCTGAAATTCATACCATGATTACCCAGGGTAACTTCTCGCGCATCTACACCACCAATTATGATCGCTGGCTGGAAGCGGCGCACGAGGCGCACGGCGTTCCCTATTACAAAGTGGCGAACGCCGCTGACCTGGTTTCGCTGACCGAAGATAAACGTCACATCATCAAGCTGCACGGTGACTTCGATGACGACACCTCTATCGTGCTCGATGAGAGCAGCTATTTTGAACGCCTCTATTTTGACTCACCGCTCGACATCAAACTGACCCATGACGTAATGGGCAACTCCGTGCTGTTTGTCGGCTACAGCATCAGTGATTTCAACATTCGTCTGCTGTTTTACCGTCTGACCAAGATGTGGGGCCGCACCGGGCTGGCGACGGCCCGGCCAAAATCGTATCTGTTCACTAACCGTAATAACCCGGTAGCCAAAGAGGTGCTGGGGCAGTGGGGGATCGAGGTGATCGTTTCCGAAGAGGACGATCCGCGCAAGGCACTGGCGATGTTCCTTGAAGAGTTGCTGGTGTAGTCAGCGTAACGTCCGGCAGAAAAGCGACAGGAAAAAGAAAAAAATCTGCGTCCGGTTAAGGTTAGCTCGGGCATAACCGATAAACTCTATTCTCTGCTGGCAAAGCATAACCGGCATGATATACTGTATGCATACACAGTACCTGAGGGCGAAAAGATGGCTGTTGAAACAAAATTTGTTGTAGTCAGAAAGGGTGAAGAGAAGATGACGTTTGCCAATAAGAAAGAGGCCGATGCCTACGACAAAATGCTCGATATGGCCGAAGCCTTCACTGACTGGCTGTTACAGCATCAACCTGCACTGGACGAATCTCAGGCAGAAACGCTGGGCCTGCTGATTGCCGAGCAGAAAGATGCGGTGCAGCATATTCTGCGCACCAGTAAACTGCCGGATGTGGCCGCAGGCGCAACGAAGCCTGAAGCCGTGGCAGAAGAGGGTGCGGATGATCAGGCGGAAGAGCCAGCGGCGAAGAAAGTACGCGCCGTTAAAGCTGCCTGATTGCCACAACGCCGGAAGCGAACCTTCCGGCGTTGCTGTTTCTGATTGACGGGTTTATCTGATCTTTTGTCAGGTCATTCAAAACAAATCCTCCTGTCGTTCCCTTGCGCTGACTCCCCGCCTGCAATCTCCCTGTAAATCACAAAAACCAGCCAGCTATATTTTTTAAACTCAGCGCTATAGCATCAATCAGGATTCAATAATCTGGATTTTGGATCATCCATTTTTAAGCGTTTGACGCCGGATGACTATTTTAATTCTACTGATAAATACCATCAATCTTAATTAAATGAATTAGCAAGGAAACTAATATAACATTCCCTGATGGGTTTCTTACCTCATTTAGATTGTTAATTTACACCAGCCCTATGAAATGAGAGATATCAATTGTTAATTGGCTCACATTTTTTGTGAAATAATCCGGCAGTGCTATTCAATTTAAAAAAGCAGTGTTAGGGTAGAGCCGTTTTCAGCGAAGGGTTGTTACTGGATAACAGGCAAAACCTAAGCGTTCCGCAGTCTTTACCACTGTGGGGTGCTTAGGTTTTTTTTTGCCTTAAATTTATTCTGGCATGCCGTAAGTCATTAATAACCTGCGCGATAACGACCCAGCGTCTTCAGGCCTGGGAAACATGAGGTAGATGACAGGAGGTTAAGGACTCTCCTGCGAACCGTACATCATTAAAATCAAAACAGGTTGCTAAGATGAAATATAAAAGCATGCTGTGCGCACTCTCATTATTGACCTTTTCACCCTTGTCGACGGCGCAGGAATGGAGCGGAACGGTATTAGGGTTTGAATCTCCACCGGATCCTATTTTGGGTGATATGTATGGCCTTCGTAAATCGCTTAACGATAATGGATTTGCTTATAGCCTGGGTTATCTGAATGAAATTGGCTGGAATGGCGGCGGTGGCTACAATCATGCCTCACACGTTGCTTATATCGATCAGTTTGCGTTGACCTTTAATCAGGATTTGTCGCGCTGGACAAATATTCCCGATGCACGTATCGAAGCGAATATCGTTAATCGTAATCACAACGACGATCTGACCACCCGACGCGTGCAGGATCCGCGGATGAATGTTAACGATCTTACGCAGGAGAGCTGGGGCGGGCAATCGATCACCCGCCTGGGCTGGCTGACTTTTGCCCGAAGTTTCGATGACCGCAGGATGACATGGCGTATCGGAATGATGAACAAGGTTCAGACCTTCGATCAGATCATACCCTGTGATTTCCAGATGCTTTCTCAGTGCGGTGGAAAATCTGCTAACTCACTGACCTGGAACAACTGGAACGTGCACACGTGGGGAACTACGCTCGAATACCGGTTTACACCTGTTGTGACGTTAAAAGGGGGAGTAATGGAGCAGAACCCGGATGCTGCCAGCCGTCATCACGCCTGGAGTGGCTCAACCAGGCGCAGCAAAGGTGTCCTGCTGCCGGTAGAAATCGAAGCACGCCCGATCATTAACGGCCTGCCGGGTGCCTACAACCTGGGAGTGGTTTTTACCAATGCCCCGCAAACTGACCTCTATCGCGGCCGGTCCGGGGGCGCAGGAGCCAGTGATCCCGGTGGTTATGCTTCTCATAACCGGACATGGTTTCTTTACGCCGGACTTAATCAGCAACTGACGCGACATCAGGATGACGCCAGTCGCGGGTTAAGTACTTCATTCAGTATGAGCCTGGCCGATCAGAGAACTAACTACATGCATTCGGTCTATGCCGCTTCACTCCGCTATCGGGGACTGTTTGACGCCCGTCCGGAAGACTGGATTGGTTTTGGCCTGACCTGGACGGACATGAGCAGTCAGTACGCGCGAAATCAGCGCTATATGAATACGATGGGTGGTGTTTCGGACTACCACGATACGGCATATCATCCGGTGCCCGGCCATTCACTAAACAGTGAGTTCTATTACCGTTTCCGCCCCGTTTCCTGGCTGGAACTGCAACCCGGGATTCAGTACTGGCATCATCCGGCGGGCATATCCCATACGCAGGATGCCTGGGTGACTGAGCTTAAAACGGTCGTAATTTTTTAGGCGAATAAGAGGATTACGATCGCTGTCACGCTTTTTGTTCTGACCGATTGAGGTCATGACGAAAGCTGATAGAGTGCCGGAACTGGATTGTTACTGCTTAGGCAGGCAAAACCTGATTTCTGGCCTCTGCCGGATATCAGGTTTTTTTGTTTCTGGGGTTCCGATGAAAATCGCCAAAATTCTGAATAATAACGTGGTGATGGTTCAGGATGAGCAGGGGCGCGAGCAGGTCGTTATGGGCCGTGGACTGGCCTTTCAGAAGCGCGTCGGTGACAGTCTCAATGACGCGCAAATTGAGAAAGTGTTTGCACCACAAAGTGATCTGCTGGTCCGTCGGCTGGAGGAGTTGTTACATCAAATCCCGCCTGAAGTGATGACGACCTGCAATTGCATTATTGATCTTGCGATACAGCGTCTGGGTAGATTGCAGGAGAGCCTGTATATCACGCTGACCGACCACTGCTTCTTTGCCATTGAAAGACAAAAAAAAGGTCTGGCGATTAAAAATGTGTTGCTGTGGGATATCAAACGTCTCTATCCCAAAGAGTTCGAGCTGGGGCAGGAGGCCAGGGCACTCATTTTCCGTCGGCTGAATGTCGAACTGGCTGAGGATGAAGCCGGATTTATCGCGCTTCATCTGGTAACGGCACAGCTCCATAACGAAATGCCGGAAGTCATGGATATCACGCGGGTAATGCAGGAGATTCTGCAACTGGTGAAGTATCAGTTGCAGCTGGAATATAACGAATCGTCACTGATTTACCAGCGGTTTGTCACCCATCTGAAGTTTTTTGCGCAGCGGATGCTGACGCGAGCCGTGGTCGAAAATGACGATGTTTCATTGCATACGGCAGTAAAAGATAACTATCCAAAAGCCTGGAAATGCGCAGTGAAAATTGCGCAGCATTTGCAACAAAGTTATCAGCGTGAGCTGACCGCAGAAGAGATCATGTTTCTTGCCATTCATATCGAGCGGGTGAGAAAAGAAGGGTAATAAGCCCTGTAAACCGGATTGTTACTGCTTAATGCAGGCAAAACCTGAGCGCGGCCTCTGAAAGGAGGCCGTTCTCAGGTTTTTTTATTTTTGGCTCAGTCAACGGATGTCCATGGACATCCGTTTAAGGAAATCGAGATGGAATATCACACGCTGGCGCAGGATATCCTCGGCCATATTGGCGGCAGGGAGAACATCGTAAGTCTGGTGCATTGTGCTACCCGGCTTCGTTTTAAACTGAAAGATAACCATAAAGCCGATGCGGAAGGACTAAAGAAAAATCCGGGCGTCATTATGGTCGTCGAAAGCGGCGGGCAGTTTCAGGTGGTGATTGGCAACCACGTTCATGATGTCTGGCTGGCTGTCCGTGCCGAAGCGGGACTTTTAGATGAGGCCGCTGCATCAGCTGAAGATAAGAAGTCAGGTAACCTTTTCAGTCGCCTGATCGATGTTGTGTCCGGCATTTTTACGCCGTTTATCGGGATTCTTGCCGCCTCCGGTATTCTTAAAGGCTTGCTGGCGCTGGCCGTGGTTTGCGGCTGGCTGTCTGTTGAAAGTGGAACCTACAAAATCTGGTTTGCGGCAAGTGATGCCCTTTTTTACTTTTTTCCGCTGGTGCTAGGCTACACCGCGGGTAAAAAGTTCGGCGGTAATCCTTTTATCACCATGGTGATTGGCGGGGCACTCACCCATCCGACGATGATTGCTGCTTTCAATGCCAGCCAGCAGTCCGGCGCTATGACAGATGCGTTTCTCGGTATTCCTGTAACCTGGTTTAATTACAGCGCGTCGGTTATACCCATTATTCTCGCCGCGTGGGTGAGTTGCTGGCTGGAAAAACAGAGCACCCGGCTGCTGCCCGCCTCCATGAAGAACTTTTTTGCCCCGTTGATCTGTCTGAGCATCACGGTGCCGCTGACTTTCCTGGTGATTGGTCCACTGGCCACGTGGCTGAGCCAGTTGCTGGCGAACGGCTACCAGTGGATTTATGCGCTGGCTCCGTGGCTGGCTGGAGCGGCCATGGGCGCGCTGTGGCAGGTCTGTGTGATTTTTGGTCTGCACTGGGGACTGGTGCCACTGATGATCAACAATCTGGCCGTTCTGGGGCATGACTCGATGCTGCCTATGCTGTTACCTGCTGTCATGGGCCAGATTGGTGCGGCGCTGGGGGTTTTGCTGCGCAGCCGTGATGCGCGTCAAAAGGTGCTGGCGGGGTCATCCGTGACCGCGGGAATATTTGGTATCACTGAACCTGCTGTCTATGGTGTTAATCTTCCTCTGCGTCGCCCCTTTATCTTTGGTTGCGTAGCCGGCGCAATCGGCGGTGCCGTTGTCGGCTTCAGTAACACCCACGTTTATTCCTTTGGCTTCGCCAATATCTTTACCATCGCTCAGATGATCCCGCCTGGCGGTGTCGATGCCACGTTATGGGGCGGAATTATCGGCACGCTGCTGGCTCTGCTCCTGAGCTGTGCCATGACGCTGGTAGCGGGTATGCCTCGTAACAGCACGCCAGACACAGTAACCCCGGTGATGCCTGGCGAAGATGACATTCTCTCACCAATGACCGGCACCCTACTGGCGCTTGATCAGGTGCCGGACGCAACCTTCGCCAGTGGCCTGCTGGGACAGGGCGCGGCCATCATTCCTTCCGACAACAAAGTCATTGCGCCCTTCGCGGGTGAGGTTGCCTCCCTGTTTCAGACCCGGCACGCCATCGGCTTGCTGAGTCATAGCGGGATTGAGCTGCTGATCCATGTGGGTATCGATACCGTCCGGCTCGACGGCAAACCTTTCACTGCACATGTAAATGTGGGCGACAGGTTTAAGCCTGGCGATCTGCTGCTGGAATTCGATCGTCAGGCCATTCTTGATGCCGGGTATGACCTGGCAACCCCGATCATTATTACTAACAGCGATGAGTATCGTGAGGTGATGAAAGTCGCAGGAAACACTGCGACTGCAGGAACACCTTTACTCAGCATCATTCATCGATAAAAGGAGAACAGGATGAAAACTTTCCCGGATTCATTTTTATGGGGCGGTGCTGTTGCCGCTAACCAGGTTGAAGGCGCATGGCGTGAAGAGGGGAAAGGCCTCTCAACCTCTGACGTCCAGCCACAGGGGATTTTTGGCCCGGTCGTGGAGCGCGTTGCGGGGAGCCAGAGCCTTAAAGATGTGGCGATCGATTTTTACCACCGCTACCCGGACGATATCAGGCTGTTTGCAGAGATGGGCTTCGGCTGTCTGCGGGTTTCAATTGCCTGGACGCGTATTTTCCCGAACGGTGACGAGCAGCAACCCAACGAGGCTGGCCTGGCCTTTTATGACCGCTTATTCGATGAACTGGCAGCGCATAACATCACTCCGCTCGTGACCCTGTCACATTATGAAATGCCCTGGAATCTGGTTAAGCAGTATGGTGGCTGGGGCAACCGTCAGGTAATCGGATTCTTTGAACATTACGCGCGCACGGTGTTTGACCGTTATCAGAAGAAAGTCAGGCTCTGGCTGACATTTAACGAAATTAACATGTCTCTGCATGCGCCGATGACCGGCGTGGGTCTGCCGGAAACCAGCAGCCTGGGCGAAATTTATCAGGCGATTCACCATCAACTGGTCGCCAGTGCGCTGGCGGTTAAAGCCTGTCACGAGATCAACCCGGATGCCAGCATCGGCAATATGCTGCTGGGTGGTTTGGTCTACCCGCTAAGCTGTAACCCCGACGATGTGCTGGAAGCGCTGCAGGAGAACCGGAAATGGCAATTTTTTGGCGATGTGCAGTGCCGGGGAGCTTATCCGGGCTATATGTTGCGCTTCTTCCGCGACAACAACATTCTGCTGGATATTACGGATGCCGATCGACAGATACTCAAATCGACCGTCGATTTTATCTCGTTCAGCTACTACATGTCCGGCTGTGTTACCGCCGATGAGGCGCTGAATGAGAAGATGCGCGGTAACATTCTGAGCATGGTGCCTAATCCCCATCTTCAGAGCTCAGAATGGGGCTGGCAGATTGATCCGGTCGGGTTGCGTACCTTGCTTAATCTGTTGTGGGATCGTTATCAAAAGCCGCTGTTCATCGTTGAGAACGGACTGGGTGCCAAAGACATTCCTGATGCCACCGGCGTCGTGAAGGATGACTACCGCATCAGCTACCTCAACGATCATCTGGTGCAGGTGCGTGAAGCGATTGAAGATGGTGTTGAGGTCATGGGGTATACCAGCTGGGGGCCGATCGATCTTGTGAGCGCATCTAAAGCGGAACTGTCTAAACGCTACGGTTTTATTTATGTAGACCGCGATGACAACGGGGAAGGTTCGCTGGCGCGCAGCCGTAAGAAAAGCTTCCACTGGTATAAAGAGGTTATTGCGACAAACGGGGCCTCACTCAAAGAGTAATTGCCGCGCTCAGTGGTACATCGCGGCCGCCGCAATGTACCACGCCTTTCCTTAGCCAGATTCACCCGGCTTAGTGCGTATCGCGGGTAACAACCTGATAGCGCGTGCTTCGTCCGCCACCCTCCAGCCGGTAGAGACAGCCTTTCTCTACCAGATCCGCCAGATGACGGGTCGCGGTCGCTTTACTTACTTTAGCCACCTTCTGATACTGACTGGCGCTGATCCCCAGTTCAAAACCCTGCTCACCGCCGTCAAGCAGCCGGTTCAGTACTTTTACCTGTTCCACGCTCAATCCCATTCCCTGATGACGTAGCCAGAAACGCGCTTTCATCCGGGTGCGATCGATAACGTTCATCGCCTGCTTCAGGCTCTCATCCAGGATATCAAGAAACCACACCAGCCAGTCTGTGATATCAAGGCCGCCTTTCTGCGTCTGCTCAAGAATGCGGTAATAACCGGCACGCTGCGCCAGAATGGCGGGCGACATGGCATACAGGCGGATGCTCTGGCTGTCGGCCTGCGCCAGTGCCAGATCGGTTAACGCACGCGTGATACGCCCATTACCGTCATCAAACGGGTGCAGGGTGACAAACCAGAGATGACAGATGGCGGCGCGCAGCAGCGGGTCCAGCATCACGTCATGCTGACTGCTGTTGAACCACTCAACAAACTGTGTCAGCTGCGGCTCCAGTCCCTGTCGCGGCGGAGCCTCAAAATGCACCGTAGGGCGATCGATGCGGCCTGAGATCACCTGCATCGGCTCACTGCCGCGCAGCGTGCCGACGCTCAGGCGCTGCACCGTCCATTCATCTGCCGGGAAAAGCCAGTGATGCCACTGAAATAATCGTTCAGGCGTCAGTGGCTGGCTGCGATTGTTGATGGCATCCAGCATCATGGCGGCCAGCCCTTCTGAGCGGTCGGAGACCGGATAAGGCTGTTCTTCCGTGACGCCTAACCGGCGCGCCAGCGATGAGCGTACTGACTGCACGTTTACCCGTTCCTCTTCAATCGCGGAAGAGGAAAGGATATTACTCAGCAGAGTATCCAGCGTCTGCGAATCACTGTCTGACTGCAGGCTGGCTCGTCCCAGCAGCAACCCGCGCTGCTGCTGCAGATGGCGCAGGCGCGGTAGCAGAACGGCATCCTGCCATTGAAAATCGGGCCAGTCCGGCTGCTGCCAGATCCAGTAAACGCTCATAGTGGACTCACAGTAAGAGGAGATGAGCCGAATAGAGTTTGCTATTCGGCTCACAGAATGAGTCGATAATAGCGAATATCCGGCTCACAGGCCAACCGTAAGGAATTAAGAACAAAAAAAGGACCCGAAGGTCCTGTTTGCTTAGCGGGAGAACTGCATAAAGGTGTCTGAATAGTAGTGAACGATCCAGGCAACATACGCCAGCCAGACAACCATCCCAATGGCTAATCCTGATTTACCGATCATTGATCTCTCTCCACAGTGACAAGGGGCTACAGCAACTGTTGACATAAACTGACAGTAAAGGTGGGCAGCAGTATTGTTGCAGATCAAAAAAAGCCTGTTCATACGCAGCGCCATATCCTCTTTGCGATCAATTTCCCTGAATGACTCATAGTCAGACAGGCAGCCCGCCAGAATTACGGTGACTAAAGTTCAAAAAAACGCCGCCGATAGATGATCTCAGGAGCAACGTAATCACAAGGAGGGAAAGAAACAGGTAAATTCCAGGGGAATCACTATGGCCAGTCAGTTAACACATAAGAAAAGAATGAGTACCCGTGCGCAGATGCTGATCATGGGTGGTTTGACAATCATGCTGGGATTTACTGTGACTATCGGCGTCCTCAGCTGGCAATCGGGTAAAGAACAAAAGGTACTCGCAGAAAACTATCTGCAGCAGATAGCACAGAGCCGTGCGCTTCAGGTGCAGCAGGAGCTGGGTCATGCCCGTGATGTTGCCAGTCATCTCGGGCAAAGTCTGATTGCGCTGCCGCAGGCGGGTATCACCGATCGCAAAGTTGCCGATAAAGTCATGGAGTATGCGCTGCGCGCTAATCCTGATTATCTGTCGATGTCGGTAATATTCGAACAGAATGCATTTGATGGTCGCGATGCCGGGTTCGCATCACAGCCGGGCCAGGCACCACAGGGACGCTATGCCTTTTTTGTGGATCGTGACGCGTCAGGTAAATACGCGATGCATCCGCTGCTCTCCTATCTGACGCCGGGTCAGGGCGATTACTATCTGATCCCGCAAAAATCACAAAAAGATACGCTTACCGAACCTTACAGCTATGCCTATAACGGCGTGCCGACACTTCTGACTTCTGTGGCTGCCGCGGTTATCGATCAGGGCACCTTAAAAGCGATCGTCACCTCTGACATTTCACTGGCCTCACTGCAGCAGAAAGTGAATCAGATCAAACCCTGGCAGGGTAGCGGCTATGCGCTGTTGCTCTCGAATGGCGGGAATGTGGTGTCCTCGCCAGTGAAAGAGGAAGCCGGTAAACCCTGGAAAGGCGAAAAAGATGGCTTTACGACGAAAGTCGTACAGCATTTTGATGCCGTGCTGGGCGAAGAGGCATTAGTCACCTGGCAGCCGGTGGTAATTGGTAACAGTGACAAACCCTGGTATCTCGGCGTCGTCGCACCGGTCAGTCAGGTGATGGCTGCTGCCAACCGGCAACTGATGTGGGCACTGCTGTTGATGGTGGTGAGTATTCTGCTGGTCGGCACTGTACTGGGCATGCTGTTCAGTCGTAAGGTGCTGCGGCCGATTGGCGGCGAGCCGATTGAAGCGGCAAATATTGCGCTGGCCGTCGCGGATGGCAAGCTGGATAACGCGATCGCAGTGAAAAACGGCGACCGCAGCAGCCTCTTCTTTGCGCTTCATACTATGCAAAGCCAGCTCCGGCAGATTGTCGGGCAGATAAAAGATTCCAGTGAATCAGTACGACAGGGCGCGGGCGAAATTGCCAGCGGCAACCTCAATCTGGCGTCACGCACTGAAGAACAGGCCGCCGCACTGGAGCAGACCGCAGCCAGCATGGAGCAGATCAGCGCCACGATCCGCCTGAATGCCGACAATGCGCAGCAGGCGACCAGCCTGACTGAAAACGCGACGCACATTGCCAGTCGCGGTGCCTCGCTGGTGGGCGAGGTGGTACAGACCATGGCGCAGATCGATGACAGCTCGAAAAAGATTGGCGACATTACCACGATGATCAATAGCATTGCCTTCCAGACCAATATTCTGGCGCTCAACGCGGCGGTAGAAGCAGCACGCGCCGGTGAGCAGGGCCGCGGTTTTGCAGTGGTCGCGTCGGAAGTGCGAAATCTGGCGCAGCGCAGTGCTAATGCAGTGAAAGAGATCGGCGCACTGATTGAAGAGTCGAGCGTACGTGTTGAGAGTGGCGTCCGGCTGGTAAACGATGCCGGTAAGACCATGCAGGAGATGATGCAGGCGGTGAATTCGGTGCAGGGGATTATCGGTGAGATCGTTACAGCGTCAAGCGAACAGGCGCGCGGCATCAGCCAGGTAACGATTGCGGTCAATGAAATGGATGGCGTCACCCAGCAGAACGCCGCACTGGTGCAGCAGATGTCGGCCGCCGCCAGTTCGCTTGAAGACCAGGCGCAGCAGCTGTCACAGACAGTGGAGCAGTTTCATCTGGCGTAAAGCGGACGTATGCTCCCTGAGCCCATATCTGCTTCACAGAGTAAAAACCCGCCAGCGGCGGGTTTTTTTATCATTGTTCCGTCAGCCGCACACCGCTGCTGGCATCGAACAAGTGCATCTTATCCGGATACACGGTCACCGGCAGCGTGCCGCCCGGCACGGCATCGCTCCGACCAGTCAGCTGCATATGCAGCGGGAAACCCTGCCAGTTCAGATGTAATAGTGTCGACTCGCCGGTAATCTCCACAATATTCACCGCCGCCGGTTGCCCGCTGGCGTCAAAAATCAGATCGTGAGGTCGTACGCCCAGCGTCACCGGCTGATCGGCCTGCTGCTGCGCGGCGTGGTGCCAGCGACCGGGCAACGGCAGCCACTGCTCGCCACAGCAGACGCCGGGCAGACCATCGCGAGTCTGGAAACGCGCATCCAGCAGATTCATCGGCGGTGAGCCGATAAACCGCGCCACAAAGGTGTTAACCGGCCGGTCGTAAATCGCCAGCGGCGCACCCTGTTGCACAATCACTCCATCTTTCATCACCACAATCTGATCCGCCAGCGTCATCGCCTCGACCTGATCGTGTGTCACATAGACCATCGTAGTTTTGAAACGCTGGTGCAGAGACTTAATCTCGGCGCGCAGCTCCATGCGTAACTGCGCATCCAGGTTAGAGAGCGGCTCATCGAACAGAAATACCTGCGGATTGCGCACCATCGCCCGACCCATCGCTACACGCTGCCGCTGTCCGCCAGACAATGCGCGTGGATAACGCTGCAGCAACTGATCGATACCCAGAATAGCCGCGATACGGGCAATTTTGCTTTTCTGCTCCTCACGCTTCACCTTCTTTACCTGCATGTGAAATGCCAGATTTTCGGCAACGGTCAGGTGTGGATAAAGCGCATAGCTCTGAAACACCATCGCGATATCCCGGTCGGCGGGATCGAGGTCGTTGATCTGCTTTTTATCCAGCATAATCGCCCCGTCAGATACGCTATCCAGACCGGCGAGCAGCCGCAGCAGGGTAGACTTGCCGCAGCCAGAGGGACCGACCAGCACGGTAAAACTGCCGTCGGGAATGGTTAAATCGAGCGGATGCAACACGCTCTGCTTTCCGTAGCGCTTTGCCACCTGTACAAGTTCAACACTGGCCATGGTCAGCGCACCTCATTGGTTAATTGGAGTTGTTGCCAGCTGGGATAGCGACGCGGAGAGCTGCTTATCGCCAGTGAGGCCACTTCAATGCCCCAGCGCAGCGCGGTGAGCGATGACTGGCGGTAGAGCAGTGCAGCCAGAAAACCGGCATTAAAACTGTCTCCGGCACCGATGGTATCCACCACCGTTACCGGCTGGGCTGCGGCAAACTGGACAGAGGCGGCGGACCAGAGACGTGCGCCCTCTGCGCCACACTTGATCACACAGCCGCCGCGACCACTGAGACGGGCGGCCAGCTGTTTACCGCTTTGCTCCAGCAAATCTGCGCCTGCTAAACCCAGCGCTTCAACCTCATTCAGCAGTAGCCAGTCGCAGTCCGCCAGCCATCCGCCCATCTCCCGACGAAGCTCATCGCTCCAGCCCGCAGGCGGCCAGCCGGTATCCACGGCCACACTGAAGCCACGCTTTTGTAGCTCGGCTAGCAGCAGCGGATAGTGGTCATAGAGTTCAAGACAGAGAAAGGTGCCGCACAGCAGCACGATGTCGCCCGGCGTCGCCTGCAACGGTAGCTGAGCCAGCACATCGTCCGCGGTCAGCACGGTAATATGGCCGTGATTGCTCAGAAACGATCGTTCGTTATCGGGATGGGTAACGCCCACCGTCAGCGAGGTCTCACAGGCGTAACGCGGCCAGTGTGCGGCGCTGTGGGGAAAGTGACCGGCGAGCCAGTGGCTGAAGCCATCGTCGCCCTGATTAGCGATGGCCCGATGCGGCACCTGCATCGCCTCCAGCGCCAGCGCGCAGTTACCCGCAGACCCGCCGGGACGTAGCTCGCTGTGCTGCAGCATCACTTCCGTGCCGCGTTTCGGCCAGTCGCTGAGCGTACTCATGATTAAATCGACATTGATATTGCCCACCACATAGAGCGTGGGCGCGATGGTCTTGTCCATAATTATCCTTTACTCCCGCCGCTGGTAAGACCGCTGACCAGCGTCTTCTGCAACCAGATGGCAATAAACAGAGGCGGCACCGACGCCAGAATGCCAATCGCTGCAATCAGCCCGTCATCGGTGGCGCGTCCGGCGGTGAAGCCGGCAATCGCGACCGGCAGGGTCTGTGCCGAAATATTGCTGGTGAACAGCAGCGCATAGAAAAACTCATCCCAGGCGAGCAGCCAGCCAAACAGTGCCGCGGCACCCAGTACCGGCTTCGCCAGCGGCAGCGTGATACGCAGCAGGACCTGCCAGAAGCGCAGGCCATCCAGCCGTGCCGCCTGTTCGATATCGCGCGGCAGCGAGTCAAACTGATTCTTCAGCATCCAGGTCAGAAACGGCAGGATCAGCGAGCAGTAGACCATCACCAGACCGGGACGGGTGTTGAGCAGCCCCAGCTGTTGCAGCAGAAAGTAGAGCGGCAGCACAAACGCCACCGGCGGCACCATGTAGATCGCCAGTGCGCCGGAAAGCCAGGCATCGCGACCGCTGTAGCGTGAGAAGCTGAACGCCGCCGGTATCGCCAGCAGCAGCGAGATCGCCGTGGCAACCGTCGCCACCAGCACACTGTTGCCCAGCGCATGCAGGAAAATGTTGCCCGGCTGATTGGGAGCCAGCGAAACCAGCCCCTGATAGCGACTGAAATCCCACTGGCGTGGCAGCCATTCCAGTGGCAGGCGGGAGAGATCGCTGGCGGAGCTGACGCTCATCAGAAACAGCCAGCCCATCGGGGCCAGAATGCTGATGGCGACCAGCAACGCCGCGCCGTAACGCAGCACCCGGCGCAGTTTAGTTTTCATAAGCGGAACTCCGGCGGCGCTGATGCCATAACATCAGCAGGTAAAGCGTGATTAGCAGAGCGCACATCAGGGTCATCAGGATCGCGTAAGCGGCACCGCTGCCGGCACGCAGGTAGCTGAAGGACTCCTGATAGACAAAAAAGCTCAGGGTTTTGGTACTGTCCACCGGCCCGCCGCGCGTCATCACGTAGATAATATCAAAGATCTTAAAGGCATCGATGGTACGTAACACCAGCGCGACGCCCAGCGGAGCAACAATCGCCGGGAAGGTAATGGCGCGGAAACGCCGCCAGGCAGATGCGCCATCCAGCCGTGCCGCCTCAAACAGATCTTCAGGGATCGACTGCAGCGCTGCCAGCACCAGCAGCGTAACCAGCGGATAGTTTTTCCAGATATCTGCAAACATCACCGTATTGAGCGCCGCGTCCGGCGAGCCCAGCCAGCTGCGATAGCCATCAATAATGCCGAGCTGGCTGAGCAGGGCGTTGATGCTGCCGTAATCGGGATTAAAGTTGAGCCGCCACATCATGGCATTGACGATGGTCGGCAGCGCCCACGGCAGAATCACCAGCACCCGCAGCACGTTGCGCCCGACGAATTTCTGATTCAGCAGCAGCGCTACCAGCACGCCAATGACGCCTTCAAAGGTGACAGACACCAGCGTGAAGTAGAGCGTGCGCCAGATAGATGCCCGAAAGTCGGGATCGCTCAGCGCATAGAGGTAGTTTTCCAGCCCAATCCAGGCAGGCGTTTCACCGCTGCCAATCAGCGCAGCATCGGTAAAGCTGAGCCAGATGGTGCGCAGCAGGGGCCAGGCGGTTAACAGCAGCATCACCAGCAGCATGGGGGCCAGCAGCACCCATGCCTGACGCTGTTCGCGTTGACGCAGACTCAGCATCATGACTCCTTAACGCAGCCGGGCGGCGCTTTTGTCCACCGTCGCCATCGCGTCCTGCGCCGGGGTTTTACCCAGCAAGACCTGCTGTAACTGTTGCTGCAGCTGGTTCGACAGGCGTGAATAGTCGGCGGTTTCAGGACGTGACAGCATCACGTTTAGCGATTTGTCCGCTGCGGCAATCAGGCTCTCCTGATCCTTTTTCACCGCCTCGTCCTGATAAGAGGATTTCCAGATCGGCAGGCTGAGCTTCGCATACTGGTTTTGCACCGGCTGCGAAGTCATGTACTGAATATACTGCCACGCCTCGTTAGCATGCGTGCTGCCTTTGGTGATCCCCAGACCCATCGAACCATTCACCGCACCCACTTTTCCTGGCGCATCACCCGGCGCAGGCATGATGCCAATATCACCGGCTACTTTGCTCTGCTTAGGATCGTTTGCCATGTTGTACATGTAGGTCCAGTTCAGCGCGAACGCCGCATCGCCATTCGAAAACGATTTACGCACATCCTCTTCCAGATATTCACGGGAAGCCGGGTTACTCAGGCCGTCATCGAGCGAGCTTTTCATCAGGTTCAGCGCCTTGAGTGAAGCCGGGCTGGAGAAGTCGAGCTTACCGTTCTGATAGAACTGCCCACCAAAGCCTGATACCAGCGTGGTGTAGTCACATACCAGCGCTTCCGCCTGAGACCAGCTCCAGACCAGCGGGTAAGTCACAATCTTTTTCTCTTTGATAATTTTCGCGTCATCCAGCACCTGCTGCCAGGTCTGTGGCGGCGTGGTGATGCCGGCTTTCGCCAGCATTGCTTTGTTGTAGTAGAGGTATTTGGTATCAAGGATCCACGGCATCCCCAGTGTTTTACCTTTAAAAATCACCGTGTTCATCGCGCCCGGGAAGACTTTCTCTTTCTCCTCTGGCGTAATGCGCGCGCTGACATCCTGCAACAGATCGAAGCGAGTAAATTCCGCTGGCCAGATGGCGTCGAACAGCACCACATCATAGCCATTGCCGCCTGCGCCACGCGCCGCCACAATTTTATCGTGCAGCGCTTCATAGGGAACAAACTCCAGATTGACGGTGACATCCGGATGCTGCTTCTGAAAATTCTGCGTCATCGCGCGAATATCATTCTCGCTATAGGCCGCCTGGGTCATAAACAGGGCATTAATCTGGCTGGCCGCCACCGCGCTGCCTGCGCTTAACATCAGTAAGGCGGCAAAACCGGCTTTCAGTTGAGGGGTGTAACGCTGTGACATGGTCTTCTCCACTAGTTAGCAACAGGGCAGCAACAGGCTGTCGGTTAATTAAATCAATTTGATTGATTTAATCGGGGGCATAATTCTGGTCAGCGGGTGAACTGACCTGTCAGTATCAAGCAAACGGCGTGCCACAAGATTAAAAACAACGCAACAGTGCCGTAACAACGCTGAAACTCAGACTGCGCTTTTATGGCAAAATTGCCTATTCTGATGCGCGGGATTTGCGTGCAGGATCAAAGATATTGTTTGCCCGAACGCTATCAGAGACCAATACTGTCGGGTCGCGCTGTAATGGAAAACAACATGAAAACCTCGGGTACAAACCTTGAACATGCGCGGGCGCACAACCGGCGTGTTGTGATTGAAGCCATTCGCCTGCACGGTGAGCTGACCCGTGCCGAACTGGCGCGCATGACGGCACTGACGCCACAGACTGTGTCGAATATCGTGGCGGAACTGGAGCAGGCCGGACTGTTGACCAGCCGTCAGCCGCGCCGCAGCGGGCGCGGTCAGCCTTCAATTCCGGTCACACTCAATCCCACCAGTGCCTGGTCGATTGGCATTCATCTCGATCACCAGACGCTCTTGCTGGTGCTGGTCGATCTGAGCGGTGAAGTGCATTTCCGCCGCCTCGTGCTGGTGCAAAAGCCTCAGCCTGCTGCCACCCTGGCGTGCATTGCTGGTGTGCTCGAGGAGATGCGCGCTTTTCTGGGCACGCAGTGGAAAAAGGTACTGGGGATCGGCGTGGTGATGCCGGGACCTTTTGGCGTGGAGGGCATTTCATCCGTCGGGCCGACCACGCTGAACGGCTGGGAGCAGGTGGATATCGAGGCGGAACTCGCCGCCCTCAGCGGCCTGCCGGTAACGCTGGAAAACGACGCCACGGTCGCCGCCATCGGCGAACGCTTTCACGGTACGGCGCGCCATCTTAACTCCTTTATCTATCTCTACATCGGCACCGGACTGGGTGCCGGCATCTTCACCGATGGCCACATCTATACCGGTCATGCTCATAATGCCGGAGAGATTGGCCACATCGTGGTAGAGCCGGGCGGACGTGACTGCTACTGCGGTAATCAGGGTTGCCTGGAACGTTATGTCTCATTACAGGCCGCCTATGAATTCTGTGGTCTCGATCCGATGCGGGCGCTGCCTGAAGATTTGCTGCAGATTGAACCCGCGCGTTTCACTGCCTGGATTGAGAGCGTGATAACGCCGTTGCGCCAGGCAATCAATATTCTGGAATCAGTGTTTGATGCAGAGGCGGTGATTATTGGCGGGATGATGCCTGCGCCGTTGCTGGAGCAGATGGTCGCGCGCCTGCCGCCACTTTATCAGTCGGTGCGTGGACGTTACCTGTTAGATATGCGATTGAAGACGGGCATGACCGGCAGCGATACCGCTGCGCTGGGGGCCGCAGCGTTACCGATCTTTGATGAATTCAATCCGCAGTTTCAGGTGCTGATGAAGTAGAAAAACGGCGCTGTCGCAGACAACAGCGCCATAAGCATTAACCCGGGTAGATACCGCGATCTTTACGTGCCATCAGGATCCGTTCACACGCCACGATATACGCCGCAGTGCGCAGCGAGCAATCCTTCTCCTTTGACTTCTCCCAGATATGAACCATCGCTTCAGTCATAATCTTATCGGAGCGACGATTGATCTCATCTTCACTCCAGAAGAAGCTGGCCATGTCCTGAACCCATTCGAAGTAGCTGACGGTCACGCCGCCGGCATTACAGACCACATCCGGCACTACGATAATGCCGCGCGTTGCCAGCATGTCATCGGCATCCGGATAGGTCGGGCCGTTTGCGCCTTCCAGCACGATTTTGCAGCTCAGCATCTCTGCGCGCTCGCGGGTAATCTGACCTTCCAGCGCGGCCGGGATCAGGATATCCATCTCAGTGGTCCAGAACGCCTCTTTATCAATGCTTTGCGCACCAGGGAAACCGGCAATCTGCTTGTGGGCGATCTGCCATTCGCTCAGCGCGGCCATATCAATGCCATCTGAATTATAAATCGTCGCCGTGTGGTCCTGAATCACCACCACGCGCGCGCCCGCCTCGTCAAACAGGCGTGCTGCTTCACTGCCAACGTTACCGAAGCCCTGAACCGCCACGCGGGCGCCTTCGATTTCAATACCTGAACGACGAGCCACTTCCCGGCCAGTAATAAACACGCCACGGCCGGTCGCTTTTTCGCGGCCCAGTGAACCGCCCAGGTGAATCGGTTTGCCGGTCACTACACCGGTAATCGTGGTGCCGTGGTTCATGGAGTAGGTATCCATCATCCACGCCATCACTTTGCTGTTAGTGCCGACGTCCGGTGCCGGAATATCTTTTTGCGGTCCAATGATGATGCCGATCTCGCTGGTATAACGACGGGTCAGCCGCTCAAGTTCACCCTCGGAGAGTTTGAAGGGATCGACCCGGATGCCGCCCTTAGCCCCACCGTAAGGCAGGTTAACCGCAGCACATTTAATGGTCATCCACGCAGAGAGCGCCATGACTTCGTTCAGGTCGACAGCCGGGTGATAGCGAATACCACCTTTACCCGGGCCGCGTGAAAGGTTGTGCTGAACGCGATAGCCTTCGAAATGGCGAATTGAGCCATCATCCATCTGGAGAGGAATGTCGACAATCAGCGCACGTTTTGGATGCCGCAAAGTATCTATCCAACGTGAAAGGTCGCCCAGATAGGGCGCAACCCGGTCGATTTGCTGTAAGTAGGTGGACCAGGCAGATGTGCTGCTTTCAGACGCATAAGATAACTTATCCATAAAAAACCTTTCTTAATGAAGTTATTTATTGTGTGGAGCCGTGGATGGTGAGCGCATTGTTTGGCGCGGACATAATCTAACACTTCTGAAACAAATAAGATGGGATGCCTGCCCTGTAAAAGTGCAGTTGCGCCCCAATTTGGGGAGTACTCAGTGAATAGATTTTGAGAGATGCCCTTTAAAGGCGAATAATCATGCGATCCAGGTGCGTAATGACTGCATATAAGGGAGGATCTCGCTATCTTTCAATTCTTTGAGGGCGTTCAAAAAGTTAAATAATTGATCTTAACTTCATTGACTTTAGTGCACCAATTAAGTGCATGAGAATAAGTAATCAAAGGATTACCATAAGTAATGGATTGGGCGGGAAATAAGCAATTTAATCATCTGGTTAGATTAAATAAGATTGCTGAGGGCGGGGGAAGACAAATAGCGGGCCAGCGCTGAAAGGCTGGCCCGGAAGATTTATTGGTGCAAAGCCTGTTCGGCTTCTTTCAGCTCTTCACGCGCTTCTGCCAGCTTATCTTCGCGCTTCTGAATCTTGCTGGCACTGCGTCCTTCCGCTTTCGCTTTTGCCAGCTCCTGTTCACGCTCCTGCACCTTAAACTTTTTCTCTGCCACTTTTTCCTGGCGCTGCTTTAACAGGCTCCCTTCAGTGCAGTTCTGATCTACTTCGCGCAGCGCTTTTTCAAGGCCGGCAACCTGATGGGTATTATTGTGCTGGCGGGCGAAGGAAATCTGGGTCTCAATCTCCTGCTTTTTAGCGGCACAACCGGTCAGATTAGATGCCGCATGCGCAGCGGTGAAAGTCAGTGGCAACAGGCAAAGGCTGAGGGTCAGTAAAGTCTTTTTCATCGTAGTCTCGTCAATGAGTCAGGTTGAGGCACCAGTATACGTAGCCACCTTAAGAGATTCTTAACGGAAAAGATTATTTACTGGCGCGGAAAAGCGGGGGAATGGAAAAGCTGCCTGCTGTCAGGCAGCGCTGGAAGAGGAGGTCTGTGAAAAATGCAGATTACGATCAGGTCCACTGAGCATAACCGGAAAACCATCTTCACTCTGCTGTTCAAAATAGTCCTGCATTACCTGACTGATCCCTGCACCACACCACATCACATGATGCTGATGGATGGCGGTTTTAATAGCAGGCTGTCCGGTGGCACGTGAGTCAACCGCGACATTAAAGCCCATCGCCGTCAGACGAATCGCCTCTAGCCAGATTTCTGTTTTATCGAGTACGCTCACTGCTTCCAGAAACAGAGGAACGGACGATTCATTGCGCGATGAGACGCGCATCACTTTGTCCGCCTGCTGCTTGACGGTTTGCTCAAAACGGTGGAGCCGTCGTGATGCGCCCTGACGGTGATCGGCATAAAGCCAGACGCTAAGCGGCCGCAGCAAATTAGTGATTAAATCATCACCGCTGTAGTTACTGGACATGTTGTGCATTTGACGTGAAAGCGACAGCGGTGTGCCAAATTCAAGCTGCCAAAGCATGTCGCCCTTGCGCGCCGCCCAGCCGTAAGTCTTGACCGCTGAGGCGTCCTGCAGACCCTGCCTGATCTCGTTGAGTGTTGCACCGGTTGCCGTTAAACCAACCAGAGTGTGGATTTCGCTAAGATGAGCATTACTCCACTCGTCAGCATTCTGCTGTGATGTCAGTAATCCCTGCTTCATCCAGCGCTTCAGATTCGCGGGATGCGTGCCGGTTATCGCACAAACAGTATCAGTAGTATGAAATTGCATATCGTGCCCTCTGCTGAGGGAAAGGCCGCCGGAATTAACCGGGGATGAACAACCACTATGAACCTTATAATCGTTAATTAACAGCGTTAACGCCTGTTAAAAGCGCAAAACAGCACGCGTCACGCTGCGCTTATTCGGGTTACTGAACAGGTTAAATTCAGCGCGATCAGCAGGTTAAATGCGCTATAACTCATCATAAAAAGACTGTGTATTTATTCAGTAAAGATTCTTTACGCAATTAGCTCGTAAAAGCAGCGCTGTTTTGTCCATTTTAAGAGCATGCTGACTTCCCACCCCCTTACATCCGGCCTGCAAACCGCTAAAATAGTCGGTTCTGATGATCAGGAGAAAGAGTGTCCAATGCGTTATCGTTTTATTCTCGCCGTTGTGACGGTTGCTGCTGTACTGACCGGCTGTGCAAAACACGCCGCCAGCGATGCACCAGATGAATTTGCTGCTGGTCCGACACAGATCGATGTCTCACATATCAAGACCCGCGCGGATGATGGTTCCAGTGTATTCCTGACGGTAGATGGTAAAGACGCTGGCAGATTGCCGAATGGTGAAAGCAAACTGCTGCATGTGCCGGCGGGTAAGCATCAGGTGGGGGGGTATGTGCCGACGCTGTTTGGTATGGGCCGTGTCACCATTGCGCCAGTTGAAGTGACCACGTCACCTGAAGATGTCAAAAAAGTGGCCTATACGATCACCCGCAACAAAGCGACCTTTGTCGAGAACAAGGGCGAGCAGGGCTGAGTTGATAACGGCGGAGAGCAGCGCTCTCCGCTGGAAAAGCCTGTTATAGACCGAGCTCGCTCAGGGAAGGATGGTCATCCGGGCGACGCCCCTGTGGCCAGTGAAACAGCCGCTGTTCTTCGCTGATTTTCAGGTCATTGATGCTGGCAAAACGCTGCGTCATCAAACCCTGCTCATCAAACGCCCAGTTCTCGTTTCCATAAGAGCGATACCACTGTAGCTGCTCGTCGTGCCACTCATAGGCAAACCGCACTGCAATCCGGTTCTGGTCAAAACTCCACAGCTCTTTAATCAGCCGATACTGCTGCTCTCGCTGCCATTTTTGCTGCAGGAACGCGACAATATCTGCCCGGCCGGTCAGAAAGGTATCGCGATTACGCCACCGGCTATCTGCCGAATAGGCCAGCGCGACACGTTCAGCATCCCGACTGTTCCAGCCATCTTCAGCGAGCCGTACTTTTTCTATTGCCTGTTCAGGCCGTGTAAATGGCGGTAGGGGCGGGCGTAAATTTTCCAACTTTCTCTCCTTAACGGCGCGGACAGATGCGTTATACGCATCTATGACAGGTTAATCAGAGGTCGAGCGCGTGGATCTGACAGACAGCGCGTGCCGCTTCCTGCCCCTTTTTAACAAAGTGCTGGGTATAGAAGTCGATGAACTCTGCCGATGGCTGGAAATTGTGTGGCGTCAGTGACACGGAGAAGACGGGCACGTTAGTCGTCAGCTGAGCCTGCATCAGACCACTCACGACCGCCTGAGCGACGAAATCATGGCGATAGATGCCGCCATCCACCACCAGTGCTGCACAGACAATCGCATCGTAATTGCCGGTCTGTGCCAGACGTTGCGCCAGCAGCGGCATTTCAAAAGCGCCAGGAACATCCCATGTTTTAATCTCGTATGAGGCACCGCGACTTTCCAGTTCCTGTTCAAACCCGGTCAGAACCTGAGAAACGATTTCGCTGTGCCAGTTAGCTTTGATAAAGGCGACTTTCAACGGCTGCATGACTTACTCCAGTAATAGATAACATTCAGTGGTAACGGGCCAGATTGAGCCTCAGCACACCGAATCAAAATAGTGAGCATCGCAGGTCAGTAACCTGCTGAGAGCCTTCACTATACTGCAATGTAAAGAGTCTGTGTCCATCAATGTGATTATATGTAAATAACAGATGGCGTCATTAGCCTTACTGGCTGCAGGAAATGTTCGCATGCCAGTGACTAACTCGCCCTGAACACGTCTTCCAGACCGTAAAACGCCTTCTGCTGCCTTGTTTGCGTAACCGGTTCCATTTACGTTATTGCTTAAATAAAATACTGGATATTTGAACAGGTATTTGTATAATAAATGGACTGCCCGCCGGGTATTGGTAGCGTTAGCGAGGGGTGAACCCATGATGATTTCGACTGAAAGCCTCAAATCTCTGGAACAATCGGTCACAATGAGCAGCCGTGAACTGGCTCAGATGACCGGCATTACACACGGAGAAGTGAAGCGGTTAATCAAAAGTCTGGAAACGGCTCAGCGTCTTTCTCAGCCACTCAAAGTAAATGACTATGAGCGGGATGGAGAAGTGCGCCAGGAGTATCGTCTCAGCAAGCGTGACTCTCTGCTCGCTGTAGCGCGTCTTTCCCCGGGCTTTACGGCTGAAGTGCTGGACCGCTGGCAGGATCGTGAAAAAACCACGCATCTGCCTGACTTCACCAACCCGGCTGAAGCGGCTCGCGCATGGGCTGAGCAGTTTGAACAGCGTCAGGCAGCGGAGCAGCAGCTGGCCCTCTCGGCTCCCAAGGCGGCGTTCTTTGATAGCTTCGTAGAAGTTGACGACTCGCTGGGTTTTCGTCAGCTCTGCAAGATGCTGAAAGTGAAAGAGCCGGAGTTCCGCCAGTTCCTGCTGGAGCGCAACATCATGTACCGCGCCAAAGGAACGCTGACGCCGCAACACTACCATCTGCAGGCGGGCTACTTTACGCTGCATACCGGTACCGGTGAAAACCAGCACGCGTTTTCTCAGGCGCGCTTCACCTCAAAAGGGGTGAAATGGGTAGCGAGTCTGTGGGCGGGACATCTCTCTGCTCAGCCTAAAGGTGCAGCCGCGTAACTTCACCTCTGGCTTTCCTGACGGTCGCCTGCACGCAACCCGTGCCGACAGGCGTGCAGATGAAAAATGCAGAATAAAAAAGGCCGCATCAGAGTGCGGCCTTTATTGATCGTTCAGGATCGATTACCGGGCGGTTTACCAGCCTTTAATGGCGTCACCCTTATAGACTTCTTCCGCTTTGGCCGCAACTTCCGGTGACTGCAGCGCAGACTTCAGCTTCTGAATTTTGTCGCTGTCTTTATTATCTTCACGTGATACCAGTGCATTGACGTAAGGCGACGAGGCACTTTCCATAAATAAACCATCGCGGTGTGCTGATAATCCAGCCTGAGCCGAGAAGTTGGTATTGATGATGGATAAAGAGACGTTAGGATCGTCTAACGTGCGGGTCAGCTGTGGCGTGTCCACTTCAACCAGCTTCAGATTTTTTGGATTTTTGATGATATCCAGCGAGGTCGGTAAATAACCCACACCGTCTTTCAGTTTAATCAGACCCTGCGCCTGAAGTAACAGCAGGCTGCGTCCCAGCGTGGTCGCCTCGTTAGAGATAGTAACAGTCGCACCATTCTGCAGTTCACTGATGTTTTTGATTTTGTGCGAATAGGCCGCAATCGGGAACACGAAAGTCTTGCCTACCACCGCAAATTTATAGCCGCGCTCTTTCGACTGATCTTCAAGATAAGGCAGGCTCTGGAAGGCGTTGGCATCAACCTCTTTGTTATTCAGTGCTTCGTTTGGCAGCACATAATCATTGAAGTTAAGAACTTCGACATCGAGCTTGTATTTATCTTTAGCAACCTGCTGTACCACCTGCCAGATTGCTTCATCCGGCCCGGTATTAATCGCGACTTTAACTTTGTTATCGTCGTCTTTAGAGCAGGCGGATAATAATAAAACAGAACTGGCGAGTAATGCCGTAAACAAACCTTTCATTATCAGAAATCCCTCAGATAGTAGATGGCTTCAAAGATAATACAGAACGCAAAGGTTGCGTACTGACGGTGGAATATATCTTATAACCGCTAAGCACATTTAGAACATTAATTAATCATCCACTCTGCTGGCCCGATCATTCCCGCTATTTTTTCTGCACTGGCTGACTGATCGTTTACTGATTCATCACGTATGAAACCCTCAGCGCCATTTTCTTCTACGCTTATTGCTAAGTCACTACTGGCATTCTATTGAGTAACAACAGGGATTAACCATGTCAAAGCAGGATAACGAAATTAACGCGGTCGAAGTGATGCGCAGCAGCCAGGCCTGGAACGGTGAGGTGATAAATGCTTATCCCACTGGCGAACCTGAACTGACAGTGATGCGACTGTCACTGCCTGCTCATACGTCATTGCCCTGGCACACCCACCCGATGCCGAATACGGCGTTTATTCTTTCTGGCGCACTGATTGTTGAGGATAAAGAGAGCGGCGAACAGCGCACGTTTACAGCAGGTGAAGCTCTGAATGAAACGGTTAATAGCGCGCATCGTGGTTATACTCTGGATGAACCTGCTGAATTGGTGATCACCTATGCAGGAGTAAAAGGGCAGGAACTGACCGAGCCGCTGCCGGGAGAACCTGAAGAGTTTTAAGTAGCGGCGTTTGCCATAACACATGACGGCAGTGTTTTCGCTGCCGTTGCTAACCTCTGAAATAAACCCCGCCCGGATTTGATTCGGATCAGTAAACGGTGTGTCTGCACAGACCAGGATTAACGTTCTTTGCTCCAATCACACCCACAATGTAAAAGGATTTTTTCATGGATAAGAATGTTGCCCTGCTGCTCGCGCCCGGTTTTGAAGAAGCTGAAGCCATCATCACGCTCGATATTCTTTCACGTCTGGGCATTCGCGTGACCACTGTGGCCTGTCAGCCCTACAGGGAAGTCACCAGCTACCATCAGGTGAAGGTCGTGGCCGATGAGCTGCTGGAGGAGAATCGTGAGCGGCTGTTTGATGCGGTGATTGTGCCAGGCGGCCCGGACGGCAGCAAAAATCTGTCAGCGAATGCTGCGGTGATCGATTTTATTCGCCGACATGATGAAGCGGGTCGTCTGGTCTGCCCAATCTGTTCCGCAGCGGCCAGAGTGCTGGCACCTCACGCGCTTTTGAAGGGACGGCGTTATGTCAGTTCCGGTACCTCTTCAGAGGGTGTGACCGATGGCGTTTACGTTAATGCATCGGTTGTGAAAGATGGCAATCTGCTGAGCGGACAGGATCTGGGCGCGGCGTTTGATTTCGCCTTCGCCATTGCTTTTACTCTGACAGGTGAGGGCGACAAAGCCACTGAACAGGCGGAACACATCAGTCACAAGCTTAAAGTGGATTTCGCTAAGCTCTGATTTGATTTGGCGCCCCCGAAGCGGCAGGCTGACGGGGCGCACAGTAATTGAAAAAGCGCTTTTATTCACAACCAAATCCCGCATCCCGCAATACCCTTTTTGCCTGCTCTGAACCTAAGAACGTCGCCAGCCTTTGCGCCTGTGGCGTGATGACCGCACAGGCATAGCGTGCAACAGGATTAACAGCCGCCGGAATATCCACTATTGTCAGCCCGGCAATCCGGCTCAGGGCTGTCCGATAGCTGGCATAGCCGATAAACAGATCCGCCATATCCGCCTGAATAATCCACTCCGCTGCCAGCCTGCCTGCGGGAGTGGCTGCTGAGTCACGCCCGCCAACCAGCGCGAGGGCGCGCTGGCGCACCGCTTCACCGGCATTACCCATCCGGGAGAAAAGAATCTGCGTATAGTCACCCGACGGGTCGGCACCAGGTGTGGACGTGGCGATTCGCAGCGAGTCACGGGTGAGCAACGTATACCAGTCGTCTCCAGGAAGAAGACAATCGCTGCGCACCGTAATGCAGAGCCGGTTGGTGGCAAACGGCATGACTGCCAGCGCGCGTCCGGCAGCCCGCAGCATCTGCGGATGATCTTCACTGGCTGAAGCAAAGAGGTCGCACCGCTCACCAGCCTCAATCCGTTCGCGGAGCAGGCCAGCCGGACCAAAACGGGTTTCAACCGGCTCCGGAAAGGACGCCATTAGTGTCGGCCAGACGTCTTTCAGGCTGCCCGCCGCCAGTACCTGCATTACTCTGGCCCCTGATAAGTGGTGCGATAAAAACGCTGATACCAGCGGTTAGCCAGTTTGTTCATGTCGACATCCTGAAACTTCTGCGGATAGAGTTTTTTTGCCATCCACAGCTCGCCGAGCCCCATCGCTTCCGGCATCGGATAGCCCCAGGCTTTGGCGTAGTCCGGCATCAGATAAACGCGATGGTTTTTGACCGCGTCAATCGCCTGCCATTGTGGAGAGCTGTTGATTTCATTCACGACAGAAGGGTAACGGTCCTGGACAAAAATCACCTGCGGATCCCAGGCGATCACCTGCTCCATCGACACGGTTTTAAATCCTTTCACGGTCGCCGCGGCGACGTTAACCGCACCCGCATGCTGCATCATCAGACCGGTATATTTCCCGGAACCATAAGTAGTCAGTTGCGGATTGGCCATATAGGCGCGAATACGTTTCTCCGCCGGTATATCTTTCAGGCGGTCGCTGACGATTTTGCGACCCTGATCGGTGGCGTCAATCAGCGCTTTCGCTTCGGCGGGTTTATTGACGATCTCGCCAATCAGCGTAATGCCTTCGCGCAGACCTTTGTCATAGGCCATTTCCTCATCACTAAGAGTCGGGTTCATTTTGTCCTGTTCACCCGGCAGGTCATGACGCAGCGAGATAGCCACGACAGGGATCCCCAGCGCGGTAATGCTGTCGATCATCTCATGCGGGGCATAATTGGTGACAAACACCACCTGCGGATGCAGCGCCACCAGTTTCTCCGGATCAACATGCGTCAAATCCCCAAGCACAGCCATATGGTTCAGCTCAGGGGCCAGTCGGGCATAGCCGTCGCCGAGTTGCTGCTTCCAGTTCGCCATCACCCCGACGATTTTATCGGTGGCGTTCATCTGCACCAGCAGGTTCAGCGTCTGGTGCTGAAGCACAACAATGCGGTTAACGTGGTCAGGAATCGAAACCTGACGGCCAATCTGGTCGGTGATCTGGCGCGATGCCTGAGAAGAGAGTGGAAGGAGTATCAGTAAACCGAATGTGCATGTCTGCCAGAAGCGCTTCATTAACTATCCTCGAAAATCGTTATGCATTTGATTATATAGCGATAGGTGATCTGCGTCACGGTCTGGGTCATTATTTTGGGAAAGCAGCAGGTAGAAAAAGAGACTGACTGCGCATATCGCCCTTATCCCCAACACAGCACTGATTATGTGCAATGCCCGTTGCTGGTTCACCATCCCGGTGCCTTCTGTGCCGAAAACCGTATAGATTGCTGATATTTATGGCTTTAATTTCTGGCACGCCATTTGCTGAAGTCTTAGCAGTAAGCAGCGTATGACACATTGATAGCAAATAGCTGGCTAGGGTTCCGGTTCACGCAGGTGAATGTCTGGTCCGAGAGCTGGCGACCTCTGCGAGGTTACACGGCGGGACAAAAGCCCGGGAGACAGCGGCACCATCTGGTGTCCTGCGCTGCTCCCGTTTTTTTGTGCCAACCAGAGGTCAACCATGAAGAAATCCCCCCTCCTGACGCTGATTCTTTCGCTGACGCTGCTGGTCAGCGCGCCGTCTTTCGCCGCCGTTAAAAAAGAGTTCAACATCTGCTGGACCATTTACGCGGGCTGGATGCCCTGGGGCGCCATCAGCAATGAGAAGATCATTGATAAATGGGCCAGCAAATATGGCATTAAAATCCATATCACTCAGCTCAATGACTACATCGAGTCGATCAACCAGTACACCGCCGGGCAGTTCGACGGCTGCACTATGACGAATATGGATGCCCTGACCATTCCTGCAGCCGGCGGCATTGATAGCACGGCGTTGATCACCGGCAGTTATTCCGATGGAAACGACGGCGTAGTCCTGAAAGGGGAAAATAAGAAACTCAGCGATCTGAAAGGGATGTCGGTCTATCTGCCTGCGCTTTCGGTGTCGCACTATCTGCTGGTCCGCGGGCTGGAGAAGGCCGGACTGCAGGAAAAAGACGTAAAAGTCGTGAACACCTCTGATGCCGATATCGTCTCAGCGTTCGGCACCAGCAACGTTAAAGCGGCTGTGGCCTGGAACCCGCAGCTTTCGGTCATCAAAAAGACGCCGCAGACGACAGAAGTGTTCAGCTCATCGGCCGTGCCGGGCGAGTTAATTGACATGATGGTGGTCAATACCGACACCCTGAAAGATAACCCCGCACTCGGCAAGGCGCTGACCGGTGCCTGGTTTGAGATGATGGCGAAGATGCAGTCCGGAGACACCCAGGCGCTGAGTGCCATGGCGGCCGATTCAGGTACGGACCTCGCCGGTTATAAGGCGCAGCTGAAAACCACCCACCTGTTCTGGGTCCCCGCCGAAACCCAGACCTTTGTCTCATCCCCTGAACTGGCGAAAACCATGCAGCGCGTCGCTGCGTTCTCCTTTGATAAAGGATTGCTGGGCGAGGGCGCGCAAAGCGCTGACTTCATCGGCATGCGCTTCCCGGGCAACGTCACCGTCGGCGACACCGCAAACATCAAACTGCGCTTTGACGACAGCTATCTGAAGCTGGCCGCTGCGGGCAAGCTGTAATCACCGGACTCAGGAGTATTTGGCATGCGCCACATCAACCGCTATCCCCGGCAGGGAATGCGCCTGACGCTGATGCTGTTACCGTTTGTGTTGCTGATCGCCGCGTGGTTTATCAGTTCGGCAGTGCGTCTGGAAGCGAATCCCCACGACAAACTGCTGCCCGGCCTGTCACAGATGATCGCGGCCATCGACCGGATGGCGTTCACACCGGACAAGCGCAGCGGGGAGTATCTGCTGTGGGCGGATACGTGGATTAGCCTAACCCGTCTGCTGACTGGCCTGGCGCTCTCTTCGGTAATTGGCTTGTGCATCGGCATTGCTGCGGGCGTCTTTCCGATGACCCGCGCGGCGCTGTCACCTTTCATGACCGTGGTGTCGATGATCCCGCCGCTGGCGCTGCTGCCAATGCTGTTTATCGTCTTCGGGCTGAATGAACTGTCAAAAGTGATGCTGATCGTCATTGGCATCACACCAATGCTGGCGCGCGATCTGGAGCATCGGGCGCGGGAAATCCCCGCAGAGCTGTTTATCAAAGCGCAAACCCTGGGAGCGAACAGCTGGACGGTGGTGCTGCGGGTCGTGCTGCCGCAGCTGTTATCGCGGCTGATTACGTCGCTGCGTCTGCTGCTTGGATCGGCATGGCTCTTTCTGATCTCCGCCGAAGCCATCTCCGCGACCGCCGGGCTGGGTTATCGCATCTTCCTCGTCCGCCGCTATATGGCGATGGATGTGATCATTCCTTATGTCATCTGGATCACGCTGCTGGCGTGGCTGATGGACCTCGCGCTGCGTCAGTTGCACAAAGCCTGTTTCCCCTGGGCGGAAGGAGGCCGGGAATGAGTTTTATCGATATCAAAAATATCTGGCAGGAGTATGGCGACCACGTGGTGCTGGAACGCATCAATCTGCAGGTGAAAGAGGGCGAATTCTGTTCGCTGGTAGGAGCGTCCGGTTGCGGTAAATCGACATTCTTACGCCTGCTGCTCGGTCAGGAGAAGCCGACGCGGGGATCAATCACGCTGAACGGTGAGCAACTGCCCGGAGAGCCGGATCGCAGCCGTGGCGTGGTGTTTCAGCGCTATTCGGTTTTCCCTCATCTCAACGTGCTGGATAACGTCGCCATTGGCCTCGAACTTCCGGCGTCACCTCTTACAGGCCGGTTATTTGGTGCCCGAAAACGCCAGGCACGCGAACAGGCTAAACAGATGCTGGAGAAAGTCGGGCTGGGCCATTCGCTGGATAAATATCCGGCGCAGCTTTCCGGCGGAATGCAGCAGCGGCTGGCGATTGCGCAGGCGTTTGTGATGCAGCCACGCGTGCTGCTGCTGGACGAGCCGTTTGGCGCGCTGGATCCCGGCATCCGCAAAGATATGCATGCGCTGCTGCTCCAGCTGTGGAGCGAAACCCGGATGACGGTCTTTATGGTCACGCACGACCTTGCCGAAGGTTTCAATCTCGGCACCCGGCTGCTGGTGTTCGACAAGGTGCGCATCGACCCACAGGCCCCCAATGCGTGGGGCGCGCGTATCACCTACGACATCCCGCTTAATGAGACGCGGCTGTCACAGCTGGCGACCGGCAGCAGAAACAACATTTACCCTTTAAAGGAGACTGCTAAATGACAGAACTTTTTCATTCAGCCCCGAGCCTGCGCGAAGAGCTGCTGCCCGGTGGCGCGCATACCTCACTGATTCTGCGTAAAGGGCAGATCCTGCGTCTGACCGATATCGAAGGCGGCGCCAATGTCAGCATGATGATGCTCAATCCGCACGAGAAAAGTGAACGGCTCAATCTGCCGGATACCCTGAAAGGTCAGCACACCGCACGCCTGACCACCGGCCACTGTTTCTACTCCGACATGGGGCGCGTGATGGCCGCGATCGTTGCCGATAGCTGCGGCTGGCACGACCCGTTTGGCGGCGTACTCAACGCGGCGGAAACACAGGAGAAGTACGGTGCCGGTCGCTATCAGGAGTTGCGCAACGGCTTCTATCGCAACGGCGTGGATAATCTGCTGGTTGAGATGGGCAAATGGGATTTGGGTCTGGAAGATCTGCTGATGGTCGTCAACTTTTTCAGCAAGGTCATGGTTGATGGGCAGGGCCGTTTCGGGTTCAGCACGGACAACAGCCGCGCGGGGGATTTCGTTGAGCTTTACGCGCCCATGGACGTGCTGATGGTGCTGACCGCGCTGCCACATCCGCAGGATCCGGCCACTGACTATCATCCCCGTCCGGTCCAGCTGAGCTGGTATCAGGCCGACGATATGCAGGCCGTCAGTGAGGCGATCGTTAACCGCGGCGAAAACCAGCGTGCATTTCACAACACTCAACTTTTTGCCCTGTAAGGAGGCTGCGATGACCGTTGTCCATTCTGATCGTCGTCCTGAAGATGCCGTCTATCGGCACGTGATCCCGGCAGGCGAGCCGTGGCTGTTCGAAGTCAAAAAAGGGCAAACGCTGCGACTGCTCGACCTCGAAGGCAATCAGGCGATAGATACCCTGTTTTACAACACCGACAACCCGCGTGAACGCTACGATCCTCAGCGCACGCTGCGTCGTCAGGGCAAGGTCTATCTGACCACCGGCAGCGTGCTCTATTCGAATCTCGGCAATCCGTTGCTGACGATCGTCGCCGACACCTGTGGTCGCCACGATACCCTGGGAGGAGCCTGTTCCCAGGAGAGCAACACCGTGCGCTATGCCCACGATAAACGCGACATGCACAGCTGTCGGGATAACTTCCTGTGCGCCTGCCTGCATGATGGCCGTCTGCACAAGCGGGATATCGGCGCCAACATTAACTTTTTCATGAACGTTCCGGTCACGCCTGAAGGCGGTCTGACCTTCGAAGACGGCTTATCTGCGCCCGGGAAATATGTCGACCTGGTGGCCGAATGCAACGTAATGGTGCTGATCTCCAACTGTCCGCAGCTGAATAACCCCTGCAACGGCTGGAACCCGACGCCCGCCGAAGTGCTGGTGTGGAACTGAGCCAGCCCTCTGAACTTCTCCGGCAACCTTTTTAGTGCCGGTCAGCCCCGGGGACGGCCCCAGGGAATATCGAATTTTGCGGGACGACCCGCATCCCTGAGAGTTCGCCTATGTTTGATACCTTACTGATTGCTAATCGCGGCGCGATCGCCTGTCGCATCCTTCGCACGCTGCGTGCCATGCAGGTGAAAGGCGTCGCTGTTTATTCCGAAGCCGACCTGAGCAGCTTACATATTCGCGAGGCGGATGACGCACTGAGCCTTGGCGAAGGCCCGGCCGCACAAACCTATCTGGTGACGGAAAAAATCATCGCCGCCGCGCAGCAGAGCGGGGCAAAAGCGATCCATCCGGGCTACGGTTTTCTTTCCGAAAACGCCGCCTTTGCGGAAGCGTGCGAGGCCGCCGGTCTGATTTTTGTCGGTCCCACGCCGCAGCAGTTACGGACCTTTGGCCTGAAACATACGGCCCGCGCGCTGGCGAAGGCTGAAGGCGTGCCGTTGCTGGAGGGCAGTGAGCTGCTGGCGGATGTCAGCGAAGCCCGCCGCGCCGCAGAGCGTGTCGGCTATCCGGTGATGCTGAAAAGCACGGCGGGCGGTGGCGGCATTGGCATGCGCGTCTGCGGTGATGCGAATGAACTGTCAGACGCGTTTGAAACCGTACAGCGTCTCGGCCAGAACAACTTCAGCGACGCAGGGGTGTTTCTCGAAAAATATATCGAACGTGCCCGTCATCTTGAGGTGCAGATTTTCGGTGACGGAAAGGGCGAGGTTATCGCGCTGGGCGTGCGCGACTGCTCGGTTCAGCGACGTAATCAGAAAGTGATCGAAGAGACGCCTGCGCCGAATCTGCCAGCTGGCATGGCCGAAGCGCTCTGCTCGGCGGCTATCGCCCTGGGGAAAGCGGTGAACTATCGCAGCGCGGGCACTGTTGAATTTGTTTACGACAGCGCAGCACTACAGTTCTATTTCCTTGAAGTGAATACCCGCCTGCAGGTTGAACATGGCGTAACAGAGCAGGTCTGGGGCGTGGATCTGGTGAAATGGATGATTGAGCTGGCGGCAGGTGATCTTCCGCCGCTGAGCGCATTAGCCGCCACGCTGAATCCACAGGGCCATGCCGTGCAGGCGCGCATCTATGCAGAAGATCCGGGACGGCAGTTCCAGCCTTCACCCGAACTGTTAACTGAAGTCCATTTCCCGGCATCCGACGGTAAAACTCTGCGCATCGACCGCTGGGTGGAGGCCGGATGCGAAGTCCCGCCATTCTTTGACCCGATGCTGGCAAAAGTGATTGCCTTCAGCGCTACGCGCGAAGAATCAATCGCCACCCTGGCACAGGCGCTGGCAGAAACCCGTTTTTATGGCGTTGAAACCAACCGCCGCTATCTCCAGCAGATTTTAGCCTTTGCGCCCTTTACGGCGGGTGAACCCTGGACCCGCTGCCTGGAGCAGCTCAGCTATCAGGCGGCCACCGTTGAGGTAGTGAGTGCCGGCACCCAGACCAGCGTGCAGGACTATCCTGGACGACTGGGATACTGGGCGGTTGGTGTGCCGCCGTCGGGGCCGATGGACGATCGCGCCCTGCGCTCAGGCAACCGTCTGCTGGGCAATAACGAGAGTGACGCCGCGCTGGAAATCACCCTGAACGGGCCCACCCTGAAATTTAACACGGCGATTCAGGCGGTGGTCTGCGGTGCGCCGCTCAGTGTCACGCTGGATGGCGTTGAACAGGCGATGGACGCTGTGTTTACCCTTCCGGCGGGATCAACGCTAAAGCTGGGCGCGATGCGTGGTGCGGGCGTCAGAAGCTATCTCTGCCTGAGCGGGGGTATTCAGGTGCCGGACTATTTAGGCAGCAAAAGCACCTTTACCCTCGGTCAGTTTGGCGGACACGCTGGTCGAGCGCTGCGCAGCGGCGATGTGCTGCATCTCGCGCCGCGGACTACGAACACAGCCGGAACAGAATTGCCTGATGCGCTGCGCACCGATCTCGCGCCGGTTCGCACGCTGCGCGTGATTTACGGTCCCCACGGCGCGCCGGAGTTCTTCGCGCCTGACTATATGGCGACGTTCTTTGCCACAGAATGGGAAGTGCATTTTAACTCCAGCCGCACAGGCGTGCGCCTGATTGGGCCAAAGCCGATCTGGACCCGCGACAGCGGCGGCGAAGCGGGACTACACCCCTCGAATATTCATGACAACCCTTACGCCATTGGCGCGGTCGACTTTACCGGTGATATGCCGGTCATCCTGGGACCGGATGGCCCGAGTCTCGGCGGGTTCGTCTGCCCGGCGACGGTGATCGAAGCGGATCTCTGGCAACTGGGACAGCTCAAAGCGGGTGACAAAGTGCAGTTTGTTCCGGTGGATATCCCGACGGCACGGCGACTGGCAGAGGGACGTCGCAACGAGCTGACCACGCTACAGCCACAGGACATTCACTGGGAGCCTGCGCCGCTGATGTCGCCGATAATAATGGCCTGCGGCGAGGCGGATAAACGTCTGGTGGCACGGCTTTCTGGCGATACGCATCTGCTGCTGGAGGCAGGCGAGCCGGAGCTGGATCTGGTACTGCGCTTTCGCATTCACGCCCTGATGCAGGCGCTGGAAACGCAATCCCGCAACGGCATTACTGATATCACGCCGGGCATTCGCTCGCTGCAAATCCACTTCCAGCCGGAAACGCTGACGCCAGACGTGCTGCTGGCGTGGGTGCGCGGTGAGTGGGAGAGGGTCTGCATGAGTGACGACCTTCAGGTGCCGACACGTGTGGTCCATCTGCCGCTCTCCTGGGACGATCCCGCCTGTCAGAAGGCGATCGAAAAATATATGACCACCGTGCGTCCGGACGCGCCCTGGTGCCCGAGCAACCTTGAGTTTATCCGCCGGATAAACGATCTGCCGGATGAGCAGGCCGTCTGGAACACCGTGTTTGAGGCCAGCTATCTGGTCATGGGACTGGGCGATGTCTATCTTGGCGCGCCGGTTGCCACGCCGCTGGATCCGCGTCATCGGCTGGTGACGACGAAATATAATCCGGCCCGCACCTGGACGGCGGAAAACTCAGTGGGCATCGGCGGCGCTTATCTGTGCGTTTATGGCATGGAGGGGCCTGGCGGCTATCAGTTTGTGGGCCGCACGCTGCAGATGTGGAACCGATATCACGAAGTAGCCGATTTTGGCGGTAAGCCCTGGCTGCTGCGCTTTTTTGATCAGATCCGTTTTTATCCGGTTTCCGCCGAAGAACTGCTGCAGATTCGTCGCGATTTTCCACTGGGTCGCTATCCGCTGCGCATTGAGCACAGCACGCTGCGGCTGGCAGAGTATCAGAACTTCCTTGCGCGTGAAGCGGAGAGTATCGGCGAGTTTCGTGAGCATCAGCAAAGTGCGTTCAATGCGGAACGTGACCGCTGGATAGCCAGCGGCCAGGCCCATTTCGACAGTCAGGAAGACGTAGCGGAAGAAGGCGGCGACGCGCCGCTGCAGCCGGGCGAGCAGGGGGTTGAAAGTCCGGTATCCGGTAATCTCTGGCAGGTGCAGGCGACCGCGGGCAGCCGGGTGCGGGAGGGGGATATTCTTGTCGTGCTGGAGTCGATGAAGATGGAGATCCCACTTCTGGCTCCGTGCAGCGGCATTATTCAGCAGGTCAGCGTCCAGCCAGGCAGCGCAGTACGTGCAGGGCAACGCGTGGCGGTAATCGTTGAAGATAACGCATAACGACGATCACAACCGGCCAGCCGGATAAGGTCATGCTGAATGCCGCTGCGCCCGTCAGCGGCAGATTGCTGGCGGGCGCAGGCAACATGCATCACAGCAGCCGGGTATCAGCACCGCGCGCCCAGTTCTTTTAGCCAGCCGATCATCGCTTCACTGCCAGGCTGACTCAGCGTGCGTTGCGGCCACGCCAGGAAATAGGGTTTGCTCAGCGGCAGGCAAAGATCATCCACCACCACCAGATCGCCACGCGCCAGCTCTGGCGCGATAAGGCGTCGCTGTCCCAGCAACAGTCCCACACCTGCAACCGCCGCATCAATCGCCAGTGAGGTCAGGTTAAAGCTGAATGCGGGCTGCGGCAGCGGTTCATCCATGCCTTTTGCCTGAAACCAGCTTTGCCAGTCTGGCAGAAATCGTCCTTCATTACCCCAGTCGAGGTGGATCAGCGGCGCCTGACTTAAGATCGTTTCCGGCGTGAAACGTCGTAGCAGAGACGGACTGGCCACCGGCAGCACCTCATCCTGAAACAATCTGATCTTATCCAGCTGCGGGTAACGATCTTCACCAAAGCAGATTACGAAATCGGCGGGCATCGCCGTAAAATCGACCGGTGAATGGGTGCCATGTAACGAGAGATCGATATCCGGGCAACGATCGCGCCAGTAGGTCAGTTCGGGCAGCAGCCATTTCGACGCCAGCGCGGGTAGTGCGTAAATCGTGAGTTTTGGCGCGCTGGCCGCATGGCGGATGTTCTGCTGGCCGAGGTGCAAAATATCAAAAGCTTCGGTGACATAGCGCAGATACTCTTTGCCGGTTTCGGTCAGCATCACGCCGCTCTGCGTGCGCAGAAACAGCGCGCTGCCGAGTTGTTCCTCCAGTTGGCGGATCTGCTGGCTGACCGCCGCCGGGGTCAAAGCCAGCTGGGCGGCAGCTTTTGCAAGGCTGCCCAGTTCGGCGGCCACTTTAAAGGACTGTATGACGCTGATTTTGGGCAACCTTGGCAATTGGGCAGGCATTAACTCTTCCTTATCAGGGCAGTAAGTTTTTATCGTTACGCTGCGTGGCAGGCGACAGGTAGAGTAACATCACACCTGCCCATCATGAGAAATGTTGCTATGTCTGGATCCCTCGTTCGTCTCGATCTTCATCCGCTGGCCGATCAGGGCTGGCGTCAGCGCTGTCGTGAGCAGTTAAACCACGCCGGCGCGCTGGTACTGCGTCAGTTTTTACAACCTCATGCTCTGGAGGCGATTATTGAAGAGGGCAATGCCCGGCGTCATCTGGCCTATCACACCCGCAGCAAACACAATGTCTACCTGATGAAGCCGGATGAAGCGTTCAGCGCGGATCACCCGCGTAACCGGGATGTGCTCAGCACCAAAGGATGCATTACAGATGATGTTATCGCTGCCGACTCGCCGCTGCGCCAGCTTTATAACGATGTCCTGTTTAAACATTTCCTGTGCGATGTACTGGGAGAGGAAGCGCTCCATCCTTATGCCGATCCGCTTTCGTCGATTAACCTGCACTATGCGTCTGACGGCCAGGAGCTGGGCTGGCACTTCGACAACTCCTCCTTTGCTATCACCTTACTGGTCCAGAAACCGCTGGGGGGTGGCGTGTTTGAGTATGTGAAGGATCTGCGTGATGCCGATGCCGGTGAGATGAACTTCGACGGTGTCGACGCGGTACTGGACGCGCGCCAGCCGGTTGACGCGCTGGAGATTGATGCTGGCGATCTGGTGCTGTTTCGCGGCCGTAACTCCCTGCATCGCGTGACGCCGACCGAAGGCGAGGTCACGCGGATGCTGGCTGTGCTGGCTTACAATACTCAGCCGGATATCGCGCTGTCAGAAACAGCCCGAATGACCTTTTACGGCAGACTATAAAATCAGAGCGTGTCCGTAAGGGCACGCCAGCCGCGCTGAAAGATTTGCTGCGTGCGGAAAGCCACTAACGCACGCCAGTCCGCATCTTCAGGCCAGAATCCCTCGACCAGTTGCTGTTTTGACGTCTGGCCAGCCGCACTGGCGGGATCGCCAGTGAGATGGAGCCAGTGATCTTCACGCACCCGCCTGTGCATATCCTCTGCCTCGTAGGTTCCGCATTCCACCACAAGCGGCAATATCAGTGTGTCAGGAAGGGAACTCAGCAGGTATTGCGACAGATATCCCGTTGCGGTGGCAGTCACACCGGTTACGCTGTCACGTCCTGTACCCGTCAACAATACGGTCAGCCACTCACCATAAATAGTTTTGCCCCACTCATGAGCAGCATAACGCTGCTCTGCAATGGACAGCAGCATCGGATGCCCCCACGCGCCGGCTCCGGTGTGCAGATCAAAGCTGAGGATGGTTTTTGCAACCGAGAGATGCTGGTCGATGATCGCCTTCATCGTAAGGTGAGACCAGCTGGGCTGGTGTCCGCCGAAGAAGAACCCATCCGCAAACGTATATTGTCCGGCTTCCACCACGCGTTTAACTGCCTGCCAGCTCTGGTCCTCCAGTGCCTCAGCTAATTGCCGATCCGCACTGGCACGGTCGCCATGATAGATTCCGTGCCAGTGCGCATAATCCGGGTTAGCCGGAACGGGCTGGCTGAAGTCGATAAAGTTACGATTGAGATCGATATTCTCTTCGTTTACGCGCCGTAAATGGGCTGCTCCCCACGGATTGATCAGGTGAACCAGCAGCAGTGCGGTATCAGCGGGTAATGCTTTTTCATCCAGCGCATCGAGCCAGGCGATCTGACAATCCGAACCATAATAGCCTTCAACGCCGTGCGTGCCGGAGACCACCAGCATCAGACGTGATGCCGTGGCGGGTCCCAACCGTGCCACATCCGTATACAGCGCTTCACCCTGCGGGCCAGGGAGTGGGTGCGGGTAAGAGGTGATTTCTGCGCCTTTATTCTGCGCAGCGGTAAGAAAGCGTGCGCGCTGAGCGCGGTAATCGGGTAATGCCATGTTCAGCCTCCTGCGATGCGGCGCGCGAACCGCATCACGGATAAACGTTAAATTTGAAGTATTTTTTGGTCAGCTGATCGTAGTTGCCGTTTTTGTGGATCTCTGCCAGCGCCGTGTTGATCATCTTCAGATTTGCCTCATCGCCTTTGCGTAACGCGATACCGACACCATCACCAAAGATGACTTTATCTACCAGCGTCCCTTTAATGGCGTACGGCTTGCCTTCCGATGTGGTGAGGAATCCCTGTTCAGCAGAGACCGCATTCGCCAGGCTGCCATCAAGACGTCCGGCGACCAGATCCGGGTAGACTTCCATCTGATTAGGATAAGAGACGATTTTGACGCCCTGCGACTCCCATTTGGTTTTGGCGTAAGTTTCCTGGATGGTGCCCTGAGCCACACCAATCGTCTTACCGCGCAATGAGGCAACGTCGGTCGTCAGCTTGCTGGCCGCTGGTGCCAGTAAGGCACTCGGCGTGTTGTACAACATATCGCTGAATGCTACCTGCTGACGACGTTTTTCGGTCATCGACATTGCCGACAGGATGGCATCAAATTTCTTCGCCTGAAGGGCAGGGATGCTGCTGTCAAAACCCATCTGCACCCACTGGCACTTCACCTTTGCCTGCGCGCAGATGGCGTTGCCAATATCAATATCAAAGCCCTGTAACGACCCATCAGCCGCTTTAGATTCAAACGGCGGGAACGTCGGATCAACGCCAAAACGCAGTGTCTGCTGGGCCAGAGCACCCTGGGTGAACGCGGTAAGCGAAAACAGTAATGCAAGAGATACGCTCTTTTTCATATTTTATTTCCCGACAGGTGAAATTAAGCACGACATTTAAATTTAATAACATGCGGCCTGTTTTGCTGCCAGCGAATAAACCGCGTTCTTCCAGAGTAAAATCTTATGTTATTAAGGGGCTGTGCGAATTATTGATACGGCGTTAAATTTTGCTTAATACTAACCTGGTATGGGATGGAGGGCTTGAGAGGTCCGGAACTGGAACCTGAAAGCAGTAATTAATTTAGCTTCGACTCTGTTTTATTGTTACATGCTAAATCAGTTACACTGACTTACATCGTATGTGAAAAAGGAGTTGTCCAGTGCGTACCCGTAAATCTGCACGTTTACTAATCATTAACGCTCTCAATCAGGTTTTATTATTCAGGTTCAGGCATGAAAGTGATGCGCTGGCAGGCAGAGTATACTGGGCAACGCCCGGTGGAGGCGTGGAAACAGGAGAAACGTTTGAGCAGGCAGCCCTCAGGGAACTCAAGGAAGAAACAGGTATTAACGTTGATTCGGTGGGGCAACCGCTAACAGAGAGAACTTTTGAAATGACGCTCCCCAGCGGTGAGGTAGTTCTGGCACATGAGCGATTTTATTTAATTAAAACAGGTGATGAAAATATCAGTACTGGCGGATGGACCGATAATGAAAAAACAGTCATTGCCAATTATCATTGGTGGGATCTGAATGAACTGATAAATACTGACGATATCGTTTATCCCTCAAATATTCCTGATATCTGCTCAATACCGGATGAGTTATCAACTATCTTCTGACTCCGGGCCTATGAATCAACAGCTCTGGTCAAAAGCGCCGCACCAGAGGCGTCATAGCCGATTTTTCAGCAAATCACGTGAAACGGCCAATCAAAGACTTTAAATGCGCACAATCTATCTTATGTTAAATAAGCTATCAAGCTCATGTCCAGTGGCGTAGTAAACTCCCCCTTTCACTTTTGCTTAAACGCTGAGTATGTATCGCAACTAATCTTCATGATTATATCGCTCAGGCATTCCATATCTTTCTGGAAAGACCTTTATTCCGCTCACAGAGGACTTTTCGGCTTCCCATTTTCAGAGAACAGCGTGATGATATCCCGCGAACCATGAAGGAGCCTCTCTATGCGGACTTCGAGGTCCAGCAGCCTGAACACGATAAGATAGCGTCCGTAAGCACAGGTTCTGACGCTTTGTCCCAGCTCAGGCCTCTCCTTATAGATAACCAGGGACTCTGCTATAAGCAGGCACTGCTGATACAGTTCTTATGTGAAGCTAAATGCGCGCACTGGGTTATCCTGCGCAATATAGTCACCGATGGCCTCTATATCCTGTTCTGCCAGAGGCGATATACCCAGTTTCATTATGCTTTACCACCCTCAGCCTGCCGCCGATATTTTTGCGACAAACGACCGAATACTTCTTCCGCATTTTTGCTTTCACCGCTGTTAATACCTGCGTTGACCGCTTTTTGCAGAGCATCAAGTTTGATCTGTTGTTCGCGTTCTTCCAGTGCTCTCAGACCGGCACGGATCACTTCACTCGTGTTGTTATATCGTCCACCTTCGATCTGTTCACGGATGAACGCTTCAAAATAAGGTGTTAGTGCTACGCTGGTTGGCATGTTGTTGCTCCCGCCGGATTACTATCAGTTAATAACTGTTAGTATTTCAGAGTAACACTTCTTCATCAACTTCAGGCTTAACGGTCCGCTACTGATTTGTCTGCTTAGCGTAGTGGCTAAAATACATAACGTTCTGAACTTAATAGCAAAAACCCCGACTGCTGTCGGGGTTTTAAGCCACTTACTCCTTAGCTATCGGCGTCTCGCTTACATCTATCTTCGTTTCACCCTGGATAGTCTTAATGCGTTTCTCAACGTCATTCACCTGTTCGCTGCTGTGCAGCAAGGTGTACGTCAGGTCAAATGCCGTACTGGCGCCCGGTTGCAGTTGCTTGACGCGCTTTTGCTCGCGTTCAATGGTGACCGGATAGGCGTAACTGGTGCCTGGCTCGATGCCGGTCACGTAGCCCTGTTTCAGGGTGTCAGTATTTTTCCATAAGGTCAGCATCGGCAGCTGACGGGTATCAAACTGAATCGATGCGCCGGTGTTTCCGGCTTTGTTAATCACTGCAGCGACGGTCTGGTGATTGCTGTCGGAAAGTGGCTTGATGTTGAATACCATCTCATCAAAGTCTTTGGTCGGACCTTTGTAGGTCTGCCAGTCCTTTAACCCGGCTTTTGCATAGTCATTGAACGGGCTGATGCCGGACATCGGGGCCAGGAAACGTGCGCCCTCTTCCAGAATAGGCTGGCCGAAGTTGCTGTGATAGATAATCTGATAATCGTGCGGATAGTCAGCGTAATTAGTTAACACGTCATGCAGGCTGAAACTGTTGCTGCCCGGCACATAGCGCAGCTCGGTCATGGTCTGCAAATCCGTCTTCTTGAAGGTGCTCTCTTTAATCAGGCCGCGAATACGGATTTCATGCGGTGCCGCATCAGCCACTTCAACTTCCAGCTGCGAAACCGGCGTGTTACCTGCTTTACCGTGCAGCGTGTAAATCCGGCCCTGATCGGTAACCGGATGTCCGGTCCACTCATAGCCACAGCGCACCATCATCTCGTTGAATCCGTCCAGCCAGCCCAGACCGTTGCGGCTTTCAAGGTTGATATAAGCGGGATTAACCACTTCTTTCACCGGTGAATCCCATCCCATACGAGAACCAAAGCCCTCGACACGCAGCAAATTCATGCCCCGAGTCGGGCTGAGTGTGATGGTCAGGCCATCCTGACTGTGGATGGTGATAATTTTACTGCCTTCCTGCTTGCCACCATGAAGCACTTTTTGCTCAATGCTGAACGGTTTGCCCTGGAACTTCAGCTCACTGCTGGAAATCTGCCAGTTACCCTGCTCGGTGCCCTGTTCAGCACTTGTAAGCACCCAGGTTTTCGCCGCTGCTGAACCTGAAACCAGAACCGCCAGTACTGTTAACGCCAGTTTAATCTTCATCATCCGCCTCATTTGCTGAATCGTTTTTTCATTCCATAAATGGAATCTACTGTCTGAAGCTGACCAGAAACGTGACGATGCTCACCTGCCAGAAAACCGGTGCTTTTTAACAACATTATTGCGGGTTAACTCACATAAATTTTGTTCAACAAAGAATAACCACGACGCATTTTGTGCGTCACAGACACATGAGCTGTACTCGATTCAGCTCGCCTTGCAATGAAAATCGACAATCCCAGATCAACGTCCTCTAAAAAAACGTTAAAAAAATTTCAAAACCGCGCAACTTTTTTCCGTTTTAAACGAACCTTAGAAAAGAGACGTCAGACAACCCCGTCTGCTCGTTAATGGAGAGAGTCACGCCAATGAAAAACACCCTGAAAACCCTGGCCGTCGCTACGCTGCTGGCACTGAGTGTTCCGGCAACATCCGCTTTTGCGGCGTTACAGGTCGGTGAAAAAGCACCGGATTTTAAACTCGACGCCGCGCTGGCGGGTAAATCGACCACCTTCTCATTACAGCAGGCGCTGAAGAAAGGCCCGGTTGTTCTTTACTTCTTCCCGGCGGCGTTCAGTGCGGGTTGTACGCTCGAAGCGCATGACTTTGCTGAAGCGACCGATGAATTCAAAAAACAGGGTGCGACCGTCATTGGTGTCACCGCCGGTAATACCGATCAGATTGCTAAATTCTCGCAGCTGGAGTGTCGTGACAAATTTACCGTTGCCGCCGATCCGGGTGCCAAAGTCGCCGAAGAATATAAGAGCACAATGGAGATGAAGGGGCAGAAAGTCTCAGACCGCACCTCGTATGTGATTGCGCCGGACGGCAAAATCCTGCTGAGCTTCACCGATAAAAATCCTGATACGCATATCCAGAAAGCGATGGATGCCGTTAAAAAATATCGCCAGGCCAATCCGGCATAACTTCATCATCTGAGCAGGTACATCATGCTGACTGCGATTGCAGCCGCCTTCCTGGGCGGCATTATTCTGAACCTCATGCCCTGCGTGTTTCCGGTGATCTCGCTTAAAGCACTGAGCCTGATCCGCCATCACGAATCGCCCTCACACGCCCGTGCAGAAGGTCTGGCCTTTTTGCTTGGTGTCGTGGTGACGATGGTTGCTCTGACCGCCGTATTGCTGCTGGCCAGGGCGGGCGGTGCGTCGGTGGGCTGGGGATTTCAGCTGCAATCGCCGCTGGTTATCGCCGCACTGATTCTGGTGATGCTCGGCTCAGCACTGAACCTGCTCGGTCTGTTTGAGGTCGGACTGTCGATCCAGCGGGTCGGCGAAGTGGGCGGCGATCGCGGTGGACTGGTTGGTTCAGCCCTGACCGGGGCACTGGCCATCATCGTCGCCACCCCCTGCAGCGCGCCCTTTATGGCCAGCGCGGTAGGCTATGCGCTGACCCAGCCTCCGCTGGTCAGTGTGGTAATCTTTATATCGCTGGCGCTGGGCTTTGCTGCACCCTTTACCCTGATCTCATTCTTCCCGGTTCTGGCGAGAATATTGCCAAAGCCCGGTGCCTGGATGATCACCTTGAAACAGGGTCTGGCGTTTCCGATGCTGGGAGCGGTGGGCTGGCTGATCTGGGTACTGGAACGTCAGGCAGGATCAGCGGCCCTGGCCGCGATTCTGGCCTGTTGTTTACTGTTTAGTTTTGCTGCCTGGCTGTATGGCATGGCGCAGAAACGCCGTATGATGGGACAGCGTCATGTGGTACTGCATGTTGCCACCGCGTTCTTTCTGGCGCTGGTCGTGGTGCCGTTACTGAATCTGAACAGTTTTGCCACGGCACCGGCTGAGACGGAAGCCGCCTCACCGGCCGCTGCCGCGGTGGCCTGGTCGCCACAGAATGTCGATGCAATTAAAGGTCAGGGTAAGCCTATCCTGGTGAACTTTACCGCGTCCTGGTGTATCACCTGCCAGGTCAACGATCGCACGTCGCTGTCGACGCAGGCGGTAAAAGCGGCGATGGCGCGTACCAGCACCATTTACATGGTCGCGGACTCAACTAAATACAATCCCGATGTTGAACAGGCGCTGAGTGATTTCGGACGCGGTGGATTACCTCTCTACGTGGTCTACCCGGCTGATGGCGGCAAACCGGTGGTACTCCCGCAGGTGCTGACACCGGGCATCGTGATTTCAGCGCTGGATCAGGCAACGGAAAAAGGAAAGAAAACCTGAGACGATTGATGAAACGATTTTCTGCTGCGGTATCAGTACACGACGACAGTGTACTGATCTGCTGATGACTGATGTCAGACACTGATCAACGCGCACAGCACTGGCCAGCCTTAATGGCCCGGGCGCAGGCGGGCGACAGAGCAGCCTATAACCAGTTACTTAAAGCGATGGTTCCGGCCATCCGGGCACTGGTGTGCAGAAAAATCGGCGATGAGTTGCTGGTTGAGGATGTGATTCAGGATACGCTGCTGGCAATCCATCGGGTGCGGCATACCTACGATCCGCAGCGCCCGATTCTGCCGTGGGTGGCCGCTATTGCTTCTGCCCGAACGATTGACGCGCTGCGCCAGCATGGGCGTCGTCAGGAGGTTCAGGATGATGAGGCGCTGCAGCAGCGGCCCGCTGAAAGTGCAGAAGCCTCAGCCGATCCCGATATCCTCTCAGGCTATCTGGATACCCTTCCGCTACGTCAGCGGGAGATCGTCGAATCCGTGCATCTGCGCGAGCAGAGCCTGGCGCAGGCAGCCGCTGAAACCAATCAGTCTCTGTCTGCCGTTAAATCCCTGTTGCATCGCGCAATGGTCAATCTTCGAAAATATGGACGGGGTCATCATGAGGAATCATGACCAGTTAATCGATCAGCTCAGCCAGTCTGCCCAGCCGGTACAGCGTGTCTGGCCCACCGCCTGGCGCGTTGCAGGCTGGATCGCGCTCGCCCTGCCTTGTGGCGCACTGACCAGTTGGGCGTTTCACAGCAGGTTTACTGACTGGAGCCAGCCTGGCGCATGGCTGGCATTTGTCGCCGTACTGCTCTCTCTTATCATCGCAGGCAGTACGCTGGCGGCAGCCTTTACGCTGAGTATCGCAGGACGAAAAACCATCAGCCTGCGCTGGCCACTGCTGCTGGCGGTAATGTGGCTGGGGCTGAATCTGATCAATATGTCATCTGAAACCCCGCCAGCGGGCGCGAGCCGGTTGGGTGAAGGGATACACTGCTATCTGTTTATGCTGTCGGCCAGCCTGCCGATGATGTTGATGTCCGTGATCGCCCTGAAACGTACCCGGTCACTCTATCCCGCGCGCAGTCTGGCGCTGAGCGGCTGCGGCAGCGCGTTTACCTCATCGATGTTGCTGTCGCTGTGTCATGAGACCCATCTGCATATGATCGATTTCTCCATGCATCTGGCGGCAGGCATTACCATTGTGGTGCTGACGGTGCTGGCAGGACGCCGCTGGGTCCGACTGGGCGCATAATGGCTTTGTTAATTACTCTGCGACCAGCTCAATCAGGTTTCCATCCGGATCGCGAATAATCGCTTCATAATAGCCGTCACCCGTGCGGCGCGGTGCCGCAACCAAAATTCCCGCCTCTGCTGCCCTGACAGCCAGCATATCGACCTGCAGCTCATCACCGACGCTTATTGCTATGTGTGCCCAGCCAGTGACTTCCCTGCCCGGCTGTCCCTCTGCCAAATCGGGCAGGGTCATCAGTTCAATGGTTGCGCCCTGCTCCAGTTGCATAAAGAAGGAGGCGAAGCCGGGACGGTTCCGGCTTTGATAGCGCGCATTGCTCTCCGCGTTAAACCACTCGCGCCAGAATTGCTGCTGTACCTCAAGGTGACGTGTCCAGAGTGCGACGTGGGCGATTTTCATCTGTTTTCCTTTGCCGTGTTGTGGCCCAGGTTAAGGGTTAGAGAAACCGCGCCAACGACCAGCATCAGCGCCATGATCAGTGAAAATGAGAAACCCAGATGGGTGTAATGCGCCACATAGCCAATGACGGCGGGTCCGCTCAGCACGCCCAGATAGCCGAGCGTGGTAATAGCCGGTATGGCGACCGCTTGCGGCATCACCGTCTGACGTCCGGCAGCAGAAAACATCACCGGCACGATATTGGCGCAGCCTGCACCGACCAGGGTGTAACCCAATAGTGCCAGCGGCCAGAAGGCGATAAATGTCACCATCGCCATGCCTGCTGCGGCAACCAGTGCACCACCCAGCACAACAGGCAGACGACCCAGCGACGAGATGATGCGATCGCCGGTCAGGCGCGCCACCGTCATCGCCACAGCAAAGCAGGTATAACCAAGCCCGCCCAGTGAGACCGGAATGGCCCGGACATCAGTCAGATAGACCGCACTCCAGTCCAGCACGGTGCCTTCGGTCAGGAAGACTGCAAAGCAGATGATGCCGATAATCAGTACGCTACCACGCGGAACTGCAAACACCGGGCCTTCAGCGGAATTGGCGTAAGTCAGTAAACCCGATACGCTGACCAGCGTCATGATAATCACGGCCGCTACCGCGAGTAAGCAGCCGGTCAGCACGCTAAAACCCATCGCCAGTATCAGCGTCATAAAGCCAGCACCCGCAATGCCGCCCACGCTGTACATGCCGTGAAAGCCGGACATCACCGGTTTCGCAGCCTGCTTTTCCACCAGGATCGCCTGAATGTTCATGGCGCAGTCGGTCACCCCGATGCCGATGCCAAAAATCAGTAATGCCAGCGCCAGCAGCAGCGGATCGCTAAGCACCGCCAGCCAGGGGGCGCTGATAACGATCAGCGCAACGGCAACCAGGATCACCCGGCGGCAGCCAAAGCGGCTGGTCAGCCAGCCCGTCACCGGCATTGCGATCAAGGCACCGACGCCCAGACAGAGCAGTAATGTTCCCAGCTGTGCTTCATTAACGCCGGTATTAGCTCGCGCGAAAGGCACAATCACGGCCCAGGTCGCAGTAATAAATCCGGCCAGAAAAAAGATGATGCGTGTTGCCTGAGCGGATGAGACGTTATTAGCCATTACGATCCTTGAGTAAATGCTGGAGAGACAAAGTAAGCGTATCGATTAGCCGCTATTGACACCCTGCCGGTAAGTGAACGATCATGCTCACTATAGCTCGTTTATGAACACTCTGGAGTCTACATGCTCGATTATGCAGCTTTCCCGCAGCAGCGGCAAGCCCTGATTCGTGAGATCCTGCAGCAGAATGGTCGTGTGGTCTGCGTGGATCTGGCCCGGCAGATGGCAGTGTCTGAGCACACGATCCGCCGCGATCTGCATGAACTCAGTAAAGAGGGCTTATGCAAAAAAGTGTATGGCGGCGCAGTTTTACAGTTGCAGGATGCAGGCACGTTTATCAGCCGAAAAGAGCACGATCACGCAGCAAAAGCCCTGATCGCGCAGCGCTGTGCCAGTCTGGTGAAAACCAGCAGCTGTATCTTTATTGATGCCGGCACCACCAATCTGGCGCTGGCAAAGGCGCTTCCGCCTGAGCTGAATCTGACGGTTGTCACCAATGCGCCCGATATCGCCGCGCTGTTGATCAATCATCCTGTCGCAGAGGTGATCATGCTGGGCGGGCAGATACAAAAGAGTACCGGCGGCGCAGTCGGGCAAACCGCGATGAACCAGATTCAGGGGATATTTTTCGATCAGGCATTTATTGGCGGCTGCGCCATGAGTCCTGAAGCCGGGCTGACCGGTTTTAACTATGCGGATTGTGAATTCAAGAAAGTCGCCATGGCCCAGAGCAATCAGGTTATTGTCGGGCTTACCGCGGATAAAATCCCCGCTGTGGCGCGGTTCAGCGTGGCGAAATGCCGTGACATTTCAACGCTGGTGGTGGAAGAGAAGCTTGATAAAACCCTGCTTGATGCCTTTGCGGCTGAAGAGATCACGCTTATCACCGTCTGAGCCAGGAACGATGGAGAACTGCGGACTGTTGTCTGACTTAAAAAACAGGCACGGTTCGAACTGCCTGAATTGGTGATAACCCGGACTCTGATGCTGCCAAACCTCCGGCTTTGGCGTAGGCTGAAAGCTGGCGGGTTAACTGACAAAGGAGATCGCGATGCAAACTGAAATGACAGCGCAATGCCACTGCGGCGCAGTAGCATACCGGGTAACGCTGAAGGATGGATTCAACACCGTGCGCCGCTGCAACTGCTCGTTTTGCCGGATGCGCGGCGCGGTGGTGGTATTTGCGACAAAGGTCGAGCTGACGCAGGGTGAAGCACAGCTCATAGAGTATCGCTTCAACAGCAAAGAGGTGGGCCACTACTTCTGCTCCGTCTGCGGCATTTATACCTTTCACCAGAGCCGCTCGCAGCCCGATCAGTTTGGGGTTAACGTCGCCTGCTTAGAAGGTGTTTCACCTTTTGACTTCACCGATGTGCCGGTTTCCGATGGCATCAACCACCCTAAAGATGGCGGCGCAGGCGGTGTAGCCGGTCATCTGATCTACACCCCCACACAATCCTGAACGATCGCAGTCTGAGTTAATCGCGGGTGGGCATGCCACTGAAGCGGGTAATCGGCTTCTGCTCTTCACGGTCAATCTGCTTTGAGAAGACCTCCAGCGCGGCGAAGATCGGCCGCAGCCCGCGCCAGAGATCCTCGTCATTAAGTAACCGGATAATGCCGCGGATGCCCGGCGCGGCTTTGTCCTGACGCGCTTCATCGCGCGCCGGTTTGACCGCCATCGCGGCATCACGAACCGCCAGCAGCAGATGATTAAATCGCTCTGGTGGCACGCTGCCCAGCGTCATCATCAGCAGCGAAAGGTTCTGAAGCGCGTTCTGGGTGCCGGGCTGGTTAAGACCTGAGACCAGAATTTTCCCCACCTCACTGTTTGACTTAACCAGATCGTTCGCCAGCCGCAAAAAGCCATGCTGGTGGAGATTTTCAAGCAGATCATCCATCTCCTCGCGGGCGGTCGGCTCGGTGCGTGTCGGCGTGACCTGATATTTCATCCGTTCTGCCATTAAAATTTCTCCGGTTTTTCGACGTGTTCAGGCGGTTCACGGTAGCCAGCCTGCTGCCATTTTTGTTCAATCGGCAGGTGATCCAGTGGGGTTCGACTGCCGTGGCGGAAGTTGTGTAACGGCAGCGGATTGGGCTGCGTCCGCCGTTCGATTCGCTTCATGTTCACGGCAAGCTCTTTATAAGCCGGTGTGTTGACGTCGGGATCGTGATGTTCGCCGGTGAGTGCGTTGACGCCATCCTTACCATGATGAATCGGCATAAACAGCACGTTACCCGCTACACGCCCGGTGATAACAACCGGGACATCCATCGAGCCGCGCCTTGAGGTAATGCGCACCCACTCTCCTTCGGTCAGCGCGCGCGAGGCAGCCAGTTCCGGTGAGATCTCAACAAAGGCATTAGGCGACAGCGACATCATGCGGCCACCCTGCCCGGTCTGGTTCATCGACTGGAAATGCTCCAGCATCCTGCCGTTATTCAGCAGCAGATTGTACTCTGCATCCTCCTGCTCGGCAGGCGGCTGCCAGCTCAGCGGATAAAGCCGGGCTTTGCCATCCGGGAAATTGAACCGTTCCGTGTAGAGACGCGGCGTGCTTTCACCTGCGGCACTGACCGGCCAGAGCTGCGACTGCCAGCCGACCAGCAGCTCATAGCTGACGCCAGCGAAAATATCTGCAATGCCCGCCGCTTCCGCCATGATCGCGCCCGGATTCGGGTAATGCCACGGGTGACCGAGGCGCGCGGCGAGTTCGGTGAAGATCTGCCAGTCTGGACGACAGTCACCCAGCGGTTTCATAGCCGGGGAAAAGTGCTGAATTCGCCGCTCGGTGTTCACAAACGTGCCCTCTTTCTCCACGCTGGGCGCACCGGGTAGCACCACATCGGCGAATTCGGCCGTACGTGACATGAAGATGTCCTGAACCACCATAAACTCCAGCCTGCTGAAGGCAGCATGCACATTATCTGAATCAGCATCGGCAAACGCGGTCTCTTCGCCGGTGATGTACATTGCGCGAATTTTGCCTTCTCCCGCCTCCTGCACCATTTTGAAGTTATCCGCGCCGGGCTTGTCAGAGAGTGCATCAGGAGAGACGCCCCATGCACGCGCCCATTTTTCCCGCACCGCGTCGTCAGTGACTTTTTCATAGCCGGGATAGAGGTTGCTCAGGCAGCCGAAGTCGCTGGCACCCTGCACGTTGTTGTGTCCGCGCATCGGGTAGCCGCCGGTGCCAGGCCGGCCATAGTTGCCGGTGACCAGCAGCAGGTTCGACAGCGCCGTGCTGGTGTCGGCCCCGTGGCTGTGCTGGGTAATCCCCATCGCCCACAAGATGCAGGCGCTGCCCGCCTGGCCGATCATCTCCGCCGCCTCTGTGAGTTCGGCTTCGCTCAGGCCGCAGATCTCGCTGGCATAGTGGAGCGTAAAGGCATCGAGCGAGGCGCGGTACTCTTCAACCTGATTAACCCGCTGTGCCAGAAACGCGTCATCCGCATAACCGTGATCGAACATATATTTCGCCATCGCCGAGGCCCAGACGAGATCGGTGCCAGGCCGGATGCGCAGATAGCAGTCAGCCCGTTCCGCCATTTCGTGACGGCGCGGATCGACAACCAGCAGTTTCTGGCCTTGATGTTTATGGCTCTGTTTGATGTGCGAAGCGATAACCGGATGGTTCTCGGAGAGATTGCTGCCAACCAGCACAATCAAATCGGTCTGCTGCAGATCCTCAATCGTTCCGGCATCACCGCCGTAGCCCACGGTGCGGAACAGCCCTTCTGTGGCCGGGTTCTGACAATAGCGGGAAGAGTTATCGACATTGTTTGTGCCGAAGATTAAGCGGGCGATTTTCTGGGTCAGATAGGCTTCTTCATTACTCGCCTTGCTGGAGCCGATAAAGCCTATCGCGTCACCGCCATAGTTCTGCGCAACGCCACGTAGTCCATCAGCAACCCGCTGTAATGCCTCATCCCAGCTGGCAGGCCGGAAGCGGCCATTCTCGCGAATCAGCGGCGTTGTCAGGCGTTCCGGACTGTTGACGAAATCCCAGCCAAATTTGCCTTTAACACAGGTGGAGATGCCATTGGCTGGCGCTTCGGCAACCGGCTGTACTTTCAGGATATGGCGATCGCGGGTCCAGATTTCAAAGCTGCAGCCCACACCGCAGTAGGTGCAGACCGTTTTGGTGCGTTTGATTTCAGACTGACGCAGCGCCACGTCAATTTTTGACACGCCGGTAATTGGCTCCATGCCGATACTGTTTTCCAGCGTTTTCACAAAGTCGATAAGCGGACGCTTCAGCCCTTCATCCATGGCGGTAAACGGTCCCGCATCGGGCTGCATGGTTTTTTCCAGCAGTGCATTGCACGGGCAGACCGTAACGCAGTGCCCACAGCTGACGCAGCTGGAACCGGCAATTTCGGTGCCGCCATCCCACAATACGCGTGGGTGCGCCTGGGTGTAGTCAATGGAGAGCGTCTCGTTGACCTCGACATTCTGGCATGCCTCGACACAGCGACCGCATAAGATGCACTGGTCAGGGTCGTAGGTGTAAAACGGATTGGAGTGATCTTTCGCGTAAGGCTTGGGCTGATGAGGATAGTACTGAATCGGAATGTGCATATCGGCTACGGCGTTATGCAGCGTACAGTCACCGGTATTGTGTTCGCAGACGGTGCAGTAAAGCTCATGACGATTAAGCAGTCGATCCATGCCCTCCTGCTGCGCGGCTTTCAGCGCACTGCCCTCGCTCCGGACCGTCAGACCTTCTTCGGTACGAAGCGTACAGCCACGAACCCGCTCGCCATTGGCATCGACCCAACAGACATCACAGCTTTGCAGCGGCGTTAACGCCGGGTGATAACAGACATGAGGCAGTTTTTTCCCCTGAGCATCCAGAAAATCGATAAGCGGTTGATCAGCTAATCCTTTTAATCGTTCACCATTGAAAACAATGGTGCAGTAATTTTCACTCATATGAGCCTCATGACGACATGGCGGATAGCGCTGGGCTGGAAAAAATATCCCCGAAATGAAAGGGTTGTCTTCCAAGCGTAGTGAGTATTATCAGCCGCGCCATGAATACCGCTACGCTTATTGAGGTTAATCGCTGACAGTTAAGGCTTTTTTAAAATGTAATGACTTCTTACCGGATGAAATCAGGGGTTTTTACGACTGCCTGGTGGGAACGACAAAAAAGAACTCTTATGCTGCTAAGCAATGAACATCCGGCTGCTAATCGTCGGGTTTAATAAATCTATTTATGTATGTTGTAACTATCACGTGTGGGCAGCAACCCTTTTTTTTGTATGACGCGGACATCGCAGCACTGCTTAGTGCCGGAGTAAGTTAACCACTGATTGCCCGTTACCGTGCCGCTTATTCCAGAGATGAATGACGCACTGGCACGAACTTATTACGGCATCATAAAAGCGTGGAGTATTTAATTCGGTGTGCAGTTTATGGACTATTTCAGCGAATAGCGATCGCTATTCTGCTGGCCGCAATTGAGAGCTCCGTTGATTGCACAAACAGGACGCTCTGATTACAGCCCAATAACCATCAGATCGGAAAAACGACGCTCAGCCCAAAGAATAACGCTCACGATTTAATCATATCGATCAGTGATTTATCTTATTTTTAACATGCTGTTAATTATAAGATGATAATGATAACTGTTATGGTAATATCCTGATAACCCTGCCGGATGCTCACTGTTCAGGGCCTCTTGACGCGTCATGTTTAATTTAATTATCAGTAAAACTCTGGCTGGAATGAGGTCCCTATGAACCCCATTGTATATATTGTTGACGACGACGTTGCTGTGACTTCAGCATTGCGTAATCTGCTCACCGCCGACGATTACACGGTTATCTCTTTTTCATCGGCAGATGATTTCCTGACTCATGCTATCCCTCCCCTTCCCTGTTGCCTGATTCTGGATATCAATCTGCCCGGCGCAGATGGATTCGATGTTGCTCAGGCGTTGCTCGATCGCGGTTACACAATCCCCACCATCTTTTTAACCGGTTTCGGAACCATTCCGGTCACGGTGCGGGCGATGAAAACCGGCGCTTATGAGTTTCTGACTAAACCGGTAGATCCCGATCGTATGTTGCAGGCAGTAGCGGAAGCGTTGCGCATCGCAGAACAGAATATGGCGTCCTCTGAGGAGCGGCGAGAGATATTCCAGCGGCACCAGACCCTGACGCCGCGTGAAAGCGAGGTAATGCTGCTGGCGATCAGTGGCCTGCTGAATAAGCAGATTGCCGCCGAAATGGGCGTCAGCGAGATTACGGCTAAAGTCCACAAGCGGCGGGTGATGGAGAAGATGAATGCGCGCTCGCTGACCGATCTGGTCCGTGCAGCTGAGCGGCTCAATATTGACCATACCCGCCGTCGTTAAGGCCAGCACCTGAAGCTGGCCCGCACGCTTATTCCAGTGGCAGCGTAAACCAGAAGCGGCTGCCGCCTTCTGGCCGGTTCTCGGCGCCTAACTCTCCGCAATGCTTTTTGATGATCCCTTTACTGATGGTTAATCCCATACCCATGCCGCTTTTCTTGGTGGTGTAGAACGACTCAAAGATCCGTTCACGCACGCCATCAGGCAATCCGCAACCGCTATCCAGCACCTCAAATCGCAGCGTGTCATCCGTAGGATTCTCGGAGGTGAGGCGCAGCAGGGCCGCGCGCGGTAAATCATCGGACATGGCATCGATAGCATTGATGACCAGATTAAGCAGCACCTGCTGAATCTGAACGCGGTCGCAGAAAATATCTGCCCTGGCCGCTTTGAGTTTCAGTTCCAGTGAAATGCCCCGCCGTTCCAGCTCGATCCGTGAGAGCGCCAGAATATCACGGGCGATCAGATGCAGGTTTTCCGGCGCAAAGCTCGGTTCATGATTGCGGGTCAGCGCCTGCAGACCACGAATAATCTCTCCGGCACGTTTACCCTCTTTAATAATCTCGTTCAGACTGCTGCTGGCATTTTCCAGCATCAACGGCTCACGCTTTAACCAGCGCAGGCTGGCACCGGCGTTTGCCACAATTGACATCAGCGGCTGGTTAATTTCGTGGGCGATGGAAGCAGTCAGCTGCCCGACGGTGGTGGCCCGTGTGACCCGAGCCAGATCCGCCTGGGCCATACGCGCGGTATCTTCTGCCTGGCGCTGTAAAGTGATATCCGAAATGGTGCCGAAATACTCTTTCACCTCGGGGAAATTGTCTACTGGTTCGCCGATACCCTTGATATAGCGGCATTCCCCATCCGGCCGGAGCACACGGAACTCAGCCTGCATACTATGCCCCTGGCTGACGCTAAGCGTGACCAGTTCACTGATGCACGCGTGATCATCGGGATGAACGCGGGTCAGAAAATCTGCCATCGACAGCCCTTTTTGTTCAGCTGGCAGGCCAAGAATACGGCCATATTCTTCAGAGACCATCATCATGTCCTCTGTCACTTCCCAGCGCCAGGTACCGGTATGGCTGATCTTCTCGCCGAGCATCAGCGAGGTTTTGCTGGCTCGCAGCTGCTTCTCAACCCGCCGCCGATGCGTGTTCTCCTCAAGCAGCTCCGCGTAGAGCCGTGCGTTTTCCAGGGATACGGCCGCCTGCGCACTCAGGGTTTTCACGATGTGGGAGTGCTCAGCTGTAAACGCGTCGGGCATCAGGCGATTCTCCAGATAGAGCACCCCGACCATGTTGGCCTGCCTGAACATCGGGACACACAACACCGCTGCGCCCGAAGCCACCAGATAGGGATCCTGGCTGAAGGGACTGAACGCCTCCGGCTTGCCGGTGCGTATCTCCTGACCGGTACGGATCACCGCTGACAGCACGGATAAAGGCAGGTCGGTGGCGAGAGGCCGCTCTTTGACAATCTGCACCCGTACCCCCTCTGCCATGCTCTCTGCCCAGGCCTGCGTCTCCGGCAGGTTGCCATCCAGAATCCGGATGAGCCGACAGCGCTGAGCACCGGCCCGTTCCAGCAGCATTCGCATCAGGGTATGTATCAACCGATCAAGGTTGATCTCCTCCGTCAGGGCGCGCACGGCGGTCAGCACGCTTTCCATGTCATAAAACGCAGCATCCTGAGTAAACGGAATCGTCGCCAGCGCGCTGTTTTGCAGCGGCGCAGACAGATGCGGATAGCGCTGCTCCAGCTGACGCACCATCGCCTGCGCACCCCAGTTCTCCCAGCTTCCTGTTGCGGCTTTAATATACGCATCTGCTGCGATATCCAGCTGCAAAGCCTTATAACAGCGGCCTGCCAGCTGATTCGCCAGCGCATGAATGTGCAGATACCCCGCCTGTCTGGAGAGACGAATAGCCCGTTCATACTGCTGCAGCGCTTCGCCCGTGTTGCCATCAAGACGCGCACACTCGGCCCTGAGCAGAGCATATTTGTCTGCAAACAGAGCGGGGTTGAGGTCTGCCCAGTCAGCAAATTTATCGAGATGGCCGCGCAGCGCGTTGCTGTCAGCCGCTTCAGGCTGGTGACTCAGTGACAATGCGCTGTAGAAATGAAAATCCATCAGATAGATATAAGCGGGCACTGCGCTAATCAGCGGATGAACCGCCTCAAAACAGCGCAGCGCCTCCCGGTATTCAGCCGCGAAGAAATGCGCCATTCCCCGATAGAGACCGGCCCAGAACCGCACCATCGCTTTAGGGCCGGATATCGGCCCCGGCTCACTGCCCGCCACCAGCGGCAAAGAGGTGACACGATCCTCTGCCCTGAATCCATTACTGTTACGCAGTTGCATCACCAGTTGCTTCTGCATCACCAGCACGTTCTCGACATCGGGATAATACGATTTGCGGGTAAACGCGAGCCCACGCTCAATGGAGGTCAGCACTGACTCAAGGTGATCGCCGCGTGTCAGCGTATTCATGATCTGATGACGCAGCGAGAGGCAGGCAAAAGAGCGGTCGCCATGCATCACCGCCACGCGAAAACTTTCGCGGGCACACTCCACGGCGACCTCCAGCGGCTGTGTCCAGATCCCCACCTGATCGAGTGGCAGCAGCGTGCGTGCTTTGTAGCGGATAAAGTTATGCTCTTCCACCAGCTCACGCGCCACACGGCCACAGGCATAGCTAAACTGCCAGGCCTGATAGCGGTCGCCAGTCAGTACGCTGAACCAGGCGAGACCAAACGCAGAAGCCCCAGTCATGCCCTGGTCCAGCGTCATCTCCAGCATCCGGCAGACCAGCATCAGATGCAGCTGCGGGCAATCGTAGGCGGAAACAAAAATGGTGCTGGCCATCAGGTTCAGCACCGACTCCGTTTCGGCATTATTGTTCAGCGGAAGCCATGAAAAAGCCGCTTGCGGGGAGTCGCCGATGCGCGTCCTGAGCGACAGCCAGGCGGCGTCGATCTCTGCGTCTTCCGGATTGCGGTTGAAATGCTCACCAAAGACCGCCAGCCAGGCGAGAGCGGTTTCCAGCGCCAGATGATTGTCAGACTGGCGCATATGAATTTCAGCAGAGAGACAGGCAGCCCTGGATTTTTCACTGAGTGTGCCAGGCTCACGCAGCAGTCGGGTGCAGAGCGATTGTGCGTTGCTGAGATTACCGTGCAGAAACTCGCACTCTGCCTCATCCAGACCCAGCATAAAGTCATTACCGGTCACCATCCGCTGGCTAAGCCGCTGGGCGGTGCGCAGATAGCGCAGCGCCGAGAGGTAGTCCCCGGCACGCTTTGCCCCCTGTGCAGCGCGCAGACAGAGCGGATAATACCGCTCACGCTCTGCGACACTCAGCGGCAGTTCAGCAATCATGCCAATGTGATAAACCGCCCGGAACAGTGTTTCACTGTTATCCGCCGTCATCACCGCATCTGACAGCCAGGCCGCCGCCTGCTGGTGAAGATGCTGTTGCTGTCGGCGGTCGGGCAGTAAAAATGCCGCGTTGTGAACCCGATCGTGGGTAAAGGCGTAGTTGCCGCCCGTCAGGGCGATAAAACGGCCACTGACAGCAGGTTCAAGCTGCTGCTGAAGCCGTGTAACAGGCGTCCCGCTGATATGACTTATCAGGGAGAGTTCGCCGCTGGCGCCCAGGCAGGCCAGATCGCTCAGCAACTGCCGTGTTATCTCCGGCATCCGTACCAGCTGATTCAGCACCAGCGTTGCCACGTTGTCGGTGTACTGACGCGCAATCAGTGCCTGGCTGTCGTAATGCCATTTAAGCGGGTTCTGACGAAAGTAAATGACCCCATCGTCCACCGCCTGACGAAAGAACTCCTGCACAGAGAGCGGATTGCCCCCGGTTTTGTCGAAAATAATCTGTGCCAGTTCGCGATGGCCACCGGGACGGGTATGCAGCCTCCCCGCCAGCCAGCGGCCAATGCTTTTCACGCTTAGCGGCTGCGGCGTCAGCGCCACAAGCCGCGCCGCGGATTCTCTGATCCGCAGCAGAAAACCGGCAATCATCGGACAGGGCATCGATTCGCCCTCCCGGAAAGCGAGCACCAGCATAAAAGGCAGATGTTCACTTCGAGTGATCAGCGTTTCCAGCAGTTGCAGCGTGGCATTATCTGCCCAGTGAACATCATCAATCAGCATCACCAGCGGGCGACCCGGCGTGGCAAAAGCCTCAATCAGCGCACACGCCATCTGGTTAAACTGCTCGCGGGCGTCCGTGGCGTGGCGTACCACGGGCGGCAGTGTCCGGATATTCAGCAGCTGTTTTAATTCAGGCACCAGCTCAATGGCTAAATCGGTATATCCGCCCAGTAACCGCAGCAGTCGCCCCCGCCATTTGCTGACTTCCGGGGCTGACAAACCCAGCAGATAGAGCGTGACCGTACGAAACGCGGAGGCGATTGCGGCATAGGGGGCGGCTGGCGAATGCTGATCGGCCTTGCTGGCGGCCAGCAGAATCTGTCGGTGCTGCAGGTTTTTCAGTGCAGAGGCGATGATGGCAGATTTCCCGGAACCGGGTGCCCCGCTCAGCATCACCAGACTCTGCGTGCCGCTGCGGTTGACCGCCTCAAGCGTGGTCAGTAATGCGCGCGCCTGTGGATGCTGCGTGAACAGCATCTCGGGGCGGAAACTGCTGCTGAACCGCTCCTGCAGACCGGGCGTAAACGGCGCAATGGTATTTTCGGCAGTGAGGGTCGCCTGACAGCGGCGCAGATCGGCCATCAGTCCCTGCACGGTCTGATATCCCTCTGCGGGCGACTTTGCCAGCAGACGCAACAGAATCACCGAGAGCATCGGCGGCACATCGTCTCTGACCTGATCGGCGGGCCGGGGTGCAGTAGCAATGTGATGATGAATCCACTCTGCTTCACCCGCGTCGGGTGAGCCAAATGGCAGTCTGCCGGTCAGGTACTCATACAGCACGACACCCAGGCTATAGAGATCGCTGAGGCTGCTGACCGGATGCGGCGTGCGGCCGGTATGCTCAGGAGACATATAGGCCAGCGTACCGCCTGAAGCGCGCAGACTGGTTTTGTCCGCCGACTGCGCGGCCAGCGAGGCCAGTCCAAACCCGCCCAGGCGAAAGCGCCCCTCGTCAGTCACAAAAAAGTGGCCCGGCTTGATATCGCCATGCACGATGCCCTGATGATGCGCCTGACCGAGCGTGTAGCAAAGCTGCAACGCAACCTGCAGAAAGTCAGCGATGTGTTCAGGTGGCGTGGCGAGATTGTGAGCCAGCGTTCGAAACGGAAACGAAGGATAAATCAGGGCATAACGATTGTGATAACGGGTGGTGCCGGTCGCGGTGATTGCCCAGCGCGGTGAAAGATAGCCTGCCAGCGCACGCTCATTTTTGAGCCGCTGCGTCGCCTGAAAGGTGACGTCGTCACTTTGACTGGTGGCGATAATTATGGATTCACCAGACTGACAGCGCGCCAGCATCCAGAGCAGACAGCCATCCTGCGCCAGCGGCGTCAGCGTGTCGAAATGGTCAATCGCGATCCCTGCGTCGTCACTTTCCTGGACATTAACCGAAAGCATACTCATCAGCGGGCTTCTCCCCTGGATAACTCGCAACGGATCAGTGTCAGCAGCGTATCAACATCGATGGGCTTTCGCAAAAACGTGACCGCACCCAGGGCGATGGCATACCACAGGGTGGTGTCATCCAGGTCTGCCGAAATAAAAATAACCGGGGGCAGTTCTGTCTGCTGTTTCAGGAGAACAAACAGCTCAAAGCCGGACATGCCCTTGAGTCCGACATCAATGATCAGCATGCCCGCCTCTGAAAGGGCATCGTCATCGCTCAGGAGTGCTTCACCGGACTCATATAAGCGCGTCGGGTAGCCGTCTGAGTGCAACAGGTTGCTCAGTCCACTGCGGACCGCGCGTTCATCATCAACAATGATAATACGCTGTGACAGCGCCATGCCGTTATTCTCCGGAACGCCTCACCGTGCGGTACGCGAGGACTTAAGGGGTGTTATCGCCATCGGGTGGCGGTGTTCCACTGATTTTTGGCACACACTCATGGCGAAACCACTTCAGCGTCACCGGCTGACGGCGTAGCAGACGTTTAGCCAGCGGAATGACCTGTTCACCCAACAGCATGCCGAACAACCCCACCAGAGCAATAATCGGCGGAGCCGGGGAGTTAACGTTAATCAGCGCATAGATTACCCCGGCAAGCAGGCCCACCGTGAGAGAAATAATGTAGGATTTCAACATGTTCAGCTTATCCGCAACGGGTGTGTTTCAGGCTGATCGCTGAGCGACTGCAGGACGGTCGCATGCGCCGCAGGTATCATCGCCTGCACCAGCGCCCCGCCCAGTAACATTCCCAGCAGGCCCACCAGCGCAATCGCAGGCGGAGCGGGTGAACGGACCTTAAGCAGGCCGTACAGCACGCCAATCAGCACCCCTGCCGTCAGGGAAAGAAGTAAAGGATTCATGACCGGACTCCTGTGATGCCCGTCTGCTGACCGGCAGCGCGTGCCGATCAGCAGAGCGACGCTTAGCGGACCGGCGCGTGAACCGGTGCCAGAGTACGGTGTTCGCTTTTCTGACGAGACGGTGCTTTATGCACCATGGTGTAGGCATAATCCACACCAATGCCATAGGCACCTGAATGCTCTTTGGCAATATTCATCACCGCATCGTAGGTATCACGGTTGGCCCAGTCACGCTGCCACTCCAGCATCACCTGCTGCCAGGTCACCGGCACCACTCCCGCCTGGATCATGCGCTGCATCGCGTAGTCGTGCGCTTCTTTGGTGGTACCGCCTGACGCGTCGGCCACCATATAGATTTCGTAGTCGCCTTCCAGCATCGCACACAGGGCAAAGCTGTTGTTACAAACCTCTGTCCAGAGTCCCGACACCACCACTTTTTTCCTGCCGTTCGCCGCCAGGGCATCACGCACTTTCTGGTCATCCCAGGAGTTCATCGAGCTGCGCTCCAGGATATCCTGTCCAGGGAAGACATCCAGCAGCTCCGGATAGGTATGACCGGAGAAGCTTTCGGTTTCGACCGTGGTAATGATGGTCGGGATATTGAAGACTTTTGCCGCCTTCGCCAGCGCAACAGTGTTGTTTTTCAGCACCTGACGGTCAATCGACTGCACGCCAAAGGCCATCTGCGGCTGCTGGTCGATGAAGATAATCTGGCTGTTATGTGGCGTGAGGACTTCAAGCTTTGCGTTGGACATGCGTTCACCCATAGAGGTTAAGTAACGGAATTTCCGCCAACCGGCGCGGAGCAAAAAGACGGTCAGGGCAGGTTTGTTGTCCTGCTGCTGGCTGTCTGGTCGCAGTGTAGGGCGACGTGCCACGGCAAACTATTATCTCTGCGTATAACTATACGAAGGTATAGGTATCCCTCTGTATAACTAGACGATCCCTCAGCCCGCTCACCATAATCCGGCTTATTCGTGCCCTGCTTATTGCGGCACTTCCTGTCCCGCGCTGAGTCGGACAACCCCGTTGAGGAGGATCTATGGTTACGCTGGGTAAAGCTGAACTGATACTGACCCATGGCAAATTTCACACTGTTGACCGCAGCAATCCGGTCGCAGAAGCCGTGGCAATTCGTGATGGCAAATTTGTTGCGGTCGGCACGCTGGCAGAGGCGATGGAGTATCACTGTGACGGCACTAAAGTGATCGATCTTAAAGGCCACACCGCCGTACCGGGCCTGAACGATTCACACCTGCATCTGATCCGCGGCGGGCTGAACTACAACCTTGAACTGCGCTGGGAAGGTGTACCGTCGGTGGCCGATGCGCTGCGGATGCTGAAAACACAGGCGCTGCGTACTCCATCACCGCAGTGGGTACGTGTCGTCGGTGGCTGGACCGAGTTCCAGTTTGCCGAGCGCCGGATGCCGACGCTGGATGAGATCAACGAAGCGGCCCCTGACACGCCGGTTTTCCTGCTGCACCTTTATGACCGCGCCCTGCTCAACCGCGCCGCACTGAAAGTGGTTGGCTATACCAAAGAGACGCCGAACCCGCCGGGTGGTGAAATCCAGCGCGACAGTAACGGCAATCCCACCGGCCTGCTGATTGCCCGTCCCAATGCAATGATCCTCTACGCCACGCTGGCGAAAGGCCCGAAGCTGCCGCTGGAACAGCAGATCAACTCCACTCGTCAGTTTATGCGCGAGCTGAACCGTCTGGGCCTGACCAGCGCGATTGACGCCGGCGGCGGCTTCCAGAACTATCCTGAAGATTACGAAGTGATCGCTGAGCTGCATCAGAAAAAACAGATGACGCTGCGTATCGCCTACAACCTCTTCACGCAGCGTCCGGGGCATGAACTGGAAGATTTTGAGAAGTGGACGGACATGCTGACGCCAGGCCAGGGCAGCGACTATTTCCGTCACAACGGCGCAGGTGAAATGCTGGTCTTCTCGGCAGCTGACTTCGAAGATTTCCTGGAGCCGCGTCCCGACCTGGCGCCCGGTATGGAAGATGAGCTGGAGCGCGTGGTGCGGCATCTGGTGGAGCATCGCTGGCCATTTCGCCTGCATGCGACCTATGACGAGTCGATCAGCCGGATGCTGGATGTCTTCGAGAAGGTCAACCGCGATATTCCGTTTAATGGCCTGCACTGGTTCTTTGACCACGCGGAAACGGTCACTCAGCGCAATATCGATCGTATTAAAGAGCTGGGCGGTGGCATTGCCGTGCAGCACCGCATGGCGTTTCAGGGGGAATACTTTGCTGAGCGCTACGGCATCGAAGCCACCCGCCACACGCCGCCGGTGCAGAAAATGCTGGAGACCGGCGTTCCGGTCGGCCTTGGCACCGATGCGACCCGCGTCGCCAGCTACAACCCCTGGACCGCACTCTACTGGCTGGTTTCCGGTCGCACCGTGGGCGGCATGCAGATGTATGACGTCAGTGCCCGCCCTGACCGCGAAACGGCGCTGATGCTCTGGACCCAGGGCAGCGCCTGGTTCTCCAGTGAACAGGGTAAAAAAGGCCAGATAAAAATCGGGCAACTGGCGGATCTGGCGGTGCTGAGCAAGGACTTCTTCAGCGTGCCGGAAGAAGAAATCAAAGGCATTGAGTCGGTGCTGACCGTGGTGAATGGCAATATTGTCTATGCCGCTGGTTCGTTCAGCGCGGATGCACCGCCCGCGATTCCGGTCCTGCCTGAGTGGTCGCCAGTGGTAAACGTGCCGGGTCACTATCGCAGCGCCCCGCCGGTTGCGCAGAGCCGGGCAGGCATGATGCCCGCCGTCCACCACTGCAGCGGTCCGTGTGGGGTTCATCAACACTCGCATGAGATTGCGCGGGGTTCCAGCGTGCCGGTCGCCGAAGATAACGCCTTCTGGGGCGCGCTCGGCTGCAGCTGCTTCGCGTTTTAATCATGAATAGCGCTATTGCTCTTTCGCCCCGCATCAACGCGGGGCTGTTCTTCCTGCGCCTGACCGGCAGCCTGCTGCTGTTGCAGGTGCATGGGTTGCCGAAAATTCTCCATTTCAGCGAAGAACTGACGCGAATCGAAGATCCCTTCGGGCTGGGACCGATGATGAGCCTGCTGCCGGCGATCGTGGCGGAAGTCATCTGCCCGGTTTTTATTATCATCGGCTGGGGAACCCGGATTGCCTGCCTGCCGATCATCGCGGTGCTGCTGGTGGCGATGCTGGTGGTTCACCCTGGCTGGTCACTGACTGAAGGCCAGTTCGGCTGGCTGCTGCTGATTATCTTTACCACGCTGGCGCTGACCGGGCCTGGCGGCTGGTGCATCGGCGCGACAAAACCTCAGGGGAGACGTTATGGCACAGGTTAATGATATCCACCAGCTCGATCAGGAACCGCCTGAGACGACTTCAGGTGAGGTTTCACCGCTACAGCCACTGCGACAGCCGGTGTTCCGCATGTTGTGGATCGCCACCGTGGTCTCCAATATCGGCTCCTGGATGAACGATGTGGGCGTGAACTGGAGCATGCTGACGCTGAGTGCCGACCCGCTGGCCGTGGCGCTGGTACAGGCAGCCAGCAGTCTGCCGATGTTTCTGTTCGCGCTGCCCTCGGGCGTGATGGCGGATATCGTTGACCGCCGCAAATATCTGCTGTTTTCCCAGCTCTGGACCTTTATCGCCGCGGCCGGGCTGACGGTGCTGGCCTGGACCGGCCATGTGACACCTGAGGTGCTGCTGGGCGCAGCTTTTTTGCTGAGCGCGGGTGCCGCCATGAGTTCACCGCCCTTCCAGGCGATCGTGCCGGATCTGGTGACCAAACCGGAGCTGGGGGCCGCCATTGCGCTTAACTCGCTCGGCATTAATATCAGTCGCGCCATCGGTCCGGCGCTGGGCGGCCTGATCCTCTCATTCACCGGCCCCTGGATGGTCTTCCTGCTCAATGCGTTGTCGGTGCTGGGCGTCGCCTGGGTGCTCTGGCGCTGGAAAGCGGAGCCGAGTGTGCAGCGCCTCCCGCCGGAGCATTTCTTCCCGGCGGTGCGTGCCGGTCTGCGCTACGTGCATGCGGCACCGGTTCTGCGTAACGTGCTGGTGCGGACCTTCGCGTTCTTTCTGTCTGGCAGCGCAGGCTGGGCTTTACTGCCGCTGGTGGCGCGTCGAGAGCTCGGCCTTGGCCCTGGTGGCTACGGCATCATGCTGGCCTGCATCGGTGTCGGCGCGATTACCGGTGCAGTACTGCTGCCGCGTCTGCGTCGTCGCCTGAGCTCCGATCGCCTGATGGTGCTCGCCAGTCTGATCTTTGCCCTGACTATGCTGGCGCTGGCTTTTGTGCGGCACTTCTGGCTGCTGAATGCGTTTGAGTTCTTTACCGGCTTCGCCTGGATAGCGGTGCTCTCAACGCTGAATCTCGGCGCACAGCGCAGCGCGGCGAAATGGGTCAAAGCGCGTGCGCTGGCGGTTTATCTGACGGTCTTCTTTGGCTCTATGACCGCAGGCAGCGCACTCTGGGGACAGCTCGCGTCGCACTTCAGCATTCCGCTGTCGCTCTGTATCGCGGCGCTGGGTATGGTGCTGGCCAGCAGCACCGTCTGGCGCTGGCGACTTGATCAGGATCCCGATCTTAATCTCGACATGATCGGTGACGGCGTCAATGCACCTGTGCTGGATATTCGTCACGAACGCGGGCCGGTTATGGTGAATTACGAATACCGGATTACTATTGATGATGCACACGCTTTTACCGTCTGCATGCAGGATATGCGACGGGTCAGACGCCGCGGTGGCGCCATCAACTGGTCACTTTATGAAGATATCCTGCAGCCCGGCATTTTCGTTGAGACGTTTGTGGTCGGCTCCTGGGTCGAGCATCTGCGTCAGAAAGAGCGCTACACTATCAACGACAAAAAAATAGAGCGGCGGGTTTTCGCTTTTCATCAGGGCGAGTGCTCACCCGAGGTTCGCTATCTGGTGGCGCCAGTGTGACTGGCGTAACACCAACTTTTTATCCATCACGTCATACAGAGGGCAATACCATGAGCACCTTTAAAACGACCGACGGCACACAAATCTACTTCAAGGACTGGGGTACCGGTAAACCTGTGTTGTTCAGCCACGGCTGGCCGCTGGATGCCGATATGTGGGACAGCCAGATGAAATTCCTGGCTGATAACGGCTATCGGGTTATTGCATTTGACCGTCGTGGTTTTGGTCGCTCCGATCAGCCCTGGATCGGTAACGACTACGATACCTTCGCCTCGGATATTAATGACCTGATCACCCATCTTGACCTGCAAAACGTGACGCTGGTGGGCTTCTCCATGGGTGGCGGCGACGTTACGCGCTACATCGGCAGTTACGGCAGCGATCGCGTCGCGGCGCTGGTGCTGCTGGGTGCCGTTACGCCCATCTTTGGCAAAACGGCAGACTACCCGCAGGGTGTCGATATGTCGGTATTCGAGGGAATTCGTGAGGGTCTGCTCAAAGATCGTGCGCAGTTTATCAAAGAGTTCGCCACACCGTTTTATGGTACTAACGCCGGACAGACCGTTTCAGATGGCGTGATGACGCAGACGCTGAACATCGCGCTGCTGGCCTCGCTAAAAAGTACCGTGGACTGCGTTACCGCGTTTGCGGAAACCGATTTCCGTGCTGACGTCGCGAAAGTGAATGTGCCGACGCTGGTGATTCATGGCAGCAACGACCAGATCGTGCCGTTTGAATCCACCGGCAAAGTGGCGGCGGAGATGATTGAGGGTGCTGAACTCAAGGTCTATGACAATGCGCCGCATGGTTTCGCGGTAACGCATCAGGATCAGCTGAATCAGGATCTGCTGGCGTTTCTTAACGCGCAGTGATGAAAAAAAAACTGCGCGGTGAAAGCCGCGCAGTTTTCATTTTAACGGGTTGGATGATTCACTTCATTCGGACGCAGATCGAATAACAGCACTTCTGCCCCGTCACCGTGACTGAACGACAGCGTTTTCTCATCACGGACCCGCGCGCCGTCTCCGGCATTAAACTGCAGGCCATTGACCCGGACACTGCCCCGCGCCACATGAATATAGGCGTAGCGATCGTCCGGCAGCGTGATCGTCTGCTGCTCATCGCCCTGGAACAGTCCCGCATAGATGCGAATATCCTGACGCACCCGCAGCGCCCCGTTTTCACCCTCTGGCGAAATGATCAGTCGCAGATTACCGCGTTTATCCGCTTCGCTGACGGAGATCTGCTGGTAACCTGGCGGCGTGTTCTTCTCAGCAGGCACCACCCAGATTTGCAGGAAATGCACGCCCTCAGTACCTGAGTGGTTGAACTCACTGTGGGTCACACCACTGCCCGCACTCATCAGTTGCACATCGCCGGGAACAATCACCGAGCCGGTACCCATTGAGTCTTTGTGCTCCAGCGCGCCTTCCAGCACATAAGAGATGATCTCCATATTGCTGTGCGGATGCGCACCAAAACCACGTCCTTTAGCGACACGATCATCATTGATCACCAGCAGATCGGAGAAGCCCGCCTGTTTTGGGTCCCAGTAGTTTGCAAAAGAGAAGGTGTGACGTGAATTCAGCCAGCCGTGATCGCCCACGCCACGTTGCTCTGACAATCTTTGCTCAATCATATTCTGCCCCTTCGTTGATTCGGGAAGTGCGAATGCCCTTCGATGGAAACAGCATATAAGTAAACCAGAGAGTCACACAATGGCGTTAAATGGCAATCACTGTCGCTTTTTGGTGGACAATAGAGGCGTGGTTAAACGGAGGAATGGCAGGCGAGCCGCGTGTTTAGCTGCTGCCCCGCACCACCAGCTCACCCGGTATGATCACGCATTGTGAAGGCGCATCGGGACACATGATTTTCTGCAACACCAGTTCACAGGCCCGACGGCCTATCTCCTTTGAGGGCTGCGCCAGCGTTGTCAGTGGCGGTGAGACCATTTCAGCCAGTTCGCTGCCGTCAAACCCCACCACGGCGATATCATCGGGTATCCGTAACCCCGCCTGCTGAATCGCCGTCATGGCACCAGCGGCAAGCGTATCAGACACGGCAAACACCGCGTCAGGAACGGTTTCGTCCGCCAGCAATTGTTCCATTGCCGCTTTTCCGGCGCTGAAGCTTAATTCGCTGGCACAGGCAATCGCCTGCCAGGTCAGGTGCTGTTCTTTGAGCTGGCGGGTGTAGCCCTGCTGACGCAGACGGGCATATCGGTAGCGGAGGTCGTGATTGATTAACGCGATGCGCTGACGTCCCCGCGCCGCAAGGAACTGCACCACGGACTGCACAGCGACATCATCGTCAATACCGACGCAGGAGACCTGGCCGGTGTCATCATGTTCGGCGCACTGAACCCAGGGGGCCGCGCCTATCAGCTGACTCAGCTCCGGCAGCTTGCTGAAGGCATCCATCGTAATGATGCCATCCACCATTTTGCCGGAGAGCAGTTGCAGGCTGGAGCGTGAACGCTCTATCTCCGCGCCCGAGTTGCACAGCAGGATGCGATAGCCATTTTTCTCGGCGTGCGCCTCTATGCCTTTAACCACCTCGGCGCAGAACGGGTTAGAGATATCTGAAACCAGCACCAGAATCATTGAGCTGCGCGCCGTGCGCAGCTGGCGAGCCAGCAGGTTTGGCTGATAATGGCTCTCATCGATAGCCGCGAGCACCTTCTGACGATTAGCTGGTTTTACGCTGTCGCTGTTATTCAGCACCCTGGAAACCGTGGCAACTGAAACACCCGCCATCCGGGCGATTTTCTGAACAGACATAAAGATCCCTCTGTTTTGATACGATCAAAGTCGCCTCACCACTCATCCGCTGAATCCACACCGCCATTTCAGGCGTTGCGATCCAGTCCCAACTGGTGGCGTACCGATGGGGCGTTCTCTGCTAACGCAAAATCATCAAACGCGCGGTCAGCCACGGGAATAATATGGCGACGGATAAACGCTGCACCTTCACGCGCCCCGGTTTCGCCCTCCTTCAGGCAGCACTCCCACTCCAGTACCGCCCAGCCGTCATAGTCATACTGCGCCAGCTTGCTGAAGATACCACTGAAGTCGATCTGCCCGTCGCCCGGCGAGCGAAAGCGTCCGGCACGGGCCAGCCAGGGCTGATAACCGCCATAGACGCCGCTGCGCCCGTTAAGCTGATATTCAGCATCCTTAACGTGAAAGGCTTTGATACGCGGATGGTAGAGGTCAATGAACTGCAGATAGTCGATGTGTTGCAGCAGCAGATGGCTGGGGTCAAACAGAATGTTGCAGCGCGGATGGTGATTCACCTCCGTCAGGAAACGCTCAAACGTGACACCGTCATGCAGGTCTTCGCCGGGATGAATCTCATAGCACAGGTCAACGCCGTGATGGTCAAACACATCCAGTACCGGCAGCCAGCGCCGGGCCAGTTCGGTAAATGCCTCGTCGAACAGCGCTTCATGGTGCGGCGGCCAGGGATAGAACCAGGGCCACGCAAGCGAGCCGGAAAACGTCGCGTGTGCGCGCAGACCGAGTTTTTCCGAGGCCGCCGCCGCACGCTTCAGGGCGGCGATAGCCCAGTCGGTGCGCCGGGCGGGATCGCCCCGCAGTGTTGCTGGCGCAAAATTATCAAATGCGAGGTCGTATAACGGGTTCACCGCCACCAGCTGCCCTTCAAGATGGGTAGACAGCTCGCTGATCTCCAGTCCGAAACCGGCCAGCATTCCCCGGACATCATCGCAATAAGTCTGGCTGACCGCTGCCTTTTCAAGATCGAAAATAGCGGGCTGATGGCAGGGGATCTGCAGCGCCCGATATCCCAGCGCGGCGGCCCACTCCGCCAGACCCGCCAGCGAATTAAACGGCGGCTGCGAGGTGATAAACTGCGACAGGAAGATGCCCGGTCCCTTAACTGTTTTCATCAGTAGCTCCTGTTTTTCGCTACCGCCTAATCACGGTATTTAAACGAGAAGAAGAAGATAATCGCAATCAGCGCAGCGGCAACCGCAGGGATCCACCAGAAGATTGCCCAGCTCTGCGCGCTGGCGTGACCTGCCACCAGATGGTTGTAGAGTGCGCCGGAGATTTGCGACCCCAGCAGCATGCCTATGCCGTATGTGAACATCACCACCATGCTCTGCGCCTGCCCTTTTACCTTTTCACCGGCAATCCGATCGGTGTAAATAAATCCCACTACGAAGAAGAAGTCATAGCAGACACCATGCAGCAGAATGCCGAGGTAGATCAGCGTGCGCGTTTCATCACTCAAGCCCAGCGCAAACAGGGCATAGCGAACAAACCACGCCGTCATCCCAATCAGCAGCATGTACTTCACACCCAGGCGACGAAACAGCAGCGGGATGATCAGCATGAAGGCAATTTCAGACATCTGGCCCAGCGACATCAGCGTGCTGACTTCGCGGATACCGGCATCCGCCAGCCAGGAGGCCGTAAACGCGTAGTAGGTGCCGAGCGGAATGGAGATCAGGGTGGCGCACAGCGCAAAGACCATGAAATGACGCAGCCGCAGCAAGGCGAAGGCGTCGGCGCAGAAGAGATCGCGGACTTTTAACGGTAAACCTTTAGCCGGTGCCGGGGTGTGAGGCAGCGTCAGGCTATAAATGGCCAGCAGGACCGAACAGAGTGCCGCCAGCTGGAACACCACGACGCTGTCCGCAATGCCGGTCACGCCGATAAAGATCCCCGCGACGATCCAGCCGATGGTGCCGAAGACCCTGACAATAGGGAAACTCTTCTCACTGCTGGCGAGACTGTGAAAGGCGATGTTATTCGAGAGCGCCAGCGTCGGCATAAAGCAGAGCGTATAGCCAAATAACAGGGCGATTAGCAACGCGCCGTTCTCTGCGATCAGTGCCTGCGGCACGAACCAGAGAATCGCTGCACCCGCCAGATTCATCACGGCCATCACTTTCTGCGAGGGAAAGAAGCGGTCCACCAGCATACCGAGCACAAACGGCGAGAGAATTGACGCAATAGGCCCGGCTGAAAACGCATCCCCAATCAGCAACGGCATATTGTGACGAGTCATCACCAGCCCCAGCGTTACCGACCAGCTGCCCCAGATAAAGAACTGCATAAACATCATCAGAGAGAGGCGCGGCACCAGCAGCTTATGCTGCACCCGCTGACCAGCACTCACCTGCACCGTTGCAATCATGAGAACCTCACGAATAAGTAATCGATTACTTTCAGCCGGATTTAAAAGTAATCGATTACAAGCATTCATTCTTTCGCCGCGATCACAAACTGGTAACAGTACGTTATCATCTTTTCGTTATTCAGCATGGTGATGTGACATCTGCTCAGGTCGTGATATCCGCTACCCGCGCTTTACGAAAACGGTAGCGCTCATAAAGCACTGAATAGAGGCCGCCGCACACCACCAGAACCGCACCGATGACCGTAGTGGTAGTCGGCAGGTTACCCAGCAACAGATATCCCACCGCGACAGACCAGATCAGCGTGGTGTAATCGAACGGCGCCAGCAGCGAGGCTTCGGCGTACCGCAGGCTCAGGGTCATCAGAATCTGCGTGATTCCGCCCAGCAGCCCGCAGCCTATCAGTAGCGCTACCTGATTACCGTGCGGCACTTTCCAGCCGCCCGGCAGCGTGATCAGCGACGTTAACGCTGTGGTGACGGCGAACCAGAAGGCGATGGCACCCGGCTTCTCTTTGCCGTTAAGAAACCGAATCTGGACCAGTGCGCAGGCGGTACAGAAAGCTGCCATCAGCGCCAGCAGAATGCCCGCCGACGCGGAGAGCGAGAATGACGCCGACTGCGTCAGCGAAAGATGCCCGGAAAACATCACCAGAATGCCGCTGAAACCGGTAAAGACCGCCACCCAGCGATGGTGCCGCACTTTTTCACGCAGCAGCAGTGCCGCCAGCAGCACGGTAAACAGCGGCGCGGCATAGTTAATCGCGGTGGCGTCGGTCAGTGAGATGTAGAGCAGCGACAGATAGCTGAAATAGAGGCCGCCGGTTCCGGCCAGCCCGCGCACAAAATGCCCGCGAATATTACGGGTGCGAATACCCTCCAGCACGCTGCCCTGGAAACGCAGCCAGATAAGCAGCGGGACCAGTGCCAGCACAGAGCGGAAAAAGATCACTTCGCCGACCGGGATTGCGCCATCCAGTCCTTTTACACAGGCCAGCATCAGCGTGGAGCTCAACGCAGCTGTGATCTTCATCGCTATGCCAGCGGACGCGTTCATAAGGTTTTTAATCTCAGTGGGGAAAATAAGCAGTAAAATCAGCAGACTCAGACAACATACTGGCACAATGCTGTGCAGCAATCTGCCGTGATTGCGCCGCAGACAGCAGATTATCTTTTTTTGCCGCCGCATCACGGCATGAAGAGGCATGTGGGTCCGTATTCGTGCTGGTAGACTTCTGCGTTCTGCCCTGTTTTATGGGCCGCTTCTCATATGGAACGGGAGTTAATGATGTCCACGCTGCGTTTACTGTTATCGGAATCCAGTGATCCCTGGTTTAACCTGGCCGTTGAAGAGTGCATTTTCCGGCAGATGCCCGCCACCCAGCGGGTGCTGTTCCTGTGGCGGAATGCGGAAGCGGTGGTGATTGGGCGGGCGCAAAATCCGTGGAAAGAGTGCAACACCCGGCGCATGGCGGAAGATGGCATCCGTCTGGCGCGTCGCAGCAGCGGCGGTGGCGCGGTGTTTCACGATCTCGGCAACTGTTGTTTCACCTTTATGGCAGGCAAGCCGGAATACGATAAAAGCGTTTCAACTGCCATTATCCTGAGCGCGCTGAATGCGCTGGGCGTTCCGGCGGAAGCATCCGGCCGTAACGATTTAGTGGTGAACACCGCTGACGGGCTGCGCAAAATCTCAGGTTCCGCCTACCGTGAAACACCCGATCGCGGTTTTCATCACGGCACTATTTTGATGGATGCCGATCTTTCCCGGCTGGCAGATTACCTTAATCCTGATGTGAAGAAACTACAGGCCAAAGGGATTACGTCAGTGCGCGCCAGGGTCGCCAACCTGACGGAGTTAACGCCGGGTATCAGCTATCAGACGATCTGCTCCGCGGTGACGGACGCTTTTTTTGAACATTTCGGCGAGCAGTGTGAGCCGGAGATGATCTCTCCCGACGCACTGCCCGACCTGCCTGGATTCACTGAGCAGTTCGCAAAGCAGAGTAGCTGGGAGTGGAATTTCGGTCAGGCACCTGACTTCTCGCATTTGCTGGACCAGCGTTTCGTCTGGGGCGGTGTGGAGATTCACTTCGATGTCGAACGCGGCGTGATCAGCCGCTGTCAGATTTTCAGCGACAGCCTCAATCCCGCACCGCTCGAAGCGCTGGCCCAGCGAATGCAGAACGTCACTTACCGGCCCGATGCACTGGAGCACGTGCTGAGTCAGCTGGTTGCCGATTTTCCGGCACAGCAGGCGGAGCTGACAGAATTGCAGCAGTGGCTGATCGCAAGCTTAAGATGAACAGGCTCAGTCTGAGACTGGCCCGCGCGAAACGCTGTCGCGGACGAAGACATCGCGCATATATTCAGCCAGGCATAAACGCAAAAAACCCGCACAAGGCGGGTTTTATTATTATCAATTCAGGCTTATCTGCTCAGGCTATTGCCGTCATCGCGATTGTAAGCGTCATTGATAACAGAGGCTTACATAGGAACTACGTTTGCCGCTGAAGGACCTTTAGCGCCGTTTTCAATAGTGAATTCGACCTGCTGGCCTTCGTCCAGAGTTTTATAATCGTTGCTCTGGATTGCAGAGAAATGTACGAATACATCTTTGCTGCCGTCCTGAGGAGAGATAAAACCGAAGCCTTTACCCGCGTCAAACCATTTTACTAAACCAGTCATTTTATTAGACATCGATATTTCCTTAATTTATGAGCCACAAGTGGCGAAGATGGCCTGTCTTCCAGAAGGTTACTTACCAGGATTTTAGGAGGAGACTCATGAAGAAGGGGTATCTTGAGATATCGCTTGCACTGAGGACTGCTTTACTAAAACTGCTTTGATAAGGTCTGTGTTCCAAACCGAGGTCGCTATTAAGTCATGCCTGAGCGACTTAAGCAAACATTATTTTAATTTAATTTTAACATCCAGACGTCCGGAGCGCCCTGATTGATTTTTAAAGCCTTTTCAATTTTCAGGGCTGTCGGATGGATAATGATTGCTGAATGGTCTGATTAATTAAAACGACGTGATTAGCGTTGCAAAAAAAATAATACCTCAGGTCCGGGCAAATGCGGCGCAGCGGCCATGTCTGTCGCTGCGCCCTGCACTATTTCGGTCAGGCTGGCTGTACCTGCTGACGCGCAGCATGGCGCGCCGTCATTACAAACACCATCAGACCGGCCACACCCAGCGCCACGCCGACCCAGGCTGTGGAGATCCAGCCATAGCCCAGCGACACCGTCAGGCCACCGAGATAAGCGCCCATCGCATTGGCGATATTCAACGCCGAATGGTTCATTGCAGCCGCCAGCGTTTGTGAATCATTGGCGACATCCATCAGGCGAATCTGTAACGACGGCAGCAGCACCGAGCAGGAGCCAATCAGGAAGGTCGCCAGCAGTCCGGTGGCCACATGCTGAACCAGTACCGGGAAGGCCAGCATCACCAGCACGTTCCATAACAGCGTCCAGCCAATAATGTTGAGCACCGCACCATCAGCCAGACGGCCACCGACCAGATTACCGATGATCATTCCCAGTCCAAACGCCACCATCGCCCATGGGATGAGTGAAGGAGAGATGCCAGCGATATTAATCAGCGTCGGCGCGATGTAACTGAAGATCGCGAACATGCCGCCAAAGCCGACCGCGCCCACCAGCAGGGTCAGCAGCACCTGCGGGTTTTTCAGCGCACCCAGTTCGCGCATCGGATGTGCATCCGCATCGCCTGGCGTGTAAGGCACATAGCGACCAATCAGCAGGCAGGTCAGAAGACCAATCGCGCCCACAAAGGTGAATACCACGTGCCAGCTGAATAGCTGCCCAATCCAGGAGCCCAGCGGCACGCCAATCAGCGTCGCGACGGTCAGGCCCAGCATCAGAGACGCCAGCGCGCGGCCGCGCCGTTCAGGCGGTACCAATGAAGCCGCCACCAGGGAGGCCACGCCAAAATAAGCGCCGTGCGGCAGCCCGGTCAGAAAGCGCGCAATTAGCAGCCCGTGATAGCTGTCGGCCATTGCGCTGGCGACATTACCGATGCTGAACAGCGCCATCAGGATCAGCAGCAGCAATTTACGCGCCATCCGCGCTGCCAGGACGGCAATAAACGGTGCGCCCACCACCACACCCAGCGCGTAACTGGCGATGGCGTTGCCCGCCTGCGGTTCGGTGATCGCCAGAGAGCGTGAAACATCGGGCAGCAGGCCCATCATGATGAATTCACCGGTTCCGATACCAAAGCCGCCCAGCGCCAGAGCGAGTAATGCCCAGCGGATAAAGCCGGCATCGTCGGTTTTATGATTTTTTCTTAACAAAATTGATTCCCAATGGCCTGAACTGAAAAGCTGACGTGAGCCGGCGGGAGAAAGCAGAACGTGTTCCCGTCCGGATGAAGCGGTTTGACTATAGAAAGTCATGCCGCGCTAAGCAACCCATTTTGTGATCTGACGCACAGTTAAGTCTGTGCCAGCGGCAGGCTTCCACTGTACTGGTCAGGAACGAATCACTCTGTGCCCGCTCACAATCCAGAGAGACCAGGCAGGCTTAAGTCGGGAATGTCTGCTTAACTGACCGGTTAACGCGTCTTTATTTAACAGGTTACTGAACAGGAATCAGCAGATGACGACCAGAGTGATTTTTCTTACCGGTGCCAGCGGACGCATCGGCCGGACCTTCTTCGCAGCCACCCAGAGTCGCTATCGTTTTATCCTGACGGATGTGCGGGAGCCCGACTATGCGATCTCTGCCCCGCATCGGTTTATCGCAGCGGATTTGTCGCAACCGGATGCGGCAGCGAGCTTACTGTCAGACGAATCTGTCGATACCGTCATCCACCTCGCCGGTATCCCTGATGCACAGGCCAGTTTCGACGTTCTGCTGCCCGCGAACATTCTCTCCACCACCTGGTTACTGAAGGCAGCCGCAGAGCATCGCTGTCGTCGTCTGGTGTTTGCCAGCAGTGCGCAGACCATTGAAGGCTATCCGACAGATGTTCAGATACATCCCGGCATGGCTGTCTGTCCTGCAAATCTGTATGGCGTCACTAAATGCTTTGGGGAAGCCCTTTGCGCTTTCTATGCCAGCCAGCACGGTCTGAGCTGCGTGGCACTGAGAATCGGAGCGTTTGAAGCAAAACTGGATAACAGCCAGCACACGGCGCGGGATTACAGCGCCTGGCTGAGTCCGGATGATGCCGTCCGCTTGCTGACCGGCGCTGTCGAGGCAGAGAACATTACCTTCTTTATTGGCTACGGCATTTCCGATAACCGCTTTAAACGCTTTGATCTGACACAGACGCGCGAGGTGCTGGGCTATATACCGTCCGATAACGCATTCAGAGCCTTTACCCCGGGTGAACTGGATTATTAACCCAGCTCCCGCGGGCGTTGCGGTGCCGGATTCTGGCGCTTTATCTCAACAGCCGCCGGGAACTCGGGGGTTGCTTCAGCTTTGTACCAGAGATCGGCAAATCAGTGCGTGCCGGTATTTACCCGACGGCCAATGTCTTTGAGCTGTGAATATTTCTCCAGCAGCTGAGGGCCATCATCCAGACTCATCGCAAACATCCACATATAGGTCATCACCGAATAGATATGACCGGCATTGGTGCCGCCACGGCCCGACATCACCGCGATGGTGACTGCGAACAGCAGTGCCGCCACGCTACCGATGGCCAGATAGCCGCACGCTTCCCGATCCGAGAGGCGGATCCGCAGACTGGCCAGCACGCCATAGTGGCGGCCTAGTGACGCGGCGTTCGCGTTGCTGACAAAGCTCACCTCTTTCTCCAGCCGGTTGTTAAGACGGCCAAACAGCGCATCGTTCTTGCGGGTAAATCCCGGCAGGAAACAGGCGAAGAACAGCAGGATCGCCAGACAGCCTGCGCCGGTCCAGAACTCGATAGCCAGCAGCATCACTGCCGCACCGGTCATTGACGCCAGCGAAGTAATCAGCACCGGCAGATGCTTCTCGAAAAAGTCGACAAACTCGCGAGACAGCGCCACCCGCGCAGCAATCGTCGACGCGCTCTGTTTTTCATTGCGCTGTGCCACAATCACCGGCACGGCCAGCTCAGCATAGATGCGGGCAAAAGTACGGGTATCGACACTGCGCCGCGCTGCGCCGATGGCCCACATGGTAAAGACCATCGCCGCATAGAGCACCGCATGCCAGGTCCTGCCGGAGAGTATGGCGTTGATAGCGAAGCCCGCCAGCAGCGGATAAAGCAGATACATGACGTTTTCCGCCACCACCAGCAGCAGCGTGAGGAATAGCTTGCGGCTATGGCGGCGGCCAAGCATTTTTAATGTCAGAATAGCGCTGCGGGGAGCCGCAACGGGCAGGATCGTTTTTGAGGAAGACATAGTTTCTGTTTCTGATAGAGTCACTCTTGAGCGGTTGCTCAAGTACGAAAAGCAGTCTATTTGAGCAGTTGCTCAAAGTCAACGTGGCAGTGATAGAGAGAATAATGAAAGAGTCGGCTGAAGTATTAAGAACCAAAATCCTGGATGCAGCGATAGTGCTGTTTATTGAGAAAGGGATCGAAAAAGTGACCACCCGTGAACTCACCGAGTCGGTAGGTATTTCACGCAGTCATATTTACCACTACTTCAGCAACTGGCAGACACTCTGCCTGGCGGCGCTGGAACGCTTTATGCGGGTCGATTTTGAAAGTTTTGCCGACACACTGGCCGTGCTCACACCGCGTCAGCGGCTGCATACCCTGTTTGAAAGCCATCTGCCGAGTGCGCCGGATGCCACCTGGCAGCTCTACGCCTCTTTCTGGCAGACGGCAGCGCACAATGCTGCTTATGCTGCACTGGCTGAAGAGATGACTGAAGTGTGGCAGGCACTGATGGAGGGGATAATTCGTGACGGTGTCACCGACGGCACGCTGCGATGTGATGATGTTCCCCGCACCGCCAGGCAAATCAGCGCCATGCTGAACGGCTATGCGGATTTGCTGACCATAAATCCTTCAGAGTCCAAAGCTCGCGAAGCCATGACAGACCTCGACCAGTTTGTTGAATTTGCCCTGGGGCCATGCCGTTAATCCCGCTTAATACGGTTTACCTTTCGCCATGTATTAATTAAATGTTAAAGAAAGGTTTATTGTTTTAATTAGCGTGCAGTTTTAAGCGGCTATAAATGCGAGTTCGTCAGTTAAGCTGACTTATGCTTTTTACGTCTGAAAAGCCCCCTTTTTGATAGCGTTTTTCGCCGGAAACAGCTGTTTACACAGATTATAATCATTGACTTGGCGCCTGGTGAAACGGGTAAGCTGGTGTTTTTACGCCATTTATTAGAAAGCCATTAGCGTAGCGGCAATAATGCATGCGGTCATAAACCCACCAACTGATTGATTCCTATAGCAAAGAATGTGTTATCTGCCGACAAAATTAATCATTGAGTCGGACCTGAAAAACACCTATATTGGCCGCGCTTTACACATAGCCACCCATTTTAATTCATTTATTCAACTGTGACGCTACGCCCGTCCCGGTTGTAGGAGAGATATGATGACGGATAAAGTCCGTATTGATAGTTTGAATGCACAGAACTTAAACGCAACCAACGAAACCTATTTAGCCCGTCAGGCTGAATTTGAATCAAACGTTCGAAGTTATCCTCGCAAATTGCCGTTCGCGATTGCGAAAGCTCAGGGTGTCTGGATCACCGACGTCGAGAATAATCAGTATCTCGACTGTCTTGCCGGTGCCGGAACGCTGGCGTTGGGTCATAACCATCCAGACGTTCTGCAGAGCATTCAACATGTCATTACCAGCGGCTTGCCGTTACATACTCTCGATTTAACTACGCCGTTAAAGGATGAGTTCTCTGAATACCTGCTCTCGTTATTACCGGGTCAGGGCAAAGAGTACTGCCTGCAGTTTACCGGTCCGTCCGGCGCAGATGCCGTTGAAGCGGCGCTGAAACTGGCGAAAAAGCACACCGGCCGTTCCGGTATCATCAGCTTCTCAGGTGCCTATCACGGTATGACCCACGGCGCGCTGTCGGTCACCGGCAACCTGTCACCGAAAGAAGCCGTAGACGGCATGATGCCGGAAGTGCAGTTCATGCCTTATCCGCACCTTTATCGCTGCCCGCTGGGTATTGGCGGTGAAGCGGGCGTGAAAGCGTTGACCTACTACTTCGAAAACCTGATCAATGACGTTGAAAGCGGCGTTCGCAAACCTGCGGCGGTGATTCTGGAAGCGGTTCAGGGTGAAGGCGGGGTTAACCCGGCACCGGCTGAGTGGCTGCAGCGCATCCGCAAAGTGACCAAAGAGCACGGCATTCTGCTGATCATCGACGAAGTCCAGGCGGGTATTGCCCGTACCGGTAAATTCTTCGCCTTTGAGCACGCGGGTATCGAGCCAGACATCATCGTAATGTCCAAAGCGGTCGGCGGCGGTCTGCCACTGGCGGTACTGGGCATTAAGAAAGAGTTCGACGCCTGGTCTCCGGGTCACCACACCGGCACCTTCCGTGGCAACCAGCTGGCGATGGCTACCGGCCTGACCACGCTGAAGCTGCTGAAAGACAACAACATCGCTGACAAAGTCGCGGCACAGGGCGAATGGCTGAAAGGCAAACTGGGCGAGCTGCAGCAGCGCTACCCGGTTATCGGCAACGTGCGGGGTCTGGGTCTGATGATCGGCATTGAGCTGGTGAAACCTGACGAGCCTGCTGACCACATGGGCAGCTTCCCGGCAGACGGTGAGCTTTCTGCGCTGGTACAGAAAAAATGTTTTGAGAACGGCCTGATTCTGGAGCGTGGCGGACGTCACGGCAGCGTATTACGTCTGCTGCCTTCCCTGCTGATCACAGATGCAGAACTGGACGTGTTCCTGGATAAATTTGAAAACGCCCTGCTGTCCGCTGGCGTGAAAGCAGTTTAAGTGGAGTGAATGCAATGTCCCGGTTAAACCCGATTCTGGCGGCCTCAGCACAGAGTACCGAGGCCTACCAGCAGGCGATTGCCCAGAGTAGCGCGGCCGTCGTTAAGTGGCTGGAACAACCTGAGATGTATCAGGGAAAAACCGTCGCAGAGCTGCGCGAGCGCATCACGCTGGACTTCAATCCTCTGGGCCTGGGTAACCAGGCCGCGATTGAACGCGCCATTGAGTACTTCCTCAAAGACAGCCTGTCGGTGCATCACCCGCAGTGTGTGGCGCACCTGCACTGTCCGAGCCTGGTCATCAGCCAGGCGGCGGAAGTGCTGATCAACGCCACCAACCAGAGCATGGATTCATGGGATCAGGCACCGTCTGCCACCCTGATTGAGATGAAGCTGATTGAGTGGCTGCGCACCCAGGTCGGTTATCAGCCTGGCGACGCGGGCGTCTTCACCAGCGGCGGCACTCAGAGCAACCTGATGGGTCTGATGCTGGCGCGTGACGCCTGGTTTGCGCGTCAGGGACATTCTGTTCAGCAGGATGGCTTAACCGGCGATCTGAAGAAGATTAAAGTCTTCTGCTCAGAGAACGCGCACTTCTCCGTACAGAAGAACATGGCGCTGCTGGGTCTGGGCTATCAGTCCGTCACGCAGGTGAAATGTGATCAGTTTGCCCGCATGGATATGGATGACCTGCGTCAGAAGCTGGCCGCATCTAAAGCTAACGGCGAAAACATCCTTGCGATCGTTGCCACGGCGGGTACTACCGATGCCGGTGCAATCGATCCGCTGCGTGAAATCGCGGCGCTGGCAGCGGAAGAGAACATCTGGGTGCACGTCGATGCGGCCTGGGGCGGCGCGCTGCTGCTTTCAGAGAAGTATCGTGACTATCTGGATGGCATTGAGCTGGTCGACTCCATTACCCTGGACTTCCACAAGCAGTTCTTCCAGACCATCAGCTGTGGTGCCTTCCTGCTGAAGGAGGCACGTCACTATGAGCTGATGCGCTACCAGGCGGCCTATCTGAACTCGGAGTTTGATGAAGCACAGGGCGTGCCGAATCTGGTATCCAAATCGCTGCAGACCACCCGTCGTTTTGATGCACTGAAACTGTGGATGGGTCTGGAAGCGCTGGGTCAGAAGCAGTATGCCGAAATCATCGATCACGGTGTGACGCTGGCGCAGCAGGTGGCACAGTACGTTGAAGAGCAGCCTGCTCTGGAGCTGGTGATGAAACCGCAGCTCGCCAGCGTCCTGTTCCGTTATCGTCCGGCGCATCTGGCGCACCTCAGCAGTGCGGATATCGCCCTGCTGAACCAGCGCATCGGGGATGCCCTGCTGGAGTCAGGCCGCGCTAACGTCGGCGTGACCGAGCACGATGGCGTCACCTGTCTGAAGATGACCCTGCTGAACCCAACGGTAACGCTGGAAGATATCAAAGTGTTGCTGACGCTGGTGGAAACGACGGCACAGCAGCTGGTGTAATTCATTACATCGGTTCACACCACAGAGGCGCCTTCGGGCGCCTTTTTATTTTTCTGCCACGCTTTTTGCTTTTAATATCATGATGACCTGTTCATCCCTGTCCCCCTATCCATCATCTGACCTCTTCATCTCAGGTCCTGTACTGACTGATCCATTCGGTGCAAAAATCGAGGTACGCGAGCGTAATGGCCGAAGGATGTTTGTGTCGCACATAGAGCAGATGCAAAGGCGTCGAATAAGGCGGGCTTTGAGGCAATAGCCGCACCAGCTTCCCACTTTCCACATCCGCTTTGACCATGAAATCGAACAACAGGGATACGCCGGCACCGCTGAGTGCATAGTGGCGCAAAGCCTGTGCACTATTGGAGGAAAAGAATGGCTCAAATTTTACCGTCTCGTTACCGGAAGACCATTCGAAGTAGCCACTGTTAAGCCCTTCCCAGCTGGCTATCGGGCAGGATGTCAGGGCCGCCAGCGTCTGCGGATGACCAAAACGTTCAGCCAGCGCGGGGGTTGCGACAAACCATGCCTCAATATTCATAACCGGTCTGGCAACAACATCCTCGGTATGCAGAGCACCCAGCCGGAGTGCTACATCAATCCCATCCTCATAGAGGTCGACCACTCTTTCCCCTGAGTGGCAAAAGACTCTGATATCAGGATAACGTTGCTGAAACGCATGCAGTAACTCCCACCATAATGTGAAATCCGCTGGCACCGATATGCGCAGTTTACCCGCCAGTTTGTGCGCGGATGTCACCGTTTTTCTGGCATCTTCCAGTAACTCCAGACCCGGGCGCGTCTGCTCAAAAAACTGCTGGCCTTTATATGTAGGCCTGACGCCCTTTTTGGATCGCTCCAGCAGCTGCACATCCAGAGCCAGCTCCAGCTCGTTGAGTTTACGCACCAGCGTGGAGATGGGGATCCCCGTCCGGTCACTTGCGGCAGAGAAGCTGCCTGCCTGAACAACGGTGATAAATAACTTCGTGGCGTTAAGATCCATTATCTTTCCATATATGGCAAACACCTGCCAAATTTTGCCCGTTTACTTCATATTTTCAACTATTAAACTGCCTGTTCTGGCGGTTAAGTGAAGAATAAAACGGCCAGGGGATCAGGTAACGCGGTCTGGTTCAATGAAATAAGTCTGGCGATACGCTCAGCAGAAAAGGAAAAAACCGATGAAAAATTGTGTGACGGAAATTCTGAATATTCGCTTTCCCATTATTCAGGCACCTATGTATTTTCTGACCGATGCAACCTTTGTTGCCGCGGTGTCTGACGCAGGGGGGTTGGGAATTATTGGCCCAAATGCCGGGCAGGACACCCTGCCCGAGTCACGCTTCGATGCGCTGGAACGCATGCGTGAGCAGATTCGTAAAACGAAGCGCCTGACCGACAAACCTTTTGGTGCAACGCTGATCAATGGACCAGATATGAGTTTCTGGCGGCCAACGGCTGAAATGTTTATTGATGAGAAGGTTGAGGTGGTGTTAATTAATGAGCTGCTTGATCCCGAAATATTCCATTTATTAAAACAGCACCGCATTAAAATCATTTATCGTGCGCTGACTCCCGATGTCGCCAATTCACAACAGGCCGAAAAACTGGGCGCCGATATTATTGTCGCTACCGGATTTGATGAGGGGGGAACCGTACCCGCACGCATTATTGGTACATTCAGCATTGTCCCCATGATCGCTGACAGTGTGAAGATTCCGGTGCTGGCGGCCGGTGGCATTGGTGATGTACGTGGCGTGCGTGCAGCGCTGGCGTTAGGCGCAGAAGGCGTCTGGATAGGTAGCCTGTTTTTAACCGCGCAGGAAAACCCGGCAGATGAAAAGGTAAAGCAACTCATCGTGGCCTCAAGCGCGGAAGATTTGCTTCTTTTCCGCACCCTGCCCGCGTATTACCGGACATTACCCACCCCGCTCAGCCCCAGGCTGGCAGAGCTTGATGAGCAGGGAGCCGATCGTGAAACGCTGTTCAGCGCAATGAATGGCTATCACGCATTGTGGCAGGCGATGCGTCTGGGCAATATTGACAAGGGCGTAGTTTCAACAGGCACCGGCATCTCAATGATAAAATCAGTGCGTTCCGTCGCAGCTATCATTGCCGATCTGGCGCAGGATTTTACTACCACGCCCGACGCACGGAAATCAGACGAAACGGTTCACAGCCTCAGGTCTGCTTAATCCTGCACCGGAATCAGCTCGCCGCCGCCGGCCAGCCAGATTCCGGTCTCCTGCATGTCGCTTTTAACAATGCCCTCACGACGTAAACTATGTATGTTCAATTTTTATTGATCAAACGCGCGGAAGAGAAACCGACGGATTTAATGATTCTGTTTAGCGCGCGTTTAATATAGAACCTGCACAGATTCTTTATTTCATCTTATATGGATAAACCGCATCACGATCAAAAAATAACGTTTACCTTTCAGCCATAATAGACCAATATTCAACTTAACTCTTTGAATAAGCCACAATAACGGCTATTCACCTGGGTTAATTAATTCATCAGGAGTAATGGCTTATGCTGCTGCGTAAATTAATCATCATTATTATGGGTCTGATTATGGCGGCCGTGATTATCATTGCCGATAACCATGCCGATAAAGTCCGCTCGCGCGATCAGGTTTTCAGTTTATCGTCATCGCAGGATCGCTAATCTGTTCTGAATAACCAACGCCTGCACCCTCGCGGGCGTTAACGCTAACAGGCAGCCTGATACACAGGCAGCCTGGCCGATTATCCTTTACCGCTCACAGAACTTAGCGTGACGGCGGCTCATCCAGCAGTCGCAGATGATCATCTTTATTCAGCGTCATCAACGCAACAATACTGACCAGCGCAGTCGCCATCACATACCAGGCGGGAATATCAGGATTACCGGTCTCTTTGATCAGGCTGGTAATGATCAATCCGGCGCAGCCGGAAAAGACCGCGTTAGAGAGCGAATAGGCCAGGCCCAGCCCGGTGTAACGCACGCGTGTCGGAAACATCTCGGCCAGCATCGCGGGCCCTGGCCCCGCCAGCAACCCGACCACGCCACCTGCGATAAAGACCACCAGCGCTTTGGGCAGCAGTCCGGTACTCTCTGCCTGCAAAACGTTTAACAGCGGCAGAGAGAGCACCAGCAACAGTACCGCCGCTGCGACCATCACGGCGCGGCGGCCAATCCTGTCGCTCAGCATCCCGGCCGGGATAATGGTGGCGGCAAAGCCGAGGTTCGATATTACCGCAATCAGCAGTGCCTGGTTAAATCCGGTGTGCAGCGATGCCTGCAGATAAGTCGGCATGATCACCAGCCAGGTGTAACCTGCCGCCGACCACACCATCAGCCGGCAGATGCCCAGCAGAATCGTTTTCAGCGTGTCACCCAGGCTGGCGTTCACTTTTTCCTGGGTTTGTGCCTGCTGCTGAACAAACGCGGGCGTCTCTTCCATCTGCACCCGCAGCCAGAGTGCCAGCGCCCCCAGCGGCAGTGCGATAAAGAACGGGATGCGCCAGCCCCAGCTCAGCATCTGCTCTGGTGTCAGCAGCACAGAGAGCAATGCCACTATGCCCGCACCTGCCAGCAATCCCAGCGCCACGGTGAAGGATTGCCACGCGCCATACAGACCGCGCTTTCCGCGTGGTGCAAACTCGGTCATCAGCGACACCGCCCCGCCATACTCGCCTCCTGCGAACAGCCCCTGCAGGATACGCAGGCCGGTAACGATCAGCGGAGCCAGGATACCCAGTTGGGCATAGGTCGGAACCAGACCGATGGCGGCTGTCGCCAGCGTCATCATTATCAATACAAAAATCAGTGTAGGTTTTCGCCCGATGCGATCGCCCATGCGGCCAAAAACCATGGCACCCAGTGGACGGAAGAAAAAGGCGATGGCGAACGACGCATAGGTCAGCAGCAGCCCGGTCAGCGCGGACTCGCCCTCCAGCCGGAAAAAGTTCTGCGCAATCACCGTGGCCAGAAAGCCATAGACCGCGAACTCATACCATTCAATGAAATTTCCGACCGAACCGGCAAGCAGAGCACGTTTTCGGCTGGCGGAGGAGAGCAGATTATCAGCAGGAGCAGACATGGCAGGCGATCCTTTTGAAGCCTCATCAGTCGCTTATGATTAGCACAATCGCTGCTCATCTGCGCAAACTTCTGCCCGTCACGTTACTTCAGGCACATAAATCTGCGGTTGCACCCCCCCCACGCTCTTTTTCACCTTCAGTTCTTGCACAACCGCTGTGCGATTGTCAGGATACGCGGCATTGAATGAATCAGGCGGATAGATGATGAACGCACACACCTCAAAAGATCCTCTGCATGGCATCACGCTGGAGATGCAGATAAACAGTTTAGTCGCGCAGTATGGCTGGGCGGAGCTGGCAAAACGGATCAACATTAACTGCTTTAAAAGCGATCCCAGCGTTAAATCGAGCCTGAAGTTTTTACGCCGTACGCCGTGGGCGCGCGCTGAAGTCGAAGCGCTCTATCTGGCCTCGTTAAACGTGCAACCGGCAGCACGCGACGAAGCGGCTGAAGAAGCCGATCGGCCACCTGCTGAAGATCCATGGGGCAAGTGGCGCGGGAACACGCCAGAGTAACACTGAAAATGAAGTAATAAAAAAGCCCGCGCAGGTAAACCTGGGCGGGCTTTTTTCACGTCAGGCTGCTGTTACAGCGCCATGTCGTGTTTCGCTGAAGGCGCAGCCTGCTGAGGCTGTGCTGCCGGCGCGTCTGCGGTTTTGCCTTCCATGTTGATCACGGGCGGCGTGGTCAGCTGCAGAGTCGCTGCGGTCTCATTCCAGACCTGCTGCAGCAACGGCACGTTATCATTCAGTTTCTGACCGTAGCCTGGGATCATTTTGTGGATCTTCGCCTGCCATTCCGGTGACTTAAACTCTTCCGGGAACAGTTTCTGCATCACGCTCAGAGAGATTGGCGCTGCGGTTGATGCACCAGGAGAAGCACCCAGCAGAGCCGCCACGGTTTTCTGCTGATCGGTCACAATTTCTGTTCCCAGTTTCAGCACGCCACCTTTATCAGCATCTTTCTTGATAATCTGCACACGCTGACCGGCCTGAATCAGTTTCCAGTCCTCTTTCTTCGCGTCCGGGTAGTACTCTTTCAGCGATTCGAAGCGATCTTCATCACTCAGCATCACCTGTCCAATCAGGTATTTTACCAGGTCGAAGTTATCCATACCCACATCGGTCATTGGCACGATGTTATGGGTAGTGGTGGTGCTCAGCAGATCAAACAGCGAGCCGTTTTTCAGGAACTTGGTTGAGAAGGTCGCAAACGGTCCAAACAGCACGACGCGTTTGCCATCCAGATAACGGGTATCCAGATGCGGAACGGACATCGGCGGTGCACCGGTTGAAGCCTGACCGTAGACTTTCGCCAGATGACGATCGGCGATAGCACTGTTTTCGGTGACCAGGAATGAACCACCGACCGGGAAGCCTGCATAGTTATCGGCTTCCGGGATGCCGGTCTTCTGCAGTAATTTCAGCGCGCCGCCGCCTGCACCGATAAAGACATATTTCGCGTCAACCGCACGTTCGTTGCCGTTTTTGGCATCTTTAATTGTGACGTGCCAGGAGTTGTCGCCGTTACGTTTGAAGTCGGTCACTTCCGATGAAGTTTCCAGACGGAAGTTATCATTCTTCTTCAGGCTGCCGATCAGCTGACGGGTAATTTCACCGTAGTTAACGTCGGTGCCGACTGGCGTCCAGGTAGCGGCCACTTTCTGCTGGGGATCACGACCTTCCATTACCAGCGGTGCCCACTGCGCGATCTGTTTATGATCGGTAGAGAACTTCATCCCCTGGAACAGCGCAGTTTTCTGCAGCGCCGCATAGCGTTTGGTCAGGAAGTCGACATTGTCGCCCCAGACAAAGCTCATGTGTGGCGTTGAGTTGATGAAAGAGCGCGGGTCGTGCATTACGCCTTCTTTAATCTGAGAGCTCCAGAACTGACGTGAAATCATAAAGGCTTCATTGATTTCCAGCGCTTTGGACACGTCGATCGAGCCGTCTTTACGCTCAGGCGTATAGTTCAGCTCCATGTTGGCAGAGTGACCGGTACCGGCGTTATTCCAGCCGTTAGAGGATTCCAGCGCCACGCCATCCAGCTTCTCGACCATGATCTGTTTCCAGCCAGGCTGCAGCTCTTCCAGCATGGTGCCCATAGAGGCGCTCATAATGCCGCCGCCAATTAACAGGACATCGGTTTTCTCTGGTGAGGTTTCAGCGTGGAGGGCTGAAGAAACTAACAAGGCCGCGAGGGAAAGGGTGGGAATAACTTTCTTTGAATTCATCATTTTAATCTACAGCTCAGACGGTACTGGTTAAAAAAAGTCCTTAAAGTTTAAAATAATGTTATTTATGAGTTAATGTGAAAATAGTTATAAAATTAAAAATAGCAATTTAGCCTTAATTTAATTACAAAAGGCTACCGAATTGCTCACATATTTTAACCACACATTAAGGGTGTCCTTTGAATTATACAATCCCCTAACCCAAATATTGTTATTGCGCTGTCGCCCGCGCGCAGACTGCTAAAACTGTACTGATGCGGTGAGTTAGCGTATGTTTCCAGCCGATCCCCCACCCGTGCTGAACATCGATGACAAGCCAACCACAGAACCGACATGCCGTGACGAAACGACCCATGAAACTCAGTACCCTGACCACCCTCATGATGACTGCGGTGATCGTTACCGTGCTGCTCGCTGTCCATCTGCTCTATTTCGTTCAGATTGATAACTTTGCCCAGTCGCATCTTAAAGATAAAGCGATGGCGGTGGCGCGAACGCTGGCAGACAGCCCGGAAGTGCAGCGCGGGTTACTGTTGCCAGACGGCAGCAGCCAGATTCAGCCGCTGGCGGAAGCCGCGCGCAAACGCAACGGCCTGCTGTTTGTTGTGGTGACGGACATGCGCGGCATTCGCTTTTCACATCCCAATGCCGCGGTGATCGGCAAACATTTTGTCGGCAATGACATCTATCCTACGCTGAGTGGCCGGGAAAATGTGGCGGTTAATCATGGCGTGCTGGTGGAGGCACTGCGGGTGTTTACGCCGGTCTATAACGCACAGCATCAGCAGATTGGCGTGGTAGCAATCGGCATTGCGCTGAATGATGTTGCAGCCCAGATTGCAAAGAGCCGCTGGAATATCGTCTGGACCGTCCTGTTTGGTGGTGTGGTCGGGCTGCTGGGTATTCTGATTCTGGTCAGGCGACTCAAGAAAATACTGCTGGGGCTGGAGCCACACGAAATCTCCAGCCTGTTTGAACAGCGCCAGGCGATCCTGAATTCCATTAAAGAAGGGGTGATTGCGGTCGATGATCAGTCACGCGTCAGCCTGATTAACCACGCGGCTCAGCAGCTACTGCATGAAACCACCCGCAGGATGCCGTTAAGCGGTGACCTGATTGCTGAGGAGAGCGTCATGCATCGTCATCAGCAGGATGCGCTGCATGCGGGCAAAGCCTGGCACGATCAGGAGCTGACGCTGGGTAATCGCATCCTGATCAGCAACACCGTTCCGGTGCGCAGTCGTGACCGCATCATCGGCGCGGTAACGACGTTCAGGGATAAGACCGAAATCAGCCAGCTGATGCAGCGTCTGGACGGCATGGTAAACTACGTAGATGCGTTACGTGAGCGGTCCCATGAGTTCATGAATAAGCTGCATGTGATTCTGGGCCTGCTACATATGAAAAATTATGCACAGATGGAAGAGTACATCCTTAAAACCGCTAACGCCTATCAGACGGAGATCGGTTCGCTGCTGCAAAAGATCAAATCGCCGATCATTGCCGGTTTCCTGCTCAGCAAAATCAACCGGGTAACCGATGAAGGTCATCAGCTGATTATCGATGAGGCGAGCTTTCTACCTGACTGCGGCAGCGAGGAGCAGAGCGCGGTTCTGATTACCGTGCTGGGCAATTTAATTGAAAATGCCCTTGAGGCGCTGGATCCGGAAACCGAAGGGGAAATTCACCTCATGCTGCATTATCAGAATGGCTGGTTAGCCTGCGAAGTGAGTGATGACGGGCCAGGTATCGACAGCTCGCAGCTCAACGCTATTTTTGAGCGCGGCGTCTCGTCAAAAGGTGACGATCGCGGTGTCGGACTGTTTCTGGTTAAGCAGCAAACCGAAAGCCTGGGCGGTAATGTCAGTGTTGAGTCGGAACCCGGTGTATTTACCCAATTTTTAGTGCAACTTCCGTGGGAGAGAGGAATGATTACCCAATGATCAATGTGTTAGTTGTCGATGATGACGCCATGGTAGCCGAGCTGAATCGCTGTTATATCGGGCAAATCCCAGGCTTCACCTGCTGCGGCACGGCCTCAACCTTACAGCAGGCCAAAGAGCGGCTGGCCGAGGCTGAACCACAGGTTGATCTGATCCTGCTGGATATCTATATGCAGCAGGAAAACGGTCTCGACCTGCTGCCGGAGCTGCGCAGCGCAGGACGCCCGGTTGACGTGATTATCATCTCGTCAGCGGCCGATGCCGCCACGATCAAGACCTCGCTCAACTATGGCGTAGTGGATTATCTGATCAAGCCCTTCCAGTTTGCCCGCTTTGAAGAGGCGCTGACCGGCTGGCGGCAGAAAAAATCGCTGATGGACAATCATCAGTTCTATCAGCAGTCGGACGTTGATCAGCTGTTGCATGGTAACCTACCCGGTGCCAGCGAACAGAAACGTCTGCCGAAAGGATTAACGCCGCAGACGCTGCGTACCCTGTGCCTGTGGATCGATGCTCATCCCGGCACCGAGTTCTCTACCGACGAACTGGCGACGGAAGTGAATATCTCGCGCGTTTCGTGCCGTAAATACCTGATCTGGCTGGCGCAGATTAATATTCTGTTCACCAGCATTCATTATGGGGTCACGGGCCGTCCGGTTTACCGCTATCGCCTGCAGCCGGAGTATCACACCTTACTCAAACAATACTGTCAGTGAACCAGCCGGTAGTCCGTGTCGAGTAACTGAAACGAAAAGTGACGTTGTGACGAGCAGATGATCTGCCTGTCACGGGTCACAAAGATAGCTTCAATGCCCGGTTTGTCGGCCAGGCAGGCGATACCCTTTTCAACGCCCAGCCCGTACAGCAGCGTCGTATAGATGTCGCCATCCAGCGAGCGCTCGGAAATCACGGTCACGCTCAGCAGCTCGTTATCCAGCGGATAACCGGTCTGTGGATCCAGGATGTGGTGATAACAGACCTCATCCAGCTCGAAATAGCGCTCATAAATACCGGACGTCACGACCGAGCGGTTATTTACACCGATGACACCGATTAGCGCATCGGCCTTACCAAACGGCTTTTTCAGACCGATTGCCCAGCCCGCCTCTTCAGGCGGCGCGCCCACTGTCTGAACGTTGCCGCCCAGATTGATCAGCGCACTGCTGACCTGCTGCTGACGCAAAAAGGCCTGGACTACGTCGGCGATATAGCCTTTGGCGATGGCACCCAGGTCAATCTCCATTCCTGGCCGTGCCAGCATCACGCTGCGGGTGGCAGCATCAAGGATGACGTCCTGCGGATTGATCAGCGTCATGCGCGCCTGAAGATCGGCTTCTGATGGAACGCTGTGGCCCTGAAAACCAATTTTCCAGCACTTCACCAGCGGACCGATAGCGAGATTAAACAGGCTGTCGGGCAACAGACTCACCGCATGCGCACAGGCGATCAAATCAAACACGGGCTGACTGACGACCACCGCATGCTCTCCTGCCGCGTGGTTAATCGCCATGACTTCCGATGCCGCGCGATTTACCGTGAAGAGATTCTCCTGCTGTTTGATCAGGCGGAAAACCTGTCCGGCTAGCGTCTGGTTGTCTTCGAAGAGTTTGAGCAGGATGGGCGAACCCATTAGTACAGCGGAGTAAGCATAGACACGCGCATCAGTTAACATAGGCGACTCTGCTTTATAGGGGAAAAACCGGCACCCGCAGGATGCGGATGCCGGAGACTACCGTTAACGTCGGGCGTAGGCGGCAGCGTTACCGCCGGCCAGGATACCGAAGATGATGATATCTGCAACGGCGTTACCGCCGATACGGTTCGCGCCGTGAATGCCGCCAACCACCTCACCACACGCCCAGGCACCGTTAATCACCTGTTTCTGGCTGTCCAGCACCGCGGTGGTGGTGTCGATGGTGACACCGCCCATGGTGTGATGCACGCCCGGTGCGACACGAATCGCGTAGAATGGCGCTTCACTCAGCGGATGACGCAGTGCAGTCTGGCGACCGAAATCTTCGTCTTTCTGCATGATGACGAAGTTGTTGTAACGGGCTAGCGTCGCTTCCAGCGTGTGATGCTCACTCATGTTGAGTTTCACCGCCAGTTCCGCCACGGTTGGCGCGCTGACCACAAAGCCTTTGGCGATATATTCATCAGCCGCTTTGTTATTCATACGCACCTGCTCGTCAAACACAATCCAGGCACTCTTCTCTGGCAGAGCAATAATCTGCGCCGAGACTTTGTCGCGGGTTTCCATTTCGTTGTAGAAACGCTTGCCAGCCTGACTGACCAGGATAGCACCGCCGCCACGAATGGATTCAGAGACCAGATAAGAGGTCGTCTGCTCAACCGTCGGGTGAATCTGGATTTCCTTCATATCCACGGTACCGGCACCAATTTTCTCCAGCATCGCAATACCGCTACCGGTCGCACCTTTGTGGTTGGTGGTGACAAAGCCATCGAGTTCAGGACGGTATTTCACCACCAGCTCACGGTTTGCACTGAAGCCACCGGTTGCCACAATCACGCTTTTAGCGTTCAGGATACGGCTGTCGTTATATTCATCGACTACTTTCACGCCCGCGACTGCGCCATTCTCATAGAGGATCTCAGCAACCGAGGTTTCCAGCAGCACTTCGATGTTGCGGCTGTTGATGTTTTTCACCAGGCCGCTGATCAGGAAGCCGCCCACCGCTGAGCGGTCAGCCGGACGGTGAGTTCGGTCGATGCTCATCCCGCCGGTAATGGTGATGTCGTTAAGCTCAATGCCTTTACCCGCCAGCCACTCAATCGCCTCAGGTGCCAGGTCAACAAACTCACGCAGCAGCACCGGATTGTTTTTGAACTGACCACCCTTCAGCGTCTCCTCAAAAAACAGCTCTTTGCTGTCTTCGATGCCTTTGAGTTTCTGGAAACGGGTTTCAGCGGCGTTCATGCCCACAGACGCTTTGATGGTGTTGCCGCCGATGGTCGGCATCTTCTCGATGATGACCACGCGTGCGCCTTCATCATGCGCCTGAATCGCGGCCGCCAGACCGGCACCGCCGCTGCCCACAACCACCACATCGTAGTTCTGAGGTGCGTTAGGGTTACCACCCTCTTCAATCACATGCTCTTTACTGGAGGTAGTCAGCGCACGGGAAACCGCTTTTTTCAGCGCTTCACTCTGGGTAGTCGCGCCGGTAATCGCATCAACGTGGGGACTGTTAGCCACCAGAATGCGGTTACGCAGGCTTTCAAAGGTGGTGGTGAAATCCACATCCAGCGTGTCGTCCGGCACCAGCGAGATGTCGGTAATACGGTCGGTATCCAGTGTGACGTTGATTTTCAGCTTCAGCGCTTCGGCTTCCACTTTCTCCTGGTAAACACCCGCTTTGTATTTACGGCCCGATTCGCTCATGTCGCGAATCATCGCGTCAACCAGTGAGAAGCGCCACAGCGGTTCCGGGATCTGCAGCTCTTCGCGTTTATTGCTGTCGATGTAGAGTTCGAGATGTTCGTTATTGATGATGCGGTCAGCCCAGTTCGGATAGGCGATACAGGCTTTACCAATCGCTACCAGATCGTAGCCTTTTTCCAGCGCCAGCTCGGCGTCGGCTTTATTCACCACGCCGCCCACACCAATCACCGGCACTTTTGCCAGCACAGGCGAACGCATCGCAACGAATTTCTCGATTAGCGGCGTCGGGTCCTGCGTATCGACAATGGACGGGCGCAGCAGCTGACCGACAGAGAAGTGAACATAGTCGAGTCCGCGCGCAGCAAGTTTTTCCAGCAGATAGAGAGTGTCATCAAAGCGGATGCCAGGGACTTCGATCTCCTCTGGCGAGAAGCGATAGCCGATGATGAACGAATTATGGGCAAAGCGCTCCGCCATCTTGTGGGTGATCTCCAGCACTTCCAGCGGGAAGCGTGCGCGGTTATCGCGGCTGCCGCCCCACTTGTCATCACGCTGGTTAGAGTTCGGAGAATAGAACTGCTGAATCAGATAGGTGTTAGCACCATGAATTTCGACGCCGTCGAAACCGGCTTTGATAGCACGGTTCACCGCATCACCAAATTTGGTGATCATGGTTTCGACTTCTTCGGCGCTCAGCGCCAGGGGTTTAGTTGCCCCTTCACGCGGTGCGGCAATGGCGCTCGGCGCAACCGGTGTTTTCCCGCCGATCAGTTCCGGCTCGACCATGCGGCCACCGTGATAGATCTGCAGAATGGCCGTAGAGCCTTCAGATTTAATCGCGTCCGCGATGCGTTTCAGACCGGGAATTTTGTTGTCGCTGTCGATAGCAATGGCACCCGGAAACGCCGGGCCGCGGTTATCAATGAAGCAGCACTCGACGATCACGGTTCCGATGCTGCCTGCACGTGCGCGGTAATATTCGACCAGTTCGCTGGTGACCGTTCCATCATAAAAACCGGTACAGGTGGTCATGGGGGCCATCACCAGTCGGTTTTTCAACACAGCGCCGCCAGGCAGGGTAAGGGGATTAAGGATGGGGGTGAGAGATTTCATTGCGATAAACTCCAAGATTTAAAAGTCTGGAAATTTTTTAGCGGACGCAAATTATCGCTTAATTAAGTGGTCCGATGTCATGTGTCTAATATACCCTTTTCTTTGCTTTCATAAGCGATAAATTTACTTTTTTAACTTTTAAACGATTCAGAGTTTTTATTTGCTGAATTCAGGAAGTGAAGTTATATTAATTGTTAACCATGGGTAACTAAAAATCAACCATTCATTTACATAAATAATTTACCCTTCATGATCAGGGTGTTAAGATGGATGCTTCGGCTCAGACCTTCCGGGGATTTGTCGATAAGCTTCACAAAACTGTCAGAATGTCGATGCCAGAAATATAAATAAAAAATAAATGTTAAAAATGAGGAATAATGAATAAATTTCTTTGATCTGGATCAAAATCTATATTTGCAAAAATCGCATCATATTTACATGGATTTAAATATGCTGCTCAATAGTCCAGCAGCAGATTAAAAAAATCAGTGCATCGCGGTTTATTCACACTATTAAGAATAAATAAGAAAGTCATCAGTGAAGGTCCGGGGCGCAAATCGCATTCTTCTCAACTTGCAGATAAAATACTATGAAACCACTCTCAGCTGTAACTGAACCCCCTAAAGCCGCATCTGCGGCGGCGGGTAAAAAGAAAGCTATCATGCTGGCGCTGCCAGTCATCGTTGCCGTGTTGCTGTTGCTGGTGCCGACGCCGGCCGGCCTCGAACCCTATGCCTGGCACTTCTTCGCCATCTTTGTCGGCGTGATTGTCGGATTAATCTTTGAACCGCTGCCGGGTGCCGTTATCGGCCTGACCGGCGTCGTGGCCATCGCCCTGTTCAGTCAGTTTGTTCTCTTCAGCCCGGCGGAACTGGCTGACCCGAAATTCAAAGTCGCCAGTGAGTCCTTCAAGTGGGCGGTCAGCGGTTTCGGCAACTCTACGGTCTGGCTCATCTTCGGTGCCTTTATGTTCGCCGCCGGATATGACAAGACGCAGTTTGGTCGTCGTCTGGCCCTGATTCTGGTGAAGTATCTGGGTCGCCGCAGCCTGACGCTGGGTTATGCCATTACCTTCGCTGACCTGCTTCTGGCTCCGTTTACCCCCTCAAACACCGCGCGCAGTGGCGGTACTATCTATCCGATTATCGCTAACCTGCCTCCGCTTTACGGTTCTAAACCCAACGACCCGAGCGCCCGTAAGATCGGTTCGTATCTGATGTGGGTTGCCATCACCGCAGCCTGTATTACCAGCTCAATGTTCCTGTCAGCGCTGGCACCTAACCTGCTGGCACTGGCGCTGGTGAAAAGCATCATCGGTTTCGATATCTCATGGGGCATGTGGTTCCTGGCCTTCCTGCCGCTGGGCGTGCTGCTGATTCTGACTATGCCGCTGCTGGCTTACTGGTTCTATCCGCCTGAAGTCAAAATCAACGATGAAGTGCCGAAATGGGCTATCGCTGAACTGGAAAAACTGGGCCGCCTGACCCGTAACGAAATCCTGCTGCTGGTGTTTGTGGTCTGTGCCCTGCTGATGTGGATTTTCGCCACCTCATGGATTGAGCCTGCAATGGCTGCACTGCTGGTGGTGGTACTGATGCTGTGGACCGGCGTCCTGAACTGGAACGACATTACCAGCAATAAACCGGCCTGGAACACCTTTGCCTGGTTCGCAACGCTGGTGGCGCTGGCTGATGGTCTGGCCCGTGTCGGCTTTATCGCCTGGTTAGGTAAAGAAGGTGGCATGCTGCTGCAGGGTTACGACCCACAGATTTCAGCCGTAGTGCTGTTAATCGCCTTCTTCCTGCTGCATTACCTGTTTGCCAGTACCACCGCGCATACCACAGCCCTGTTACCGGCCATGCTGACCATTGCAGCCTCAATCCCGGGCATCAATATGCCGGTCTTCTGCCTGATGCTGTGTACCTCTCTGGGTGTGATGGGCATCATCACCCCTTACGGCACTGGCCCAAGCCCGATTTATTACGGCAGCGGTTATCTGCCGACTAAAGATTACTGGCGTCTGGGTACCATCTTTGGTGCCATCTTCCTGGTCTCCATGATGGTGATTGCTTATCCGTGGATGGTGTGGATGTTCTGACGGATACAACATGCAGATCAACGCGTTATAAGATACCATTCCTTCACTTCCCCGTCGCACCCGCGGCGGGGAAGCATAATAAACAATGAATTCGCCTATGATGTTGCGCCCCGCAGCCTGCCCGCGGAGGTTCAGCCGGTCATTAAGTGAGAAAAAATGTCGAACAAACCTTTTGTCTATCAGAACCCTTTTCCGCTGTCCCACGAAGATACTGAATACTATTTGCTGACTCGCGAGCATGTCTCGGTCGCCGAGTTTGAGGGTCAGGAGATCCTTAAAGTCGACCCGCAGGCGCTGACCCTGCTGAGCCAGCAGGCGTTCCATGACGCCTCTTTCATGCTGCGTCCGGCCCACCAGCAGCAGGTGGCCTCCATCCTTGAAGATCCGGAAGCCAGCGACAATGACAAATATGTCGCCCTGCAGTTTTTAAGAAACTCTGAAATTGCCGCCAAAGGCGTGCTGCCGACCTGTCAGGATACCGGCACCGCGATCATCATGGGCAAAAAGGGCCAGCGCGTCTGGACCGGTGGCGGCGATGAAGCCGCGCTGTCACAGGGTATCTATAACACCTACATCGAAGACAACCTGCGCTATTCACAGAATGCTGCGCTGGATATGTACAAAGAGGTGAACACCGGCACTAACCTGCCGGCGCAGATCGACCTCTACAGCGTCGATGGCGATGAGTATAAATTCCTCTGTATCGCCAAAGGTGGCGGCTCCGCCAATAAAACCTATCTCTATCAGGAAACCAAAGCGCTGCTGAGTCCAGGTAAGCTCAAGAATTATCTGGTAGATAAGATGCGTACCCTCGGCACTGCTGCTTGCCCGCCTTACCATATTGCGTTTGTTATCGGCGGCACTTCGGCTGAAAGCACCCTGAAAACCGTTAAGCTCGCCTCAACGCACTATTACGACGGTTTACCGACCGAGGGCAATGAGCACGGTCAGGCGTTCCGCGACGTTCAGCTGGAGCAGGAACTGCTGGAAGCGGCGCAGCAGCTCGGCCTTGGCGCGCAGTTTGGCGGCAAATATTTCGCGCACGACATCCGCGTGGTGCGTCTGCCGCGTCACGGCGCATCCTGCCCGATCGGCATGGGCGTCTCCTGCTCGGCTGACCGTAATATCAAAGCGAAGATCAACCGCGAAGGTATCTGGATTGAGAAACTGGAAGCCAACCCAGGCCGCCTGATACCGGAAGCGCTGCGTCAGCAGGGCGAAGGTGAGGTGTTACAGGTTGATCTCAACCGTCCAATGGAGCAGATTCTGGCGCAGCTTTCTGCGTATCCGGTTTCTACCCGTCTGTCACTGACCGGTACCATTATCGTGGCGCGCGACATTGCTCATGCCAAACTCAAAGAACGCATCGATAACGGCGAAGGATTACCGCAGTACATTAAAGATCATCCGGTCTATTACGCCGGTCCGGCCAAAACGCCTGAAGGTTATGCATCCGGTTCACTCGGCCCGACTACCGCAGGCCGCATGGACTCCTACGTTGATTTGCTGCAGGCCCACGGCGGCAGCAAGATCATGCTGGCAAAAGGTAACCGCAGCCAGCAGGTGACGGATGCCTGTCATAAACATGGCGGCTTCTATCTGGGCAGCATCGGTGGCCCGGCCGCGGTGCTGGCGCAGCAGAGCATCAAGAGTCTGGAATGCGTGGAGTATCCTGAGCTGGGAATGGAAGCGATCTGGAAAATCGAGGTGGAGAACTTCCCTGCGTTTATCCTGGTCGATGACAAAGGTAATGACTTCTTCCAGCATATTGAACGCGCACACTGCGCGAAATGCGTGAAGTAAAAACTGCGTCAGATAAGAAAAAAGCCCCGTTTTCGGGGCTTTTTTTGTCACAAAATCAGGGCTATTCAACTGCAATAATGTATATGCGCCGGAATCATTCTCAGTGACAGAACTATGTATTAACCAAGTAGCTACGAAAAAGTTTAATGCGCAGGGAATACAGTCAGAGGAGGAAAGCGTCCCGCGCCAGGACGGCGCGGGCCGAGCGTGCCATGGATGGCGGTTTTTGCGTCTTTACGATCTGACTGTATTCCCTGAGCGAGGCTCAATCAAACCGCTAAGCCAACCCGACCTTTCCAGGTAAATAAAAGCGCCGCTATCAGACCTTGTTAACCCCGCTGCAACCGCTGCAACGCCACATCGATCTGCTCATCGCCTTTGGTGAGTTCAATGATTTGATACTTAATCGCCGTATTCTCAATCAGACCGACCAGCGTCGCCGCCACATCTTCGCGCGGGATCTCACCATAGGGGATCGCCAGATCTGCATGCACCCGACCCGTACCAGCTTCATCGGTCAGCGTGCCAGGCCGCAGGATTACCCACTCCAGCTTGCTCGCCACCAGCTCCGCATCCGCCAGACGCTTCACCCGCATGTAGTTCTCAAATCCCTCTGATGGCGTTTTACCGCGGCCCGCATCCGGAAAAGCGGATACCAGTATAAAACGCGACACGCCAGCCTGTTCTGCGGCGGCGACAGCCAGCTTCAGCCCTTCACCGTCGATGGCATTGGTCAGCGCGATACCGGCACCGCCCGCACCCGCTGTAAAGACCGCCACGTCGTGACCGGTCATCAACGCTACCAGCGCCGTCACGCTAAGCTGCTGAATATCGCCCGCGACAGGCTTAGCGCCTGCAGCCTGCAGGGTATCAGCCTGTTCCGGCTTACGGTGCAATGCCGTGACAGTGTGACCTTTGCTGCTCAGCTGACGGGTCAGCTTTTGGCCCACCTTGCCCGCCGCACCGATAATGAAACATGTCGCCATAAGATCCACTCCTCCATTCACTGATCAGGTGTCAGAGTATAGCTATCTGCCAGAAACGAAACAGGCGCCTGATGCGGCGCCTGCTGGGTTTATTCCGGAATCACTTTTTCCGCTTTCAGTTTATCAAACAGCTGCGTAAAGGAGTCCAGCGTACTGCGGTAGCCGGTAAAGCCCGCTTTGCGGCTCTTACTCATGTCGGTGAAAGCTTCCATTGGGCGGCCCAGGTCGGCATCGGTATGCCACCATGAAGCCAGCTTAGTGACATCAGCCTCACGCAGCTGATGCTGTTCTGCAATCGCTCGCCATGCGCTATCAGCTTCCTGCATGCGATTTTCCAGCGGCATCATCTGCGCCGGGTACTCTGCGGCTTCGATACCGAAATAGTCAGCCAGTTTTGGCCACATCCAGTTCCAGCGGAACACATCGCCATTGACTGCGTTGAAATCCTGATTCGCGGCGTTCGGTGACGTTGCCGCCCAGTGCAGCTGCTCGGCCAGCAAACCGGCATCGGTCATATCCGCGACACCATTCCACTGCTCCGGCGAACCCGGGAAGATAAACGGCCAGCCCTTCTCTTTGCACAATGTTGCATAAACCGCCAGCGTCTGCCCCATGTTCATCGCGTTGCCTACGGCATAGCCGATGATGGTGTGCGGACGGTGCACGCTCCAGCGGTAGTCATACTTCTCTGCGCCCGCGAACACTTCATCTTCCTGCGCATAGTAGAAGTTATCGACCGGCTGACGCCCCTGCTCTTCACGGAACGGCGTAACCGGCACGGCACCTTTCCCGTACGCTTCAAACGGACCCAGGTAGTGTTTCAGCCCGGTCACCAGCGCGACGTGCGAACCTTTCAGGCGATCGCCGAGGGCTTCAATCACGTTGCGAACCATGCCGCCGTTAACGCGGATGTTCTCTTTCTCATTTTCCTGACGCGCCCAGACGCTGAAAAACAGCGCGTCCGGTTTGACCTCTTTCAGTGCGTCACGCACAGCATCTGCATCGGTCAGATCGGCGGTCAGGCTGGTTGCGCCTTCAGGTACTGCACCACGTCCGCGTGACAGGCCACTGACCTGCCAGCCCTCCTGCTGTAATTTATCTGCTAGTGCGCGACCAATAACGCCGCTGATGCCCACAATCAAAGCGTGCTTTTTCATTTGATTTCTCCTCGTTTTGCGTAATGCTAAGCCTAATAGAGAATTCAGTTCTTATCTCTGGCATTTATTCACAGCATTCTCAACCTGAGTTCACTAATCGATGCACGATCATCGCCTCAAAGATATTCTGCCCTTTGTCGCCAGCGTGGAGTGCGGCAGCTTTACCGCCGCGGCTGAACGTCTGCACGTGACCGGCTCGGCGGTCAGCAAAAGCGTCAGCCGCCTGGAGACGCGCTTAGGCTCGCGGCTGCTGGAGCGCACCACGCGTAGCCTGAATCTGACCGACGCGGGCAGCGCCTATTATCAGACCTGTCTGCGGGTGCTGGAGGATCTGGCCGAAGCCGAGGCGGTACTGGCCGCCCAGCGCACCATTCCATCCGGCCGTCTGCGTCTGGCAGTACCCACCACCTTTGGACGCCTCAACGTCATGCCGGTGCTGATGCCCTTCTGCCAGCAAAATCCGGAGCTGGCACTGAGCCTGAGTTTGTCCGATCGCTTTGTTGACCTGTTTGAGGAAGGCGTGGATATGGCAGTGCGGATCGGCGGTGCGCCCGACCTTCCCGCGTCGCTGGGCTGGCGTAACATGGGTCGCGAAAAGATGCAGTTCTGTGCTTCTCCCGCCTATCTTGACCGCGAAGGCCGTCCTGAAAATGAAGCAGCGCTGCTGAACCATCCTGCCATTCTTTATGAGCGCGTGGATGGCACAACCAAACCCTGGCTGTTTACCACCGAAGATGGTCAGCCCCACTGGCGCGACGTGCCCTATCGGCTGGCACTGGGCGACGTCGATGCTCAGCTTCAGGCAGTCATTGCCGGGCTGGGTGTCGCGCAGATGCCCTCCTGGCTGATTCAGCGCGCCGTGGCCGCCGGTGAACTGGAAATTATTATGCCGCAGTTACAGCCCGACGGGCTGACGCTGAGCGTGGTGTGGCCACGCCGCAAACAGTTCCTGCCAAAAGTGGATGCACTATTGTCGGCACTCAACGCCCTCGCCATTCGCTGATACCGGCTTACTTCTGATTACAGCGGTTGGGAAATTTCATCCTGACCCTGTTCCTCTGCTCTTTTCGGCCCGGCATTGGTGACCATTTTTCCCTGCCCGAAATATCCGCAATCTTTTATCCCCACAAATAAACCCTTTAAGTTTAATGCCTTTATTTTTGATTTGATGGAATCCCATCAAAATAAAAAGCGCGGAAGGCTTGAACTCACATAATGAAAACTAAGTTTCAAATATAATTTAACCCGAAATAAAAATATCAGTAGGGTGATGGCTTCTTCATGTTCTGACGTTTTGTCTTTGTTGTTATTACCAGGAGTTTTCATGGAAAAAGAACTTTATATTTCGTCGAACCCGGCCTCCGGTCCAAATAGCGCCACCCGCACCGAGCCTTTTGTGAAGATTATTGCGCTGGTCGCTACCCTGGGTGGATTGCTGTTTGGTTATGACACGGGCGTGGTCTCGGGCGCGCTACTGTTTATGCGCGGCGATTTGCATCTTACCCCGTTTACCACAGGGCTGGTCACCAGCTCCCTGCTGTTTGGTGCCGCCTTCGGCGCGCTGGCGGCCGGTCATCTGGCAGATGGCCTGGGCAGACGCCGCATCATCATTGCGCTGGCGCTGATCTTCGCCTTTGGCGCTATCGGCTCTGCCCTTGCGCCGGATGTGACCTGGATGATCGCCTCGCGCCTGTTCCTGGGCTTTGCCGTGGGCGGTGCCGCGGCCACCGTGCCGGTTTACATCGCAGAGATCGCCCCCGCCAATAAACGCGGCCAGCTGGTCACCCTGCAGGAGCTGATGATCGTCAGTGGTCAGTTGCTGGCGTATATCTCAAACGCCACCTTTAACGATATCTGGGGCGGCGAAAATACCTGGCGCTGGATGCTGGCGCTGTCGATAGTCCCCGCCGCTCTGCTCTGGATCGGCATGATATTTATGCCTGAAACCCCACGCTGGCATGTGATGAAAGGCCGCAGCCAGGCTGCGCGTGAGGTGCTGGAAAAAACCCGCGCCGCTGAAGATGTTGAGTGGGAACTGGAAGAGATTGAAGAAACCATCGAAGAGAACCGCCAGCGGGGTAAAGGCCGCCTGCGCGATCTCGCGACCCCCTGGCTGATGAAAATCTTCCTGCTGGGCGTCGGCATCGCCGCGATTCAGCAGCTGACCGGTGTCAATACCATCATGTATTACGCGCCCACCATGCTCACCGCTGCCGGGCTGAGCAACGATGCCGCACTGTTCGCCACCATCGCCAACGGGGTGATTTCCGTGGTGATGACGCTGGCTGGCATCTGGTTAATCGGCAAAACGGGCCGTCGCCCGCTGGTGTTAATCGGACAGATGGGTTGCACCTGCTGCCTGTTCTTTATCGGGCTGGTCTGCTGGCTGATGCCGGAATATCTCAACGGCACAGTCAACCTGGTTCGGGCTTATCTGGTGCTGGCGGGCATGCTGCTGTTTCTCTGCTTCCAGCAGGGTGCGCTGTCACCGGTCACCTGGCTGCTGCTGTCGGAAATCTTCCCGGCCAGGATGCGCGGCATCTGTATGGGAGGTGCAGTTTTTTCGCTATGGATTGCGAATTTTGCCATCTCCATGGCCTTCCCGCTGTTATTAGCCGCATTTGGTCTGGCCGGTGCCTTCTTTATATTCGCCGCAATCGGCATCGGCGGTTCTGTTTTTGTTGTGAAGTTTATTCCCGAGACCCGGGGAAGAAGTCTTGAGCAGGTCGAGCACTATTTCTATGCGCTCTATAACGGCAACAAATAACCCCTGCTCGCTGTGAAAGAAATAAAAAATGTCATGAGGCATGACGACCTGATCGCCCTTAACACCGCACCCATAATTTAAGGAAACTGTTATGAGCCTGAATATTCCCAATGCGCGTTTTTGCGTCAATCGTAAAATAGCGCCCAGCCTGAGCATCCCGCAGTTTTTTAAACTGGTCAGCCAGCTCGGTATTCACAATGTCGAATTACGCAATGATATGCCCGGCGGACGCGTCACCGACGATCTCAGCGGCGATGAGGTGAAAGCGCTGGCGTGTGAGTCAGGCATCCGGATTGTCACCATCAACGCGCTCTACCCGTTTAACCAGCTGAATGAAGAGGTGCTGCAACGCGCCCGCCAGCTGTTAAGCGATGCGCAGGCTGTCGGCGCAGAATCACTGGTGCTCTGCCCGCTCAATGACGGCACGCCCATCAGCGCCGCCGACACCATCAGAGCGCTGAAAACACTGGCCCCGCTGTTCGCCGACGCAGGCATTCAGGGGCTGGTTGAGCCGCTCGGCTTTCCACAAAGCTCACTGCGTTCAGCAACCCAGGCGCAGACACTCATCCGCGAAGCGGGCGTGCCGTTCCGCTTGCTGATCGACACCTTCCATCATCATCTGTTTGAGGATGCGGAGCAGACCTTTGAGCAGGCAATCGACATTCAGCAAATCGGTCTGGTTCACCTCTCCGGCGTCACCGACCCGCGCCCGGTCAGCGAACTCACCGACGAAGAGCGCATCATGCTTACCGCAGATGACAGATTGCGCAGCAAACAACAGGTCGAACGCCTGGAGAAGATGGGCTACACCGGCCTTTATGCCTTTGAGCCGTTCTCCTCCCTGATGAACAGCTGGCAGGAAGCGGACATCACCCGCGAAATTCGCAACAGCATCCAGCTGTTAAACCACTCAGCGTAAGGAATCATTATGACCATTAACATTGGTGTTATCGGCACCGGCGCAATCGGCCGCGAACATATCCGCCGTTGCAGTACCGTTTTACAGAATGCGCGCGTGGTGGCACTCAATGACATCAACCGCGACAACTGCCAGCAGATTGTTGACGAACTGACACCGGAAGCGCGCATTTATGACAATGCGATTGATCTGATCAACGACCCGCAGGTTAACGCGGTGCTGGTCACCTCCTGGGGTCCGACGCATGAAGCCTTTGTGCTGGCCTGTATTGAGGCGGGCAAAGCGGTGTTCTGCGAGAAGCCACTGGCCGTTACCGCGCAGGGCTGTATGAATATCGTGGAGGCGGAGATCAAAGCGGGACGTCAGCTGGTGCAGGTCGGCTTTATGCGTCCTTACGACAGTGGCTATCGTGCACTGAAAGCGGTGATCGACAGCGGCGAGATTGGTGAGCCTTTAATGCTGCACTGCGCGCACCGCAACCCGGAAGTGGGTGACAGCTACACCACCGATATGGCGATCACCGACACGCTGATCCACGAACTCGATGTGCTGCGCTGGCTGCTGAATGATGACTATGCCAGCGTGCAGGTGATCTTCCCGCGTAAAACCCGTAAGGCGTCGTCCCACCTGCGTGACCCGCAGATCGTACTGCTGGAGACCACTAAAGGCGCGCGCATTGATGTCGAAATTTTCGTGAACTGTGAATATGGTTACGACATTCAGTGTGAAGTGGTGGGTGAAAGCGGCATTGCACGCCTGCCGGAGCCGGTTTCGGTGCAACTGCGCAGCGCGGCAAAGCTCTCGACCACCATTCTGACGGACTGGAAAAAGCGCTTTATCGATGCCTATGACGTGGAGTTACAGGCCTTTATCAACAACGTCATCAGTGGTGAGATGGCCGGTCCCTCCGCGTGGGATGGCTATGCCGCTGCCGTAGCCGCCGATGCCTGCGTTGCGGCGCAGACGTCCGGCGGGATCGTGCCGGTTACTATGCCAGCCAGACCAGCGTTTTATCGCTGACAGGAAAAGTGCACGGTGGAATTCCACCGTGCACTTCCCTGTCCCGCCCCCTTTTCAGTAAGGCTTCCCGCTATGGCTAATCAGGCAATCCACTATCTTAAATGCGGGCCGCAAAATTATGCGGCCGCTGAATAGTTACGGCGCGGTGATGACAATGGCCACGCGTCGGTTCTGCGCACGACCCTGCGCGCTGTTGTTGCTGGCAACCGGTGAACTCATGCCCAATCCACGCGTCACAATATTCTCACGCGGTATCGCCGCGCCTTCCGCCCACTGAGCCGCGACCGCGTTCGCTCTTTTTAGCGACAGCTGCTGGTTATAATCGGGTTTACCGTAATTGTCAGTGTGCCCGTCTATGCGTACATGCTGAATACCGGTCGACGCCAGATTTTTCGCCATCCCCTGAATGGTGAGCTTACTGGAGGGTGTCAGCTCTGATTCGTTCACACCAAACAGGATCTTATCGGATAAGCCTAACCCCCAGCCTTCCATATTCTGCGTGAATCCGGCACTTTTCATCGCTGCGATTTGCGCGTCGCTGAAACGCGCTTTTGACTGACAACCGACCAGCGCCAGCGTAAGCAATAGCAGGGAAAGGTTTCTCTTCATATTTACGCCCTATTTTTTCGCTTATTTTTGTACATGTTCATATCGGCACGTTCAAGAATAGATTCAACCGTATCACCAGGCTGTGACCACGCGTAGCCAATGGTTACCGAGGTCGTAACCGGCATGCCCTCTGCAATAAGAATGTGTTCCCCGATGGTGTCGTCAATGCGCTGCATAAGCTGCTGTAACTGCGCTTCACTGGTCCGGCTGCTGACCAGCATGGCAAATTCATCCCCACCTAAACGCGCGACTAAATCCTGTTCAGACGCCAGCGATAAAAGACGCGAGCCTATCGCTTTTAATACTTCGTCTCCGGCGGCATGACCCCAGTTATCATTGATGCTCTTGAAGCGATCGCCATCCAGAAAGAGCAGCGCAAAGCGTTCGTGCTCATGTGGCTGGTCAAGGCGCTGAGTCAGACGAGCAGAAAAGGCGCTGCGGTTGGCAAGACCGGTCAGCGGATCGGATAGCGCTTTCGCTGCCAGCGAGCGATTGTCACGAAGCAACGACGCCTTGAGTGACTGCATCTCCATCAGCAGGGAGTTGAGGTCATCGGAAAAGAGCTGAAATTCTCTGATCGGGCCACCCGGAATACGCAGGGAAAAATCACCCGAGTGAATCACATAGTGAATCGAACTGGTAATGGTGCGGAGCGACGCAATAATACCCCGATGCAGAAATTCACTCAGCATCAGTGAAATAATCAGCACGCAGAGCATCCCGACAGAGAGGATCATGAAGGAGTATTGAAGGAAACTCACCGCGCCGGTCACGGTGCCTTCCAGCGTCAGGGTGCCGACAACGACGTCAGCATGAATGATATTGACGTTAAGCGGTTTGAGGTAAATCCACTCACGCAGCAAACGTGAAAACCAACCCGTCTGTTCCCGCTGTGCATGCCACTTAGCCAGAACGATGTTGTCGCGGGTAACCAGCTTTGCAGAGTCATACATGCCCTCATTGCCAAACCGTTCAATTTTATTACGCGCATCGTAGCTGTCGGCAAATACGGTTGCCGCAGTGAGCGTGGTGCTTAGCGTCGAGCCGATTAAATCAAGATTACATTTCTCATAGTTTTTAATAAAAATGAGCGACGTCGATGACAGCAACAACCAGCACAACAGTAATATCACCGCCGAATTGATGGTGCTTATTTTACGCAGTTTATTGCGGATGGATGATTTATCGTGCTTTAGTTTATCGAATTTCATTTCATTCACTTCCCTCGCGGGAGAGTAAAAGCACATCCGGATTCACTCTGACACCGCTTCTGGCAAGTGAATCGAGATTAACGGAGAAGTGCGTATGGTCCGGTTGAAAAATCAGGCAAAAAGCGGCACCCACAGCGCATTCCGCATTGTTCTCTGCCAGGGTAAGCACCGCTTTTCCCTTCAGCTGCTCAATAATGTCCACCTGCTGCCGCGGTGTCTGATCACCGAAATAAAGAGCGTCGCAGCGATGCGACGCGAGATCACCTGCACCCGTAAGATAGACAACGGTGAATGTCGCTGCTGCAGCGGCGCTGTTTTGCGGCAAAGAGAGATGGCGCGCTGAAGTAAAAACACATAATTCAGGCGGCTTATTTAAATTTTGCCAGTGGGTAAAACTGATGATGCCGCTGACGATACGATTAGCCTTGTTATCCTTTATCCCGGCCAGAGCAACAGAGGGATGAAGACCCAGCAGAATAAGTAGCGTTAAGGCGATCTGGCAGATGCGGCGCAGCAGAAGCAGCACATCGACGTCATGATGAAGATGATATTTATCGGTCATACTGCGTTCCGGTAATGCTACGCACGGCAGGAGAGCTGAATAAGCGCACAAATATTAACATAGCGCGGGTTACGCTTGCACACAGAATTTTCTTAGCTATAGATCATTCTGCTTATACTTTCAGACAGGCTTATTCACGGAATAGTCTTTGGTCGTAACGGCTTTTGGCAGAGACGGCCGGCAGAGGATTAACGCATTTCACCGGCTATTTGTAGTGGGTAATTACGTCTCTCTTCTGGTGCAGCAATCCGCCTGGCTGTTCGTTGTAAGGCACAGACTGCATAAAGGCGCAAGAATAAACGTGATGCTGATAATCCATCGCGCCAGCGATATTCCGCAATTAATCTTTCCCCCTAATACCCTCAGACATACCCCATCATTTTCAGCAGCGACTGCACCTGATTCATCGCTTCGCTGCGATGTGACACGCCCAGTTTCTGATAGAGATTGCGGATATGAGTTTTGATGGTAGTAGACGCCACCGCCAGCTCACCGGCAATCTGATCGTTGCTGTAGCCCGAATAGATTAACCCCAGCACCTGCCATTCGCGCTGCGTCAGCGGGCTGGTGCGGATCAGTTCCGGCACGTCAGGATGGTTAAGCAACCGGCTGACAAAGCCTTCATCGAAATGGGCGAACTTGTGACGGTGATATTTGTTGATCTCCAGCAGGATGCGGCGGGCGCGGTGGCTGTCCAGCTCATTCAGGGTATTAAGCTGTATCAGCTGCCGCAGTTGCTGCGCCATCATCTCGCCTTCAATGACAAAGTGGCTGATAAAGCCGGTGCTGCGCGCCAGTTTCAGCGCCTCGATCAGCACGCGCTGCGCCTCCGCCTTGCGGTCGGTCTGCCAGTAGATCTGATTCAGCAGCAGCAGATTACGGTTTAAGTCGCTCATCAGGCGCAGGGCGCGGGCGTTCTCATTCAGCTCCTCCAGCACCACTTCCGCCTGACTGACATCGCCCAGCAGAATCTGCGCGCGGGCGATGTTACGCCACTGCCCCTGCAGAAAATGGTTGTTGGCGAAGGCGGGTTTGGGTGTCAGCCGCATCCAGTCTCGGGCGTTCTGGCTTTCGCCTGTCATCTGCCAGTAGATCACCCGCACTTTGTCGGCATTAGCAATCCAGTCGCTGTGCCAGTTACCGTTGTTCAGCAGGTTTTCCAGACGGTTAAGGTAGCTGCGGGCGTTATCCAGATTGCCGCGCGCCAGCGAGCACTGCACCAGCAATCCCAGACACTGGATCTGCTGCTGCGGCTGGAAACCGTTCAGCACCTTGATGCCTTCGCGCGCCGCCTGCTCTGCCTCTTCCAGTCGTCCCCAGGCCCAGAGCAGCTGGGCACGTATGCGCAGCAGAAACTCATGAAGCGGGAACTGTGCCAGATGCTGCTCTTCCACCAGCACAAAGGCGCGGCTCTGGATCTCATAAGCAGCCTGCAAAAAGCCCTGCGCAAACAGAATTTCGCTCTGCTGAATCAGGCTCCAGAGCGCGTAGTGCCACACTTCATCGCGACGCGCCATCTGTTCGGTCTGCCGCATCAGCTTAAGTGAATCGTCCAGTTCGCCTTTGCAGTGCATCACCTCACCATGCACCGAGGTTGCCACAATGCGGCTGTAGTGACGGCTGGCTGGCAGGGTATCAAGCGCCACTTTCGCCAGCCGCTCCGCTTCATCGGTCTTGCCATCGTTGATCGCCACCTGAGCGCGCAACGCATTAAATTCACCGCGCAGTGCCGCGTCAATCTCGCAGTGGCTGGCCTGCTCAAAACGCGCCAGCAGGCTGTCGACTTCTGAAAAGCGATGCTGAGTCTGCATCAGCCACGCCTGCAATAGCACCAGCATCGGGTTGTCGAGCATCATCTCCCACGGCAGCGCTTTTAAAGAGTTCTCCAGCAGCGGCAGTTCGCTCTGATTAAACAGCGTCCAGGCGTGCTTCAGCAGCACGTCCCGCAGCATGGTGGCATCGCCCGAGGCAAGCGCATGATGAATCGCCTCGCCGGGAAAGCCCTGCGCCATCCAGCTCTCGGCTGCCGCCCGATGCAGCGCAGGCAGCTCTGCCGCCAGTTCCCACTGACAGCGCTGACGCAGGAAGTTGCCAAACAGCGGATGGTAGCTGAACCAGCAGCCGGAGTCGTCCATGCGCTGCAGAAACAGTCCCTGGCGTTCGATCTCCTCCAGCCGCATCTGACCGTTCTCTTCGCGGGTCACGCAGGCGATCAGTTCATCATTCATTGAGCGCAGCAGCGCGGTTTTCAGCAAGAAATGGCGGGTCGGCAGATCGACGTTATCCAGCACCTCTTCAACCAGATAGTCGGCGAGATGGCTGGCATTGATGCCGGAGAGACGCCGGGCGGAATGCTGCGCCGAACTGGCTCCCTGGCGTGCCGATAGTACAATCAGCTGCAGCGCCGTCGCCCAGCCTGCGACATCATCACACAGGCGGCTGCTCTCTTCGCTTTCCAGCGGGGCCGCCAGACGACAGTCAAAAAACTGGCGCGCCTCCTGATGGGTGAACGCCAGCTGCTGGCTGCCCAGTTCGATCAGCTGCTCCCGCACCCGCAGATTAGCGATACCGAGCTGCGGCAGGTTACGAGACATCAGAATCAGGGTCAGATTTTCAGGCTGATGGCGCAGGAAAAAGCGCATCGCGTCATGGATAACCGGATTGGTGATCAGATGGTAGTCATCAACGATCAGCCACAGCGGCCGCTGCCACTCCACCAGCTCGATAAACAGCTGGGAAAACAGCGCGTTGAGATTCACATATTGCCGCTTCTGCGCCAGCAGCTCACTGCGGGGACAGCCGCCGTGTGTTGCCTGTTGCAGTGCCGCGATCAGGTAATCGGCGAAGCGCTCTGGCTGATTATCACCCTCGTCTAAAGAAACCCAGCCCAGATCGCTTTTCCCCGCCGCCCACTGTGACACCAGTGTGGTTTTACCGTAGCCCGCCGGACTGGTCACCAGCACCAGCCGATAGTTACCGGCAGCGGTGAGCTTTTGCAGCAATCTCTCGCGGATCACGGTGCCTTCAAGACGCACCGGGCGACTGAGTTTGGCGGGTATTAACATGGGCGCGCGTTTCTCCATTTGTCGAGCGCATCATTATTTTACGCTTCGTAATTATTCCTTACACAGGTTCAGCATTTCGTTAGATGAATGCAAGCAAACCCATTAATTAAACTTTACAAAAGCGGGCGCAATCACACTCCTGCGACAATTTCGGATTAGCCTCATCCTCTCCACCCTCCCTATCCTCCTGCCCTAATTCTTTGCAGGAGGATGAGCAATGATTTCCACCCGGGCAGACTGTCGCCACATTGACCCATTTTCTGTTTTTACAGGACATCAACCATGACACAGCCCGATTTCAACCCGACTCAGTTCAACGCGGCCCTGACCCGTCAGTGGCAGCGTTTTGGCCTGCGCGATGCGCAGGAGATGACCCACGCACAGTGGTGGCAGGCACTCAGCGGTGCGCTGGCCGATATGCTGGCCGCGCAGCCTGCTCCCCCGGTCCCGACAGACCTGCGCCATGTTAACTACCTGTCGATGGAGTTTCTGATGGGTCGCCTGACCGGCAACAACCTGCTGAACCTGGGCTGGTATGACGCGGTTAACGACGCGCTCTCGGCCTGGAACGTTTCACTGACCGACGTGCTGGAAAACGAAACGGATCCGGCGCTGGGCAATGGCGGCCTGGGTCGGCTGGCGGCCTGCTTCCTGGATTCCATGGCGAACGTGGGTCAGCCTGCGACGGGCTACGGTCTGAACTATCAGTACGGACTGTTCCGCCAGCGCTTTGAGCAGTGCGCACAGATTGAAGGCCCGGATGACTGGCAGCGCGATCGCTATCCGTGGTTTAACCACAACGCCGCGCTCAACGTGCGGGTCGGGCTGGGCGGTAAAGTGGTGACCATTGGCGGGCAGCCGCAGTGGCAGCCGGCGTTTGAACTGACTGGTGAAGCCTGGGATCTGCCGGTGGTCGGTTATGAGAATGGCATCAGTCAGCCACTGCGTTTGTGGCAGGCGAAACATGCGCAGCCGTTTAATCTGGGTCGCTTCAATGACGGTGACTTTCTGCGCGCGGAACAACAGGGCATTGATGCAGAAAAACTGACCAAAGTGCTCTACCCCAACGACAATCACCAGAACGGTAAAAAGCTGCGTCTGATGCAGCAATATTTCCAGTGCGCCTGCGCGCTGGCTGACATTCTGCGTCGTCATCATCTGGCCGGACGCAACATTGAAACCCTGGCCGATTACGAAGTGATCCAGCTGAACGACACCCATCCGACGCTGGCGATTCCGGAGCTGATGCGTCTGCTGCTGGACGAGCATCAGCTGAACTGGGATCGCGCGTGGCAGATCACCCAGCACACCTTCGCCTACACCAACCACACCCTGATGCCGGAAGCGCTGGAGTGCTGGGATGTCCGGCTGGTGCGCAGCCTGCTGCCGCGCCATATGATGATTATCAACACCCTGAACGCGCAGCTGAAAACGGCTGTCACGGCGCGCTGGCCGGACAATGACGCAAAATGGGCAAAACTGGCGCTGGTGCATAACAACCAGCTGCGGATGGCCAATCTCTGCGTCACCAGCGGCTTTGCCGTTAACGGCGTGGCAGCGCTGCATTCGAAACTGGTGGTGCAGGATCTCTTCCCGGAGTATCACCAGCTGTGGCCGGAGAAATTCCATAACGTCACCAACGGCATTACGCCGCGCCGCTGGATTAATCAGTGCAACCCGGCGCTGAGTGCGCTGATCACCCGAACGCTGAACAAGCCGTGGCTGAACGATCTCGATGCCCTGCAGGGACTGGAAGCCTTTGCGGATGACGCCGCCTTCCGCGCGGACTATCGCGCCATCAAGCAGCAGAACAAACAGGCGCTGGTCGGCTGGATCAAAAACCGCACCGGTATCGAAATCGACCCGACTGCGCTGTTTGATGTGCAGATTAAGCGCCTGCATGAGTACAAACGTCAGCATCTCAGCCTGCTGCACATCATTGCGCTGTGGCAGACGCTGGTCAGCGATCCGCAGGCGAATCGCGCGCCGCGCGTGGTGCTGTTTGGTGCCAAAGCCGCGCCGGGCTATGCGCTGGCAAAAAATATCATCTACGCCATCAACAAAGTGGCTGAGGTGATTAATCAGGATCCGCGTATTGGCGACCGGCTGAAAGTGGTGTTTATTCCCGATTACAACGTCTCCGTTGCCGAGCGGCTGATTCCCGCCGCCGATCTCTCTGAGCAGATCTCTACCGCCGGTAAAGAAGCCTCCGGCACCGGTAACATGAAGCTGGCGCTTAACGGTGCGCTGACCATCGGCACACTGGATGGCGCGAACGTTGAAATCGCTGAGCAGGTCGGCAGCGAAAACATCTTTATCTTCGGGCATACCGTGGAACAGGTGAAGGCGTTAAAAGCAGAGGGCTATGCCCCGGCGCAGTGGCGCAAAAAAGATCCGCAGCTCAATCAGGTTTTACAGGCGCTGGAAGATGGCACCTTCAGCCAGGGCGACCTGCACGCGTTTGACGCGATGCTGCACAGTCTTGGCCCGGAAGGCGGCGATCCTTATCTGGTGCTGGCTGACTTCCAGCCCTACCTGGACGCACAGGCGCAGGTTGAACTGCTGTGGAGCGATCAGGAGGCCTGGACGCGTGCCACCATCCTCAATACCGCGCGCTGTGGCATGTTCAGCTCCGATCGCGCGATCCGCGATTACCAGCAGCGCATCTGGCAAGCGAAACGCTAAGGACCGCCATGAAAGTTTTGGATGAATTTTCTCTGGCAGGCATCGCCGCTGAGTATATCAATGCACACGGCAAGCCACAGGCGATTCCGACCCTGACCCGCCAGCGGTTGCTGGCGGTGATGCAGCCTGCGCATCCGCTAAGCGCGCCGCTGCCACCGGCGGTAATTTTTCGCAGCGGCGAGTCTCTCAGCCTCTCGCCGCAGCTGAGCGACGATGCCCACTGGCATCTCATCAGCGAGGCAGGTGAGATCAGCTCCGGTCGCTGCCAGCCCGCCCAGCCGCTGCATCTGCCGCCGCTGCCCGAAGGCTATCACCAACTGACGCTGCAACAGGGCGCGCAGCAGTGGTCATGCAGGGTGATTATTGCCCCTGCCCGCTGTTATGAACCCCCTCAACTGCTGGCGGGTGAATCCTTGTGGGGTGCCTGCGTGCAGCTCTATACCCTGCGCTCGGCCGAAAACTGGGGCATTGGCGACTTTGGCGATCTGCGCCGCATGCTGCCGCAGGTGTCCGCACGCGGCGGCGCGTTTATCGGCCTTAATCCTGTTCATGCGCTGTTTCCCTCCAGCCCGGAGAGCGCCAGTCCTTACAGCCCGTCTTCCCGGCGCTGGCTCAATGTGCTTTACATCGATGTGAACGAGGTGACTGACTTCCGGCAGAGCGCCGCCGCGCAGGCCTGGTGGCAGTTGCCGCAGACGCAGCAGACGCTGGCGCAGGCTCGCGCAGCCGAATGGGTCGATTATGCGACGGTGACGCGGCTGAAAATTCAGGCGCTGAGCCTGGCGTGGCCGCAGTTTACCCAGCGTGACGCCATCGATCCTGAGGTGCAGGCGTTTAATGCTTTTGTCAGTGAAGGCGGCGAGAGCCTGCTGCATCAGGCGCTGTTTGATGCGCTGCATGCGGATCAGATGGCGCAGGACAGCGGACGCTGGGGCTGGCCGGTCTGGCCGGAGGCGTTACAGCATCCCGGCAGCCCGGCGGTGCAGACGTTTTTAAATCAGCATCAGGATCAGGTGCGTTTCTGGCTCTGGCTGCAGTGGCTGGCCGCACAGCAGTTTGAAAGCTGCTGGAACTGTTGCCAGCAGCAGCAGATGCCGATTGGACTGTATCGCGATCTGGCGGTAGGCGTCGCCCAGGGTGGCGCAGAGACGTGGAGCGAGCGCGATCTCTACTGCATGGAAGCCAGCATCGGTGCACCGCCGGACATTCTTGGCCCGCGCGGTCAGGACTGGGGATTGCCGCCCATGGATCCGCAGGTGATGCGTCAGCGCGCGTGGGAGCCGTGGATCAGCCTGCTGCGCGCCAGCATGCGTCACTGCGGCGCGCTGCGTATCGATCATGTGATGGCGCTGATGCGGCTGTGGTGGATCCCGGCGGGAGAAAGTGCCGACCATGGCGCTTATGTGCACTATCCCATCGACGATCTGCTGGCGATTCTGGCACTGGAAAGCCAGCGTCATCGCTGCATGGTGATTGGCGAAGATCTCGGCACCGTGCCGGAAGCGATTGTCGATAAGCTGCGGGATGGCGGCGTTTACTCCTATAAAGTGCTCTGGTTCGAACAGACCTCCGACGCCGGTTTTCGTCCGCCTACCAGCTGGCCACGTCAGGCGATGGCTGTCGCCACCACGCACGATCTCCCGACGCTGCGCGGCTGGTGGCAAAGTGACGATCTGACGACCGGCGCGCAACTCGGTCTTTATCCGGACAAAGTGGTGCTGGCCGGGCTGTATCAGGATCGACGCCGGGCGAAACAGGCGCTGCTGAGCAGTCTGCATCGGGTCGGTGCGCTGCCGAAACGTGCCGGACGCGATGCACGCCGCACCGGGATGAGTAAAGCACTGAACCGGGCGATGCAGTGCTATCTGGCGGACAGCCACAGCGCCCTGCTGGGTCTGCAACCGGAGGACTGGCTGGATATGGCCGCGCCGGTCAACATTCCCGGCACCAGCGACGAATACCCGAACTGGCGACGCAAGCTGAGCGTGACTGTTGAGGCACTGTTCAGCGATGCGGAAACTGATATGTTGTTAAGGGATTTGACGGCTCGCCGTAAGCGGCTGCTGCGGGGTTAAGGCTGGAGTTAAGATTAAAAGAGCAAACCCCGAAATTTTCGGGGTTTGTTCATTTGATAGCAAATCCTGTCGTCATCATTTACGGACGAAAACCTGCTCCCGGATTATTACGTTTAGGCGGAGAAAATTTCAAACATGCAGGGCTGACAACAAAAATGACTCTTACGGAGACAAAAACGATAATCGCCGCAATACAGCAGCAATGACCTCAGTCGTAGCATCACCAGTAGCGGCAGATACCGTTAATTCTTCGAGTTCATTATCTTCATCACGTATAGCTATGCCGTTACGATTCAAAAAAACCATCGTGACGAAAAATGCAGTTCGCTTATTACCATCATTAAAAATGTGTCCCCGGGATATAGCGATGAGGTAGATGGCGGCTAATACAAAGATATCTTCCACACCTTCATAATAGAGCTGGTTCTGTACCCTATAAATGATAGCTTCTGCTCTCTGGGGTTCTGGCATACCCTTGATACCTGGCAGAACAGCCAGCAGACGATCATGAAAAGCTATCACCTCCTGAGCACTAACCCATTTCATCGGTCAGCCAGTGCCTTCACCGTACGTGAATGTCGCCCCATAATGTCGGCAAATTCGGCATCCAGTTTTGCTTCCTGCCAGGCATTAAAATCGTCGCGACTGATAAGTACAGCAGAAGAACCATCGCGCCGGGTTATTTCTACAGGCTCACCGGCCGTAGCTGTGTCCATGACTTCAGCAATGTTTTGTCGGGCCTCAGTGGTGGTGTAACTACGCATATAGCCTCCTGAAATCAGATAATGAAATGTACATCAGTAACGTACAACTCGCAACTTCAGAGCATTATGTTTGCTCACCCGTTTTTATACAGATTGCTCAGCCAGACAACACCAGGGCAAGGGTGCGTGTCGCAACAAAAAAAGGTGCGCCAGAGCGCACCAGATGGGACAACATCAATAGCGTCGGGGCAGCATCACCCCTTGCCTTTAACACTACTGATAAAGGTTTGCCGTGCAGAGGTAGAACCCAGCCGCTCGGCTTCATCCAGCAGTTTCAGCGCCTTGTCGATGTTGCCGCTGTTCACTGCCTGCGTGATCTTCTGATTAAAGTAATGCTCGGTGTCGCTCATGATGGGTTCAGCACGGGCTTTTGGCCCGGGCGCGGCGGCCGAAGCAGCCGCTGCGCTGTAGGCCGTTGCCGCCGGTGCACTGTTACCTACTGTGACCGGGCCTGGCCCGGATGAGCCAAACAGTGGCCCGACCAGAATCGAGGAGCCGGAACTGGTCTGCATTTTCAGCTTAATGGTGCCTTCGCGGCTGTGGCTGGCAAAGGGATCGGGGATATCCGGTACGGCATGACCGGTGCCCTGGGCATAGGCTTTGGCCGGATCGAGCAGTGTGGTGGTCTGTGTCAGATCGCTGTCGGTGGTGAACACCAGCAGGTAAATCTTCTGCTGGCCCAGCGCCGGCGTGAGTTTCATCACGCCTTCCAGCCGATCCGCCGTCATCACACCCGGCTTTTGGTAGGTAAAGTAGCGGCTGGGAAACCAGGCCGCCGGACGCAGATTTTCATCCAGCACCAGCACGTTTGGTGCAAAAACCTGACCGTTCTCCACAAGGCTGCTCAGCGTCAGCGTCAGTTCGCCAATCGTGGCGGGCAGACTGTAAGCCGCGACCGGCCCGGCAATGTGTGGCGCGTTCAGCGGCTGGCCGCTATTAGCCAGTTTAGTGGTCTGGGTCTGAGAGGCCGCCAGAGGCTGCCAGCTCAGGCGTTGTAACGTTTCAGGAGCCACGACGGGTGCAGCGGAGAGATCCTGCGGCACCAGATTAACATCGGCCAGGGCAGACAGAGCGTGCCCTGTCAGCAGCGCCGCACTCAGGCAGAGTGCAGCCAGTTTTTTCATTTTCATTATGCGTACCTTATTGCAGGTCGCGGGGTGAACCAGGCAATGGCACACCACGACCAAAGAGATCCCTCAGGCGCGAGGGCGCGCCTGTCAGAAAAGGTTTACCACCAGATTTCCATCTGCGCGCCGAAGGTGACTTCGTCGTTGTTGCCACGGCTGTTAGTCAGGATGCCGTTGCCGGTGGAGTCAGCAGAGGCGAAGGTAGTGAGATCGCCGGCGTTGTCTTTGCTATAGCCCCACTTCTCATCCCATTTGGCGTAGGTTGCGAACAGACGCAGCGCCGGTCGGGACCAGATGCTGTCACCCGCCTGCCACTGCTGCGCCAGCGTCACTTTGTACTGTCCATTGCGCTCGCCAGCCTGCTGCGATTTCACGTTGTCGTAGCCCAGCTCCAGCAACGTACTCATGATCGGCGTCCATTTGTACATCGGGCGCACACCGACGGTGTACCACTCGGTGCCGCGGTTATTGTCCAGATCGATGTTCTGATACATGGCGACGTACATCAGGTCCCAGCGTTCCGCCAGCGAGATTGCGCCGTGATCGAGAATACGATACATGTCACCGTTGTTATTAAGGCTGGTGCCCTGCGGCACGCCTTTGCCCTGCGAGGTCAGCGCGTCGGTTGCGTATTGCAGCACAAACTTGTTGTAGCCTTTCAGCATGCTCTGGGTATGTTCAGCCGTGAACATCCAGCCATCTTTCGACGCACCATCTTCAAGACGGTAGTCATCACGGGCATTGGCACGGCCGTAATCGACACCCAGTTCCAGCACGCCATCCGTGTTAGTTTCCAGACCGGCCAGACGCACATCAAACACGTCGTTGGCGGTGCTGGTGGCGAAGTCACGGATACGATCGCTGGAGAAGGTGTAAGAGCCGCCGGCTTCAGACGAACGGGTTGCCGCGAAAGAGAGCTTACCAAAGCCGAGATCAACATCTTCCAGACCCGCGCCCGGACCGGAGATATCCCAGTAGTAGAAGTCGATCATATGAACGTCGTGACGCTGGTAGAAGCGCTTACCGGCCCAGATGGTGGAACCTGGCAGTGCGTCGATCAGGTTTTTACCTTTGACGTTGGCTTCGCGGAAGGCGGGTGAGGTCGCTTCCCAGTCATTCTGCTGTGCTACGGAGTAAGCCACGTTGGTGTCGAAATAGAAACTTTTGTCGCCCTCTTTCCACACTTCCTGGCCTAATTTCAGTTCGGCGTAGGTTTCACATTCGTTACCCAGACGGTACTTACTTTGAGCGCCGGTCGCCTGGAAACATTGCTGCTCGCCACCGCTGCCGGTCCAGCCAATGCCGGAACGGGCGTAACCGGTAAAATCAACCGCCATCGTCGGGGCGGAGAGGGTTCCCACCGCGACGGCAACGGCAATGGGAAGTTTGCGCAGAGTTAACATTTTCTATCTCCTGAGGTCATTGCTTTTATTGTTTTTGGCAGGGCTATACACCCGGCTCCTGATACAGCCTGCGGCACGCGCTCCCGTCCTCGCGGAACAGGTGACAACGCTCGGGCGGCAGGCCAATACCGAGGATGGCGCCCTCTTTTACCAGCACGACGTCCTCCTGGCGGTAAACCAGGTTCTGACGGATAGCGGGAATCTCGATGTGAATCTGTGTTTCATGCCCCAGCTGTTCCACTACCTGCACTTCCCCTTCCAGGGTAACGTCGGCGATATCGCTGGAGAGCAGATGTTCCGGGCGAATACCCAGTGACATATTGCTGCCAACCTGGACCCCGGCACTGTCCACCGGCAGCCAGACCAGCTGCTGATTCGGCAGCCGCACCTGCACCTGATCGATGGCGGTGGCGGTCACTTTGACCGGCAGGAAATTCATTTTGGGTGAGCCGATAAACCCGGCGACAAAGCGGTTGGCGGGATAGTGATACAACTCAAGCGGCCTGCCGATCTGCGCAATGCGCCCGGCATCCAGCACCACAATCTTGTCAGCCAGCGTCATCGCTTCGATCTGATCGTGGGTGACGTAAATCATGGTGCGCTTCAGGCGCTTATGCAGACGGGAGATCTCAATGCGCATCTGAACGCGCAGCGCGGCGTCGAGATTCGACAGCGGTTCATCGAGCAGAAAGACGCGCGGCTCCGCCACCAGCGTGCGACCAATCGCCACGCGCTGACGCTGGCCGCCAGAGAGGGCTTTGGGACGGCGATCGAGCAGGTGCGCCAGTTGCAGAATCTCAGCGACCTGATTGACGCGCTGATGGATCTCCGCTTTTTTCACCCCGGCCAGCTTCAGGCCGAAAGACATATTCTCCGCCACCGACAGATGGGGATAGAGCGCATAAGACTGAAACACCATGCCGATGCCACGTTCAGCAGGCGGCACCTCATTCATGCGCCGGTCGCCGATTAACAGTTCGCCGCTGGTGATGGTTTCCAGTCCGGCAATCATGCGCAGCAGCGTCGATTTGCCACAGCCCGACGGGCCAACGAAAACAACAAATTCCCCTTCACGAATAGTGAGATCGATATCTTTCGACACCACCGTATCGCCCCAGGCTTTTGTGACATTGCGTAGCACAACGCTCGCCATGATCCCTTCCCTCTTAGCTGCACATTCGTGTCTGCCGGGCGGCAGACGGGTTCCGGGGCTCACTATGCGAGAGGAAACAGGGAGTCACATCCTCCGCCGCCACGCAATCTGCTGGGGGAGGAGGCGGGAGGAGGAGAAACGCGGGCTGACGCGGCAGGCCGCGCGGTGCCGCGCTTTTTTGTGATCGCTGACGCAGACCTGCAGGATTTTTTACCGCTTCAGCTCGCGCTTAAGGCGCTTTTTGCCAGTGCGATCACAGCGATTACGCCAGGGGCGTAGAGCGCGGGAGGATGAGATGCCGGTGTGGATACGCACAATGATGCCGACAGAGCATTCACCACTTCCGCTAACAGGATGGATTTATGACGATGAAAACCGGAGCACGAATTCTGGCCCTTTCTGCCCTCTCTGCCGTGCTCTTTTCAGCAGGCGCGATGGCAAAAATCGAGGAAGGTAAACTGGTCATCTGGATCAACGGTGACAAGGGGTATAACGGCCTTGCCGAAGTGGGTAAGAAGTTTGAGCAGGAGACCGGTATCAAAGTCACGGTCGAACATCCTGACAAAATGGAAGAGAAGTATCCGCAGGTCGCAGCGACCGGCGATGGCCCGGACATTATCTTCTGGGCGCATGACCGTTTTGGCGGCTACGCGCAGTCGGGCCTGCTGGCAGAAGTGACGCCAGATGCCAGCTTCCGCGAGAAGATCTTCCCGTTTACCTGGGATGCGGTGCGCTTTGACGGCAAGCTGATCGGCTATCCGATTTCCGTTGAGTCGCTGTCACTCATCTACAACAAAAAGCTGCTGCCGACTCCGCCAAAAACCTGGGAAGAGATGGCCGCGCTCGACAAGCAACTGCGCGCCAAAGGCAAAAGCGCCATCATGTTTAACCTGCAGGAGCCCTACTTCACCTGGCCGCTGCTGGCTGCGGGCGGGGCTTATGCCTTTAAGCTGACCGACGGACACTATGACGTGAAGGATGTCGGCGTCGATAACGCCGGGGCGAAAGCGGGCATGCAATTCCTGGTCGATCAGGTTAAAGCCAAAACGCTAAATGCGGACACCGATTACTCCATTGCCGAAGCCGCCTTCAACAAGGGCGAGACCGCCATGACCATTAATGGTCCGTGGGCATGGGGCAATCTGGATAAGAGCGGCATCGACTATGGCGTTACAGAACTGCCGACGCTGAACGGGAAACCGTCTAAAGCCTTTGTCGGCGTACTGAGCGCCGGGATCAACGCCGCCAGTCCGAACAAAGAACTGGCGAAAGAGTTCCTGGAGAACTATTTGCTGACCGATTCCGGGCTGGAAACGGTTAACAAAGACAAGCCGCTGGGTGCCGTGGCGCTGAAATCTTACCAGCAGACGCTGGAGAAAGATCCGCGTATCGCCGCCACCATGAGCAACGCGAAACAGGGCGACATCATGCCAAACATCCCGCAGATGGCGGCCTTCTGGTACGCGATGCGCACCGCGACCCTGAACGCGCTGGGCGGACGTCAGAGCGTTGACGCCGCACTGAAAGATGCCCAGGCCCGTCTGAAGAAGTAATTCTCCCGTTTACAGCCGGGGCAACCCGGCTTGAGTGATCGTTAAGGAAAACCGCATCATGTCAGGAAAACCGAAAACGCGCAGTCTGCTGCTGAAAAGCGTTCTCATCGGGCTCTGCTGTCTGCTGGTCGGCTATCTGCTGGTGCTGATGTACGCGCAGGGCGAATATATGTTTGCGCTGCTGACGCTGATCCTCAGCGCGACCGGACTGTGGATTTTTGCCAACCGTCGCGCCTATGCGTGGCGCTATGTCTATCCTGGCGTCGCAGGCATGGCGCTGTTTGTGCTGTTCCCCCTCGCCTGCACTATCGCCATCGCCTTTACCAACTACAGCAGCAGTAACCAGCTTACCTTTGAGCGGGCGCAGCAGGTGCTGCTGGGCCGCACCTTCCAGTCGGGTGAGGCGGTGAATTTTTCACTCTTCCCGGCGGGCGATCGCTGGCAGCTGGTGCTGAACGATGGCAAAGACAATTTTGTCTCTCCGCCATTTGCATTTGGCGCAGATCAGACGCTGAAAATGACGCCTGCCACGCCACCTGCAGGCGAACGGGCGACGTTCCGAGCGATCACCACCCACCGTCAGGCGCTGAGCCAGCTCCGCGCCGAGCTGCCGGATGGCCGTCAGCTGCGGATGAGTTCGCTGCGCCAGTTCTCCGGCACCCAGCCGCTTTATCGGGCTGGCGCGCAGGACGAGCTAATTAACCAGCAGAGCGGCACGCATTACCGCGCCAATCCGCAGACCGGTTTTTATCAGGCCATCAACGCAGACAATAACTGGGACAACGAAACGCTGAGTCCCGGTTTTACCGTAAATACCGGCTGGAAAAACTTCGTGCGGGTCTTTACCGACGAAGGGATTCAGAAGCCGTTCCTGGCGATATTTGGCTGGACGCTGCTCTTCTCGCTGATCACAGTGGTGCTGACCGTGGCTGTGGGCATGGTGCTGGCCTGTCTGGTGCAGTGGGAAGCGCTGCGCGGCAAAGCGGTCTATCGGGTGATGCTGATTCTGCCCTATGCCGTGCCGGCCTTTATCTCGATCCTGATTTTCAAGGGGCTGTTTAACCAGAGCTTTGGTGAGATCAACGTGATGCTGAGCGCGCTGTTTGGCGTGAAGCCCGCCTGGTTCAGCGATCCGACGCTGGCGCGCACCATGCTGATTATCGTCAACACATGGCTCGGCTATCCCTACATGATGATCCTCTGCATGGGACTGCTGAAAGCCATTCCCGACGACCTTTATGAAGCCTCGGCGATGGACGGTGCCGGACCGCTACAGAACTTCTTCCTGATTACGCTGCCGCTGCTGCTGAAGCCGCTGATGCCGCTGATGATTGCCAGCTTTGCCTTTAACTTTAATAACTTTGTGCTGGTGCAACTGCTGACCAACGGCGGGCCGGATCGCCTGGGCACTACCACGCCAGCCGGTTATACCGACCTGCTGGTGAACTATACCTGGCGTATCGCCTTTGAAGGCGGTGGCGGGCAGGACTTTGGTCTGGCGGCCGCCATTGCCACGCTGATCTTCCTGCTGGTGGGTGCGCTGGCGGTGATTAACCTGAAAGCCTCGCGGATGAAATTCGATTAATAGCCTGATGGACCAGGCGCTAAGGAGTTGTTATGGCTATGGTACAACCCAAATCGCAACGGCTGCGTCTGCTGACCACGCATCTGCTGCTGCTGTTATTTATTGCCGCGATTCTGTTTCCGCTGCTGATGGTGATCGCGATTTCCCTGCGAGCCGGTAACTTTGCCACCGGCAGCCTGATCCCGGAGCAGATTTCCTGGGAGCACTGGCGGCTGGCGCTGGGCTTTAGCGTTGAACATGCCGACGGACGCGTGACGCCGCCGCCCTTCCCGGTGCTGCTGTGGTTATGGAACTCGATCAAGATTGCGGCAATCAGCGCGATGGGCATCGTGGCGCTCTCCACCACCTGCGCCTATGCGTTTGCCCGTATGCGATTTACCGGTCGCGCCAGCCTGCTGAAAGGAATGCTGATTTTCCAGATGTTCCCGGCGGTGCTGTCGCTGGTGGCGCTCTATGCGCTGTTTGATCGTCTCGGCCAGTATCTGCCCTTTATCGGGCTGAATACTCACGGAGGGGTAATCTTCGCCTATCTGGGCGGCATTGCGCTGCATGTCTGGACGATTAAGGGCTATTTCGAAACCATCGATGGGGCACTGGAAGAGGCCGCCGCGCTGGATGGCGCAACGCCGTGGCAGGCGTTCCGGCTGGTGCTACTGCCGCTGTCGGTGCCGATTCTGGCGGTGGTATTTATTCTGGCGTTTATCGCCGCGGTAACTGAAGTGCCGGTCGCCTCGCTGCTGCTGCGCGACGTCAACAGCTATACCCTGGCGGTGGGGATGCAGCAGTACCTCAATCCGCAGAACTACCTGTGGGGAGATTTTGCCGCGGCGGCGGTGCTCTCCGCGATTCCGATCACCCTGGTTTTCCTGCTGGCACAGCGCTGGCTGGTCAGCGGACTAACCGCGGGCGGGGTGAAAGGCTAAACGATCATCATTGTATGTTGCCACTGCTTACACAACGCCTGTTGTGGTTGAATGATTCGGCGGCCTGCGGGCCGCCTTTTTTCTAATCCACTTCTGACGCCAGACTGTCTGCCACCAGCGCCATCACCATAGCCGCTATCGCCTGCTGACCTTCCGGCTTGCTGATATCGCCGCGTGCCACTGCGCCTGCGATGGCATCCGCGCCCCCCAGCAGCCCCCACATGCCGGCTTCCGCAATACCGCTACTGCCAGCAAAAGGCGCAAGCCAGCACTGACAGCGGGCAATAAAGTCGAGCTGATAATGGCGTTTGAGGGCGGCCATTTCCGGTGAGGTACTGAGCGCGGAGAGCAGTTCGGGGATTTCGCGCCCCTCCGTCATCACACAATCGACATAACAGGCCGCGAGCACGTCCGCTTTTTGTTGCAGCCTGACTGGCGCGGCATCCATCGCCGCATCCATCCGCTCGCTCTGGCGGCGATCAAAATCGTCATACAACGCCGCCAGCAGCCCATGACGGGTAGTGAAATGGTCATACACCACCGGTTTACTGACACCCGCGGCGTCGCCGACCCGCGCCAGCGTCAGCGCCTCGCTGCCTTCCGTCTGCATTATCTGCCACGCGACGTCTGACAACTGCCTGCGTCGGGCCTCACGTGACAGACGCTTACGGGGTGTTTTTTCTACGGTCATGTTTTTCCTGATGGGCGAACAGACGCTGGCCCAGAGCCTGCGCCAGCTGATAGTGCGACTCAGGATAACCTTCATCGCCGATCAGTAACAGCTCACTGGTCACCACCGGCGCACCGCAATAGTCAAAGATGCCGTTTTCAATCTGATTACGCATGCTGGTGAAATAGCCGCGCCGCAGAAAGGTTCGGGTGTCCGCCGCGCCAATCGCCAGCAGATGCACAGGCAGATGGCCAAGGCGTTTAATTACCCGACCATCCTGTTCGCTGAAGGCCCAGTCCTGGATAAACACCCGGTCGATCCAGCCTTTTAGCTGTGCCGGGAATGACCACCAGTAAATCGGATAGACCAGTACCAGCGCATCGGCGCGGTCCAGTCGCTGCTGTTCCGCCAGCACTTCGGGCGATGCCATAGCCTGACCGTTGAAACGTCGATGATCATCGAGCGTGAAGCGCGGATCAAACCCTTCTGCCGCCAGATCGGCCTTTTCAACCGTATGGTGCCCTGTCGAGATTATGCCCTGCGCCAGCTGGTCCGCCACGTGGTGGGAATGCGCATCCTGGTCAGGATGAGAAGTCACTATGAGTGCATGCATCGTTGTCACCTTACCTGATTAGCCAATAAGCTACTAAGGGTAAGTTACTATTGGTAGGTTAGCAAACGGCAACGTCTGTTCTTCTGACTAACCGCATTTACGGTTTAAACGCAGCCGTCGCCAGCAGAGCCTGCTCCAGTTGATGAGGGTCGAACGTAAAGGGAAGATGTGCCAGGCTGGCGGCCGGAAAGTGGATTTGCTGCGCGATTTGCCGCACGGTGTCGGCGTCGATAGCCGCGGGCAGCGTCAGGGGCGAGTGGAAACGGCGCAGCAGCGACAGCAGTTCCGGCTCGACCTGTTTGCCCTGCTGTTCAATCCAGGACTGGATCAGCAGGCTGAAACCGACCTTTTCGCCGTGCAGCCAGTGATGCAGTTCCGGCTGGTGCGTCAGACGATCATGGATGACATGGGCAAAGCCGGGCGTCGCCATTGCGTCCTGAATACTGTTCGCCAGCCCTGCCAGCACAATATTGGCTTCAATCACCTTCTCCAGCGCTGGGGTCACCTGTTGCGCAAGGTTATCGGCCACCGCCGTTTCACCCCACTGTTTCAGCACAGTCACCGCCTGCCAGGCGGCGGCGACTTTAAGATCCAGCGCCATCCGGTGCCGCGTCTGTCGCTGATAAGGTTCAAACTCAAACCATTTTGCCAGCGCGTCAACAATACCGGATCGCAGGTAGCGGACGTCGCTATGGGCAATCACTTCACTGTCCACCAGAATCCATTCCGGCATGGCATTAAGTGGCTGACTGCGAAGATGCCCGCCCTGCTCGTTATAGATAATTGCCAGCGGAGACCAGGCCGCGCAGGTGGCAGCCAGCGTGGCGAAGTTGACCAGCCGCACATCCGGCAGGGCATCGTTGACCGCTTTGGCACAGTCCAGCACCCGGCCACCGCCCACTGCCAGTATCAGGGTGGCTCCGTGCGTCTGCACCCGCTGTTGCAGAGCAGCTATCGCCGCATCGGTGCATTCACCGGTCAGCATGTCGAGCTGCCAGCGAATACCTGCCTGTTCCAGGCTGATGGTCAGTGCCGGATTCACCGCCTGCCAGGCGTTCGGCGACGTGAGGATGTGAATATGCGAGGCCAGCGGCCGGATAATCTCACCCACTTCAGACCGGAGTCCGGGCCGTTGCAGGTAGCCTTTCGGCGACATTACACGAAACATCGATGCCCCTTAACGCCGATAAGCCAGCGAACGCATCAGGCGGTCACCGAGTTTCTGAATCAGCATCACCAGCGCCAGCAGCACCACAATGGTGGCCGCCATGATCTGGTTATCGAAGCGCTGATAGCCGTAGCGAATCGCCAGATCGCCCAGTCCGCCACCGCCGACCACACCCGCCATCGCCGAGAAGCCAATCAGCATCACAATAGTCAGGGTAATGCCCGCCACCAGCGCAGGGAGTGCTTCCGGCAGCAATACGCGGCTGACGATATGCCACAGCGTGCCGCCCATTGAGACTACCGCCTCAATGCGGCCGCGATCGACCTCATCCAGCGCGTTCTCCACGATGCGGGCAAAGAAGGGAAAGGCGCCCAGCGTAATCGGGACAATCGCGGCGGTACTGCCGAGCGTGGTGCCGACCAGCAGGCGGGTAAAAGGAATCAGTGCGATCAGCAGCACCACAAACGGCAGCGCGCGCCCGGTATTGACCAGCGCATTGAGCAGCAGTGAAATCGCGCGGTTAGGCAGAATGCCCTGGGGACGGGTCAGGAACAGCAGCACGCCCACCGGTAAACCTATCGCAACCGTAAAGAGTGCCGCCAGCAGCACCATATATAACGTTTCGCCTGTGGCGTTCAACAGCAGTTCCTGAAACCGATCGCTACTCATGCTACGCATCGGGTTAATGCCTCTCGCTGATATTTTTCAATAAACGCCCGGTCCGCTTCGCCATCCTTCAGCAGCATTTTGCGCAGGCGTCCCTCTTCACGTCCCATGATCTGGCTCAGCGTGCCGCTCTCGACCAGCTGGCCATTCTCCAGCAGCGCCGCACCGTCACAGATACGTTTTACTACCGCCATCTCATGGGTAATCAACACAACTGTGATATTGAGCTGCTGCTGAATATCGGCCAGCAGATCGAGAATCGAGGTGGTGGTTTCGGGGTCCAGCGCGCTGGTGGCCTCATCGCACAGCAGATAACGCGGTCGGGCGGCCAGCGCGCGGGCGATGCCGACGCGCTGTTTCTGTCCACCTGAGAGCTGCGACGGCCAGGCGGCCGCAAAGGACTCCAGCCCCACCAGTTTCAGTAGCGAGGCGACCCGCTGGCGGCGCTCCGCCCTGGGCACACCGGCAATCTCCAGCGCCAGATCGACATTGTCCTGCACGTTACGGGAATGCAGCAGATTGAAGTGCTGGAAGATCATCCCCATCTGCTGGCGCTGCTGACGCAGCTGCGCCAGGCTCAATGTGGCGAGATCCTGACCATCTATCTCAATCCGCCCGCTGGATGGACTCTCCAGCCGGTTCAGGCAGCGCAGCAGCGTACTTTTGCCCGCCCCGCTCCGGCCCAGGATACCAAAGATGGTGCCCTCTTCAATGGTCAGAGAGATATCGTCTAACGCTGGCGCAGGTGCGCCAGCGTAGTGTTTGCTGAGATGACTGAGCTTAATCATGCTGCTGGTCCGCGACCGGAATCACAGAGCCCTGATAGGTTTTACGGATGAACTCTGCCACCTGCGGCGAGCGCAGATCTTTCGCCAGCTGAATCACTCGCGGATCTTTCGCCAGTTCAGGCGTGGTCACCAGCAGGTTGGCGTAAGGGTTATGCGCCGCGGACTCCAGCCCCAGCGCATCTTTCGCCGGATTCAGACCCGCTTCCAGGGCATAGTTGCCGTTGATAATGGCGGCATCAACGTCATCCAGTGACCGTGGCAGCTGCGGTGATTCGATCTCAACAATTTTAATTTTCTTCGGGTTTTCACTGATATCTTTCGGCGTCACCAGCGTCGAACCCGCCTCGCCCTGCGCGTTAAGTTTAATCACCCCTTTATCCTGCAACAGCCAGAGTGCGCGGCTCAGGTTGGTGGTGTTGTTCGGCACGGCAATGCTTGCGCCCTCTGGCAATGCCGCCAGCGATTTCACCTTACGCGAGTAGATCCCCAGCGGCTCAATATGCACACTGGCGACCACGGCAAAGGTTTTTCCCAGCGCTTTCTCCTGATCTTTTAAATAAGGCAGATGCTGGAAGTAGTTGGCATCGACATCCCCGGATGCCAGCAGTTCATTGGCATTCACGCCCCCGCTCAGCTCAACAATTTTGATATCCAGTTTCGGATCCAGAGTTTTGACATACTCAAGGATTTCCGCATGCGGCAGCGGATCGGCCGCCACGCGCAGCGGTGCCGCCTGTAAACTTTGAGCAATCAGCAGTGAAAGACCAGCCAGAACCAGAAAGCGCTTTTTAATCATCATCATTTATCTCTTATCGTTATCAGTCGTAGTTTTTAGTGGGTGTTGTGTTCGGGATAGAAACGCTGGGCAACTTCCGGATGCGAACGCAGCCGGCCTTTAAGGTAATTCCAGCCCACTTCTCGCAGGAGCGGATTAAGCGGATCGCTGCTCGGTCCCTGCGCCAGCTCAGCCAACTGCGGGGGAAGCTGATAGATTGGCACGACGGCGTCGAGCTGTGCGCCAAGGAAGAAGGCGATGGATAACCGCTCATTGTTCTGCTGCGGAGACACCACGCGGTGTACCGTCGCGCGCAGATAGCCGTTGGTCGCCAGCTCCAGCAGTTCGCCAATGTTGACCACAAACGCGCCCGGCAAAGGTGAGGCATCGATCCAGTTGTCCGGCGTCACTTCAACCTGCAAACCCGGCTGGTCGTCCTGTAATAGCATGGTCAGGAAACCTGAATCCTTGTGTGCACCTACACCCTGGCGTGATTCACCCTCGGTGCGGCCCGGATAGCGGATCAGTTTGATATGTTCGTTGGGATAGTCGCCGTAAAGGTTATCGAAGGCGTTACGTGGCAGGTTCAGCGCTTCGGCAAAGGCGCGCAGCAGCTCCAGCGCCACGGCAGTCATCTGCTGCTGCCAGCGGGTCACCACCGTCTGCAATTCAGGCAAGGCTTCAGGCCACTGGTTCGGCCCCTGCATGCGTTGCCAGGTCGGGGAATCGGCGGTGACGGGCAGTGCTTCGCGCTCTGCGCCAATATCGAACTGCTCACGATAGTCGGGCTGGCTGCGGGTGATTTCCACGCCCGCCAGGTTGTAACCACGAAAATGCGGTGAGTTGGCCATGGCGACCGCCGTTTTGTCCGCCTGCGGCAGAGCAAAAAACGTCCGTGCGACCCGCTGAACCTCATCCAGTAATTCACGGTCGATACCGTGATTAATTAAGTAGAAGAAACCGACATCACGCGCGGCCTGGCTTAATTTTTCCAGAACCTGTCGCTGCTGCTGTTGATTACCTGACAATAATGCGAAATCAATGACCGGCAATTCTGATGGGGTTAACGCACTCATGATTAACACTCTGTTGGCATAGAATCGTTTTACCTTGCCATTTCAGTTATGCGTTAACTACCAACTAATCCTGCTATGGATATGCGGCGGATGGGAATATCCCACCGCCCCTTAAGTCCCCGCCCGCAGATTACTCTGTGGTCGGGATCACAAATTCCGGTGGCGACCACGCTGTGATTTCAGGCAGGGTCTCGTGGTAAAGCGCAATCTCTACAAAACAGGTCTGCGCGCTGCACCCCTGGCCCAGTCGTGAACTGCCGCGATCCTGGGTCAGCACATTAGGATTGCCATGTTTATCCAGCGGCTTGCCCTCCTGCTGTTCGAGTGGGTCATACCAGGCCCCGGTCGACATCTGCACCACCCCCGGCAGGATATCCTGTGTCAGATGCACGCCCGCCAGCAGCGCGCCGCGTTCGTTGAACACTTTCACGATGCTGTTCTCCTCAATGCCACGCGCAGCCGCATCCTCAGGGTGCATCCAGAGCGGCTCGCGCCCGGCAATTTTGGTGGCCCGGCTGACCCGGCCATGATCGTACTGGCTGTGTAGCCGGGTTCGCGGCTGGCTGGAGAGCAGATGCAACGGCCACTGCTGCTTCTCCTGCTGCTGAGCCTGATATTCCGGCGGATACCAGAAGGCAAAGCCGGGCGCTTCTTCATAGCCAAAGTCAGCCACCCGCTGCGAAAAGAGTTCGATTTTTCCCGATGGCGTGCTGAGCGGGTCCGACTCCGGATTATCGCGGAACGCTTTGAGGAGGATCTGCGGTGTGTCAGGCGCGGGATATTCCACCACGCCCTGTGACCAGAAGGCCTCAAAGGGCGGCAGTTCGATGCCCTGCGCCGCTGCGCGTGGCCGGGAGTCTGCGTAGATGGCTTCAAGCCACTGGCGCTCATCGCGCCCCTGAGTAAAAACATCAGCAAAACCGAGCCGCTGCGCCAGCTCAGCAAAGATGGCGTAATCCGATTTTGCCGCCCCAAACGGCGGCAGATGCTGCGGCATGGCGATAATAAAGCCGTCGTTGCTGGCGCTGCCAATATCCTCACGCTCAAGCGAGGTGGTGGCGGGCAGCACGATATCGGCAAATCTGGCCTGCGCCGTCCAGAACTGCTCATGCACAATCACGGTATCTGGCTGTTGCCAGGCGCGTATCAGCTTGTTGATATCCTGATGATGATGGAAGACGTTGCCGCCCGCCCAGTAGACCAGTCGGATGTCGGGATAGGTCAGCTGCTGCCCGTCAAACGCATAGAGACCGCCGGGATTAAGCAGCATGTCAGCGATACGCGCCACCGGTATAGTCTGCTGTACGGCATTATGGCCGGCAGGCAGCCGGGGCCCGGAGAACTGTCGCCGGGCGGCACCCGCCAGATTGGTTGAGGCGTAACCAAACCCCAGCCCGCCGCCGGGCGTGCCAATCTGCCCCAGTAGCGCAGTGGTGGCGACGGTGGCCCAGAACGCCTGCTCGCCCTGCCGCGCACGCTGCACTGACCAGGCAATATTGACCATCGTTTTGTGAGCCGCCATCTGCCGTGCTAATCCGCGAATCTGATCGGCTGCCAGCCCGGTTAGTGACGCGGCCCATTCGGGCGTTTTGACGAGACCATCATGCTCACCCTGCAGATAGGCCGCGTAGATTTCAAAACCCACGGTATAGCGCGACACAAAGGCCGCGTCATACAGGGACTCCGCAATCAATACCTGCCCGATGGCCAGCAACAAAGCCGTATCAGAGCCGGGCTTTATCGCCAGCCACTCCGCATCGGCCACCCCGGCGAGATCGTTTCTGACCGGACTGATGTTGATAAAGCGGGTGCCATTCTGCCGCAGTGTGGTCAGCCAGTGAGCCATCGCATGATCGTTAGCCCCACCGCCATTGACCTGCGCATTGCGCAGCGGCAATCCGCCAATCGCCACGAACAGTTCACAATGCTCCGCCAGTACCGGCCAGTGAGTATGGTGACGTTGTAACTCATCCAGATTACCGATGATGTGCGGCAGCGTGCGTTCACCGGCCGCAATGCTGTAGGTATTGGTGCTGGCGGTGTAGCCGCCGTAATGGTTAAAGAAGCGGTGCAGCTGGCTCTGGGCATGATGAAATCGTCCGGCGCTGGACCAGCCATATGAACCGGCATAGATCGCTTCATTACCGTGCCCGGTTTTCACCCGCGCCAGCTCGTCCGCCACCAGCTGCAGCGCCACTTCCCAGCTGACCTCGACAAACGGCTCTTTGCCGCGCCTGCTGCGTGAAGCGCTTCTGTTCTGCAGATAGCCGAGCCTGACAGCCGGATTTCTGACCCGGGTTTCACTCTGCACCGCGCCCGGCAGCGACTGACCGATAGCGGACGGATTACGGTCCCACGCCACCGGCCTGACCGACGTCAGCGTATCGCCGTCGGTGGTGACGTGATAGGTGCCCCAGTGCATTACCGCTAAATCATTCTTCTTCATGGTTTACTCGCGTCGGATACGGCGTGAAATACGCGTCCCCAGGGTTTGCAGAAGCTGGACAATAATAATGAGAACCAGCGCAGTCGAAATCGTGGCAAAGGCGTCAAAGCGCTGATAACCGTAGGTAATGGCGAGGTCACCGATGCCGCCGCCACCCACCGTGCCCGCCATCGCCGTGGCACCCAGCAGTCCAATGGTGGCGGTGGTCAGCGCCAGCACCAGTGAAGAAGCGGCCTCCGGTAACATGAAATACCAGATAGTCTGCAGCGTGGTAGCCCCCATCGCGTTGGCTGACTCCAGAATGCCTTCGTCGACTTCCAGCAGCGCGCTTTCCACCAGCCGCGAGATATAAGGCGCAATAAAGATCACCAGCGGCACAATGGCACCCGCCGTGCCAATCGTCGTGTTCACCAGCAGGCGCGTCAGCGGCAGGATAGTGATCAGCAGGATAATGAACGGCAGCGAACGGATGATATTCACAACGGGGTTCAGCAGCTGATGCACCAGACGCTGCGGCTGTATTCCGCCCGGACGGCAGACCACCAGAATAATGCCCAGCGGCAGCCCCAGCAGCGAACCAAAGCCCAGCGACAGTCCCACCATAATCAGCGTGTCCTGCATCGCCGTCAGGAACTGATCGCCGGTTACAGCCGTTTCAAAGAGTTCAGACATCACTGATTTTTACTCCGGTCGCGGTGAGAAACTGAATCGCCGCCTCGCGCTGCGCGCGTTCGCCTTTGATCTGCACAATCATGAAACCCAGAATGGTGCGCTGCACCTCCGTCATGCTGGCGAACAGAATATTCACCTCCACCTCATAGTTGCGGATCAGCTGATTGATCACCGGCTGCTGTGCCGTGCTGCCGACAAACTCCAGCCGTAACGCGTCGGCTGCCGGATGCTCGCTGAGCAATTCAAGCGTCTGCTGTGGCAGGCGATCGTGAATGACCGACTGCACAAAGCTGGCGCTCACCGCCTGCTGCGGTTCGGCGAACAGCGTCAGGACATCGCCCTGTTCAACAATGCGCCCGTGCGCCATCACCGCCATCCGGTTGCAGATCTTCTGCACTACCGACATCTCGTGGGTGATCAGCACAATGGTGATGCCGTAACGCTGATTGATTTCCTGTAACAGCAGCAGAATCTGCACCGTGGTCTGGGGATCCAGCGCCGACGTCGCCTCATCGCACAGCAGAATGGCAGGGTTGGTCGCCAGCGCACGGGCAATCCCGACGCGCTGTTTCTGACCGCCGGAGAGTTCGTCCGGGTAGCTGTTGGCTTTGTCGCTGAGGTTCACAAACGCCAGCAGTTCCGCCACGCGGCTGGCGATAAAATCTTTACTTCTCCCCTGCAATATCAGCGGGATGGCCACGTTGTGAAATACGGTACGGGCATTGAGCAGATTAAAGTGCTGAAAGATCATCCCAATCTGCTTTTTGACGTCAATTAACCGCTTTTTGCTGATCCCCTGTAACGCTTCACCCTGCACCTCTACCGTGCCGGTCGTCGGCGTTTCCAGATGATTAATCAGGCGCAGCAGCGTGCTTTTCCCGGCACCGCTGGTGCCGATAACGCCAAAGATATCGCCCTGGTTGATGCGCAGATTAATATCCTGCAGCGCCTGCACTTCTGTCCCGTTACGTGCAAAGGTTTTACTGACCTGGTGAAACGCGATAGCCGCCTGACTCATTTGAAATAGTCTGGCAACAGATAGCCCGCATATTGCGCATTACTGGTGATATACGCTTTGAATTCCGGCGAGTGATAGCCGGCAATAATGTCACGGGCAAACTGAGCCTGCTTATTTTTACCCGCTACCGTTACTACGTTAATAAACTGGCTGGTTGGTGCCTCCAGTTTCAGCGCGGATTTGAGTTTCAGCCCACTGGAGACCGCGAAGTTACCCTGAATGACACCAAAATCCACATCAGGCAGTGCGCGCACCTGCTGGGCATTATCCATCTCTTTCAGCACGATTTTGTAGGGGTTCTCCGTAATGTTTTTCTGCGAGAAGGTTGCGGCATCACTCTCCGGGCTGATTTTAAGCCAGCCTATGCTCTGAAGTAACAGCGCAGCCCGATACTCATTTGAGGGTTGATTCGGCACAGAGACCGTGCTGCCTGGCGCAGGCTGCGTCAGCGTTTTTGCGCGTTCAGAATAGAGCCCCATTGGCGGGGTCGGCACCTGCACAATACCGACATTATCGATGCCAAGCCGATCGTTAACCGACTTCAGATAGACCGGATGCTGCATGATATTGGCGTCAATCGTGCCGCGATGAACAGCATCATTAACCTGAATGCCATCGCTGAAATCTTTATATTCCAGCGTATAACCCTGCTTAATTAACAGAGGCGCCACGCCTTTTTCAAACTGCTCTTTATACGGACCCGGATTAAAACCGATGTGTATTTTTTTGTGGTCTGCGGCTTGCGCAGCAGAGATAAAAATTGAAACAGCCGTCAGTGAAAAAATAATTCCCCGTGAAGTAATGCGCATAATGCTTCCTGATTCATTATTGTGAGAGCAATCGATTTAATCACAGCCCTTACAATCAGGAACAGGCAAAACCGGCCCCGACTTTGGCTTATTTATGCTAACGATAGTCACAGGCTGAATATCCAGATGGCGGCAATCTTCAGCGTTATTTCTGCTAACGAAATGAAACGCGGCTGTGTCATTCTTTTCCGCTTCACACTCTTTATTGCGGGACGGTTATGGCGGAGTTTGCAGCTTCAGATTTAGTCGCAGGGCTGGAAGAGAATCTTTTCAGTTTACTTGAGAAGCAGGCAGCAGAACTGGATGCATCGCAGTTACCGCTTATCGATCTCTCATCGGGCAGCCCACGTCAGCCTACGCCGCCTGCAGTCATCGCCTCCTTACAGGCTGCAGCAGCGCGGCCGGAAAATCATGAATATCTCTCCTTCTGGGGAAAGCCCGCCCTGCGTCAGGCTATCGCAGACTTTTACCAGCGTCACTATGGGGTCATGCTCAATCCCGATACCGAAGTCGCGCTGTTTCAGGGCGCGCACATTGGCGTCAACGGCTTTCCCCGCGCCCTGCTCAACCCGGGCCAGGTGTTAATCTCCACCGATCCCTGCTATCCAATCTATCGCTCAGCAGCACGCCAGGCCGGTGCCGATTTTTATGGCATTCCGCTGGAGGCGCGTAACGCTTTCCTGCCCGATTTTACTCAGGTGCCGGATGAGATTGCCGAGCGTGCCGGTCTGGTTATGCTCAACTATCCCCATAATCCCACCGGCGCACTGGCGACACCCGTGCTTTTCGCCGACGCGCTGGCTTTCGCCCGCCAGCACCATATTCCGCTGATCCATGACTTCGCCTACGCTACGCTGGGCAGTGAGCCGGACGAGCAGCCGCTGAGTCTGCTGGCCCAGCCCGATGCTAAAGATTGGGGCGTGGAAATTTACACCCTGTCGAAAAGCGCGTTGATGGCAGGCTGGCGTGTGGGCTTTGCGGTGGGAAATGCCTCGATGATTGCGGCTTTTAAAAAACTGCATACTCACAGCTACAGCACGGTGTCTGGCGCGGTGCAGGATGCCGCTATCACCGCCTTGTCGCTTTCTGCTGAGCAACTTAACCGCCTGGCTGATCCTTATCACCAGCGGCGTCGCGTGGTACTCGCCAGGCTGGCAGCGATGCACTGGCCGGTGCGCGCTCGTCAGGGCACCTTTTTCCTCTGGCTGCCTGCGCCACCCGGTTTTACCGGCGAGGAGTTCGCCAGCCTGTTACTGCGAGAGTGTCATCTGCTGGTGGCACCGGGTCACGGATTCGGCCCCGCCGGACGGGAATATATTCGCATCAGCCTGACCGCCAGCACGGAACAGCTGCTGCAGGCGCTGGACCGCATTGACGGCCTGACGCTGTTTAATGAGCGCAGGCGTGGCTGATGAAATCAGAGCCAGACAGCATCTGAGCCATAAAAGCGGAATATGACCAAATGTTTATGAGCGTAAGCAGGCATGAGTAAGTGCAGTGTGCTGGTTTTGTCAGCAAAGCCAGTTATTTCGGCTGAAAACTTGCAAAACCTTACATTCGTAGTCTAAGGTTTACCGGCTGCGGTTTCTGCCGCTTCACTTAAAAATTATTCGGCTTCTTATAGCTTTCATTTCCACGGTTTCTTCTGAACATTATTTGCGGCTGCGAAAGCTATAAGACTCCTTCATTGAAGCACCTGAGGAGAATATGGACACCAGAAACACATCGCCTGAACACCCTAAGAAACATTTCTGGAACAGGAAGCCCAAAGAGCTGACTGTTGACGACATTACCGTCATCGATAACGACATGCTGAAGCGCGCAGTTGGCGCAGCGGCGCTCGGTAACGCGATGGAATGGTTCGACTTTGGCGTATACAGCTATCTTGCCGTCATCATCGGCAAAGTCTTTTTCCCGGATGCCAACAACGCGGTGCAGCTGATTGCTACCTTTGGTACGTTTGCGGCGGCCTTCCTTGTGCGTCCAATTGGCGGCCTGGTGTTTGGCCCGCTGGGTGACCGCATCGGCCGCCAGAAAGTGCTGGCGATGACGATGATCATGATGTCGATCGGGACATTCTGCATCGGGCTGATCCCGGCCTATTCGTCGATAGGGATTATGGCCCCGATTCTGCTGCTGGTCGCGCGCCTGATTCAGGGCTTCTCGACCGGCGGTGAATATGGTGGTGCAGCGACCTTTATCGCGGAGTACTCCACCGACAAACGCCGTGGCTTTATGGGCAGCTTCCTGGAGTTCGGTACCATTGGCGGTTACCTGCTCGGGGCCAGCCTGGTCACGGTGATGACCACCGTGATGTCGAACGAGGCGATGATGTCCTGGGGCTGGCGCGTGCCGTTCTTTATTGCCGCGCCGCTGGGTCTGTTCGGCCTCTATGTCCGTCTGAAGCTCGAAGAAACCCCGGCATTCCAGCAGCACATGGAAAAGCAGGAAGCGCTGGAGCAGAGCAAACCGCGCCTGACGCTGATGCAGATGCTGAGCAAGTATCGTGCGCCTATGCTGAAATGTATCGGTCTGGTGCTGCTGTTCAACGTCTCCAACTACATGCTGACCTCGTATATGCCGAGTTACCTCACCGGCGTACTGGGACTGCCAGAGCTGAGTGGTCTGCTGCTGGTGATGGTGGCGATGTTCGTGATGATGCCGCTGACGCTGCTGTGGGGGCGCTGGACCGATCGCATTGGTCGTCGTCCGGTGATTGGCTTTGGTGCAGTAGGCCTGATCCTGCTCGCCATTCCCAGCTTTATGCTGATTGGTTCCGGCAACATGTGGGCGGTATTTGGCGGCCTGCTGATTCTGGGCGTGCTGCACACCTGCTTCAGCGGCACCATGCCTTCGACGCTGCCAGCCCTGTTTACGACGGATGTTCGTTACAGCGCACTGGCTATCGGCTTTAACCTGTCGGTGTCGCTGTTCGGCGGTACCACACCGCTGATTACCGCGTGGCTGGTGGATACCACCAAAAACAACATGATGCCCGCTTATTACATGATGGGCGCAGGCGTGATTGGCCTGCTGACCATTCTGACGGTACGTGAAACGGCGCGTCAGCCGCTGACCGGCTCCTCACCTGCGGTAGCAACCAAAGCGGAAGCCCATCGACTAATCGATAAGCTGCGTAAACGGCAAAAGCCCGCCACGACCGCGGCTAAATAACGTTTCTGACACCCTGCCCTGCAGGGTGTTTTTTTATCTGGCAGACGCACGCTCTACCCACCTGATTTTACTGCCCTGAAACGCGCAACTTTCGCCCGATTGCCACACAGTGCCATGCTGCACCAGCGGCGGCGATGCGCTTTGGTGCGATCGTAAAACCACAGGGTGCAGTCGGGATGTTCACAGGCACGGACTCTGCTGAAATCTTCCTGCGTGAGCAGCATTGCAGCCTGTTCTGCAACCTGTCCCAGCCGCTGCCTTACGTTCTGGCTGGCGTAAACGCGCCGGATAGTCAGCGAACCCGACTCCCCGCTCAGTTGCAGGTGACTCGTTGCCTGGCCCAGCCAGACATTCAGCGCCTCAGTACTCACATTCTCACCTGCTTTATGCTGCTGCACAGCGTCACGAACAATCTGACGTAACTGACGTGCGGCCTGCACCAGCGCGCCCGGCTCATACTGCGGCGCAGATCCGTCGGTTAGCAGTCCGGCCTGTTGCAGCCAGGCTTCAACATCCTGATCGCTTTGCAAGAAATCGTGTGGCCGCCCCTCTGCGACAGCCTCGGTGTTGATAAAATCCAGCGCCGGATGATCGGCCAGAAACCACGGCCCCTGGCCGGAGTGTGATTGCGTTTCCGCCATGATGTCGCCCTCATTATTGAAATCTTCTGACGCTACTGTAACCGATAAAAAAGCAGATGAGTAGTTACAGACGGCCTGATGTAACCACTAGATATCAATTTGACAGGTTACATAATCGCTGCATAATAAGTCCTTGTAACCCTATAAATGCTATTTAACCAGTTACAGGAAAATATCATGAATACACACTCTGTTTCTTATCGTTATCAGCAGGCCGACGGCGTTAATGTTTTCTATCGAGAAGCGGGCGATCCATCACTGCCGGTGTTGCTACTGCTGCACGGTTTTCCCACCTCTTCTCATCAGTTTCGCAATCTCATCCCGCTTCTGTCCGATAAATTCCATATCATCGCGCCCGATCTGCCTGGCTTTGGTTTTACTGACGTCCCCGCCGAACGTAACTATTCATGGACTTTTGACGCACTCGGCCAGACGCTGACCGTGTTTGTCGATGCACTCGGGTTGAAACGCTACGCAATGTATGTTTTCGACTATGGCGCTCCCGCAGGTCTGCGGCTGGCGCTGGCCTACCCGGATCGCGTCAGCGGACTGATATCGCAAAACGGTAATGCCTATCTGGAGGGACTGGGAGACGCCTGGGCACCGGTTCGTGCATACTGGGCGGAACCCAGCGAGGAAAACGGTGAGGTGATCCGCGACGCCATCCTGACAGCCGAAGGGGTTAAGTGGCAGTATCTGCATGGGGTCAGCGATCCGCAGCAGATCGCCCCGGAAAGTTATACTCTGGACACGCTGCTGATGGAGCGTCCCGGAAACAAAGATATTCAGCAGACACTGTTCCTTGATTACGCCAGCAATCTCAAACGCTACCCGGAATTTCAGGCATTCTTTCGCCAGCAGCAGCTCCCGACGCTGGTGATCTGGGGCAAACACGATCCTTTCTTTATTCCACCCGGCGCCTTGGCCTGGCAGCGCGATAATCCGCAGGCGGTGGTCGAGCTGCTGGATAGCGGTCACTTCGCGCTGGAGACCCATACCGATCACATCGCGATGCGCATCCGTGAGATGTTCAGCGGCGACTGACCTGCTGCGCGCAGAGGCAGGCTACAGGTCGCTGCCTCTGAAAACTCAATGCTTATTCATTGCTGAAGCGGCCGACCGTGCTGGCCGCGCCCAGGGCATGACCTTTCAGCTGTGCCACCAGCTCTGCCTGAGTTAACCCCGCCTTCAGCTGGCCCATCGGCAAATCGGTGGCGATCAGCACAAAGTTATAGTGATGCAGGCCGCTGCCTTTCGGTGGACAAGGTCCGTAATAGTGCTGTGTCCCGGGGGTATTTTTTCCGCCGGTATAGTCCTTGCCCTCTGTCAGCGCGCCCTGCGCAAACGACGAACGGCTGGCCGGAATGTTATAGGCCACCATATGTGTCACGCCCAGCCCTTTGGCCCCGACCGGATCGGTCATCAGCAGAGCCAGACTACGGGTGCCCGCCGGAATCGCAGACCAGTTAAGCTCGGGAGAGATATTCTCACCGGTGCAGGAAGGATTACTTTTATTGGCACCGGCAAACTTTTTGTCCAGTAGCGCATTATCGCTGAAGTCCTGTGATTGCAGCGTAAACACCGACGCTGCCAGCGTAGTTATTGGCAAAACGGCAAGCACCGTTGCGCAGAGTAATTTTTTCACCAGCCACTCCTTATCAGGTTAATTCCGGATGGATTGCATCACTGCCTGCTTACTATAACGGCTTTAACTCATTTAGCCCGGATGACCGCCCGTTTAAATATTGCGAAACGGCAAATCTATGATCGCTGTCGCGCTGGCTGAGGGTGCTGACGCGTTGCCCTGAGACGCATTACCCGATATAAGTTAACGCCTGCCGCTGAGTTTTCGCCTGAAACCCCGTCACTGTCACCGATAAGTGGACACTATGCAGATTGAAGATCTCCGGATTTACATCGCCGTGATACATGCTGGTAACTTCACTGCAGCCGCTGAGCAGCTGATGTTATCGAAACAGTATATCAGCCGCCGCATGGCCGCGCTGGAAGCGTCATTAGGCGTACGTCTGCTGATACGTAACACCCGCAAGCTGTCAGTGACGGATGCGGGTCTGCTGTTTGCGCAACATGCTCAGCGCATTCTGGATGAGATTCAGGAAGCCGAACTGGCAGTGTCGGAGCAGCAGCATACGCTGCGCGGCACTTTCCGCATCAATCTGCCGATGTCGTTTGGCATGAGCCACCTGTCACCGCTGATCACGGAATTTCTGAGTCATCATCCGGCACTGCAGTTTCAGATTGAGCTGGCGGATCGCTATGTTGATGTAATTGGCGAAGGCGTCGATATGGCAATCCGTATTGGCACCCTGGCCGATTCCACGCTGATTGCCCGCCCGCTGGGCGAACTGAAGCGGGTGATCTGCTGCAGTCCTGACTACCTGAAACGGGCTGGCACGCCTCAACATCCGGATGAGTTATTGCAACACGCCTGTCTGCGCTATGGACGGGAAGGACAGAATGGCTGGGAACTGCAGGTTAATGGCAAAGCGAAGTGGCTGGCGGTTCAGGGCCCTATGGTAAGTAACAATGGCGAAGTGCTGCGTGATGCCGCCCTGGCGGGACTCGGACTGGTCTTGCTACCCGCTTTTATCGTTGAGTCAGCCCTGCAAAGGGGTGAACTGGTGACGGTGCTGGACGGCTGCCAGCCGCCACCGCTCTCCCTGAATGCGGTTTATCCGCAGCACCGTCAGCGCAGCGAAGTAAACCGCCAGTTACTGGCCTTTTTACAGACGCGTTTAGCGCCGTAACTGATCTAAAGCGTTTTTAATGCCGCAAAAACGCGGGCGACTGCAACCGCACCGGGATCGGGCACGCCATTCAGGTTCGCGCTGTTGAGATAAGATGATCGGCCCGCCTTTGCTTTTCCCATGCTGGCGGTTGCATCACTGCCGTGCTGCGCCGCATCTGCTGCGGCTGCCAGCGATTTGCCCGCCACCAGCGCCTCAATCGCGGGCTGGAGCGCATCAATCAGTGTACGATCGCCCGGTTTAGCCCCGCCATACTGCTTCATTTTTTCCAGACCCTGTTGTAAAGCGATCGGTAAGTCGTCTCCTTCCGACAGGTGCTGTGCGGCGGCGGTGAAGAAGATAGCCATCAACACGCCGCTGGAACCACCCATAACCGTGGCCAGTCGCTCACCCGTTACCGCGAGCAGGTCAGGCAGAACATTCAGCGGCAGCTGATTATCGGCGCATTCACGCTGGATCTGACGCGCACCAGCAGCAAAGGTCGACCCGGTATCCCCGTCACCCACCTGCGCATCGAGTTTATTCAGCTCGCTTTCACTGGCGATCAGCGTTTCACAGATGCGGTTCACAAAGGCAGCGACCGCCGGGTTTTCGGAGGGTTGCACCGGATGCGCTGTCGCCTCCCGGGCTGCGTTAACCGGCTCCAGTGATGTGATCTCAACCGCCGGAACCCAGCCGGTTACTTCGACCGGGGCGCAGATAGCCGCTTCGAACAGCGGCGTCAGCGTCATGCGGGTGACGGAAAAGCCTTTCATGTCCAGCGCGGTCATCAGCGGTGCCGGACCTATCAGATAACGGCTTCCCCGGCTGAGCGGCGACTCAATCAGATCGCGTGTAACCAGACTCATCTCCAGCGCCGACATTCCGCCAAGATTATTCACCAGCAGCGCGCAGGACTGATCCTTACCAGACATCACCTTCTCCAGCAGATGCTGCACAATCTGCTGGCTGTTCTGAGTCGGCATGACGTCAACGCCCGGCTCGCCGTGAATCCCCAGCCCCATTTCCACGCTGCCGTCGGGCACCCGCTGACCGGTCTGTTCATCCGGCAGATGACAGCTGGAAAGCGCGACCCCCATGGTGGCGATAGCTCGACTGGCGGCCTCTGCGGCCTCGGTTACCGCCGCCAGATCATCACCCCGCTCGGCGACAAAGCCTGCCACTTTATGCACCAGCAACGTGCCTGCCACGCCGCGTGGCTGAGGATTATCCGGTAAAGCCACATCATCACCGACAATCACCATATTGACGCTGAACCCTGCATTGCGGGCCTTTTCAGCCGCCAGCCCAAAGTTGAGTCGGTCGCCGGTGTAGTTTTTCACAATCAGCAGACATCCCGCGTCCCCGGTAAGGTTGATGATGGCGTTATAAACCGCATCAACGCTGGGTGAGGCAAACACATCGCCACAGACGGCCGCCGTCAGCATCCCTTTGCCGATGAAGCCGACATGGGCAGGCTCATGGCCGGAACCGCCACCAGAGATCAGTGCGACCTGCTGTTTTTTCCAGTCTCTGCGCATCACGATGCGAATGTGGGGATCGACCTGCAGCCGCACCAGATTGCGCCACGGACTGGCGTAAATCATGCCATCTAACGCGCTGTCGACGAGATCATCCTTCTTATTCATTACGAATCGGGTCATGTCTTCATTCCTCATGGGCGGACGGGTTTGTGATAAAGAAGTGTTGCACACAACGGACGATGGGCATAATTCCCCGCCCCTCATCGCAACCCCATCAGACGAAAGTCGTGTCTGAATGAAATGCGCGCATCACTTTTTACTAATTCATTGATTTTTATCAAATGTCCTTACCTGAAACTGAGAGGTTATGCGCAGAACCTGCACAGCGGATCACGGATCGTAGAAAACCATTTGTTAACAGAGGATGTTTTGATGACCCAACGTATGATTCTGAATGAAACCGCCTGGTTTGGTGCTGGCGCATTACGTCATTTGCCTGAAGAGGTACAGCGTCGCGGGATGCGTAAAGCGCTTATTGTCACTGACAAAGCGCTGGTTGCGGCAGGTGCGCTGAAGCGGGTCACTGACCTGCTGGAACAACATCAGCTTGCCTGGGCGGTTTACGATGAGGTCGTGCCGAATCCGACTATCCGGGTGGTGCAGCAGGGCGTTGCCGTGTTCAGGGAATCAGGTGCTGACTACCTCATCGCCATCGGCGGTGGCTCACCGCAGGACACCAGCAAAGCGATCGGCATTATTATCAACAACCCTGAATTCGAAGATGTCCGCAGCCTGGAAGGCGTCAGCCCAACCCGTCATCCGTGCGTGTCCATCATCGCCATTCCAACCACGGCAGGCACCGCGGCAGAAGTCACCATTAACTATGTCATTACCGACGAAGAGAATCGTCGCAAGTTTGTCTGTATCGATCCGCATGACATTCCAAAAGTGGCGATTATTGATGCGGAGATGATGGCGAGCATGCCCGCCTCGCTGAAAGCTGCCACCGGTATTGATGCATTAACTCACGCGATTGAAGGGTACATTACGCGCGGTGCCTGGCCCCTGACTGACATGCTGCACCTCAAAGCCATTGAAATTATCAGCCAGTCACTGCGCGAATCGGTGGCGGGTAATATTGATGCTGTTGAACAGATGGCGCTGGGGCAGTATGTGGCCGGGATGGGCTTCTCCAATGTCGGACTTGGTCTGGTGCATGGTATGGCGCATCCGCTGGGTGCCTTTTATAACGTGCCGCACGGCGTGGCGAACGCTATCCTGCTGCCACAGGTGATGGCGTGGAATGCCCCGTCAACAGGCGAAAAATATCGCGATATCGCTCGCGTCATGGGTGTGAAACAGGTCGACACGCTGACGCTGGATCAGGCGCGGGAAGCGGCTGTCGCTGCGGTTCGTCAGCTCTGCCGCGATGTGGGCATTCCCCGTTCGTTGCGTGAGGTCGGCTTGCAAGAGGCAGATATTCCTGCACTGGCGCAGGCGGCACTGGATGACGTCTGCACCGGCGGCAACCCACGCACGCCGGATCTGGAAGCGGTGATGGCGCTCTATCGTCAGAGTTAAAACGCGCACGCTGTGTCGTTATGTACTTCAATATCAGGCCCGCCCACCATCGCGGGCTTTTTTACGTCATGGCCACGGTCTGTCAGCAATCATTCGCCAGGAGTTATTCAGACAGGATCGCGGCATCCGCAAAGGTCCGACCCGCATTTTCCGGCACGGTTTTCAGCCTGAAATCGCCCGTTATCTTCATGGAAGTCAGAGAGCAAATCAGCCGCATTGACCGATAATTTCTTTAGATGCTAAACCCTGATTCACTTGATCTGGATCACAAAACTCCGCATCATGCGCAGCGAAAACCATAATGACGCTGCGGAGATATCAATGACACTGTACCAGGGTATGCTAATTTTCTATGCCGTTGTTGCACTGGTCGCGACGCTGATCACCTTCTTTATCGCCAAAGATAAGCTGAGCATCAAACTGCTGAGCGCCTTTCTGGTGGGTGCCACCTGGCCGATGAGTTTTCCTGTGGCGCTAATGTTTGCGCTGTTTTAATTGACAATATCCCCTTAGCGACCACACTCAGGTAAGACGTCCCTGACCTGCCAACCGCCGATCACCGACGTGACCTTACTCATGAAGGTTAATAAGGAGCGGATATGCGCGTAGTCAGTGTGATGATTCTGGTTTCTCTTCTCAGTGCCTGTAGCGCCCCGTGGCACGCTGAAAAACCGGTTCCCGCGGCCGAAACCCGGCAGCAGACCTGCCAGCCCGGCTCTAATCCCAGCCAGAACGACTGCGGTCACTTCCCCGAGCCTGAGTTCCACTAATCAGCTATACAGCAATCGCTGTGGCGAGATCGCATTTACGCTATTTCATCACATAACAAGGCTTTACAGGCCGCTGACCGGTCAGTAAAGTAGCGCCCAGACATCAATTCTGATGCGTAAGCGTTAACGTCAACCAACGCCCCCGCAGCACTGCTGCATGTGATGATCCCTGCCATGATGCCTGTACAACAGCAAGCTAAACCCCTCGCTGCGTTTTCCAGCGCCAGCTTTTTTTTGTTCGTCCTGCTGCTCACCGCAGCGAATCTTCGGGCACCGATTACCGCCGTCGGCCCGGTGCTGCAGGATATTCGCCAGACTTTTGGCCTCAGCGCCAGCGAAGCAGGCCTGTTTAACTTTATTCCACTAATGCTGTTTGCCCTGCTCGCCCCCCCTGCCGCCTGGCTGGGAAATCGGGTCGGGCTGGAACGCAGTTTGTGGGGCGCACTGTGCCTGATTACTGCCGGTTCACTGTTGCGTTGGCTGCCCGCTGAAGCGGCGTTATGGAGCGGAACGCTGCTGCTGAGCGCAGGCATTGCCGCTGCCAACGTACTGCTGCCGCCGCTGATTAAGCGCGATTTCACCGCCCATACCGCCAGATACATTGGCCTGTACGCCGCCACCATGTCGATTACCGCCAGCCTGGCGTCCGGCATTGCGGTACCGCTGAGCCAGTACTCAACGGCGGGCTGGCGACTCTCACTGGTTGTCTGGGCGCTGCCGGGACTGGTTGCGCTGCTCGCCTGGCTGCCGCTTTTATGTCAGCGGCAGTCCACTTTAGCGCCAGCTGACGAATCGGGTGCACATCGTCATGTGTGGCGCTCAGCTGGTGGCTGGCAAATCGCCCTGTTCATGGCACTCCAATCGCTGGCGTTTTATACCCTGATCGACTGGTTTGCCGTATTTGCTCAGGATAATGGCTTCACTCAGGCGCAGGCTGGCTGGCTGCTGTTCTGGTATCAGGCAGTTGCAATCGTTGCTAACCTGGGCTGCATGGTTGCGCTGAAGCGGGTAAAAGATGCCCGGCTCACCGCATTCATTGCTTCCTCGGGTATTTTCCTTGGTATGTCAGGACTTCTGCTTAATCCGCAATGGGCGGTGATCTGGCTGACACTGGCCGGACTGGGCGCCGGGGCTTCGCTGGTGCTCTGCCTCTCGCTGTTTAATCTGCGCGCCACACATCACCGTCAGGCCTCACAACTTTCAGGCATGGCGCAATGTGTAGGTTATGCGCTGGCAGCCCTGGGCCCGCTGTTTTTTGGCGTGCTCCATGAACAGAGCGGTAACTGGACGCTGCCCTTCAGCGTGCTGGCACTGCTGAGCCTGTTACAGATGGTATTGGCTCCGCTGGCAGCACAGTCAAAACCCATCAGCTGAAAATGCGGCTCAGCGACTCATAACAGATGACTGGCCGGGCGCAAATGCATAGCGCATTGCCGGTCAGCGAAAACCGACGGGAGAAAAGTGCGTGTCTGAACTGAATAATGCTCTGCTGCAGGAGGTCCTGGATCAGGTGCGTCCGCTGGTCCATCGGGGAAAAGTCGCTGACTATATCCCCGCGCTGGCTGATGTCGCGGCCGACAATCTCGCCATAGCCGTTTGCCTGCGTGACGGCACCCTCTTTCAGGCGGGCGATGCGGAGACGCGCTTTTCGATTCAGTCCATATCCAAAGCGCTATCGCTGACCGTGGCGCTGACCCGCTATGACGACAGTGAAATCTGGCAGCGGGTGGGCAAAGAGCCATCAGGCCAGCCATTTAATTCCCTGGTGCAGCTGGAGCTGGAACAGGGCAAGCCGCGTAATCCGTTTATTAATGCCGGGGCGCTGGTAATTTGTGATCTTCTGGAAACCCGCCTGACCGCGCCGCGCCAGCGAATGCTGGAAATTGTGCGCCAGCTGAGCCAGCAGCCCGATATCAATTATGATCGCCACGTTGCCCGCTCTGAATTTGAACATTCTGCCCGCAATGCCGCGATCGCCTGGCTGATGAAGTCATTTGGTAATTTCGATAATGATGTCACCAGCGTCATGCAGACCTATTTCCACTATTGCTCGCTGTCGATGAACTGCGTTGAACTGGCGCGCACCTTCGTCTATCTGGCTAATCAGGGTAAAACACTGGATGGCAGCCAGATGATTACACCGCGTCAGGCACGGCAGATTAACGCACTGATGATCACCAGCGGGATGTATGACGGCGCAGGTGAGTTTGCGTGGCGGGTCGGGATGCCTGCGAAGTCAGGCGTGGGAGGCGGAATTATTGCCGTCATCCCTGGCGAGATGAGCATTGCCGTCTGGTCACCCGGGCTGGACAGTGCAGGTAATTCGCTGGCGGGCACCGCTGTGCTGGAATTGCTGACGGAAAAGCTGGGGCGCTCGATATTTTGATTATGAGCGCGTAAATAACAGGCTCAGCGTGATGAAAATCAATGGTGTTCCCATGATTCCGGCAAGCTGATTTTATATCTTCAGTGCAGTACGCTGGCGATTTGAGTCGTCAGCGTTAATCAGCGCTCAAAAAATTCTTAGTGCGAAAGCTGTGCCAGCTCTTCTTCTGTAAGACCGGTCATCTGCATGACGGTATTGCGATCCATACCGCTCGTCAGCATAGTGCGGGCAATTCTGAGTTGCATGCTTTGCCTTCCTTGCTGAAGCCCGATCTCTTTGCCTTCGATGCGGCCTTGTGCAATGCCCAGCTCAATGCCTTTCTCAAGCCCTATCTGCTCAAGCTGTTGTGCGATAGTCATAAGTACGTTCTCGTGTTGGGGCACACGCTGTGCCAGCTCCTGTACAAAGGTTTTGGCGTCTGATACTTCGCCCGCCTGCACAATGTAGTTTATCAGTGATATCACCTGCGATGAAGAGTGATCGCCTGCCATCAAAATGGATACCAACCTGTCCATCAGTTCTGCCAGATCCCGCTGCCGGATATGTTTCTGCAACAGGGTCAGTGCCGCCATGCTGCGGTGTTGCATGATCTCATCGTCAGGAATCGTCGTGACATCGACCAGCGAAAAACTGTGGCTGTAAAGCCTGTCCGCCAGCAACGGGTCGTCGAACTCATCCAGCCACCGGGTCGAATAAGGATAGGGAGTGCGTCTGCCCGCGTAAAACAGTATGGGTATCACCAGCGGCAGTCTCTTATGCCCAGCTTCAAGATGGCGCTGCATGGCAGCCACTGCATAGCGCATCAGCCGAAATGCCATATGTTTGTCAGGTGATGACTGATGCTCAATGAGTACATGGATATATCCATTGCCAGCGGTAGTTTTAAGACTGTAAAGCACGTCGCTGAAGTACTGCCGAAGGTCATCCTCGACAAACGACCCCGACTCCAGCTTCAATGTGCTGAGATCGCAGCATTCGCGCAGTTCTGGCGGCAGGTGCAGCGCCATAAAATCCCGGGCAATACCCGGCTGAGTCAGAAATTGCCGGAATGTTGCATCATGAGGCGTGGGCATGCTGTTGTTCTTTTTCACTGACCAGAATCCTTTCTGTTCCTGAAGCGCTGACAACGGCTGATAAAGCCAGTAAAAGGCGCTAAATCCCGTAGCGCACGAACGTTTAAAGTACGGATGGAAATAAAGAAATGAATACTCTGATGATTGAACCCCGTAAAACGCTTTTCCTGAATTCTACGAGGTTGCTCTGGATATCAACGGATAGCGGGCCTTAAAAAGCCATTCCACCCCGCTCAGCTCACCACATTAACCGGCTCGCCCTGAATAAAGGCCGCGATATTGGCCATCACGCCAGTTACCAGATTTTCTACGCCGCTGCGGCTCGCCCAGGCAATGTGCGGCGTCAGCAGCAGATTGGGCAAATCTGCCAGTAGCGGGTTATCGGCAGAAGGTGGTTCGCTGCTCAGGACATCCAGCGCTGCGCCGCCAATCAGCCCCTGCTTTAATGCCTCCGTAAGATCGGGCTCGTTAATCAGCCCACCGCGCGCAGTGTTAATCAGCAGCGCATGCTTTTTCATTTTCGCCAGCGCCTTACGGTCAATCAACTGACGAGTACTGTCACTTAACGGGCAGTGCAGCGAAATAATATCGCTGGTGGCAAGCATCTGCTCAAAGCTGACATAGCCCTCACGCACGCTGTCGCTGCCTTTACGCTCCGCGTACTGCACCTGCATTCCCAGCGCCTGGGCCAATCTGCCAACCGTCTGACCGATATCACCTTTACCCGCGATACCCAGCGTGGTGCCACCAATATCCCCTATCGGCTGACGATGCAGACAGAAGTGCTGTGCCTGCGGCCAGTCGATGCGGGTATTAACGGCATAAGCCATTATCTGACGACGCAGGGCGAAAATGGCGGCGATCACCGCCTCCGACACGCTCTGGGTGGAGTAACCAGGAACATTACTGACCACGATGCCGCGGTCACGGCACGCGTTGAGGTCAATACAGTCATAACCCGTCGCCGCAACACAGATAAAGCGCAGTTCGGGAAGCTGCGCCAGGGTATCGGCACGCAATTGCACCTTATTGGTAATCGCAACCGTCGCGCCCGAAAGCGCAGAGACAATGTCACTGACCGGTGTCTGTGCGCGAATCTCCCAGTCAGCCTGTTGTTGCCCGGTCGGCAGAGAGACAGGCAGCGTGTCACCATCCAGCATTACAATTTTCATCTTCAGTCCTTTATGGGTTTGGTTTAATGCAACCGACCCATCAATGTTATTTGTATGTATTTAACGGGTAACATCTAAGTTAAATGATGCTGGAATTAAAGTGAATATGTTCAAAGAGTGCGAAATTTTTCGGAACAGAAACCACTTTATTTAACTCTTTTATCCCCTTCGCGTTACACTGCCGCCCGTAATTTTCACCCCTTGCGTCCGTTAAAATCATGCAGAAATCTTCACTCAGACATCGACTCACTGCCGGTATTGCGATACTGGCTGTGCTGCTGTTGTTTGTTGCCCCGATGATTTCAAAGAATCTGGCTGAGCATCACGCCACGATGCAACGTGCATCTGCCATGAGCGCAGAGATGCCGATGATGCATCATCACAGCGAGATGATGTCGATGGCGGACCATGGGATGATGATGGTTCCTGGTTTTGCCTGTGGCTACTGCGATTTACTGGTGCATGTACCGCTGATGCTCTGGGTGTTTATCCCGTTCATCTGGTGGATGAGCCTGATCACCCGCGCCCCGCCGCCCTCTACGATTAATCCGCCTCCCTGGCGATGGATGTTGCGTCTCCACCGACCACGAGCGCCACCTGCTTTCGCGTCACACTCACTGCTTTCTGATTCGATTGTGTGACAACGTCACCCAGTCGCCTTTGTCTTTTGAAAAGTGTGGAATGCTATGTCCTCTTCTCAGGAAATTATCCCTGCACCGCGCGGCACGCTGTTTAATCTTTTTCGCCGCCTGCATTTTTACATCGGCCTGTTTATCGCGCCGTTTATTTTTGTCGCCGCGCTCACCGGCACACTCTATGTTCTGACGCCGCAGCTGGAACAGGCGATCTACCACGATGCCCTGACTACCGATGCACAGGGCCACGCGCAGCCGTTGTCAGCCCAGATTGCTGCCGCACGTGCGCGAGCGGGTGAATCAGCACGTATCTATGCCGTGCGTCCCGCGCCGGGTCCGCAGGATACAACCCGCGTGCAGTTTGCTGAGCCTCAGCTTGGCCCATCGGAATCGCGATCGCTGTTTATCGATCCTTACACGCTGCAGGTGAAAGGCGATATGACGGTGTATGGCACCAGCGGTGTGCTGCCGCTGCGCATGTGGCTGGATCAGCTACATCGCGGCCTGCTGCTGGGCGATTTTGGCCGTAACTACAGCGAACTGGCAGCCTCCTGGCTGTGGGTCGCCGCGCTGGGCGGGATCGTTTTATGGTCCGGCACCCGGCCACCGCGCACCCGCAGAAAAGTGCGCAGCGGTTTTGCGGCAACGCGTCACTGGCACGTTACGCTGGGCCTGCTGCTGGCTATCGGGCTGGTCTTCTTTTCGGTAACCGGACTGACCTGGTCACAGTGGGCAGGCAACAATATCGAAAAGATGCGCAGCGACTTTGGCTGGAAAACGCCGCAGGTTAACAACGCACTGAACGGTGACGCGCCCGCCGAAGCCGCCGATCCGCATGCTGACCATCGCAGTACGATGATCGGCATGACGATGTCCGGCATGACCATGCCAGCCAGAACCGCCGCGCCAGTGGTCCTGAATCAACCGAATGGCAGCTGGGATCAGGCGCTGGCAGCAGCACGCCAGGCCGGACTGCACGCCGCGAAACTGGAGTTACGTCAGCCTAAGAACGCAGAACAGGCCTGGACCGTATCGGAGATTGATCGCAGCTGGCCAAGCCAGGTTGATGCGGTTTCCATCAATCCGGCTGATTTTAGCGTGGTCGACCGCGTTGAGTTCGCCAGCTTCCCGCTGGTGGCGAAACTGACCCGCTGGGGCGTGGATGCGCATATGGGTGTACTGTTTGGTCTGCCTAACCAGCTGATTCTGGCCCTGTTCGGCTTTGGACTCTGTGCGATGATTGTGCTGGGCTACCGCATGTGGTGGATTCGCCGCCCGGCGGTTCCCCAACTCAGCCCCTCGCAGACGCTGTTGTCCGCCTGGCTTGCACTGCCGCGCTATGCACAGGGCACCAGCCTGATAGTGACGCTGGCGCTGGGTTATGCGCTGCCTGTTATGGGCATCAGCCTGGTGGTGCTGATCCTGCTGGATATTCAGCGCTGGCGCAGCGCGCAGCGTGCGTCGGTCATCCGGGAAGAAATTGCGCCAGATAAGCAGTCGCCGCTGGCTATCGTCCAGTCACGCTTCGCCGGAAAGCGCAAAGAGATGCGCTATTTTCTCCGCAGCGTCACGGTGCTGGCGCTGATTGTGATTTCAGTGATGGCGAATGCGATGATTGGCGGCGTGATTGACCAGTATCAGATCCCCTTTAGCCACTGGTCACTGACCATGTATATCACACAGGCGATGATGATCCTGCTCTACTCCACGGTCTTTACCGGGCTGTTGTCGATCCCACTCTGGTATTTCTTCCTGGGTGAGAGCGACGAACAGGGCAAATAAGCCGATGGCGCCCCGCGTGATTTTTTATTCAAAATAACTGACGAAGCCGGGCAAATCATCCGGCTTCTCATTCTGCGCCTGAGGTCTATGATCGTTGTTATGCCTTCCTTTATCTGAGAATAAATCATGAACATTGTGCGAGCTAATCCTGAACAACTGTTTGAGTACGGTCCTTTTACCGTTCGTCGTCAGCGACCTGGCGAGGCGCTTAGCCCGTTGCTCACGGTTGACCTGATGTCGCTGAAACTGGATGCCCGGCTCCCGATGCAGCAGCATCAGGATGAAGAAGTGTTCACCTACCTGTGGCGCGGTTCAATGCAGCATCAGGACAGCAACGGCGAGCGTACCCAGCTCTCTGCGAAAAAGGTGATGGTGGTGAATGCCGGTGAGGGTGTTCAGTACGAAGAGTCAGTACCGCTCTATGAAGCGGAGTTGTTGCAGGTCGTTATCCGGCCTTCGCAGCCGGGCGGTGAAGCGATGACTCAGGTGCTGGAGCGCGATCAGGGCATCATGACTAACGGCTGGACCGAACTGGCCGGGCCGGAAGAGTCTGACGCCCCGCTGGAACTGCGCCAGGAAGTCTATATCTACGATACGCTGCTGGAGCGTAACCAGACGGTGGACGTGCCCTCAATGCCGGGCTTTGTGGCTTACCTGACCGTGCTGGAAGGGATTATTCGCATTGGCGATCAGCGACTCAGTCGTGGCGATGCGGTGAGCGGACTGGATAGCAGCATGGAGATCACGGGCGACAGGGATGCCAATCTGGTTTGCTTCCTGGTCAGGCCAGACAACATTGCATAACATAGCGCGGGACGTTTCCCGCGCTTTTTTGTTCCACACAGATTAAAGCGTATGGCGTTGCTGCATCGCCTGCACCCGCTTATAGGCATGATCAAACTGACGTACATCGTCGCGCAGCCAGTGGCGCTGTGTCAGCGGTGCATCATCCAGCGCCTGCGGCAGCGGCACACCCGCCAGCGATCCACGGCAGCAAAAGGCACGCGCCAGCGTCGGTGTAGCGATGCCAATGTAGCGGGCAAACTCTGGCAAGGTCATCAGTGCTGTACTCATTTTCCACCTCCTGTTAACAAAATATTCCCTGCATTTTCAGCCCAAATCTTTAATGCTTTTATTGATCTGAAACATAGATGTGGTACTAATCTTCTGCCTGCTGATGAGATAGCTCGCCTCGCCTGCCGTAAAACGAAAAGAAGTGAGGAACCCGTGCGCCATTATGGATTGATGATTGCTCTGCTGTTTTCCGGTTTTGCCACGGCTCACACGCTGACCACAGGCCAGCCAGTCCCGCCCGTCTATGTTGCCGATAAAGGGGAAATGCTCCTCAATGAGGGCGATATAAATTATCAGCGCTGGAACAGTCAGACACTGACCGGAAAAGTGCGTCTGGTGATTCATGTAGCGGGCCGGCTTTCTGCAAAAGACCAGAGCGCACCCTTAATCAAGGCCATTCAGCAGGCAAGTCTGCCGCGTGACCGCTTCCAGACTACCACCATCGTAAATACCGACGCTGCCCTGCCCGGCAGTGCCATTTTTGTGGTGCGCAGCATCGCCTCCAGCAAAAAAGCGGCACCCTGGCAGCAATTTATTATCGACAGCAGTGGCGTCACTGCCCATAGCTGGCATCTTCAGCCGGAAAGCGCGTCCGTCGTAGTGATTGATCCGGAAGGGATTGTGCGCTTCGCTAAAGATGGCGCATTATCAGATGAGGATGTCGCCAGCGTGATGAAACAGCTGCGCGCATTGCTGGGCTGATTCAGGCAATATAGTGGTCAGGATGGCGCGTCAAAACGCGGAATGCTGCTGAATTCGCCGACATTTTTATCGCTGTAAGCTACGCTTAGTTGTAATGGATTTACCCGCCGTTCTTTGAAAACCTGCCAACTATGCTGTGGCAGTCGGGGACGATTATTGAAGATGGCATCGAATCATTTCGACCTGCTGTGACTTCCTCTGTAGATAAGGACAGCCATGATGACGGTCTGTGCAGAACAATACGTCAATTTCAGCCACAGTGATGCAGCCAGCCTGTTGAACGACATTGAGCAACGGCTTGATCAGCTTTTACCAGTTGAGAGTGAACGTGATTTAGTCGGCGCGGCAATGCGCGAGGGTGCGCTGGCACCGGGAAAGCGTATTCGCCCGCTGCTGCTGCTGCTGGCCGCGCGCGATCTCGGCTGTAGCGCCACCCCTGCCGGGCTGCTGGATCTCGCCTGCGCGGTTGAGATGGTGCACGCCGCCTCCCTGATTCTGGATGACATGCCCTGCATGGATGATGCGCAGCTGCGTCGCGGACGACCAACCATTCACTGCCAGTATGGTGAACATGTCGCGATTCTGGCCGCAGTGGCGCTGCTGAGTAAGGCGTTTGGCGTGGTGGCAATGGCTGAAGGCTTAACGGCGGCCGCCAGAGCCGATGCGGTCGCGGAGCTATCCCACGCGGTCGGCATGCAGGGTCTGGTTCAGGGTCAGTTCAAGGATCTTTCAGAAGGCGACAAGCCACGCAGTGCCGACGCGATTCTGATGACCAATCATTACAAAACCAGCACTCTGTTCTGCGCCTCTATGCAGATGGCCTCTATTGTGGCGGAAACGCCAAAAGAGGCACGCGAACAGCTGCACCGCTTCTCGCTGAATCTCGGTCAGGCCTTTCAGCTGCTGGACGATCTCACCGACGGCATGGCGGATACCGGCAAAGATGCCCATCAGGATGACGGGAAATCGACGCTGGTCAATCTGCTGGGGCCTCAGGCGGTAGAAACGCGACTGCGCGATCACCTGCGCTGTGCCAGCGAGCATCTGCTTTCGGCCTGCCAGGACGGTTATGCCACTCATCATTTTGTTCAGGCCTGGTTTGAGAAAAAACTCGCTGCCGTCAGTTAAGGATGCTGCATGAGCCACTTTGCGGTCATTGCACCGCCCTTCTATAGCCATGTGCAGGCGCTCACGCATCTGAGCCAGGCCTTAATCGCACGCGGACACCAGATTACCTTTCTCCAGCAGACGGATGTCAGCGCACTACTGACTGACAGCAGGATCGGCTTTTTCCCGCTGGGTCTCGCCTCGCATCCGGCAGGCAGTCTGGCGCATACCCTGCAGCTGGCGGCGCATCCTCTTGGCCCGTCGATGCTTAAGTTAATCAATGAGATGGCCCGCAGCACAGAGATGCTCTGCCGTGAACTGCCGGTGGCGATGAAGACGTTGGCGATTGATGGCGTGATCGTCGATCAGATGGAGCCAGCCGGTGCATTGGCAGCAGAGTCTCTGAACCTGCCCTACGTCTCTGTGGCCTGTGCGCTGCCACTTAACCGTGAACCCGATTTTCCGCTGGCCGTGATGCCGTTTGACTATGCAAACACCGATCAGGCACGCGAACGCTATCGCGCCAGTAAAAAGATCTATGACTGGCTGATGCGCCGTCACGATCGCGTTATCGCCCGCAATGCCCATGCGATGGGATTAACACCACGGGAAAAGCTGCATCACTGCTTTTCACCCCTGGCGCAAATCAGCCAGCTGATGCCGGAACTCGATTTCCCCCGCCAGGCGTTGCCCGACCATTTTCATTCGGTCGGTCCGCTGCGTGCAGCGGTAACAGCGCCTGCCGCGTCGCAGCCACGCTACTTCCCGCACGGCGACAGACCGCGCATTTTCGCATCACTCGGTACGCTGCAGGGACATCGCTACGGCCTGTTTAAAACCATCGTTCGCGCCTGCCAGGAGATCGACGCGCAGTTGCTGCTGGCGCACTGCGGTCGCCTGTCACCGTTTCAGGCGGAAAAACTGGCGCAGTCCAGCCATGTACAGGTGGTAGATTTTGCCGATCAGGCTGCCGCACTGGCGCAGGCCGATCTGGCGATTACCCACGGCGGCATGAATACCGTGCTGGATGCCGTTAACCATCTGACGCCACTGCTGGCGATTCCGCTGGCCTTTGATCAGCCAGGCGTCGCGGCCAGAGTGGTCTGGCACGGTATCGGACGTCGCGCTTCACGCTTCACCACCAGCCACGCGATGGCCCGTCAGCTTCAGACCCTGCTGGCTGATGAAAGCTTCGGCCAGCAGATGAAAACGCTGCGCACTGCGCTCTGTCAGGCGGGCGGTACTACCCTCGCAGCGGATATCGTCGAGCAGGCGATGCAGACCCGCAAACCGGTCATCACCAGGAGAGATTATGCCGCGGTATGATCTGATTCTGGTGGGCGCAGGGCTGGCTAATGGCTTAATCGCCCTGCGTTTACGCCAGCAGCGCCCTTCACTGCGCATTCTGCTGATTGATGCAGAAAGTGAGCCTGGCGCGCATCATACCTGGTCGTTTCATGCGGACGATCTCACTGACACGCAGCTTCACTGGATTGCTCCGCTGGTGGTTCACCACTGGCCCGGTTATGAGGTGCGCTTTCCGCAACGAAACCGTTCCCTTAACAGCGGCTATTTTTGTGTCACCGCAGAGCGCTTCGCGCAGGTCATCCGCGACCGGTTTGCACCGGATCTACTGCTGAACACCCGCGTGGCGAGCATTGCTTCACGCTCGGTCACGCTGGCGGATGACCGGGTGCTGGAAACTGACGCAGTGATCGATGGACGCGGCTATCAGCCCGATGGTGCGCTGCGCATGGGCTTCCAGGCGTTTGTGGGTCAGGAGTGGCAGCTCAGTTCACCTCATGGCCTGACCGCACCGATCATCATGGACGCGACCGTGGATCAGCAGTCAGGCTATCGCTTTGTCTACAGCCTGCCCTTTTCGGCGGATACGCTGCTGATTGAAGATACCCACTATATTGATAACGCCACGCTGGAAGGCGATCGTGCCCGTCAGAATATCCGTGACTATGCCGCTCAGCAGGGCTGGCAGTTAAAACAGCTATTGCGTGAAGAACAGGGTGCGTTGCCGATTACGCTGACCGGCGACGTGGACGCTTTCTGGCAGACACGCGATCAGCCCTGCAGCGGTCTGCGTGCCGGGTTATTCCATCCCACCACCGGCTACTCGCTGCCGCTGGCGGTCACTCTGGCTGACCGGCTTGCGCAGATGCAGTCGTTCACCTCAGAGACCCTGCACGCCACCATTGCGCAATTTGCCGGTCACACCTGGCAGCAGCAGCGCTTCTTCCGGATGCTGAACCGGATGCTGTTTCTGGCGGGTCCGGCTGACCAGCGCTGGCAGGTTATGCAACGTTTTTACGGCCTTCCCGAAGGTCTGATTGCCCGTTTTTATGCGGGAAAACTCACTGTGTCTGATCGGCTGCGCATCTTAAGCGGCAAGCCGCCGGTTCCCGTACTGGCTGCGCTACAGGCTATTATGACTCCTCACCGTCAACAGGCGATGCAATGAACAGAACGACAGTAATTGGTGCAGGCTTTGGTGGTCTGGCGCTGGCCATTCGCCTTCAGGCGTCAGGGATCCCTACGCGACTGCTGGAGCAGCGTGACAAGCCTGGCGGCCGCGCTTATGTCTACGAGGATCAGGGCTTTACCTTTGATGCTGGCCCCACGGTGATTACCGATCCCAGCGCTATTGAAGAGCTGTTCACCCTCGCAGGTAAGAAGCTTTCTGACTATGTCGAACTCCTGCCGGTGAAGCCGTTTTATCGCCTCTGCTGGGAGTCCGGCAAGGTATTCAGTTATGACAACGATCAGCCCGCGCTGGAGGCGCAGATCAGTGCATTTAATTCGCGCGACGTTGAAGGCTATCGTCGCTTTCTGGCTTATTCCCGAGCGGTGTTTGCGGAAGGTTATCTGAAGCTTGGGACCGTGCCGTTTCTGTCGTTCCGCGACATGCTACGTGCCGCGCCTCAGCTGGCTAAACTGCAGGCGTGGCGCAGCGTCTACAGCAAAGTGGCGAGCTATATTGAAGATGAGCATCTGCGTCAGGCATTCTCTTTCCATTCGCTGCTGGTAGGCGGAAACCCGTTTGCCACCTCGTCAATCTATACCCTGATTCATGCGCTGGAACGTGAATGGGGCGTCTGGTTCCCGCGTGGCGGCACGGGTGCCCTGGTGCAGGGCATGGTGAAGCTGTTTGAAGATCTGGGCGGCGAAGTGGAGCTGAATGCCAGCGTAGCCCGGCTGGAGACGCAGGAAAATAAAATTACCGCTGTGCACCTGAAAGATGGCCGCGTATTCCCGACCCGCGCGGTGGCCTCTAATGCGGACGTGGTTCATACCTACCGTGAACTGCTGAGTCAGCATCCCGCCGCGGTGGCCAGGGGAAAATCCCTGCAGAACAAGCGCATGAGCAACTCACTGTTTGTGCTCTACTTTGGCCTGAATCATCATCACGATCAGCTCGCGCATCACACGGTCTGCTTTGGCCCGCGCTACCGTGAATTGATTGATGAGATTTTTAACAAAGATGCCCTGGCAGAGGACTTCTCGCTTTACCTTCACGCGCCCTGTGTGACCGATCCGTCACTGGCACCCGAAGGCTGCGGCAGTTATTACGTGCTGGCACCGGTGCCGCACCTCGGCACCGCCGATATCGACTGGGCCGTGGAAGGACCGCGCCTGCGCGATCGCATCTTCGACTATCTGGAACAGCACTACATGCCGGGCCTGCGCAGTCAGCTGGTGACGCACCGCATGTTCACGCCGTTTGATTTCCGCGATGAACTGAATGCGTATCAGGGCTCGGCGTTTTCGGTCGAGCCGATTCTGACGCAAAGCGCCTGGTTCCGGCCCCACAACCGCGATAAAAATATTAATAATCTCTATCTGGTCGGCGCGGGCACCCATCCTGGCGCGGGCATTCCAGGGGTGATTGGTTCGGCCAAGGCCACCGCAGGATTGATGCTGGAGGATCTGGCTTGAATAGTCCGTCACTGCTCGATCATGCCGTAGAAACCATGGAAGTGGGCTCGAAAAGCTTTGCCACGGCATCAAAACTGTTTGATGCCAAAACCCGACGCAGTGTGCTGATGCTCTACTCTTGGTGTCGTCACTGTGATGATGTGATTGACGATCAGGTGCTGGGATTCAGCAACGATACGCCGTCACTGCAATCCGCCGAACAGCGCCTGGCGCAGTTGGAGATGAAAACCCGCCAGGCCTACGCCGGATCGCAGATGCATGAGCCTGCCTTTGCCGCCTTTCAGGAGGTCGCGATGGCGCACGATATTCTGCCGGCTTACGCTTTTGATCATCTGGCAGGCTTTGCGATGGATGTCCATGAGACCCGCTATCAGACGCTGGATGATACGCTGCGCTACTGCTATCACGTGGCGGGCGTGGTGGGCCTGATGATGGCGCAGATTATGGGCGTGCGCGACAACGCGACGCTGGATCGCGCCTGCGATCTCGGTCTGGCGTTTCAGCTGACCAATATTGCCCGCGATATCGTTGAAGATGCCGAAACGGGACGCTGCTATCTGCCCGCAGAGTGGCTGGCTGAAGAAGGGCTGACACGGGAGACGCTGGCGGACCCGCGCAATCGCAAGGCACTCAGCCGCGTTGCCCGCCGGCTGGTGGAGACGGCAGAGCCCTATTATCGATCGGCATCGGCTGGGTTACCCGGTTTACCGCTGCGTTCAGCGTGGGCCATTGCGACAGCAAAACAGGTCTATCGTAAGATTGGGATGAAAGTGGTTGAGGCGGGTGCACAGGCGTGGGATCAACGTCAGTCCACCAGCACGCCAGAGAAACTGGTCATGCTGGTGGCGGCATCCGGTCAGGCGGTTACTTCCCGGATGGCGCATCCTGCTCCGCGCCCGGCTTATCTCTGGCAGCGCCCCGTTTAACGCCGTGACGTTCCCTGAGCGTCGCCTGCAGTTTTGACAGCGGCGGCGCGTAGAGAAAACCAAACGAAACACAGTCCTCTTTGCCACGTACGGCATGATGCAGGCGGTGTGCCATATAAAGCCGGCGCAGATAGCCCCGGCGTGGCACATAGCGGAAAGGCCAGCGCTGATGGACCAGACCGTCATGGACGATAAAATAGAGCAGGCCATAGAGCGTCATCCCTGCGCCAATCCACTGCAACGGCCAGATACCCGTGCTGCCCAGATAAATAAGTACAATCGACAGGCCCGCGAACACCACCGCATAGAGGTCGTTGACCTCGAACCAGCCCTTGTGTGGTTCATGATGTGACAGATGCCAGCCCCATCCCCAGCCATGCATAATATATTTGTGCGCCAGCGCCGCCGTTATCTCCATGCCGATAACGGTGACCAGAACAATCAGGGCATTCCAAATCCACAACATAGCTTCTCCCGAACATGCATCCTGCAAAGTGGCGCAGAGGAATAATCTTAACAGAGATTAGGGAAAACCGCGTTCAGGAGAAGAATAAGGTGAAAAGCTGCCAGGAACTGAGTCAGAATCATTGTAGAGGAGGAACTTTTCAGAGCCGATCATGATCCATCGGCGTGCGAAAAGCGTGACGTGCGGCAACCATCAACTGACTGGCTGTCACGGTGGTGGGGAGTCGAAGCAGAATTTTACTCGCCTGCCAGTAACAGAGCACCATGACCTCATCCTCCTCTTTTTCAGCCAGCTCATGCAGCCGTGCGCGCAGTGATAACACGTCAATACTCTGCTGCTCATCCAGCATGTCAGAGATCGTCTTGTTGATGACGCGATGGAGAATTTTCCAGGTAAGATCGGTATACAAAATCAACCTCTTCTAACGCTTATCGGTCCCAGGCAGACGATCAGCAGGCAAAAAGCAGAAATGACTTCATCATTCGGACGAGCAAATTCTGCAGATAACTATAGCTGCTCGCAAGTGACGATGCAGGGCCAGCTGTTGAGAATGCCAAAGCCGATAATTCTAACGATTAATGGCCCTGGCTGTCGCCTGTTACGCGCAGGTCAGCCGCTGATTGCTGTTTTTTGTAACAATTGCGGCTGATTCTTAACTGGCTGATGTGATGCGAATTTGCCAGGGTAAGGACACTTCCCGTTCCGTTTATCTTTAAGGAGTTTACGATGAGTCAGCATGCTGATGTCCTGGTCTGGGGCCACGGTCCCGCAATCTTTGAAGTCTTTCTGGAACCCACCTGCCCTTTTTCGGTACGCGCGTTCAATAAATTTGACGCGTTACTGGCGCACGTGGGTGAAGAGAAGATGACCCTGAAGATTCGCCTGCAATCACAGCCGTGGCACCTCTATTCCGGCGTGATTGTGCGTTATATCCTTGCCGCCGCCAGCGACAGTAAAGAGGCGGCGAAGACGGTGATGCAGGCCGTCGCCGATCATCGCGAAGAGTTTGAGTTTACCGATCACTGTACCGGCCCGAATCGGGATGCAACGCCGAACCAGATTCTGGCGCGCCTGAAAGAGTACAGCGGCGTGGATGCCAGCGCCGCATTTGATCAGCCCGATCTGCAGAATGCAATTAAATGGCACTGCAAATATGCCCGTCAGAATGGTATTCACGTTTCACCCACCTTTATGGTGAACGGTCTGGTGCAACCCGACATCAGCAGCGGTGACGACATTGAACACTGGGCGAGCTTCCTGATGCGTTAGTTATTGTGCGCGGCTGTAGCTGGCCGCGTCAGACTGTATCTCTCCTCTGCAATCCCGCACGCACGCAAACCCAATCTCCTGAAAATTAAGCCTGTTTTCCCATGAGCAGGCCGGGTAAGCTGTAGCGCTATCAGCAGCATCTACACTGCTGCACCATCATCTTAACAGCGACGCTGACCTGTATTTATGCCGGTCAGGCGCTTATTTTATTGAGGATTTTCGGATGTCGATGACGCTGGAACAACTGCAGGACAAATATCCGGGTGCCTTCACAGATGCATTCGGTGATTCCCCGGAATTAGCCAGCGCGCTGGCAACGCTGATTATTGCCGGAAAGAAGGTAGCAAGCTGCGGTTCGTTGCAGAGCTGGCAGGAGCAGGAAGCACTGCCGCAGCCAGGTGGTTACAGCATTGTGCTGAACGGCGAAAAGCAGCCCGTCTGCGTGATCCGTACCACCGGACTGTTCCTGACGCGTTTTGACCGCGTCACGCCAGAGATGGCGATGCTGGAAGGTGAAGGCGATCTCAGCCTCGACCACTGGCGCCAGGAGCATCAGCGTTACTTTGAGCGTGAAGGCTATTTCCATAAGGAAATGGAGCTGATTTTCGAGACGTTCCAGTTGGTCGAGGTTGTGTAGACCGGCAGGCTACAGCGTGTTTGCCGCCATCAGCGCCAGCCGCGTGATCCCCCGTGCGGCAAGGTTCTCTGCTGCCTGAGCTGCACGCATGCCACTGGCACACACCAGCACCACGCGCCGATCGGACGGCGGCTGCCAGGCCGCTATCTGCTGCGGCAGAATGCGTAGCACCCGTTCGGCCACACTGACCGGCGCTTCTTCGGGACTGCGCAGTTCCACAATGCAATCGTCCTCACTGAGCATCGGCTTATCGATAAACGGGATATCCGGCGCGTCGGATTCAGGCGCGTCATCAAAGCGGAATTGCCTGACGTGCCAGTCCACAAAGTCGCAGTGGATCATGCAGCCGAGCGGCGATGGCGTCAGTTTCAGCAATACGCTCAGCACCATCTGCGCCTGCATCGCGCCCAGCGTTGCTACCGCAGGCCCCATTACGCCAGCCGTGTTGCAGTTACCCGAAGCCATCGGCAACTGAGGAAACAACGCACGATAACCGGGCGCACCGCCGCAGAATCCACCGACGTAACCTTTACGACCCAGTACCGAGGCGCAGATCAGCGGCAGACCACGCGGAGAGCAGGCGTCAGAGAGTTGATAGGTAATGGCGAAGTTATCCGCCGCATCCACCACCAGAACGATCCCCTCCAGCGCCTGCGGCAGTTGGCTGGCGCTCAACATCTGGGGATGCGCCTCAACGTGGCAGTCAGGATTTCGCTGCGCCAGCGCGCGCTGCGCGCAGATTGCTTTGGGCTGGCCCACATCCCCAATGCCAAACAATGTCTGCCGGTGAAGGTTGTGCAGCTCAACCCGATCGCCATCGTAAAGCCGAATAAACCCCACGCCCGCGCCGGCCAGCAATGGCAGCAGTGTGGCGCTGAGTCCGCCCGCGCCCACCACCAGCACGCTTGCCCCGCTCAGGCGCTGTTGCCCCGCTTCACCAATCTCCGGCAATATGGTCTGTCGCTGATACCGATCCATTGCTGCTCCTCAGAACTGTGCCAGACCAAAAATGGGTGTTGAAGCTGACGCCATGTCGCGCTGCTCCATCAATCCCGCCTGAAACGCCTCATACCCGCCGTGGATCGCGGCGGCAAAGGCACCCGCCATCCGCACCGGATCGCGCGCTTTTGCCACCGCCGTGTTAAGCAGCACGCCATCAAAACCCATCTCCATCGCCTGCGCCGCCTGGCCTGGCGCACCGATGCCCGCATCAATAATTAGCGGCACATCTTTAAACCACGCACGCATGGCGCGGAGTCCCTCGATGTTGCGCAGCCCCTGGCCGGAACCAATTGGCGCGCCCCACGGCATCAGCACTTCACAACCCGCTTCCAGCAGCTTCTCACCGACAATCAGATCTTCGGTGGTGTAGGGAAAGACCTGGAAGCCATCAGCGCAGAGGATCCGGGCCGCTTCAACCAGCGCAAAGGGATCGGGCTGCAGCGTGTCGGCATGACCAATCACTTCCAGCTTGATCCACGGCGTGTCGAACAGTTCACGCGCCATCTGTGCCGTCGTCACCGCCTCTTTTACCGTATGGCAGCCCGCGGTATTCGGCAGAATCCGTTTGTTGAGCTGCTGCAACAGCGTGCGAAAGGCACCGCCTTCGCTGCCTTCACGACGCAGACTGACGGTAATGATCTCCGCACCTGATGCATCGATAGCCTGATGCAGAATGTCGGCTGACGGATATCCGGCGGTGCCAAGCAGAAAACGGGATTGCGGAGTGAATTGATAGAACATGGTTAACCTCCCTGCATCGGTGACAGGATTTCCAGCTGGCTGCCCGCTTCAAGCTGCTGGCTGACATAACGGCTGCGCGGCACAAACTCACCGTTCAGTGCGGTGGCGACGGTGCGCGGGTCGATCTGCTGCTCCGCCATAAGTTCCGCCAGCGTTATTGCGCTGGTTTCAATCGTGCGTCCATTAAGTTGAACTCGCATGAGTCATCTCCTGAGTGAGTTGCAGCATGAGTTTTTCAGCCATAATCGGGGCCAGTAAAAAGCCGTGGCGGTACAGCCCGTTTAACGAGAAGCGCCCATTTTCATAGCGGACTTCCGGCAGGTTCTGGCGGTAGGCGGGACGCAGACCGGTGCCGCTCTCTACGATCCGTGCTTCAGCCAGCGCCGGATGCAGACTGTAAGCCGCGCTCAGCAGCTCCATCATCGCCCTGGCGCTGATCGGGCTGCTGTCGTGACTTTCGACCATGGTGGCTCCAAGCATGAAGTGGCCTCCGGCACGCGGCACCAGATAGCAGGGAAAGCGCGGATGCAGCAAACGGACCGGACGGGAGAGCTGAACGTCATGCGTATGCAGGATCAACATTTCGCCCCGCACGGCGCGCAGAGCGGGCTGCTGATCAAGAGCGTGGATGCCGCGGCAGTCGATGATTTTGCCGCCGGGTTTGCCGCTGTGAAAGGGTATGCCCGCCTCGTGCAGTGTGACGCGCAGTTGCTGCAGTGCGCAGCGCGGATCAAGATGCGCCTCTGCGGCAAAGAACAGGCCACGGGCAAAGCGATTTTCCAGCGCCGGTTCGATGTCACCAGGCGCGACCCACTGATGCTGCTGCGTCATGCTGGCGAAGCGCGTCAGTTCGCGGCTGTCTCGCGGCGGCGCAACCACCAGCGTGCCCTGCTGCTCCACGCCGTCGACGCGTTTCGCCCACCATCCGGCAGCGTGCTGGCCCCATTCGATGACCTGGTGTGGCGCGCTTTCTGCTTCGCACCAGGGCGCAAGCATGCCCCCCGCCCAGTGCGAGGCGGCACGACAGTCAGGCTGCGTAATGACTTCAACGGCTTCTCCCCGTTCCAGCAGTAGCGTGGCGACACACAGCCCGGCAACGCCGCTGCCGAGCACCGACCAGCGGCTCATGGTGTCCACCGGAGAGGAAGAGAATGACTAAGAATGAGATGTTTCACTTTGGCCTCGTTATCGGTTAACGAAGACCCGTGATACAGAGGGAATAGGCAATGGCGTCGCGAACGCGCGCCTGCGGCAAGTATCGGATGCGATACCCGTCTTCCTACGCCAGTATCAACTGGGTCAGGTTCTAAGGGTCGCTAAGCCGCGCACTGCGCTATTAGCCTCTCAGTCTCTCTGGCGAGACTCCCCTGACGGCTTTAGTTGTAAGTTAAGCGGGCAGCTTCGTCAAGCCGCGTGCGTGAAGACGAGTCAGAAATCCGGGGGATAGGTGCAGGCGTTTACTGTAAGTGCAAAGACTCAGCATTCGCAGATAAGATAACAGAGAAGTGCTGAAACGGCAGGCGCCCTAAAGCGCCTGCAGCGATTGTGTCACCACGTCGGTTATTTCACGAATACGTGGTTCAGCGCGGCGATAATAGGTCCACTTCCCGACTTTGCTGGCTTCGACCAGTCCCGCATTGTGCAGGGCTTTCAGGCATAACGAAGTAGCGGGCTGTGATAAGCCCGCCTTGTCCTGGATGAGGGTGGCACAGACGCCATACTGAGCGAAGGGATAGAGCTGAGAATAGCCCGCAAACGCTTCGTCAGGATTTTTAAGCCACTTTAGTACTGCCACCCGGGTCGGGTTGGACAGTAACTTCAGGGCATTTTCGGGGGACATGCCGCCTCACATAAGATCAGGATTGAAAAACAGGATAGTCAGTATAACCTTTCTCAGTGCCGCCATACAGGGAAGCGTGATCGACGGGATTCAGCGGATAACCTGCTTTAATGCGTGCCGGCAAATCGGGATTCGCAATAAACGAGCGGCCAAAACCCGCCAGATCGCCCCAGCCTTTATCAAGCATATGCTGTGCTTTTTCCGCCGTGTAGCGACCAGAATAGATGATCGGAGAACAGAATGTTTCCCGCAGCGCAACCCGGAAACTCTCTGGCATATCCGGGCTATTATCCCAGTCCGCTTCGGCAATAGAGAGATAGCCAACTTCCAGCTCATTCAGCAACTCCGCGGCGCGGATATAGGTCGCATGGGGATCGCTTTCAACCAGGCCAAGATAGACGCGCTCTTCGTCAGTACTCGAAAACAATGGCGCAAACCGCACGCCAACACGGTGGCTGCCAAATACCGCGCTGACCGCCTCAACAACTTCACGCAGGAAACGCAGACGATTCTCTGCTGAGCCGCCATATTCATCCGTGCGGAAGTTAGTGTGCTCCGAAATAAACTGGTTAATCAGATAACCGTTGGCAGAATGCAGTTCCACACCGTCAAAACCGGCCTCTTTGGCATTTTCCGCCGCGCGTCGGTAAAGCGCCACGATCTCTTTGACTTCCGCGTTGGTCAGTGCCCGTGGTTCGCTGGGTGCGGTCAGTATCCCCGCGCCTGGTCCGGTTTCAATGAATACCCGAACGTTATCGGCGGCGATGGCTGAAGGCGCAACGGGAGCCTGCTTGCCTGGCTGAAGTTCATTGTGAGAGACGCGACCAACGTGCCAGAGCTGGCAGAAAATCGTGGCGCCTTCCTGATGTACCGCCTCTGTGACCTTTTTCCAGCCCGCGATCTGGGCGTCGCTGTGGATCCCCGGTGTCCATGCGTAACCCTGCCCGCGAGGTTCAATCTGGGTGCCTTCGGTAATCATCAATCCCGCGCTGGCACGCTGACGGTAATACTCCACCATCAACTCGCCTGGAATATTACCCGGCTGCTCACTGCGGCAACGCGTCAGTGGCGGCAATACAATGCGGTTACGAAGCGTGAGATCGCCCAGGTTCAGGGGGGTAAACAGTGACGGCATGACAAAAATTCCTCTGATGTGTAAGAGGCGCCATTATATTTACACATTTAAATTTGTAAATGTGTAATCAGTGCTTTTTGTTTTAAGCCGGGTTTATCAGAGTATTTCATCTGACTAAACAGCCTCATCGTAGCCATCCTGCAGACGCGGCTCTCAGGATGGCTTTATTGCCACGAAAGAGCCCCCAGCCCCAGGATCATCACTGTTTAAGCGATGTATTTATCAGCGAACGCCTGCCATTGCTGGCGATAAACCTCCAGCTGTTTAAGTGCGTCATCGATTGAGGGTTGCGCTTTGTTGTCTGGATTCGGCGTGGAACGAATCACATCGGCAAACACGCTGAAAATGGCGTTCATGTCACTGCCCGATTTTGTCGCTTCAAACATTCTGGCCAGTTCATTCTGTGGCCGCGCGGAGCCGCTCTTTATCTGGGTGAGATAATCACGCGCATCCGCCACGATTTCACGGGTGCCATATTGATGCGCGATATCCAGCCTTTGCTGTGCCCCCAGCAGCGTGCGCTCTTAGCGGAATGCCACTTTACTGTCGATCATTTCATCAACAATGCCCGTCGCCTGCTTCCGCTTGTCATCCGGAACATATTTCTCAATAAGTTTGTGCAGTTTCACCTGCGTCAACGTTATTGCCATCGCTTCAGAGGTATCACTGTTATCGTACTGATTTTGTTCCACCTGACCTTCAGCGAGCACCTGATGAAGCGCACCCGCAAATTCATCCATACTGGCCTGGGTGTTATCTGTCGTCATATCCAGTAGCGGTCGGAATGTCCTTGCATCGCAGTTTGTATAGGGATCGTTGAAAAGCGCATAACCGAGATTAAACGTGGGTCCCTGATGAGCTGATCGGCTTGCCAGCAGATCGTTCAGGGTTTTATCCTGCTGTTCAGCGGAGACAGGTTCAGCAACGACCTGCATCAGGCGGTCTCTTGCCTCCTGAGAGATGATAACTACAGTGTCGGGAAGCCTTTTTCCGGTAATAGACTCGGTATTGTCGCCTGAAGATGATTTGATTGCGCCGGAAGCGACATAGCTATTTGCCACGCCGTCTGTAAGTCCATTGATTAGTACCATAATGCCCTCTACGGTTTGATTGATTGAGTAATTAATCGGCAGGATGTAACAAATATTTACCGTAAAAAATACAATCTGTGAGGAGGGTGGATTATTTGAAAACCAGATCATCAGATACGCTTTGACATGATTTTGATTCATAATGCCTTCAGCAGCCTTTATTTACGCCTCTCGCAGGTCAACACATTCCAGTTGAGATTTAAACCTTGCAAGTTGCATAGAAAAGCATCATGTCAGCAGGCCGTTATTCATTTAAGAAGGGAAAATTCAAAGGAGATATAGTGAATAGTGCACTCACTTTAGAGGCGCTGGGACCACGCATTTGTATTATGGGTCCTTCAAACAGTGGTAAATCTACCTTAGCTGAGGCTATTTCCCGCAAAACGAATTTACCTGTTGTTCATCTTGATCAACTTTACCATCTTCCGAATAGTCAATGGATTCCCAGAGCACCGGAAGCATTTCGCCATTTGCATGCAGATGCAGTGAGTCAAAAAAATTGGGTGATGGAGGGGAATTATACAAAATGCATTGAGGAACGCTTTGCTCATGCCACGGGATTGATTCTTCTGGATGTAAAAGTGACCGTAGCACTGCTGCGTTATATTCGCAGGTGTTATTCATCGACACCGCGAATAGGGGGGCTCGGGATGAGCAGAGAGTCCGTAACCCTGGAGATGCTGAAATATATTATCCGTACTGCCCCGCAGAATCGTAAGTATCATCAGACGCTTTACGACCAGGTCAGATTGCCAAAAGTTCTGCTTCATTCTCCACACGAGATTAAAGCCTGTTCAGAATACTGGGGCTTAAAGTTAAAAAATAAGTAACCCACACCGCTGTGATTAATCAACAATCTTTAAGCTCGTCAGCAGTGCATTCAGCGACGTTACTGGCCCCGCATGATTAGTCTCTGAGCGGGTATGGTCCCACGGCATGGCGTCATCGGTACAATAATCCCCTATGCAGTGCATCGCGACTGGAGTATTCAGTAAGCCGATCGGAAGCCAGATGTAAGACCGGTCGCGCAATCGGTTTGGAACGGCAGAACCACAGCTGACGCAAAAGTCAGTGCGATAACCTGTTGGATTAGTTGCGGCTGAAGACCAGTTTCAATCCTGCAAGCGCAAAGCAACAGGCTAACAGTGCATCCAGCCCGCGACGAATGCGGCGGTAAAAAGCGCTCATTACAGCCGTCGAGAACAGCAAAGCATAGCCACCGAACACAACCATACAGATCGCCGCACAGCCGCAGATGATCATCGGTAACGTCGAGGCGACCGCATCCGGTTTAAGGGCAAATGACATAATCGCCACCCAGGTCAGAATCGCTTTGGGGTTGCCGATATGCATCAGGATACCCTGACGGAACAGGCTGCCATAAGCGACCCGGGTATCGCTGGTTTTAAATTCACCGGCTTCCGTGCGGCGTAATGCAGATTTACCGGCTTTAAACGCCAGCCAGAGCAGATATATTCCGCCGCCAATTTTTAACGCAATCAGCAGTTGAGCAAAGGTTGTCAGCACGGTCAGCACACCGCAGGCTGCGAGCAGCGCCCAGATCATCGAACCACTCACGACACCCGCAGCCAGCGCCAGCGCGGCACCTCTGCCCTTTTTCATCGCTGTCCCCATTATCGCCATATTGCTCGGTCCAGGGCTGGCCGTCGCGACAAAATAGGTCGTAAAAATCAGAATTAACTCGTGTGAAAGCGCCATATTTTTCTCTGCGATGCGGGGTTATCAATATGTTATATCCGCTGGCAAAGAAATTTACTATTCATTCACATATTGCAGGTTTTACGGATAAGGCTTAATTAGTACCGGCAGGCAGCCGATATGGCGGCGATGGGCTGTCCTTACAGAGTGGCAGGTGTGCGTTAATGGCTATTCAGACGTCGCTTTCCGCTAATGCTGGAGCAACATCGATCAGCCTGACATTATCCACAATAAGTGACCCAGTCACATAATGGTCACCTCCTGTCAATCAGGGTCACTGACGTTAAGGGAGCAAACTATGCCGATGCCGATCTCCTGAGCATTCACAAATGCACTGTGCCTGCCGTCCAAAAAATGCAAGACGTCCAGGAACCGCTCTCTTTGCCCTCATCCCCTGATATCACCCCTCTTCAGCTGCCATGACCCTTTTAACAACCCCTTCACGGTGACATATCTTGATCTGTTCATGACGAAAATTCAGCTATTTGTGACCATTGACTTATTTGGTCACAGGAATGAGAATGCGCAAACTATCCTGTTACCGCTTTAAGGGAACTTATGCTCAGGCTTAAATCCGCCACCCTTGCTGTTTACGTGTTGCCGCTGGCCCTGGTGGCCTGCGGTGAACCCTCCACCCGCGACGATCCCCGAACGCAGGCTCCACTGGTGCGGACTGCAACCGTGGTAAGCGCGATAGATCGAACCCACGCCTTTACCGGCGTTGTGGTCGCCCGGATTCAAAGCGATCTCAGTTTCAGAGTACAAGGCAAAATCCTTGAACGTCTGGTGGATACCGGTCAGGCGGTCAAACGCGGTCAGTCGCTGATGCGTCTGGATCCGATTGACCTGACACTGCAGTCTCAGGCTCAGCAACAGGTTGTGGAGGCAGCACGGGCACGGGCTAAGCAAGCCACGCAGGATGAAGCGCGCTATCGCGGCCTTGTCGCGACGGGTGCCGTGTCGGCATCAGCCTACGACCAGATAAAGGCCGCCGCCGATACGGCAAGAGCCGATCTCAGAGCCGCACAGGCCCAGGCCAGCGTCGCGCAGAATGCAACCGGTTATGCGGTGCTGCTGGCCGACGCCGATGGCGTTGTCGTGGATACGCTGGCAGAACCGGGTCAGGTGGTCAGTGCCGGACAGGCCGTTATCCGCCTCGCCAGAGCCGGTCAGCGCGAGGCCATTGTGCAATTACCGGAGACGCTCAGGCCTGCGCCGGACAGCGATGCTCAGGCCACGCTTTATGGCTCTGGCGATAAACAGGTGCCCGCCAGGTTACGCCTGCTATCCGATGCCGCTGATCCGGTGACGCGAACCTTTGAAGCGAGATATGTCCTGGAAGGTTCACTGGCTAATGCACCGCTCGGCTCGACCGTCACGCTTAACATCGCGGAAAACGCCAGCAAAGCTTCGGTCATGAACGTGCCCTTAGCCGCGCTCTACGATCCGGGGAAAGGGCCGGGCGTCTGGGGCATTTCAGGTCAGCCCACAACCGTCTCATGGCGACCGGTGCATGTGATCAACCTTGGGGATGACAATGCCGGCGTTGTCGGAAACCTCAAGCCGGGTGAGCAGGTCGTTGCGCTTGGCGCGCACCTGCTTCATGAGGGTGAAAAAGTGCGCACGGCACCGCAAGGCAACGAGCGCAGCGCGGGGAGTCATCCATGAGCAAGGAACGTTTCAATCTCTCGGCGCTGGCTGTGCGCGAGCGCTCGATTACCCTCTTCCTGATCATTCTGATTACTGTCGCCGGTATCCTGTCGTTCTTCGAACTGGGGCGAGCGGAAGACCCGCCTTTTACCGTCAAGCAGATGACCCTTATCACGGCCTGGCCGGGTGCTACAGCGCAGGAGATGCAGGATCAGGTTGCTGAGCCGCTGGAGAAGCGTCTGCAGGAGCTTAAGTGGTACGACCGCAGTGAGACCTATACCCGTCCGGGTCTGGCGTTTACCCTGCTGTCACTGCAGGACAGCACGCCGCCTTCACAGGTACAGGAAGAGTTCTATCAGGCGCGCAAGAAAGTCGGTGATGAAGCCAGCAGCCTGCCCGCGGGCGTTATCGGACCGATGGTTAATGACGAGTTCTCTGATGTGACTTTTGCCTTATTTGCGCTTAAGGCCAGGGGGGAGCCGCAGCGTCTGCTGGCAAGGGATGCTGAATCGCTGCGCCAGCAGCTTCTGCATGTACCCGGCGTAAAAAAGATCAACATTATTGGTGAACAGAGTGAGCGAATCTTTATCTCGTTCTCTCATGACAGGCTGGCCACGCTCGGCATTTCTCCCCAGGATATCTTTTCTGCCCTGAACAGTCAGAACGTGCTGACCCCGGCCGGTTCAATAGATGCCAGCGGTCCCCAGATTTTTATCCGTCTTGATGGCGCCTTCGACACCCTGGAGAAGATTCGCCAGACGCCTGTCGTTGCCGGGGGCCGAACACTGCGCCTTTCAGATGTCGCGACTGTGGAGCGAGGCTATGAAGATCCGGCGACCTTTATCGTGCGTAATCAGGGCGAACAGGCGCTGTTGTTAGGCGTCGTTATGCGCGACGGCTGGAATGGCCTTGATCTCGGTAAGGCACTGGATGAGGAAACGGCCAGAATTAATGACGGCATGCCGCTGGGTATGACGCTGACGAAGGTCACCGATCAGGCCGTCAACATCAGTTCAGCCGTAGACGAATTCATGATCAAGTTTTTTGTCGCCCTGCTGGTGGTCATGGTGGTCTGCTTTGTCAGTATGGGCTGGCGGGTTGGTGTAGTGGTCGCCGCAGCCGTGCCACTGACGCTGGCTATCGTGTTTGTTGTGATGGAGGCTTCCGGCAAAAATTTCGATCGCATCACGCTGGGTTCGCTGATCCTTGCCCTGGGTTTGCTGGTCGATGACGCCATCATCGCGATTGAAATGATGGTGGTCAAAATGGAAGAAGGTCATGACCGCATCAAAGCCTCTGCTTATGCCTGGAGTCATACGGCGGCACCGATGCTGGCGGGTACGCTGGTTACCGCTGTGGGATTTATGCCCAACGGTTTTGCACAGTCTACTGCCGGTGAGTACACCAGCAATATGTTCTGGATTGTCGGTATCGCCCTGATCGCCTCGTGGATCGTCGCGGTGGTGTTTACGCCTTATCTTGGCGTGAAAATGCTGCCGGAGATCAAAACGGTGGCGGGAGGACATACCGCGATTTATAACACCCGCCATTACAACCGCTTCCGTTATATTCTGGGCCGCGTCATCGCAGGTAAATGGCTGGTAGCCGGTTCGGTGGTGGCTCTGTTTACGCTTGCCGTGCTCGGCATGGGGATGGTTAACGCACAATTTTTTCCCACCTCTGACCGCCCGGAAGTGCTGGTGGAAGTCCAGATGCCTTATGGCACCGCTATTGAGGAGACCAGCAACGCGGCGGCAAAAATCGAAGCCTGGCTGCAGAAGCAGCCGGAGGCAAAAATCGTCACATCGTATATCGGACAAGGATCACCGCGTTTTTATCTGGCCATGGCTCCCGAGTTGCCTGACCCCTCATTTGCAAAAATAGTTGTGCTGACGGACAGCCAGGAAGCGCGCGAAGCACTTAAGCACCGGTTACGCGAAGCGGCGGCTGATGGACTTGCAGCAGAGGCGCGCATCCGCGTGACACAGCTGGTGTTTGGTCCCTACTCGCCCTATCCGGTGGCATATCGCATCATGGGGCCGGATGCCGACACGTTGCGCACCATCGCAGCCGACGTAGAGGCAGTGCTACAGGCCAGTCCGCTGATGAGAACAGTTAATACGGATTGGGGTCCAAAGGTGCCGGTGCTGCATTTCACGCTTAATCAGGATCGCCTGCAGGCCGTGGGGCTGACATCTAATGCGGTGGCAGAGCAGCTTCAGTTCCTGCTCTCTGGCGTTCCGATTACCTCAGTGCGTGAAGATATCCGCTCCGTGCAGGTTATGGGACGCGCAGCGGGTAACATCCGCCTCGATCCAGCCAGAATAGCGGGCTTTACCTTAGTCGGTTCCTCAGGTCAGCGTATTCCGCTCTCTCAGATTGGCGACGTTGACGTACGCATGGAAGATCCGATTCTGCGTCGCCGCGATCGCACTCCGACGCTGACGGTGCGCGGTGATATTGCTGAGCATCTGCAGCCGCCGGATGTCTCAAAGCAGATGCTCAACGCGTTGCAGCCCATCATCAATTCACTGCCAGCGGGCTACCGCATTGAACAGGCGGGCTCGATTGAAGAATCTGGTAAAGCGACCAAAGCAATGGCACCGCTGTTCCCGATTATGATCGCCATGACGCTGCTGATTATCATTCTGCAGGTGCGTTCGATGTCGGCGATGGTGATGGTCTTTCTAACGTCGCCTCTGGGACTGATTGGTGTGGTGCCGACGCTACTTCTCTTTAACCAGCCGTTTGGCATCAATGCACTGGTTGGACTGATAGCGCTATCGGGCATCCTGATGCGTAACACGCTCATCCTGATAGGCCAGATTCACCATAATGAACATGAAGGACTCTCGCCTTTTGATGCGGTGGTGGAAGCAACGGTACAACGTGCGCGTCCGGTGCTGCTGACGGCAATGGCTGCCATTCTGGCCTTCATTCCGCTGACGCACTCCGTATTCTGGGGAACGCTGGCCTATACCCTGATTGGCGGTACGTTAGGCGGTACCCTGATTACGCTGGTATTCCTGCCAGCGATGTACGCGATCTGGTTCAGAATCCGCCCGGATCACCCCCGCTCCGCTGACGAAACGCTGAGCTGAACGTAATCTGAAACGGGCGCGATCGCTGACCAGGTGATTCACGCCCGACAGCATAGCGAATTACGCTACTGAGGTTTCAGAACAGGGAATCTGAAAGTGATTTAAGAGGAGTGGAATGAAGAGCCTACAGAGATGGATAGTGGGACAGACAAAGTTAAAGTAAGGGCAGCCTCAGTCCGGCTTTCAGGCATCTGAAGCCGGACTGAGGCTACTCAGGAAAAGATTATTTTCCCAGAATTTCTCTGCGGACAATCTCTGCACCCGCACTCAACGCATGCAGTTTGCCATTGGCAACCTGACGCGGCAGAGGAATCATGCCACAGTTAGTTGAAGGATAGAGATTTTCAGCATCCACGAACTGCAGTGCTTTGCGCAGCGTGTTAGCCACTGCTTCCGGCGTCTCAATCTCATGAGTAGCCACGTCGATAGCACCGACCATGACTTTTTTACCGCGAATCAGCTCGATCAGATCCATCGGCACGCGCGAGTTCTGGCACTCCAGTGAAACGATGTCGATAGCTGAACGCTGCAGTTTCGGGAAGACCTCTTCGTACTGACGCCACTCTGTGCCCAGCGTTTTCTTCCAGTCGGTATTCGCTTTAATGCCGTAGCCGTAGCAGATGTGAACGGCGGTTTCACACTTCAGCCCTTCGATAGCTCGCTCTAACGCGGCGATACCCCAGTCATTCACTTCATCAAAGAAGACGTTAAAGGCTGGTTCGTCGAACTGAATAATATCAACGCCCGCGGCTTCTAACTCTTTCGCTTCCTGGTTGAGGATTTTTGCAAATTCCCAGGCCAGCTTTTCACGACTTTTATAATGATTGTCATAGAGGGTGTCGATCATCGTCATCGGACCCGGCAACGCCCATTTAATAGGACGATCGGTCAGCTTGCGCAGGATTTTTGCATCTTCAACAAATACCGGCTTCTGACGTGAGACTTCACCCACCACGGTCGGCACGCTGGCGTCATAACGATTACGGATGCGGACCACTTCACGCTTCTCAAAATCCACGCCGCTGAGGTGTTCAATAAACGTCGTCACAAAGTGCTGACGGGTCTGCTCACCATCACTGACGATATCAATGCCGGCGCGAACCTGGTCGTCCAGACAGAGACGCAGTGCATCTCTTTTACCGTCTACTAACTCTTCATCCTGCAGTTTCCAGGGTGACCAGAGCACCTCTGGCTGCGCGATCCAGGACGGTTTAGGCAGGCTGCCCGCAGTGGATGTCGGTAATAAAGTTTTCATAGCAGGTGACCTTTTGTTTTTAATTAATCAAAGAACGGATTCAGCAGACCATTGTGCGAGAAGTGTCTGATTCGGCTTGATGAAATGCGCCTCAGTAAACTTACCCTGCTCAACGGCCAGACGGCTGCGCTCTTCGCGATCGTAAACGATGCGGGTTAATGAATAATCCTGATGCTGCAGCGTTGGCTGATAGCACTGTCCGGCTGCAGAATTCGCGTTGTAAATTTCCGGGCGATAGATTTTCTGGAACGTTTCCATGGTGCTGATGGTGCTGATCAGCTCAAGATTGGTGTAATCGCTGAGCAGGTCACCGTGAAAGTAGAAGGCCAGCGGCGCAACACTGCCCTGCGGCATAAAGAAACGCACTTTCAGGCCCATTTTTCCAAAATAAAAATCCGTCAGCGAAGGCGCATCCTGCTGGTATTCGATGCCCAGCACCGGATGCACATTACCGGTACGCACATAGGTATTTTTGCTCGACACACTCAGGCAGATGACCGGCGACTTATTGAAGTTTTCTTTATAGGCCGCTGAGTTGACGAAGCTTTTGAAAATGTTGCCATGCAGCTGGCCAAAATCATCCGGCAGACTGAATTCAGTCTGGCCTTTATTGTGCTCTGTCAGCACTACGCTGAAATCATAATCACGCACGTAGGAGGAGAAGTTATTGCCGACAATCCCGTCGAAACGTTCACCGGTTTTGTGATCGACGATATGGGTCTTCAGAATCTCAATCGCCGGGAACGATTCGTCGTTGCTGCCTGGCTGAAGATTCAGCTCAGCAGAAATAATCTCAAGTTCGACAGCGTAACGGTCGCTTTTTGGGTTATCCCAGTGCGCCAGCGCGTTGAACCGGTTGTCGATCATCGCCAGGGCGTTATGCAGGTTTTCCTGGCGTTTTTCGCCACGCGCCAGATTCGCGAAGTTAGTCGTCGCCCGCGTATTTTTCGAAGGGTTATAGTTTTCGTCGAAACGAATGCGCTTGAGGGTAAAGGCTAAGTTGTTCATCGCTATCGGGTATCCTGGTCGCTGATATGATTTGTTGCTTCAGGGTTATGCAGCTTTGCTATCCCTTAACACCCAGTCATATGACTCAAAGTTATTAACAATTCTTACTTTATGCCTCAACATCCGGTTGAAAAAAAGTGATTAAATTTCAACGAACATGAAGGAAATTCATGTTGAGGCGGGAAAGTGGGGGATTTTTCATGCGGCCAGTGTGCCATTAAACATCTGACGTTAAATCAGAATGTTTAAAGGCGCACCGGAAGTAAATTATTTTAACAAATATCAATGACTTAATATCACTCCATCACAGCGGCGGGTCTTTTGAGAGTTAAGTACTCAGGCAAGCCAGACATCCCTTAATTCACCCTGGCTTAAATCGACCAACTCCAGCCAGAAAATCTTGCCGCTCTGGAAGAGCACAGCGCTGACATGGAATCACCTGTGCCCTTCACGTCAGCTAAATCTTGTAAAAATTATCGCATGTCACTTTATGCGCGCCTGATTTAACCGAAAGTCGGCTGGCCGCTTCTTTCATCAGTTTCCCCAGTCCGCTTTCACACTTCGCCTGCGTCAGACGTGACGATGGCCCGGTCAGTGCCAGCGCAGCGAGCAGCCTGTCGCCTTCTCCAAACACCGGTACGGAAAATGCCGCAATGTGCGGATCGCGCATCCCGGAGGTAAACAGCGGTAGTTCAGGTACAGCCTTAAACAGGGGTTCGTTCTTTCCCCAGTAGCGAAGCACCTGTCCGATGGCAGAGTTATCCAGCGGAAGAAAGGTGCCGGGCAGGCGCGTTTCACGCAGTCCTTCAGAAGGCTCAGCTCTGAACAGACAGAGTCGCTGATCGTTTTCTATCACATACCATGAGGCGCTTTCGCCCGTCGCGGTCGCCAGAGCGTGAAGCTCAGGCTGAACAATGCTGGCCAGATGAAAGGATTGTTCATAGAGCTTGCCCAGATAGAGCAGCCTCGGCCCCAGGGTATAGACGCCATTGTCGCGGCGAATCACATAATTCATGCGCTCAAGTGAGTTCATCAGGCGATAGACCGTCGTTTTGTGATAACCCGATAGCTGCGCCAGCGCGGTAAGCGTCAGCGACTCCTCGCCAGGTTTGAAACAATCCAGCAGCGCCAGCGCTTTTTCTACGGCAATTACGCCTTCATTCCCCATTGGTACGTCCTCCTGTATGCGACGGCAGGCAGTTTACCGCGCAATTTGTGATTCACATCGTATTTACATCACAAATGAGTGCTTAACACTGGTGCGATGCGAATTAACATCGATATAGTAGTTTTATATTGTACAACTAAGTTGTACCTGGTAAAACGAAAGAGGAATAATCTATGCCACATGCAGAGAATACCTTCATCAATCGCGACATTATCCGTGTCGCGCCAGAACTTGTTAAACAGGCGGCTCAGTTCCAGGCCGCGATACTGGCGGATGTCGCCGGTCGACGCGGAACGCTGCATGGTCGCGTCAAACCGGTAGCCTCCACGATGAAAGTCGCTGGTCCCGCTATCACCGTCGAGGTCCGGCCTGGCGATAATCTGGCGATCCATGCCGCACTGGCAATCGCCCAGCCAGGCGACGTGATTGTGGTTGATGGCAAAGGCGACATCAGCTGTGCCTTAATCGGAGAGATTATGTCGACCCAGGCTGAAGCCTCCGGCATCGCGGGGATCATCATTGATGGCGCGGTTCGTGACGCCGATGCACTGAGCGCGAACGGCTTCCCGGTGTTTGCCGCGGGCCTGAATCCCTGTGGCCCGACCAAATCTGTTGCGGGACGGGTAAACTACCCGGTTTCTGTCGCGGGCGCAGCCATTCAGCCGGGCGATCTGGTCATCGGTGATATTGATGGCGTGGTGATTCTGCCGCGTGAAGAGATCCCTGCCCTGCTCGAACTGGCGCAGAAAAAACTGGATTTCGAGACCGGGCGTATTGCGGCCATTCGTGATGGCGACCTTCGCGCGCCGTGGCTGGAGAAAGCCCTGCAAACCGCTGGCATGCTTACGGATGGGGAGACGCTCTGATGACAACTCAGCTTCCCGTCATTCTGGTCACGGCCAGCGATCTGGCTCCGCAGGCGGTCAGCCTGCTGAACGCGTTTAGCCTGGTTTATGCAGGTAAACAGCCCGACGAAGATACCCTGTTCAGACTCTGCCAGCAGCATAATCCGGTGGCGATAATTGTCCGTTACGGAAAAATTAATGCCCGCATCATGGATGCTGCGCCTGCCCTGCGCGTGATTTCCAAACACGGCAGCGGCATTGACGTTATCGATCAACAGGCAGCCGCGGCACGCGATATCCGCGTTCAGTCTGCGCCGGGTGCCAACGCAGCCGCTGTAGCCGAGCATACCTGGGCGATGATTTTGGCCTGCGCCAAATCTGTGATAACGCTGGATCAGCGCATGCGTCAGGGGCACTGGGACAAATCCACCCATAAATCTGTGGAGCTGGAAGGCAGAACGCTGGGTCTGGTGGGGCTTGGTGCAATTGGCGGTCGCGTTGCCCGTATTGGGCGGGCGTTTGGCATGAAGGTAATTGCCTATGATCCTTTTGCAAAAACCTTTCCTGATGAGTGTGAGTCCGCTTCACTTGACGACCTGCTGCAACAGGCAGACATCATTTCTCTGCACTGTCCGCTGACCGAACAGACCCGCCAGATGATCAATGCAGAGAAACTGGCGTTGTTTAAAAAAGGCGCCATTCTGGTAAACACGGCACGCGGCGGTCTTATTGATGATGATGCGCTTTTAGCGGCGCTGAATGATGGCACCGTCGCCTGGGCCGCACTGGACAGTTTCCCCACTGAACCTCTGACGGCGCCGCATATCTGGCAGCATGTTGAAAATGTGATTCTGTCGCCGCACATTGGCGGCGTCAGTGATAACTCTTACGTGAAGATGGGTACGGTGGCGGCCAGTAATATTCTGAACGTTCTGGAGTCCCTGAAAAACGAAAGCGCGGTATCCTGAGCCATCTCTGTAGCCGACTAAACAGGCTGTAACGGTATTTAGTCGGCATTTTTACAGGTTTGAGTCTCTGCAATCACTAAAGGCGCTGAAGAGGCTATCATCGAGGCACGTGGGTTATGAATAATGCGTGTCTGCTTTTAGTAAGCAGCTGAAGTCAGACTGATGAGAAAGGCTTTCTCATTGTCTAAATCATCACATCCGTTCTGAGCCTCATATTCCTGAAGGCAGGCGTGCGAAATGCTTTTTCATGCTGTCGGTCAGCTCAAAAATGCAATCGAGATGCCTGCACTTTTTCACGACCTGACTGCTTAAATGTGAATTGCCGCAGCTGCTGAAAAACTCAGTCATTCGTTTCACATCAAACAGCTCATCCTGTTCAGCAAGCAGAATTGTGACCGGAAAAGAGAGCTTTTTTAGTTGCCCTGAAGGATTTTTTTGTGTCAGAGCATTTGCCATGTTTACGCTGTACACCCCAACAAAATCAGGTCTTAAGCGAATAACCTCACTGGGGAAATTAAGCCTCACACCAGCGCGATGCCCTGATTTTATGGCACGTGACAGTTTTAACGAAAATGCCTGTTGAAACTGAGACTTAGCTATTAGATACGATCCTGCCGCGAGCTATTCGCTCAGGGCAGGCTAACCTCAGTACGAGTCACTGCCGGCAATAACGATAAGAGAATGCCACATCCAGATGAAAAACAATAAATCGCCTCATGACGGATAACGATCAGAGCCTGAATTATTTTCCACGTTAACGAGCCATGGCCTTTAAGCATGATATTAAGTTACGCTTAATTTAGCTGGTGAGCCAACGCAGTATAGATTTGATGGGAACGTCGATGGCGGTATCGAGGATTAATACCCGGAAAAAATAGGTTCAGAGATATTTTTCATGCGCGAAAAATAATGAATAACTGTCAGCAGGCTGATAATTTTTGCAGAGCCGGGTGATCTCAGAATCTCCGGAAGCGTTCTTAAAATCTGGCAAATTAGGTAAATTGAAAATCAGAAGTTAAACAATTCGATATTACCAACTGATCATTCCTTATGATACCGCTGGCAGGCTAACCGCTGAAGTGCAGTCAGGCAGACTGACTGCATTGGCTATCAAATGAACAGCAATGTCGCTCGCTCAATGCGTAATTTTACATTCATTATTTGACTGGATTAACTGAACAGGAAATTTTGCCCCTTAAAACAATAAGGGGCAATAAATTAATGATGGTTATTTGACTTTTTTCGTATTCTGGTATTTTTATTATTTGAATGCTTTTTGCACTCTGTACGCGAGACTTTGAATATTACATAATCTCGTCTGGTTTTCCCTGGTGTTGCATTGGTCTTTGATAACCTGACCGCCGGGCAATGAAAGTGCTTAGTGGTCAGGCACATTTTTATTATAAGACCTGTACGATATAATAAAAGCTGTCCTAAAGGGCAGGGGCAATAGTTTCATCATGTGATTATTGAGGGCGAGTTAATGAGTTCTGCTATTGATTTTTTTTTGCGTGATTATGATCAACTATCGGTTGAAGAAGCGAATGAGTTATACCGGCTCAGAAGAAAAACATTTCGGGATCGACTCGACTGGGAAGTCGAATGCATTGACGGCATGGAAAAGGACTTTTTTGACAATAAAAACACCACTTACTTACTGGGTGTGCACGACGGACAGTTGCTATGCGGTGCACGATTCATAGACTCGACCCAGCCGACGATGATGAGCGAAATTTTCCATAAGTACTTTTCAGCAGTGTGTCGTCTCCCTACCGATATGCCCTGCTGTGAAATTACTCGCCTGTTTTTAGACAAGGAACGACGTGACGCTGCAAAACTGGATGGTTTACCCGCCAGTAAAGCATTATTTCTTGCAATGATTATTTTTTGCATGAAGAAGAAATATACAGGGATGTACGCAGTGGTCAGTCGCGGCATGTATGCCATATTCCGTCACGCCAACTGGAAAACAGAGGTAATTCAAAAAGGGTTCTCCGAAAAGGGAGAAGATATCTACTACATTTTTATGCCTGCTAACAGTAACGTCATTGAGGATATCATCATCAAGGACAAACACTCTGACTGGCTTCGTGAAAAGCTACAGCACTTACGCCATCTTTGAATGAGTATCTGGCTCAGTTTTCCAGTAAGCGGAGTTCTGCGCCAAGTTTTATCGCGTGTCTTGCGTTATTAACACCGAGTTTTTTCATTACATTACCCATATGGAATTTTACCGTACGCTCCGCAATAGATAAAATAATAGCAATCTCAGCATATGTTTTGCCGTCGCTGACCCACTTAAGAATCTGTCGCTCACGCGGTGATAAAAAGGCATTCTTTTTCTGCTGATGTTGACTATACAGATTGAGCGTCTTCTGATGCAGATGAATAAGGAAACTCATGAATTTTGCACGATGTTTATCAATATCAAAATCAAATTCCTTTTTCCCAATAACAGATAACACAACCAGATTATTCAGGTAGTCATGCAGAGGAAATGTCTGTCCCCGATAAATGTTATATTGAAAACTTTCGTTGAAAATCCTGGTGAGGTTGTAACCTTCTGACAAAATAACTTCATTCTCCCAAAAGTAGTCTTCAACGCAGCGCAAACCACGGATAATGACGGGATCGATAAACTGATATTTCCTTTCAAGGTAAACATCAAACCACGCCGGGTTGTTGTTAATAATTTGCATCTGCGAAGGGTCTTTTTTATTCATAATAGCGTATGCATAGATAACACCCTGGTAATCCTCAAAGAACGCATCCAGTTCATCCTTGATTAACGAATTTATCTTTTGGTCGTTGTAGTAGGTATCCTTCACGTCAGTTGCTACCTTCAGGTTTAGTGGCTTACAAGTATAATCGGGTTCATAAACGACATTGAATCGTATGTTTACCCAACTCACTTATCGAAGTGACGACATCATACAGCAATATTCCACTCATTTCTGCCTTAAGACAGTGAGGACAGGATGGGTTCATGGGATTGCTGACGGTTATCGAGACGTTGACAGAACACCCTGATCGATGGGAATAGCCGAATAAGTGTTGAGAGTTCGGGATAATGCAGGCCTGTCTGAAGCGACAACAGCAACTTTCCTGACAAATCCCTGGTAAGGAAATGTCACAAGATAGTGCACAGGCAATAGATTATAAGAACCGTAACCGCTTGATAATCAGCACTTGTTTTGCGCATATACATCATTGCTTTATGCATTATCATTCAATCCCTGGTTTCAGGCATTCCCTGTAGTGAGGAAACGCCTGTTAATGTCAGTTGAAGACAGCAGACGCTGTGTTGATCTGTTTCATAGCTTGTATACATGTTTTTGGACGTTAATACCTATAGCCCGCATATTAACCAGCGCCCGGCTGGTCTGGATGAACAGAGCCATTAAAATTGTGGTTTTGTTATGCCAGATTGTGGCGAACATGACTAAGCAGGCGTGTTATTCTGCCAGACTGATAAAATGAGTTTTTTCAGTGCGTTGTATCAGACCGGTTCTCTTATGTTCGGATATGGCTCTGTCTTCAACAGGCGGGGATTAGGATCATGGATTTTCCAGCAGGTATTGACGCCTGACACACGCCTTTTAAACGAAGTGCTTCCTGGATTGCATCCTGTTTTTCTGATCCTGAGCAACTGCTGAACTTTCTTATTAACCCTCACCAACTTTGTAAAACAAGAATTATATAAATCGCTCCATCAGATATATCTACTTTCTGAGGGCAATAATATTAACGCTTCAGCCCACAGGGAATTGTTTCTTCGCTCCAGCCTGATGCAGGCTTTGAGCAATCACTTTAATGTGCGAGGATTTAAATTCACTTGTAGGGTCAAATCACTATTTAAAGTTAGAACCTGAAACACAAAACCTAATCTGGTATCTGCTGAATGAGTCTATCGACGACTTAATATCTTTGGAAGAACGTTCACAGGATGTGCCTTGAGTTTTCTGGCAGTTAAAACAGTGTTCTTGTGGCAGTAAAAGCTGAAAGGACTCACCTGCAGACGCAATGCTCAGCATCTGCAGGTGATGCTACGTTATTTACTGACTGGCGAAGCGTGAGTGTCAACTTCGATGTTTAACTCTTTTTTGCGCCCCATAACCAGCACCGCAATACCGCCGATGCCGCAGAGAATAGCCAGTGGCATCATTGCCAGCGTATGGCTGCCGGTCGCCTGATTAATGATGCCGTAAACGTTGACCATTAACCCTCCGCCAATCAGGTTCGCCATCGCACCGATAGCAGCCAGACCCGCAGCAGCGGTAGTGGAAGACATCCATCCCGACGCCAGCGCCCAGAAAGGTCCTTTCATTGAGTAGGCACCCATTAATACCAGTGACAGGATGACAACACTGCCGGTCAGGCTGTTGGTGATAAAGGCGGAGAGCAGACCACCTGCAATCAGGAACAGCGTTAACGCGGTATGCCAGCGACGCTCGCCGCTCCGGTCAGAACTTCTGCCCCATACAATCATCAGAATGGATGCCAGACCGTAAGGAATCGCATTGACTAAACCGGTTGTGAAGTTATCCAGCCCGAACGATTTCAGCAGTTGCGGAGACCAGACGCTCAGAGTTGATCCCGCCGCAGAAGCCCCCGCATAAATCAGTGCCATCACCCAGATATGCTTATGACGCAGTAACTGCCATAGCGAGATATGACCAATCGCTTTTTTCTTCTCGTTTTCTGCCTGAATAGTCGTGCTCAGCCACGCTTTTTGTTCCTGATTTAGCCAGCTGGCATCGGTCGGACGATTACTGAGTAAGAAGAAAGCGGCAATCCCCAGAATCACCGCCGGAATACCTTCCAGGATGAATAACCAGTGCCAGCCGCGCATGCCTAACCAGCCGTCGAGCGACAAAATCAGACCGGAGATAGGCGATCCTATAAAGTTTGCCGCCGGGATTGCCACCATGAATGTTGCAATCACACGCGCACGGTACTTGCCCGGGATCCAGTACGTCAGATAAAGAATTACGCCAGGGAAAAATCCTGCTTCAGCTGCACCCAGTAAAAAGCGCAATACGTAGAGCGTATTGGCACTTTCAACAAAAGCAGTGCAGACCGAAATAATGCCCCACGACACCATGATGCGAGAGATCCAGATCTTTGCCCCAATTTTCTGCATGGCGAGGTTACTGGGAACTTCAAACAGGAAGTAACCCACGAAAAACAGGCTGCTTGCAAAACCAAATACGGCTTTCGACAACCCTAAATCTTCGTTCATCTGTAACGAAGCCATTCCGATGTTGCCGCGATCGATGATGGCAATCAGATAACAGACAATCAGAAAGGGCAAAATGCGCCAGACCACCTTCTTAACGGTCTGCTGCTCAATATCAGCAGAGAATGTCGTGATGTGCTGTTTTTCAGACATGATGATCCTCACAATTTTGTCATCGGCTTAAGGGCAGTGGAGAAAGCGGCTTGTTGTACTCTGTAAAACAGTAATGTACTGAGTAAAACCATTATCATGATAAAATCTTGCCCCTGCCTGAGGATGTAATGAGGTTGTGTTATTTGTCACAAAAAAGTACATGGCAGTTTTGTTTTATGTGACGGATATGTCGTTAGCGGGGTAGCGTTCAGGGAATTTTTTACAAGTTACCAGAGATGCGCGATGGGCAGAAAGGTGAAGGCAATTTGACGGCTTATCGCGGATGGAAAGGTATTAACATCCGTAAAAGTTTGTCATGAGTGAGGCTGTCAAAGCTGGCTGAAGGGGGAACACATCCAGTGCAACGCCATAACAGTCTCGTTCCCAAAAATCCCTGACCGAAAATGGCGAGTCTCACCAAACGATATCCGATAACGTCATTCTTCACTGCTGAAAACGACAGGCGATATCATGAATTTTAAAATCTCAGGTCTGGATGCCGGGCCATTTACTCATCTTTTTGGACAGAGCGATAGCTATCTGAAAGAACACAACGCAATACGTCAAAAGGTGGAGTGCTATCCTGGTTATCCCGACAGAATCTCATTGTGTGATATTCCTGCAGGTGAAACCGCCCTTCTGATCAATCATATTTATCAGGCTGCAGACACACCCTATTTTGGCACGCATGCGATTTATGTCTGGGAGGGATGCACCCAACAAGGCATTTACCACAATGAATTACCTGAAGTCCTGCACAGCAGAGTGCTGTCATTACGTGCTTATGATGAAAAACACTTTTTAATAGAGGCAGATATAGCTGAGGGGGAATTTGCTGGAGATCTACTGAGTCGATTATTTGCCGATCCGCAGGTGAGTTATGTTCAGATACATAATGCGAAACGGGGATGCTATTCCTGTTGCGCTGAGCGTTGTGAATGAATGTTCAGAACCGGGCTTCAATCTACGCTGAAAAATGTCAGGGCAAGATATCGTGAAGTACCCTGCCCTGACATCAAAGATTAAGCACGTGCAGGATTAATTTTAAACACGCTTACGCTGGCAAGCAGCATTTCAGCCTGCGCTTGTAAAGCCTGCGCCGCAGCAGTGGACTGCTGAGAAAGCGCGGCGTTTTGCTGCGTGGCTGCGTCCATATGGGTGACCGCCAGATTAACCTGATCGATACCGACACTTTGCTCGTTACTGGCCGACGAAACGTTTTCAATCAGCTCACTGACCTGATGAATGCGTAAAATAATCTCTTCCATTGTCGTACCGGCATGTTGAACCAGTTCGTTGCCCTGCCCGATTGAATTCACAGAACGTTCGATCAGAATACGCACATCTTTCGCCGCTTTTGCTGAGCGCTGTGCCAGAGCACGGACTTCCGCCGCGACTACTGCAAAACCACGACCTTCGGCACCCGCACGCGCCGCTTCGACCGCAGCATTCAGGGCCAGAATATTGGTCTGGAAAGCGATACCATCAATGACTGTAATGATCTGGTTAATTTCGTTTGAGAACTGCTGGATTTCGCTCATGGTGTGGACGACTTTTTCCACCACGTTGCCGCCCTGACCCGCAATGGAGCGGGCATCATGTGCAATGCTGCTGGCATGAGAGGCGTTCTGCGCGTTATTTTTCACCACCGAAGTCAGTTCCTCCATGGAGGCTGCAGTTTCTTCAAGCGCGCCTGCCTGCGCTTCATTACGCGAGGAGAGTTCCTGGCTGCCCTGGGCAATCTGAACAGAGGCTGAGGCGATGTTCTCCGTGCCGGTGCGAACGCCAGAGACGATGGAAGTCAGGCTGATATTCATTTCTCGCAACGCCGTCATCAGCTCTGCGGTTTCGTCGCGTCCGCTGGGGCGAATCACGGTCTGCAGATCGCCTGAAGCCACTGTGCGCGCAATGTTGACAGCTTCGCGCAATGGATGGGTAATGCTGCGGATTAACCAGGCAGTGATTAATACGCCGGAAAGCAAAATACCCGCCATCGCGATCCATAAGGTCATGCGGGTTTCCTGATACTGGGCGAGATTTTGCGCCGTCATCTGTTCATTGAGCTTCTGAGCATGTGCCAGCGTACGATGAACCACGTCATCAATCATTTTGGTCGGCTCACGATCGATGCCATTGACCTGACCATCAACCAGCTGGGCGCTGGCGAGGTTTTGGATGTCGTAGTTTTGCAACGCAACCAGGTATTTTTGTCTGAGCTGAGCGTGTAGCTCGATCGTCTGTTTCACCTGGGTCGTATCCATCCCCAGTTCGGGTTGCAGTATCAGCAATTGATGGAGTAGCGCCTGAGTTTTATCACTCTGCGCCAGGAAGGCCGCTTTGTATTTTTCGAAAACACGCATGCCTTGTGTGCCGCGTAACAGGGTGTTTTTCCACTCCTGTACCTGAATTTTAAACTGAACCTGTGCATTACGTGCAGTATCAATGCTCTCCGCGACACGCGTTTCGCTTGCCATGATGTCGGTATTTTTCTGCAAAGCCTGAGTATTCAGGGTAATGCCTCGCAAACCGACAAGCAGGGTCGCCAGTAGCAGGATGGCGGCCATCACACTGAGTCTTTGCCCTATCGTAAAATGATTAAGTTTCATATTTTTTCCGTGGTGAAAACAATCAATGCCCCGGCAGATCCCGGTACAACAATTATCGACGCGGTAAAGCATGGACTTTATGGCTGAGCAAGTCCTGAGGGCTTTTTTTATGCAGTAAAATTCTTCTAATGCTGATGTAACTGACATCTGGACTATTAACTAAAAATTCTGTCGCGGGCTGTCCCGGCGGCGTTAGTCTACTCAGCGATTTTCTTAATAGGATAAGAAACGAGGGGTTTGATCTCTTTAAGCACAAACATGCTCTGCATTTCTTTAATGCCTGGCAATCTGCGTACCACTGACATTGCGAAATCAGCATAGGAGTCCAGATCCGATGCTACAACCTGTAGCAGAAAGTCGGCATCTCCACCGATGCTATAGCAGGCCACCACGTCCTCCAGCGCAGTCACTTCTTCTTCGAACTTTCTGGCCTCGGCCTCACTATGACTGTCAATGACGACCCGAATGAAAACCATCACGCCCAGACCGATTTTCTTGCGGTCAAGAACAGCACGATAGCCCTGAATCACTTCTTCTTCCTCAAGCCTGCGCACTTTGCGCCAGCAGGGAGAAGCTGAGAGGTTTATCTTTTCTGCCAGAACCTGGTTAGTGACGCGAGCATCGTCCTGTAAAATCTCGAGGATTTTCATATCTGTCGGACTTAGGGTCATAGTCGGAAATTCCTTTCGTTATAGCACTGATAAAGGGTAATTATTACCTCAAAATCAGTATTGAGTAAATGATATAGGTAACAATTTTCCCGCTTATTGCGACATAATATATTTACTTTTTCAACGTGTTATTACGAATAGCAAAAGTGGAAAACTTAATTCAGATTGAGTGTATGTCGTGATCTTATTTTAAATAAATCACGGACAGACCATTTTTTTAAATTATTAAACCTCCTCTCTCTTCAAATAATATTATGAAAGGAAGAATTATGTCAGATATTGCTCTGATAATATCTTATATGACTGCACTCGGTTTAGCCGCCGCAATTCCGGGGCCGGGAATGACCGCATTAGTCGCTCGCAGCGTGAGTGGTGGTGCGGTAGCTGGCTTTACCATGCTGGCTGGCCTTATTCTCGGGGATTTAATTTATTTATCTGTTGCGGTGTTTGGCCTGGCAGTGATGTCTCATAGCTATACCGCCGTCTTCACGATGATTAACTGGGCTGCCTCACTCTATTTATTTATGCTTGCATGGCAATTCTGGTGCCATCAGCCTCGGGCAATAAATATTGACCAGAAAGCGACAAAACGAGAACTGGCGTCAGCCTGGTTTTCAGGGCTGACCATCACGCTTGGCAACCCTAAAACCATCGCTTTCTATCTGGCGATACTGCCTCTGGTTATCTCTCTGGATAATGTCTCGCTACAGATTTGGGGAGGAATTCTGGTTCCACTTACCGTGTTCGTGCTGTTAAGTGTTGGTGCGGTTTTTATTCTGGCCGCGCTCAGAATTCGTCATCTTCTGACCAGTGCAAAAGCGCAGAGACTCGTTTTCCGGTCAGCCGGAGCCATTATGATGCTGGCTGCGGCTGGGATGGTGGTAAAGACGCTTTAAGTTCATTACCGGCTGTTATGGATCAACTCCTTCCGACCCTGCATGTCAGGCGAAACCACAGGCAACCCTGCACTTCGCATCTATAATTCAGTGACTCAGGCCTATGCACTCGTCCATGTTAAGACGCTCATCATTAACAGAATTAAGGAAGCCTCATGATCTTATCACTCGAAAATCAGGTTGCGCTGGTTACCGGCGCCAGCTCAGGTCTCGGCTATGCCTGTGCAGAAGCACTCGCCAAAGCTGGTGCCGGTGTGGTGGTTAACTACCACAGCCAGGCGGAACCTGCCGAAGAACTGGTTGACAAAATCCGTGCAGACGGTGGACGCGCCATTGCGGTAAAGGGTGATGTCTCAAAGGAAGCTGACGTAGAAAATCTCTTTGCTCAGACGATTGCTGAATTTGGCAGGCTGGATATTCTGGTGGCGAACTCAGGGCTGCAGAAAGATGCGCCTTCCATTGAGATGTCGCTTGCAGACTGGAATACCGTCCTGGATGTGAATCTCACCGGACAGTTCCTTTGCGCTCGGGCTGCGCTGCGTCAGTTTCGTGACCAGGCGCACCGCCCGGAGATCAGCCGGGCTGTAGGTAAGATCATTCACATGAGCTCGGTGCATCAGCTCATTCCCTGGGCCGGACATGTTAACTACGCTGCCTCAAAAGGCGGGGTTGATTTACTGATGAAAAGCCTGGCACAGGAAGTGGGTGAAGACCGTATACGCGTAAACTCAGTCGCACCTGGCGCTATCGCAACCGCTATTAACGAAGAAACCACTCAGGGCGAAGCGGGCAAAGCGCTGTTAAAACTCATCCCTTACGGACGTATCGGTGCGGCGGAAGATGTGGCGAATGCGGTGGTCTGGCTGGCCAGTGACCTTTCCGACTATGTTCACGGCACCACACTGTTTATTGATGGCGGAATGAGTCTTTATCCCGGATTCCGCGATAATGGCTGAGTCATAAGTCACTGTACCAGGTGGGTGATCGACTGATTGGAAACCTGTTGGTGGAACCTCTATCCGGAACGGGAAGTCCGGATTACGCGCTCCCGCTGCCGCAAATGAGACGCCAGCAGGCTGGGCAGTCTAGCCTGTGTCACATTGGCTTCGTTCCAGTTAAACGGAAAAGCACCGCTCAAATCCCACTGGCATCAGGACGGAGCAAACGCGCCCGGCAGACCTCCAGAATCTCATCAGCGAGTCCGGAACCATCCGGACAGGCTCGCGAAAGCATCAATGCACCAACAAGCTGCGCAATGGTATTTATCAGCTCTGCCCGCGTGACATTTTGGGATTTCAGGATGGCAATCTGTCGTTCAATCCCGGCCGCAAATGTCTCGCGGATTGATTCAGACTGCCGGGCTGCATCGGTGCCCAGAGCCGACATCACGCACCCCTTTCCCATGTCATCGCGATGCTGACGGGAAAGGTAGTACTCAATAAACGCTTCCCGACTTACCCCTTCGGTTTTTTCTGCCGACTGCGTGAAACCACAACTCATCGCTTCAGCTAACAAATCCGCTTTCGACCCAAAATGCTTGTAAAAACCGCCATGTGTTAACCCGGCGGCTGACATCAGTTCAGCGACGCCTACCCCATCGTAACCACGCTCACGAAAAAGCTCTGACGCCGTTTCAACGATCCGCAACCGGTTTTCGCGAACCTGCTCTTTAGACACTTTCATGTTTTTTTCCTCCTGAAACAGAACCCAAGCATACATTGATGATGATCATAATCAAACAAGTTGACTTTAATGATTATGATCATCATCATTAAATCAGTTATTCCTCCAAACCCTATTACAAGAGCATACTCAGAATGAGCCAAAAACGTGTAGCACTGGTGACCGGCGCCTCTTCTGGCATTGGTGAAGCCTCTGCGAACAAACTTTTAGCAGCGGGTTATAAAGTGTATGGCACCAGCCGTCGTGGCGAACAGGCGAGTAAACAGCCCTTTCCATTACTCACTCTTGATGTGACTGACGACGTTTCGGTAGAGGGTGCTATTTACGAATTGATGCAGCTTGAGGGTCGAATAGACCTGCTGGTGAACAACGCAGGCTTTGGCGTCGCTCCGGCAGCGGCGGAAGAGAGTTCTGTCGAACAGGCGCAGCATATCTTCGACACAAACTTCATGGGTATCGTCAGGCTGACACGCGCCGTACTGCCTTACATGCGTCGCCAGGGCAGCGGGCGCATCATCAATATCGGTTCCATTCTGGGGATCGTGCCACTGCCCTATGTCGCACTCTATGCGGCCAGTAAACATGCGGTCGAGGGGTATACAGGCGCACTTGATCATGAACTACGCACCCAGGGCATCAGGGTTTCTGTCATTGAGCCGGCATACATAAAAACGCAGTTTGAAGTCCACAATATCGAACCGGATGCGAAGCTTGAAGAGTATGAACTCATCCGGGCTAAGTTGAAGAAAGTGGTCGGTAAGGCAATGGCTGAAGCGGAAAGTCCGGAGGTCGTGGCTGCGGTGGTGCTTAAAGCGGCCCAGTCCTCACGGCCAAAAATACGCTACACGGCGGGAACGCTCGCAGCAAAACTGAATTTCGTCCTCCGCTTTGCGCCTGCAACCCTGCTGGATAAGGTCGTGCGGAACAGCCTTCAGCTCGATACGAGAATCTGAAAATGAAATTTTCGGAACGGGCTACGGTCTGGGTGTTATTGGAGAGGATGAATAAATGAAAACCAGCATGATGAAAGCCTTTACGTTTAAACGCTACGGAAAATCACCTGAGCTGGGATTTGATAATGTGGATTACCCTAGCCCCGGTCCCAATGAAATCCTGGTGAAAGTTTATGCTGTGGGTCTGAATCCCATAGACAACATGATCCCTACGGGAATATTCAAACCGGTTTTACATTTTAAACTTCCAGCGACTCTGGGCAGTGATCTGGCGGGTGTGGTTATTGCAACAGGAAGTCAGGTAACGCGTTTTAGTCCGGGTGATGAAGTGTTCGCCAGCATTTTCGACAGGGGCAACGGCTCACTGGCCGAGTTTGCCCTGGTCCCTGAAAGTCTCGCGGCCATCAAACCTGAAAATCTGGATTTCGTTCAGGCTGCTTCGCTCCCGATGGTCAGCCTCACCGCCTGTCAGGCTTTCACAGAGAGAGCCCGTCTGCGGCCAGGGCAGAAGGTGTTCATTCCGGCAGGTTCGGGAGGAATTGGCAGCTTTGCGATTCAGCTGGCGAAATATCTTGGCGCAAAGGTCGCGACGACGACCAGTTCAGCTAATGTGGAGTGGGTCAGTCAGCTGGGCGCAGATCAAGTCGTTGACTATAAAAAGCAGGAATTCGAAAACGTGCTGAGTGGCTTTGATCTTGTCCTCGGCACGCTTCGGGGTGATTCGATTGAGAAATCTATGAACATCCTCAAGCCAGGCGGAAAAATAGTCTCTCTGATAGGGCCTTTAGACGTTAATTTTGCGCGTACCAGACAACTCAATATCGTTCTGCGGATGATATTTGGCCTGATGAGCCGCAGGATTTTGCGACTGTCAAAAAAGCGCGGTCTGGATTATTCCTTTCTTTTTGTTCGTCCTGATGGCAACCAGCTGGGGCAGATGAGCAATTTAATTGAAGCTGGAAAAATCAGGCCAGTGATCGACCGTGTGTTCCCTTTTGCAGAAACTCAGGATGCTCTTAACTGGCTTCAACAGGGACATGCAAAGGGTAAGGTCGTGGTTAAAATTCATCATGAATAACAACCAGGATTTACATCAGAAATGGAAATAATCATCAGCGCCTGGCGATAACGTCTGAAATCCGGATGCCGGGCCTTCTCACTCAGTACCTGCTCTCCATGTTCCACTTTCCTCATGTGCTCTGTGCTAATGTTGGCGTAAACCAGTTTCCGCACTGAGGATTACAACATGTCTGCCTTTTATAAACTCACAGCCACCAGCCTGAACGGCCAGCCTGTACCGATGTCCGACTTCGCTGGCAAGATCGTGCTGGTCGTTAACACCGCCAGTCACTGTGGATTCACGCCACAATACGCCGGCCTTGAAACCCTCTACAAAAAATATGCCGATCAGGGGCTGGTGGTACTGGGTTTTCCCTGCAATCAGTTTGGGAATCAGGAACCTGGCGGAGCCGACGAAATTGCGCAGACATGCCACATTAACTACGGGGTAAGTTTTCCGATGTTTGGCAAAGTGAATGTCAATGGCACCTCAACGCACCCGATTTTTCATTACCTGAAAGATGAATTACCCGGCGTTTTGGGTGGTCGTATTAAGTGGAATTTCACTAAGTTTCTGATCGGGCGCGACGGTAAACCGATTAAACGATTTGCCCCAACCACCACGCCGGAGAAAATGGAAGCCGCCATTCTTGCTGCCCTTTGAGGGCATGGCTGTGGCGGGTGACCATCAACCAGGAGGATGAATTAACAATGTTCAGGCTCCGACATTTATTATCCCTCGTCTCCTTCTCGCTCGGGATATTTTGCCTGCCGGTATCAGCGAATACTCAGATCCTACTCACTCCGCAACTCACTGCCTGCGAAAGCCAGAATGGTCTGGATGGTCAAAGCGGTTCCCCTGATGGTCAGAATGGCAGGAATGGCGTTTCTGGCACCGATTGTCTGAATGGCGGCAACGGCGGCAATGGAGCTTCAAATGGAGGCCGTGGCGGGAATGGTGGCGACGGTGCTGGTGCAGAACCCGGCACTCAACACCATCACCATAAGCACTATAAAAATACGAACAGGGATGCTAACGGAGGAAATGGTGGTAACGGCGGATCGTCCGACAACTCACCAGGTGGGAAAGGCGGAAACGGCGGAAACGCGGGCCCTGGCGGGTCTGGTGGTCTGGGTGGTCGCGTAGGCCAGTACGGAAGTCCGGGGATAAGCAGCGCTTAGTCGTCAAAGTCAGTCATGCTGTTATGGGGAACGGGTTCGCTAACTGTCAGGGAAGGCTGAGATATTCATGCAGTCATCAGGGATTAATAACCCTCTTCAATCTGTCTGATTAGTGATTTCAATTTATTGAAATCGTTTTAGCAATAACCAGCGCCAGTAAAATAAAGGAGATAAATATGCAGTCAGTACACCTCATGGGTGAGGCATATGAGCCTCATGTGACACGGGAGGATGGGAAGCTGACCTACTTACTGCCTGTCGATTCTGGTTTTATAAGCTATAACTTTGACTTTGAGATCAGCCGGGACGATCTTGATATTCTGCTTTCCGATGATTACAGACGCGCGGTTCTCGAAATTACTGCGCATACCTTGCTTCAGCGCTCGACGCTAAAAGGTTATGACCGATTTACCCAGAAAGACTTCGATAAACTGATTGTAAATACACTTCACTCAGCATCAGATTTCCTTCAGACATTTATTTCTGCAATAAACCGTGAACATCACATTGGTATTGAGCATTACGTGAAAGAGATTATGGACCGACGTTCTGCTTCACAATGAATACACATCATTGCATAGAACACATTTATAGTTTTCCGAAGAGATAGCGACTGCCTCTTCAGAAGAGATAGTCAGCGCCCGGCGATAGCGCTTCACCTGAACATTCAGGTAAAAAGGAGGTTTCACAGAATGAGTTGTAAGTACTGTCAGGATCTCTGTGTTAAATACATTATTCGAGAACCTCGCCAGTTGAGCCGGGCTATACGTATTGCACATAACGCGCTTAAAGAGGAGATAATTTCCGAAGTTACAACCACCATTAACTGGAATCAGTTTACCTTTACAGAATGTGCTGAACAGATGATTTGGGGGGATATCGTTGATTACCATTTCGCCTGTAATCATTGCGGAACCACGTTCGTGCTGGGAGCTGAAACCTATCATGGCAGTGGGGGTTACTGGTCTCCCGAAAGTGAAAAACCTGCAGAAATAATAAACTGACGCAATATGATTTTACGCTGCGGACTGACTTTTGACTCTGAACAGTAAAGATGGGCCAGAACAAATCTAAGGGTATAAATATCAGTCTTAGACACATTCTTATCGGGGGAGCGTCTTAATGAGTCCAAACCCTCCCTGCCATGCCATTAAGCCATCCCCCATCACTCGACGAAAATCTCCTAAGCAATCATCCCGCCATCAATGACCAGCTCGGTGCCACTGATATAGCTGCTTTCATCTGAAGCCAGAAACAGTGCCGCAGCCGCTACTTCCTCAGGGTGTCCCAGCCGCTTTGCCGGGATCCGGGCGGTCAGCGTCTGCCTGACTTCATCGCTGGCCCGGTCAAACATCGGCGTGTTGGTAGGACCAGGACTCAGCGTATTAACCCTGATGCCGCGCGGTGCCAGCTCGCTATTCCAGGTGCGTGCATAAGACCGTACCGCAGCCTTGCTGGCGGAATAGCTGCCATAACCGGGATTCGCTATCGCGCCTGCAACGGAACCCACCAGCACGATACTGCCGCCCTCACCCATCAATCGCACCGCATGCTGCACCGTCAGCACCATGGCTCGCACATTCAGATTAAAAGCGCGATCGATGTGTTCTTCCGTGGTTTCCTCCAGGCTGGCCGGTTCAGACACACCTGAAGAGTTAACGAGGATATCGAGGCGACCCGCTTGGGTGCCAAGGGTTTCGAACAGACGCGCAAGGTCGTCTGTGCGGGTGATATCGCCCTGAATGGCCTCGACCTGACCGCCGATCAGTGCGACTGCCTCAGCCAGCTGTGCTTCCCGCCGGCCGGTGATAAACACGCGTGCACCTTCCTCTGCAAAACGACGAGCGACAGCAAGGCCGATACCGCTATTACCCCCGGTGACAAGGGCGACTTTTCCACTCAGTTTCATCATTGCGACTCCGGATAGAGGTTAGACACCTGATGGTATATTTATTATATTTAGTGTCAATTACGCACCTGATGTACACCAGATATCCTCAAGGAAACCTCATGGCTACTGACATCACTCAGCTACTGGCCGAGATCAACAGCACCCGCCCTGTCCTGGAACAGGTAGCGAATAAGTGGTCGGTTTTAATCCTCACCGTATTGTGCTCTCAGCCTTCGCGTTTTAATGCCATCAAGCGCAGGCTAGACCCCATCACCCATAAATCTCTGACAGAGGCATTACGCCGGCTGGAACGCAACGGACTGGTGAGCCGCCGCGTGATTGCTTCATCGCCAGTGGCGGTCGAATATGCGATTACGCCGCTGGGCCGGACATTGCAGGAGCCTTTTGTCGCGCTGGTGAACTGGGCAAAGCAACATGGAGGCGCCATGGAACAGGCACAGGCGGGTTATGATGAAGGGCGGGATGACGAAGAATCTGCATGAACTTAGCCTGAGCACCGTTCCTGTATGATAGCGCAGGGTGATGAGCAGATAAGTTCAGGATAAGCCTGACAGGAGTGAAAGCGGAGACCCGCCATCATATACAACGGCTACTCCGCTGCTGGCTCAAAAAACTGATAAGAACCATCACGTCGTGCTTTAGCCTGGTACATCGCCTTATCTGCGTTTTCGAATAACATTTTGGCCGTTGCTGTCCCGAAGCGGGCAAGGCTGATACCAATCGCCGCGCCAATACGAACATCCATATTATCGATGGCGAAAGGTGCCTGCAGACTGTCAATAATCCGCAGGGCAATCGCGGATGCGGCTTCGTGATTGCTGCATTTAGCAGCCACGACAAACTCATCGCCACCCAGACGCGCCACTGAATCGCCCGGACGCATACAGTGTCGCAGCCGTTCACTGACCTGTTGCAGCAGGGCATCGCCAGTCGCGTGACCCATCAGGTCGTTCACCGCCTTGAACCCATTCAAATCGATAAACATCACCGTGGTATACGCCTGATCGTCTGCCTGCGCCAGCATGAATCCCACCTTCTCGTTAATCCAGGCACGATTGTGCAGCCCGGTCAGCGTGTCCAGGGTTGCCAGCTTCTCAAGATTACGCATCCGTTCTTTGTCCCGCGTGATATCGCGCGATACCAGCACGGCACCAATATTTTTTCCTGAATTAGGATTGATGACGCCACAGGCTTTGGTACCCAGTGAGATGTAATGGCCGTCGCGATGCAGTTTGCGCACCTCAACAACATCCGGCAGTACCCCGCCGCTGAAGATACATCCCAGCGCTTCGGTGGCTAATTCGCGGTCATCCGGGTGCAGGAAATCCACCACCAGTTGCCCCACAACCTCTTCGGTGGTCCAGCCTATGATTTCGCTGTAAGAGGGAGAAATTGATACGTATCTGCCTTCCGCGTCACAATGGGCAATCAGATCGGTACTGTTTTCAATCAGAAGGCGATATTCCGCCGCCGTGCGCAGCGCATCTTCCAGGGCTTTACGCTGCCCGGTCACATCCAGAATAAAGCCGTTGTACTGCAGATGGGAGGTGCCAGGCTGGCAATCCGGCAGGCCGGAAACAAGGACCCGACGCGTCTTGCCATCCAGACAATGGATCGGCACTTCAATATGGAAAGGCGTCAGCAATTCCAGGGCTGCAGTCAGCTGCAGCGCGATCTTTGCATCGTCGTCAGCCTGCGCCAGACTTAGCCATGAACTCAGCGTCACGCCCTTAAGTTCAGGCATCAGACCCGCAGGAGTTTCCTGACTGGCGATGCAGATCCCCTGGGCATCCGTAGACCAAACAGCGGTAAAAGAAGGTTTGATCATTGGGTTCATGGCGGCCGGCTCCGACGTTGCTGACGATTTTAAATAAGTTCAATACACGTCGCTACAGACCTGATTATAACCGTTAATGCCTGCCTGTAGCTGAGGGAGGCTATGCATAAAGGTTCAGTATTGCGGGCCGTGATAAATGCTGGCGGAAACTGAGGCCTTTCCGGCAGCGGTTTCTGAGGTGCCCTCTCCTGTGGCATTACGCAAAGCTGTCAGGCTGCAGTATCAGAAGTATTAGCCTGTTTATATCGGCTCATCGGGGCATAATCTTTAATCACAGCATATTGTCTGAGGGCTGTGAACCATGAAACCGGCTGAACATCGCTGCTTCAGTAAAGCCCTGCGGGTTTTGGGGGGCGCTCAGTGATAACATTCCCGCTGGCTGAATGACGGGGAAAAAATAGCCGGGCCGAAAAAGGCTATGATGCTGTCAATTAATTGCGCCTCACAATTTGTTAATTTTTTTACTCATAGATGATGTGCTGACAGAGAGAGCCATCTGAGCCATTCTGAAAATTCCTTCAGGGCTGTGACGATTTAATAGCAGGAAAGATGTATAAAAACGCCTTTAAAACAGAATAATAATGGCGCTTAGCCTGTAAAAAAACTGCACATCGTGGCGCATTTCTATTCTCAGAGCAGCAGTAAAAAGCCCATCAAAAATTTCTCTCGACTCGCCTCCAGCTTAATCTTTCCTTAAGAATAATCCTATAACATCCCCGCTGTATTAGCCCATGTTGGGCTTTTCCGGAGTATCACCCTATGCAAAATAACAACACAGCTTCTCACGCTCTGAGTAAAGTGCCGGCCGTTACCGCGGCGTTCTGGTTGACCAAAATCGCTGCGACTACCCTGGGTGAAACCGGCGGCGATGCGGTGACGATGTCGATGAATCTCGGTTACCTGACCGGAACACTGATTTTCGCCATTATCTTTCTGGTCGCTGTCGTGGTGCAGATCAATCGCAACAGCTTCAATAAATGGATCTACTGGTTCACCGTCGTGGCAACGACCACCGTCGGTACAACGATGGCAGACTTTGCCGATCGCTCACTGAACATTGGTTATCTGGGCGGTACGCTGCTGCTGAGCACTCTGCTGATCCTCTCTCTTTTCCTCTGGAAAATGACCTGTGGAACGGTTGCAGTGAGTTCGGTAAGCAACGGTGTTACTGAGAGTTTTTACTGGGTCACCATTATGTTTTCTCAGACACTGGGCACCGCATTGGGTGACTGGACGGCAGACAGCGAAGGCCTGGGTTACGATGGCGGGATCCTGCTGTTTGTCGGCGCGTTGGCGATCATCTGGGCGGCAAGTCGCTTTACCTCCCTGTCACGCACCGCGCTGTTCTGGGCAGCCTTTATCCTGACCCGGCCACTGGGTGCCGTTGTCGGTGACTTCCTGGATAAACCCCTTGCTTCGGGCGGACTCGCACTGAGCCGCTATGGCGCCTCGCTGACGCTGGCACTGATCATCATCGCTTTTCTGGTGGTCCTGCCACAGCGCCCGGCAATGAAGACCGCCACCGCGAATTAAAAAGCGCTATAGGAAGAATTACAGGTCACACTTATTCTTAAACGTAGTCAGGGCCGCCAGTGATGGCGGCTTTTTTATTATCTGATCTGTGATCGTCCGCGCAGGCTGTTAAATCAGGCTGGCCGCTCGATGGAAACGATACGCCCTTCATGTGCAGCAGAGAGGACGGGCAGACTTTCTGCTGGCTCCTGCATTTTCACCCGAAATGCCGTGTTGCTGGCATCAAGAAAAACGGTTCTAAGATGCCGGTTGCAGATAAACCAGATTTCGTCGCGGTCATTTGAAAGAATGTAATAAGCATCCGAGGTTTCAGAGGGGTTAAAGCAGCCCAGCGCGCGATAAGCGGTCTGCGGGGTAAAGCCACTGGAAAGCGGCAGCGGCCGGGGGCCATGCGCTAATTCTTCGATCCTGAGGTAAAGTCCCTGTTCAAGCCACAGCATAGTGTCACATCCTGGATGGAGAGGAATCGGGCTGAGCATGCCGGCTGGCTTACAGGTAATAAAAATGCCCGTTTACCGACCAGCTCAGGCAATGGGTAATTTTTCTGACATTCAGAAGCGTTATCCTGATCTGAGCATAGCAGCGGTGTGTTGTTATGCTTTTTTATCTTTGTCTGGCCCCTGCTACTCAAGCCGGCTGGCAATCAGCCGTAGTTGTTCTGCAATCTGCTTTAAATCTCGCTGCTGTTGTCCGGCGATACCGGTCGAGCTGCGCACCACCAGCTTTGCCGGCAGAATTGAGGAGGAACGCTGCTCATCCTGCTCACTGGCCAGTAACAGACGCGCAACCGCCTCTTTGCCCTGCAAATCGAGATCCAGCGACACCGTGGTCAGCGCCGGATGGAAAAAGGCACTTTCATAGGTGTCATCATAGCCAATCACCGAAATCTGCCCAGGCACCGCCACACCGCGCTGATGCAGCGCACTCAGCACACCCAGCGCCATCTGATCGTTGCCCACCAGCAGTGCACTGAACTCCGGTGCTTCACGCAGCAGTTGCAGCACGCCATTATAACCACTCTGCGCATCCCAGTTACCGTGGCTGATGCTGACCGGCTTCAGACGGTAGCTTTCCAGCGTGTCGAGCCAGCTCTTTAAGCGCAGCCTGGCGGAGACCGACTGCTCAGGACCCGCCAGTAGTGCAAACTCGCGATGCCCCTGCTCATAGAGATATTTAACGCTGGCACGTGTGCCATCAGCCGGGTTAAACGAAACGTTAAACACTGCGCTGTAGGGATCAACATCAAGGAACAGACAGAGAATATCGTCGTTCTCCTGCACAACCTGCTCAGCAGCGCTGCTCTCCAGCGGGACATTGATGATCACTTTATCTACCCGCTGAGACTTCAGCTCATTGATGCAATCCTGCAAACTTTGATTGACGTTCTCATTAATCATCGCGATCAGCACCTGGTAGTCCGCAGCATTCGCATAACGTTTAACCGCAGCGGCCACCTGGGAGGGCGCATGCAATGCCAGCGACGTCGTTACCAGACCCAGTGTTGTGCTCTGCTTGCCCACCAGCTGCTGCGCCAGCCGGTTAGGCACGTAGCGCAGCGTCTCAATTGCGTGTTCCACCTTGCGACGCGTTGATTCCGAGACGTTTGCTGACTTATTCAGAACCCTTGATACCGTCTGATACGACACGCCAGCATGACGGGCGACATCCTCTAAGGTGGCATTTTTTGATTTCATAATTCGCATCCCTGATTACCGATGGCGGAATGTTATCACAGCCCTGATGTCAGCCAGACTACTGCAGTCACATTGCGCGAATAAAAAGCAAAAGTAATACCTTCACATTGTGAAATTTGGTGATCTGATTCACTAATCGTTACAGATTGCGTCACTTTATTTGCAGTGCATCACACATTATCGCGATTTTATTTGTCACTCATCCGACAAAAGGCGTTTACTGCCGCTGTCATGTGAACGTATTACAAATAAAATTGAGGATAACATGGAAACAAGGTTACGTACTGCTGCTGTGGCGCTTGCTGCGGCCCTGACCTCCCCGACGCTCTATGCCGCCATCGACAACATCGATTTCCATGGCTATCTACGTGGTGGCGTGGGCGTCTCACAGGATGGCGGTATTGAGGAGTATCAAAAGAACAAGGTTGGACGTCTCGGCAATGAAGCCGACACTTATGGCGAGGTTGAGCTGGGCAGCGAAGTCTACAAAAAGGATGATGTCAGTTTTTACGTCGACACCATGGTCAGTATGTTCTCCGACGGCTCAAACGATAACGAAACCACCTTCGGCGATGATGCGCAGTTTGGCCTGCGTCAGCTCAACCTGCAGATCAAAGGACTGGTACCGGGTGATAAAGATGCGGTGATCTGGGGCGGTAAACGCTACTATCAGCGTCACGATCTGCACATCATTGATACCAAGTACTGGAACATCTCGGGATCAGGTGCCGGTATCGAAAACTACACGCTCGGTCCGGGCGCTATCTCCTTTGCCTGGATTCGTGGCGATGCGAATGACGTGGATTACCGTGTCGATGGCGACAACGACGTCAACATTAACTACCTCGATCTTCGCTATGCCGGCTGGAAACCCTGGAACGGTGCCTGGACCGAATTTGGTATCGATTACGCCATGCCAAACACCACCAACAAACAGAAAGAATATGGTGGCCTGTATGACGCAGATAACGGCGTCATGCTCACCAGTGAAATCAGTCAGGACATGTGGGGCGGCTACCAGAAGCTGGTGTTCCAGTACGCCAACAAAGGTCTGGCGCAGAACATGATTTCGCAGGGCGGCGGCTGGTATGACATGTGGAATGATACTCAAAACGCCACTGGCTACCGCGTGATTAACACCGGTCTGCTCCCAATCACCGATAAGTTCTCCCTGAATCAGGTCTTTACCTGGGGATCGGCGGACGATATCACCGCGCAGACCAGCAAAAGCACCCTGCTGTCGCTGGTGGGTCGTGGTCAGTATCAGTTTACGCAGTATGTTCGCGGCATCGGCGAAGTCGGCAGCTTCTGGCAAAAAGATGAGAATAAGGTGGGCAGCTACTACAAACAGGCGGGTCAGAAATATACGCTGGCCCTGGGCCTGGCAGCCGGTCCTGAATTTATGTCACGTCCGGAACTGCGTCTGTTTGCCTCTTACCTGAATGACTCAGAAGATGGACACAGCTTCAAAGACAACACCAGTAATAACACCTGGAACTTCGGCGTACAGGTCGAAGCCTGGTGGTAATCGAGCAGTCTCCTCATTGTGATCGTTGCTAAGCTCTTATGCAGGGGCTTATTTGGATAACCGGCGATGGTTATCCATTTTTTTTATTCGTATTTCACTGGCGGCTGTTACTCCGGTTTAAAGAAACGTTCTTCCAGCAGCTGACGCAGCTGGTCAGACTGCTTACCAAAGATCGCATGCACCTCATGCCCCAGGATCACCACGCCAATCGCGCCTGCCTTCTGTAATCCCGCCGTATCTACCGCCTTCAGCGACGTCACCTTTACCCGCAGCCGCGTTAAACAGGCATCCACCTGCTGAATATTGTCACGCCCGCCAAAACAGTTCACCAGACGCTCCAGTAGCGCGCTGTCTACCTCAAGCTCTTCCACCGTCAGCTGCTGCCGACTGAAATATTGCTTAAATGATTTCAGACTCACCATGTTGTTCTCCTTCAGATAATAAAAAGGCGGGCTGCTGCCCGCCACTCACCACTGATAAACGAAAACGCGGGATACATGCCCGGGACTGCTCACTGAATATACACGCTTCCTGCACCCATCCTGCAATCAGGCTCAAAAAAAACCTGCCCTACATCAACAGTAAAACCCAGCTATTCCTACAGACAATGCCCGGTCTCAAAAGCGATGGGGGCATATGCCTGTAGCAAAGCATCACGGGCCAGAGACGGCCCGTACTGAGCGGGCAGGGATGCCATCTTTTGCGCCTTTGCGGAAGGCATATGCCCCCTGAGCATGTGCTCAGACTGCCAGAAAGCGCCAACATCCCCCCTGAGCCAGCGCTCATCATTGCTCCAGAAGCACACTCAAAACCCGACATCCCCACGGCCCCAGCATCAGCGTTCCCCCTACACCCGAGCCATCGATTAAATCCCTTAACCCGGCAGGCAACGACACCTGCTGCGCCTGCCCCGTAAAGTTCTGCACAAACAGAAAAGCCTGCTCACCATCAGTACGGCGTTGTACCACCACGCCTGGCGGCAGCTCAGTCGCCAGCGCACGCGGCAATCCCAGCTGCTTAATCAGCGCACCATAAAAATCCCGATGGAACGGCAGATCATTACGCGACGCGATATACCAGGCTTTACCCTCACCGACCCGATTCACCGTCACCGCAGAGGTTCCGGCATAAAAATCACTCTCGTAGCTGGCCAGCGCCGTGGCCCCTTCCAGATGAATATGCTCGCAAAGCTCCCGCGCCTGATATGGCCCACTCAGACCCAGCTCATTGCCGCGCACCCCGCGCACGCCGTTACACTCCCCATCGGTCAGACTGTCAATCTCTTCTGACCAGATGCCGAGCAGCGGCCGCAGCGGACCCGGGAATCCTCCCAGATAACAGAGATCGCTCTCATTCACGATGCCGCTCCAGTAGCTGGCCACGAAATGCCCGCCCCGCTCAACATGCGCTCCTGCTCGCGCGGCAAAACCGCCGCGCACCATATAGAGCATCGGCGCTATCACCAGATCGTAACCGCTGAGATCGCTATCGCCGTTAATCACATCTACCGCAACGCCCTGTTCCCAGAAAGCACGGTAGTGCTCGTTTACCGTACGCTCATAATGCAGACCAAGATTGCGTGGACCCTGCGCATTATCCATCGCCCAGCGACTCTCCCAGTCGAAAATAATCGCAACGCGCGCCTCAACCCGACTGCCCATCACCGGCGTCATCGCTGCCAGCATCCGGCCCAGCTCACTCACTTCACGCCCGGTTCGCGTATCAATATGACCGACATGATCGACCACCGCACCGTGAAACTTCTCGACCGACCCCCGACTCTTGCGCCACTGGAAATACTGCACCGCGTCCGCACCATGCGCCACTGCCTGCAGTGAAGAGAGAATATGCATCCCCGGCTTCTTCAGCTTACTGGTTGGCTGCCAGTTCGTTGAGCCCGGCGTCGATTCCATCAATACAAACGGTTTACCCTGCTTCAGGGTGCGCATCAAATCGTGGTACATCGCGGTGTAACAGGCGAGCGTGGTCTCATCCTTCTCGTTGTGCCACATCGGGTAGCTGTCCCAGGAGATAAAATCGAGCGCCGGTGCCAGCTTCCAGTAATCGTAGTCGTAGAAATACTCCATGAAATTGGTGGTCGCGGGCAGATCGGGATTCGCCTGTTTCAGCGGCTTAATCTCCTCCCGACAGAAGTCAGTGACCTGATCGGTCATAAACCGCCGCCAGTCCAGATTCAGACCATGAATCGACATTTCGCCCTGCGGAGCAGGCGACGCAATCTGTAACCACTCTGTGTAGGTATGACTCCAGAAATCACTCCACCAGGCGAGATTCAGCTTCTCCAGCGTCTCATAGCGACGCTGCAGCCAGCCGCGAAAGGCCTGCTGACAGCGATCGCAATGACACTCACCACCATACTCATTTGAGATATGCCAGCCGACCACCGCCGGATGATGCGCGTAACGCGCGGCCAGGCGGCTATTCATCGCCTGCACTTTCTGGCGATAAACCGGCGAGGTCATACAGTGGTTATGACGGCCACCGTGCAGTGCATGAACGCGATCGCGCCCCACGCGCAACACCTCCGGATACGCCTGCGACATCCAGGCAGGCCTGGCCCCGCTCGGTGTGGCGAGAAACACGGAAATCCCCTGCAGCCACAACGTATCGATCACCTCATCCAGCCAGCCAAACTCATAGCGCCCCTCTTCCGGCTCCAGCTTCGCCCAGCTGAAAATACCCACTGACATCACGTTACAGTTCGCCTGCTTCATCATCGCGACGTCGTCATCAATAATGCCCGGCTGGTGCGCCCACTGTTCCGGATTGTAGTCAGCACCATGCAGCAGCCGGTTAACCCGGGCGCTCAGCGGGGGAAATTTATTCATACCTGTTCCTCAGAGGAAGAGATCAGCGTTAATGCTGATAGTTAATGAAAAACCTGTAGCGAGGGCAGCGCCTTGCCGTGACAGTCAAACAGCGCCTGGTTCTCGCGGGCGTTACCCTGTTTCCATTCGTCGTGGATATATTTCATGCCGGCGGGCGTAGCCCAGGTATTACCGGGCGCGGGGATCCACGCCGGTTCCCAGTAGACCACGCCCTTGCCGCGATGGTCCGGCACCGCCAGCACCGCTTTAATGAGGTCATGCAGATAGGCCGCCTGCCCCGCGACCGTGCCGGGATAGCCGCCTGCCTGCTGCTCTTTTGCCTGGAAACTGTTCTCGGCGTTGTCACAGTTTTCCAGCGTGTAACCATAGGCCGCTTCCACCACCATCACGTCTTTGTCATAGCGCCGGGAGATATCATCCATGTTGGCTTTCAGGGCGCTGATGGGGCCGTTCCAGTAGGTGTACATCGACAGGCCAATCACATCGAACGGCACATCACGCTTAACGATTTCATCGAACCACCAGCGGAAGGTATCGTTTTTAGTACCCTCAGCCAGATGCAGCATGATCTTCACCTGATGCGGATCGCTGAGGTTTTCGCGCAACCCGCTGATGCCCGCCTTGAGCAGGCCCGCCAGCCGATCAAATTCGCCGCCGTTCTGGCCCCAGCTCTTGCCTTCCGGCCAGAGCATGCCGCCATTAAGCTCGTTGCCAATCTGCACGATATCCGGCAGCACCCCTTCCGCTTTAAAACGGGCGATAGTGTCGCGGGTATAGTCATGCACCCGCGTTTCCAGCTGCGGAAAAGTCAGCGACTGCCAGGCTTTGGGCTTGAACTGCTTGCCGGGATCGGTCCAGAAATCGCTGTAATGGATATCCAGCAGCAGCTTCAGTCCCGCCGCTTTAACCCGCTTCGCCAGCGCCAGCGTAGTCGCCAGATCGTTGCCGCCACCGCCGTAGGTGTGACCGCTGCCGTCTGTGGGATCGACCCATAACCGCAGCCGGATAGTGTTGATGCCGCTGGCTTTCAGAATGGCGATAGCATCCTGCTGCTGATTATCCGCGTTGTAGAATTTCGCGCCCTGCTTCTCGAGCTCTGCCAGTGAGGAGATGTCCGCACCTTTGATAAAATCGGCGGGCCACGGCCCGGCAGAGGCGATGACAGGCTGATCGGCGGCGAGCAGCGGCGTCGCCCAGGCCAGCGCCAGGGCGAGAATCAATGTTTTGGGCGTCATGATTTATCCTTTAGTACTGCCTGAAGCCAGGCCGGAGACGAAGTATTTCTGCAGAGCCAGATAGAACACGGCTACCGGCACAGCGATCAGCACGGCTCCGGCCGCATAGGTGGTGTAACTGGCTCCCATTTTTTGCGACACCAGGTTGTAGAGGCCAATCGGCAGCGTGAACTGTTCCGGCGTGCGCAGAATGGTGCTGGAGAGAATGAAATCGCCCAGCGGCCCCGTGAATGAGAACAGCGCAACGACCGCCAGAATCGGCTTCGACAGCGGCATGATGATCTCAACAAAGATGCGGAAGTTGCCCGCGCCATCCATGCGCGCTGACTCATCCAGATCTTTGGGAATCGAATCGAGATAGCCCTTCATCAGATAGGTGTTCATCGGGATCATCCCGCCAACATAGATCAGCACCAGCGCCAGGTGGCTGTTGATTAATCCCAGCAGCTGCGACAGGACGAAGATCGCGATCAGCGCCGAAAACTGCGGGATCATCTGCAGCAGCAGAAACAGCATCAGTCCGTTCTGCCGTCCCCTAAACCGAAAGCGGGAAAAGGCATAGGCGGTACAGCTGACGCTGATGAGCGTCAGCACCATGGTCAGGAAACTGATTTTCATCGAATTCCAGTACCAGGTCAGGTAAGGCACCGTGCCGTTGAACAGGTCGCGATAATGCTGAAGCGACGCATTCTCGGGAATGATCGAACTGCTGAGCAGACTGTTGCCCGCATTCAGTGATGCCCCCACCGTCCAGACCAGCGGATAAATGATGATGGTCGAGACGGCCAGCACCACCAGCCAGGTCAGCGACAGGCGTATCCACCTTTCGCGTTTAATACTGCCGGACTTCGCCATAACTGCTCCCTTACGCCATCTCATCTTGTTTAAACGACCGGGTCGCGCGGAACTGCCACAGCGCCAGACCTACCACGAAAATCGACAGCAGAATGGTGATCGTGGCGGCGATAGCATATTGCGACGACGACATGGTGAGCTTGTAGATCCATGACACCAGGATATCGGTGCCTCCGGCATTCGATCCCGCCACCGCCGGACCGCCGTTGTTAAACAGATAAATGATATTGAAATTGTTAAAGTTGAAGGTGTATTGCGTGATAATGATCGGCGCAATGGCGTAGAGCACCAGCGGCAGCGTGATGGTTTTCAGCCGCGTCCAGGCGCTGGCGCCATCCATGATTGCCGCCTCATAGAGATCGTCCGGGATCGCCTGCAGCACCCCGGTCGTCATCGCAAAGACAAACGGGAAGCCGAGCCAGGTCTGCATCATAATCAGCGCAGTTTTGGTCCAGAACGGATCGGTCATCCAGGCTTTCGGTGCGATGCCAAAGAAGTCGAGAATAGCGTTGTTGATCACTCCAAAGCTGTCGTTGAACATCCCGGCAAACACCAGAATGGTGACAAAACCCGGCACCGCCCACGGCAGGATAAAGATGGTGCGGATCAGCGGTTTAAAGCGCAGGTCTTTCTGATTGACCAGAATCGCCAGCATCACGCCGACGGTGCACTGCAGCGTGGTCGCCAGCAGCGTCCAGACCACCGTCCATTGCAGCACATCGAAGAAGGTGGAGCGCCAGATCGACAGCGTGAAAATGTTGATAAAGTTTTTGAATCCTACCCAGTCCACCAGTTTCGCCGGCGGCGTGTGATAGAGGTTGTAGTTGGTGAAGGCGATGGCAAAACCAAACAGAATCGGAAACACCACCACGAAAACCAGCAGAATAAAGCCTGGCGAAATCATCAGGTAGGGGAAGCCGTCGCGCAGCAGCAGCTGATACTGCTGGCGCACGCTGTTAAGCGGTTGCCCCCTGTCGCGCTTAACGCCATTGACCCAGGCATCGCGCACCGACAATCCCCAGACCGCCACGCCGAAGGCGGCGATCAGCACGCTGATAATTCCCTCCGCCAGCAGGAAAATGGAATTATCGCGCGGCATCGATTCACCCAGCGTGTAGAGCCCCCAGAATCCTACACGCAGAAAATCGTGGAAGATGCCGGTAAAACTGCTGAGCAGAATCAGAAAGCACAGGCCTTTCGCCCACTGGCGGTGATAAAACTGGCCGAAGCCAGGCAGCAGTGCCAGCAACGCACCGGTCATCGCATGACGACGCGGACGCTTAGCGGTCACCAGATGTTCATCGGAAGATATAGCCACACTCTGATCCTTATCCTGTACGGTTATCCCGTGAACCGGCATTACTGGTTGCTGGCCTGCATCGCTTCAATCTGCATGGTGATCTGTTTCACCGCGTTATCCAGCGCCGCTTTTGGCTCCTGCTTGCCGGAAACGCTCAGCTCCAGCGCCGCATTGGCCGGGCCCCACACTTCCTGCATCTCTGGCACACCCGGCATGGCCGAGGCTCGCGCCGCCTGTACTGCCACTGCGTTGGCTTTCTCATCATCTTTGATAATCGGATCGTTCATCAGCGCAATAACCGGTGGGATCTCCTGGTTTTTCTGATAACGCGCTTTCACGTACTGCGGCTGGTTGATAAAGGTAAGGAACTTCTGTGCCAGCACCTGATTTTTGCTCCAGGTCGATACCACATAGCCTTTAACGCCCAGGAAGGAGCTCATCGGCTTGCCATTTGGCAGCAGCGGCAGGGGTGCCACGCCATAGTTGATCCCGGCCGCCTGATAAGGCTGGAACGCCCACGGCCCGTTGATCACCGCCGCCGCTTTCTTCTCGGTAAACAGCGAGTCGATAGCGTTAAGGCCGTTGTCGCCCATGATGCCGCCAGGCAGCAATCCTTCGCTGAAGAAGCGCTTAAGGTACGTCACCGCCTCCACGCTGCCTGGGGTGTTCAGCCCGATATCCTGAGTGTTAATCCCGCCTTTTGCGTCTTTACCAAAAATGTAAGATCCCATTGGTGCCATCACGCCCCAGCTGTAGTAAATCTGGTCGAACTTCGCCAGCAGGCCATACTGTTTTGCCTCGCGCTGCTTTTGCGAGAACGCGCGATACTCATCCAGGGTTTTCAGCGGCGCGGGCAGCAGATCTTTGTTGTAGATCAGCACCAGGGTTTCAACTGCCTTAGGCACCCCGTAGACCACGTTATTCTGTGTGAACGCGGCCATCGCCGAAGGCGTATAAGCGCTCTGCTCTGACGCATCGATTTTCAGCGGAGCCAGCAAGCCCTGCACCACCGCACTGCCGAGCTGGTCGTTGGGGATCACCAGCACATCCGGGCCGATACCTGCCGGACCATCCAGACGCAGCTTCTCAATCTGCTGCGCAAAGGGCATCTCCTGCACTTTCACTTCAACGCCGTACTGTTTCTGAAAATCGGCGATCGCCGTTTTGATGCCGTCCGATTTTTTAATGTCTTCCCAGACGGTGAGTTGCTGAGCGGCCCAGACGGATTGATTAAGCATCATGGCTGACAGAAGTAGCGTAACGCTGATTTTGATTTTCATTACCGGCCTCGTGTGAAGGTATGACATTTTAACTGTCATTTGCTGTTGTTCTTTTTTCAGACACATGCTGAACAGGGTTCATCAGTCATATAAAACGTGAATAACGTATCGCATTTTCGCCATACGCTACGCGGAATGCGTAACGTGCTCCAGCCCGTTCGCACCAATGTGTGATCGGTATTACAGAAATCAAAAACAGCGATAGGGTGTGCCCTGACGGAACGTTATAGTCAACGCAGGCACCATAAGGGCTGACGTGGAAACCGCCCCACTGTTATACGTCTTACATTTCAGCCATCAAATTCCTTGCCATGAGGTTCAGCATGTCCAGCATCAGATTGAGAAATGTCACCAAACGCTTTGGTAAAACAGAAACGCTGAAAAATATCGCACTTGATATTGAAGCTGGTGAGTTTGCAGTATTCGTCGGTCCATCAGGCTGCGGAAAATCCACGCTATTGCGGCTGATTGCCGGGCTGGAAGAGATCAGTGACGGTGAGATTCTGATTGCCGATGAGGTGATGAATGATGTGGCACCTTCGCACCGGGGCGTGGCGATGGTGTTCCAGAGTTATGCACTCTATCCCCATATGACGGTGGCGGAGAATATCGGCTACGGCCTGAAAGTGAATGGGCTGCCCAAGGCGCAGATTCAGCATCAGGTGGAGATGGTGGCGAAGACGCTGCAGCTGGCGCACCTGCTGGATCGCAAACCTAAACAGCTTTCCGGCGGACAGCGTCAGCGTGTCGCCATTGGTCGCGCCATCGTGCGTAATCCCCGGGTATTTATGTTTGATGAGCCATTGTCGAACCTGGATGCAGAGTTGCGCGTCGATATGCGTCTGCACATCGCTAAGCTTCATCAGGAGCTGAAAACCACCATGGTTTATGTGACGCACGATCAGACGGAAGCGATGACGCTGGCCGATAAGATTGTGGTGATGAACTACGGCAAGGTAGAGCAGGTCGGTTCGCCGATGGAACTCTATTACAATCCAATCAACCGATTTGTCGCGGGCTTTATCGGCTCCCCGAAGATGAACTTCCTGCCCGCGCGCGTGGAGCAGTGTGGCCCTGGCGGGCTGGTCGCCCTGATCAACGACGGCGAACACCGGCTGCAACTCCCCTCGCCCATCCGCCAGCTGCAGCCAGGAGATGAGATCACCCTGGGTATCCGGCCGGAACAGTTGCAGATCAACGGCGATGCGCCTCTGAATATCGACTTCCACTGCGAGGTCGTGGAACGGCTCGGCAACAATACTTATCTGTTTGGACAGAGCCACGGTCACGATGGCTTTAAGATGCTGCTGCCGGGCGATGTGCATTTCCGCCCTTATCAGACGCTGCGGCCCAGCTTCCATCCGCACAACTGCATGGTGTTTGATGCCGACGGCAAACGTATCAGCGCAGATATTGCGATGCCACAAGTGCGCGCGGCCTGAAGTGAGTGTCTGGAGGAATGTAACAAGAGGCCGGAAACGGCCTCACACTGCTGACAAACTTTAATAAGGCTGAATCTGACAGCAACGAATAACTTATTTGCGCAGGGTACACGGGCAGAATAGGAAAGCGTCCCGCGCCATGGACGGCGCGGGCCGAGCGGCCAGGGATTGGCTCAAGCGACTTTCCGATCTGACCGTGTTCCCTTCGCAGGCTCCGTCTTACCGCTAACCAAGCTTATCGGCTTATTTGCCCAGAATATTGTTAACCGCTTTCAGGTGGCCAGCCTTGTCTTTGTGATTTGAAACCACCTGAATAACGGTGAATTTCTTGTTGGCGACCGCCAGCAGAGTAGCCTGCTGCACATCGTTGCCACCCATCTTGTCAGTAGCTTCGATATGATAGACCGGCAGACCATTGGCATTTTCGGTTTTCTCACTAATCACTTTGTAAGAAGGTGAGGCCTGCTTCTGCTTATCTTTGATCGACTTCATGCCGTTAAGAAAATCAGCATCACTGGCGCCACGGGCAATCACCGGGATCTCTTCTTCGCCAATGATCAACACGCGTTTTTCCTGCTTGTTGACATACATAGTACCTGGTCCGCCGCCCGGAACAGGCTGCTTTTCATAGCCCTGCAGAGTGAAAGTCTGTTTGCCATCCAGCAGAGAGAGCGTCTGAGTCTGCGGATTTGCGGCTTGTGCTGTTTTCGCTTCGGCTGCCGATGCAATCATCGGAGCGCTGCCAAGAGCAGCAGTCAGGCAGAGGGTACCCATAATGTTTAATGATTGACGTAATTTCACCGTGAACTCCTTCGTGTAGTGAATATTTCCATTTCACCGACACCACATCGGGTGTCGGCGAGGCAGAGGCGTTATCGGCTCAGGTCGTAAATAGAGATCCCTGAGCCGAGCAGTAACAGAATAATCGGCCAGTAGAGAACGGGGATAAAAAAGAAGTTGTGGGTTTTTTCGGGGGCCATCATCGGCTCGCTCTTCGTCGCTGCAGCGATTGAGTCCAGCCATTTTTCCTGCCGCAGCGCCCAGACGAAGACCGCACAAAAAAGAGCGGCAACGATGAGCGCCGCCCCTGTCGCCCATAAATGGGCAACAAAAAAACCGTCGTAGTAATAAAAATCGAGCAGCCATTTACACAGCAGATAGGCGGCACAAATTAATAATGCGACAAAAAATCCGACTCCGCTCCATGCGATCATCTTTATATCCTTTAAATGGGTGAGGAACGAGGAATGATTTTCTGAAAATTAACATATTTTTATCATTGTGGCGATATTTTCTTTGGTGTTAATATTGGCTTTGTTCCAATCGGGCTGCCATGCCAGCTTCATAATAAAACACCTGAAGCTGCCAGGGTTATTTCCCAATGATTTGCTTATCCTGAATTACGTACTTAGCACGCTAATATTGCCCCCAGGGTGCGGCAGGGCTATTTGTTTCGTAACGATATTATATCGGCGCGAATGAATTGCGACGCTAGCATGACTGTTTTTAAAATTCGTCTCTGCGGCTCCGGCGGGCATTGAGCAGTAATTTAATTGCTGTCATCCGCCTGTAATAGGCTCGGGGTCGCCAGATTTTTGCACAGGGTAGTGAGGAAAACATGAAACAACCGATTGAAAATATTGAAAACATCAATACTGCTAAAGCGTACAGTGCGAAGTGGCAGGCCCGCTTTGATTTTTTTGACCGTTATGGTGCTCCCAGTACACCCGCTTTCAGACAGGCATTAAAACAACTTCCTTTCAGGCAAAAATTGAGAGTGAACATGAATTTAATTGCCTTCCTGTTCGGCCCGATTTATCTGTTTGTACTCGGCCTGTGGAAGAAAAACATCTCGCTGATTTTAATTATGGTGGCTGTTTATACTGTATTAATCATCGGCTTAGCGATTGCGGGCATAGAATTCCCACGGTATCTCCAGGTCGGTCTGGGTTATGGATTTAATGCCCTGTACGGCATGAGCACGAATTACAGTTACTACCTGAAAGAGAGAAAAGACGATAACGGCTGGAATCCCTTTAAAGGGATGCGCTGGTAATTTTTTCAGCGCAACTGGCAAAATAGTAAATCTGGTGTAGCGTCAGCAGACAGGCAGCTTTTTTAACTTCATGGTGGAGGCTGACCGAAATAAATAATGAATATTAACTCAAATTATTACTGTCGCGGCAGAACAACAGGGTGCCGTCAGGAGAATAATCTGCTGGCAACCTGACAAGCCCATGAAATATTTTTCTGCGCTTTTATGAACAGGTGCTGACTGGCTTAGAGCACTTTGCATTAATTATCATATCGCTGAAGCTCGCAAACATGTCCTGCAAAGTGTAGCCGGGTCAAGGGCATTCTTTTCAGAATTTCCTTAAAAAGCAGCTTCCCCTTTCACTGACATATAGGATGTTGTTATTTTGAAATCATTAACGGAATTGAAAAAGGGTTATCTCAAGGTATTTCTCTGGCTGCTGTTCACACTGTTTCTGGTCCCCGTGATCACCCTGGTTTTTGCTGAATATGGCAACTCGCAACTTGACCAGCAGTACACCCAGTTATTCATGAACGATGCGCAGGAGCAACAGCAGAATACCGGCAAACTGCAGGCATTTTTGCAGCAGAATCCACCGTCCAGCGTCTGTGGTCCGGTCGATGAAAATCTGCAGGATTACAAAAACGCCGTCTGCGCACCGCAATCTGAGCTGTGGCAGTTTTATATGATGGATAAAGTGGCCATCTGGACCTTGATCAGCAGCGGGGTCGTCCTGCTGATGGTATTGCTGTTCAGCGCGCTGGCCTTTAAAAGCCGCCGGGGACAGGTCATCAGTCTGGCGCTGGCCCGTAAATTCCTGATGCTGGCCTGTTCTCTGGAAGTCATAGTTCAGGGCGCCATGCTGGTCTGGCTGTCGTTCTGGGGTACTGCTTTCTTCACGCAAACCTACTATCCAAAGCTGGTGATGGCGGTCGGCCTGCTGGTGCTGGCCGGCATGTATTACATGATCAAAGGCATCTTCAAAAAACTTCCGCCGGAAGAGAGTATTGAAGGCGAAGTCGTGACCCGCGAAGCCGCTCCGGCACTCTGGTCACAGATTGATATGCTGGCCGCCAGAGTCGGCACCACACCACCCGATCATATCGTTGCGGGCATCGACACCAACTTCTACGTGACGGAAGCCCCACTGAGTGTAAACGGACACCCGCTCAGCGGTAGAAAGCTCTATGTCAGTATTCCACTGCTGCGTCAGCTCACCGTGGCGCAGGCGGATGGTGTGATGGTTCATGAGCTGACACACCTTCACGAAGGCGACACCGCCTCTGGCGCACTGCTGGGACCGAAGCTACATCGCTTTGACCTCTATATGCAGCTGATGGGTCAGAACCTGGCTACGCTGATAGTCTACTACCCGCTCTATCTCTATCGCATGCTGTTTGAGCTGGCGTGGCAGCGCAACAGCCGTGAACGTGAGTTTGTGGCGGACCGTAATGCCTCAACCCTGGTCTCCCCGGCCGCGATTATCGAATCGCTGATCAAAGTGTCGGCCTATGCAAGCTACCGCAGCGAAGTTGAACGTAACTTCTTTAATGACCGGACGCTGCACGAAAACGAACTGGGCATCAGCAAAGCTATCGCTGCCGGTCTGCCAGCGCATGTCGCCACTCCAGACTTTATCAGCATTGTCCGCGAACAGAATGTGCCTCATCCGTTTGATTCCCACCCTCCGCTGGCAGAAAGGATGCGCAACGTCGGCTACAACATCGACGAAGCCGACTATGCCATGGTCGCCGCCGATTTCCCGGACGAGAGCTGGGTCGATCTGATGCCGGTTGCCAATGAGATCGAACAGCAGCTGTGGCAGAAATATGAACACGACTTCTCCTCGGTGCATGAGGAGAGCCTGGCCTGGCGCTATCAGCCTGAAGGAGAGATGGAAACCGCGCTGGTACTGAAGCATTTCCCCAATGTGCCTTACACGCTGAAAGATGGCTCGCAGATTGTCATCACCTGGCAGGGCATCGTGTCGCCGAAAACCGGCGAACTGCTGGATTGGGATAACGTTAAAAACATCAACGTCATTCGTAATTTCGGCCGGGATAAGCTCTACGTGCAGCATGAGCAGCCGAACACTAAGGGCAAAAAGCGCAGTGAGATTCCCTTGCCGGGCCTGAAGAAGGAGATTGAAGCCTTCAAGAATATCCTCGGCCTGTACTGGCATCGTCATCAGACGGTCCGGGCATTACTGAAAGAAGAAGCAGAGGCGCAAAGCGCCTGACGCACAGCGCATCATCTATTCAGAATTTGTATTTCTGACTCAATAAATAAAGGAGCTATTGTGTTTAAAAGAGCAAGCAGGGCCCTATTACCCGGGATGCTGGTAACCGCCCTCGTACTGCCACTGGCCGCATGCGACAACAGTGATAAAGCGGATGCAAAACCGGCTCCGCAGAGCCAGCCGCAGGTCGTTGCAGAGGATACAACTGCGCAACTCACCACTAAACTGAACGCCTATGTGGGATGTTTTAACACCACCGATGGATCGGTCCGTGACAGTGCTCTGCGCTATGTAAGCTGGATTGCGAATGTTGAAAAGGGCCCCACCGGCAAGGAGCGCAGTGTCAACCTGCTGGGGGATGTCACGCCTTACGAACTGGATAAATGTACTGAAGCTATCAATGAGGCATCAAAAGCCAGCCCAAAAATGCCGGCGCTGGATGAGGCAGCCACACAGTATCTGGCGGATTTAACGGCACTTCAGCCGCTGGTTTCAGAGGCACACCTCTACTACAGTCAGGATGATTACAAGGATGATGGCTTCGCGAAAGGCAAGCAGATGCATCAGCCGCTCATGCAGGCCTTTGACCGCTTTATGAAATCCAGCGACCAGTTCGGTGCCGAAGTTGAGAAAGAGAACAATGTCCTCACCGCTGCGCAGCTCGTTGAAATTGAAAAGTCTGAGGGCCGCCATAGTCGCTACTATCGCCTGGCATTAGTCACTCAGGCTAAACAGCTGGCGACCGTGCTTACCGCGTCCGCGCCCGATGTGGCGGAGATGACAAAATCGATTGATGCTTACAGTGCGCTGCTGGCTGAGGCAGGAAAGGCAACGGCCAGCGAAGCGGGCAAGCCATTAACCTGGTCCATCTTCCAGGAGAATGCAGGAACCTTCCTGAAAGACTGCAAAGATCGCATGCGTCGGGTCCGCGATAAAACGCCTTACAGCACAGGTGAGCAGAGTCTGCTGAAAGGAAGCGGTAATACGGGCTGGATGGTATCGGGTTCACCGATGCGCGTTTTAAAGTCCTATAACGAACTGGTCGAGGCCAGTAACCGCCTGTAAGCTGGCTGCCCGCCCCCATGAGATTCCGGGGCGGGCTGGCACAGTCTGTTAGCCTGCTAATCCCAGTGGCAAAGCCCTTGCAGCCATTCTGCAACTCGACTGGGCGGGCGAACATCTGCCCGACAAAACCGAAGCCAGCCGTCTGCAGCCTTTGCGCAGCAGCTACTATTTCTCAAAGAGAGCCTGGATCAGGGTTACGTTCCCGCCAGTGTGCCACCGGGGCACGTGCTGATTGCTAACCTGCCGCCACTGGCAGACAACGACGTCAGCACCTATAAATTCGGCTGGGACGTGGGAGACAGTCTGGCGCGTCAGCGCAGCTGGGAGAAAATCGACCCGGTCCGGCGTGCGCATTTTCAGCCCGTCTCTGGCACACGCAACGTCATCGTCGGTGGTCAGAGACTTCGTGAGAATACCACTCGCGTCAATGACAGCATCCTGCAAACCCTGACTGATCTCTGAACTGGATCGACTGCCCTGTCTGATGCCCCTTGAGAACGCACATGGCACGCCCGGGCTGATGGCATACATCCGGCAGCATCCCTTTATCAACGAACGACACTGGCAGTCCGCCGTGGTCAGCGCGATCGATGTCGCGGCAACCCGCCCGTCGCGCCTGATTCTGAACCCGAAAGGCGTGAGCCATGTGCGGCTGAATCCTGATCTCGCCCTGCTGTCACTCACCACAACACCCTCGTCAGATTTACAGGTAGAGACGCATCAGGAAGGTCGTAACCTCTGTCTGCAATGTTCACTGGGTTTGCCGTTACTGCAGGGCCTGGATCGGCTCGGGGCGTTGTCACTGACGGGCGTAAGAGCGATCGATCTGGCACCTGTAGTGGAGCGTTTTCCCTGTCTGACTGAGTTGCGTCTCTGGGGGAACCCCGGCGTGGTCAGCCAAATGCAGAGTATTGCTGCACTGCCACTGTTGCAGATGCTGACCCTCTCCAACATTTTTGGCTTTAGCGCGGCCGACTTTCCCCGTCCCGGACAGTTGCCGAATCTCTCCAGCCTGTGGATGACCAGCGTCCCGTCTGATTTGGTGAGTTATGTCAGAATCGCTTATAAGCAGGCGACAACGCTGGGGCTGGACCTCTCGTTGAGTAAGGCCCGCAAGCCGGAGTGGCTGACTGAAAACCTGCATAATCCGTTCCGCGACTGGGATGGTCGCGAACATATTTCGGCCACGCATGCCCGAAAAGCGGCGCTGGCTTACAAAAACCTGCGGACTGCGACACAGAATATTACCAGCAACATGGATGTGGCAGCCCTGTTGACGGCCGCCGTAACAGCCTACACCGAAGCCTTTAATCTCATCGACCGGCGTTCGAAGGCGATCGAGACCGTGGAACGTGAAGAGATTTACAGTGTGTTGTTCAATGTCCTGAATCCGCTGGAACAGAAGCTGGGCGAACAAGGCGCTTCACTTGAGGATCAGTCGCGTCTTTACCAGCTGTTCGACCAGATACGCGAATTCTGAGGTATAGGTCTTCTACCGCCGGGTCACGAAGCCGCTTCCTTACCCGGCTCTTTGCGCATACCTTTAAGCAGTGCCTGCGTCACCTCAGAAGCCTTTCCTGAGGGCGAACAGACCAGCCCGAACTCACGGTGTATCGCAGGGGTTATCGGCACGACAGACAGGCCGCGCCGCTCTGCCGGCAGGGCTGATTCGGGTACCAGCGCAATACCCATGTTCTCACGTACCAGCATGCAGGCGCTGATCCAGTCGCGAACTTTTATGCGCACGTCAGAGAGCTGGAGCCCCGCCTGTTCGATCAGGCTTTTGCCATTCACCACGCACCCGCCTGTTGCCAGCACAAAGGGCTGATCTGCCAGTGCCTGCAATGTTATCCCGTTTGCGCCAGACTGCGGGTAGCTGACGGGCATCACCGCGACCCATGCGTCCCGGCCTAATATCACATCTGCACGTCCGGGCGCGGGATTCATCACCACCCCCAGTTCAACGGTGTCTGCTGCCAGCCATTCCTCAACTTCTTCATCTGTTCCTTCAAGCACCACAACCTCGATGCCCGGATAGAGACGCCTGACGTTCCGCAACAGGCCAGGCAGAAGTATGGAGGTCACAGAGGGAAAGCTGGCAAGCCGGATATGACCGCCCTGTAACCCCCGACTATCATCAGCAAGCTCACGGATCGCATTGAGCTGCTCCAGCATTGTTCGCGCATGTTCAATCACCTGTTCACCCAGCGCGGTGACACCAATGTGCCGACGCTCACGCGCAAACACCGGGAACCCGAGTGACGACTCCAGCTGGGCAATCGCCTGGCTGGCAGCAGACTGGGTCATACCTGTCGCTTCGGCGGCACGTGAGATGTTTCGGACGTCGGCCACGGCCACCATCAGGCGCCAGTGCACAAGATTCATCATCTTTATCAGTAGCTCAGCTAATAGTTTATTTATGAATCATTAATTTTACAGCAGCATTCAGGTTAAACATAGTATGTTCAGGAACAGCACTCACTCTTAACGGAGAACCGATGAAACTTTACTACGCCCCGGATACCTGCTCGCTTTCACCTCACATCGTCCTGCGCGAGCTGGCACTGGAGTTTGAACTGCTCAGAGTCAATAACAGGAGCAAACTCACCGCTGACGGTCGCGATTTTCGCCTCATTAATCCTAAAGGCTATGTCGCTGCGCTGGAGCTGGATGATGGTCAGATACTGACTGAAGGGCCGGCGATTGTGCAGTATCTTGCTGATCTGATGCCACATAGCGGGCTGGCACCACCAGCAGGAAGCTGGGAGCGGGTTCGGCTGCAGGAGTGGCTTAATTTCATCAGCAGCGAAATCCACGCCGGGTCCGCGATCTTGTTCAATACGATACTTCCGGACGCTGTTCTGGCAATTTTTCGTGAGAAGCTCTTTAAACGATTCGACTATCTGCAGGAGGTGCTGACGGATAAAACGTATCTGATGGGGGCGTCATTCAGCGTTGCTGATGCGTACCTTTTTACCGTACTCGGCTGGTGTAAGTACTTCAATATTGAACTGGATCGCTGGTCTGCGCTGGTGGCTTACAGGGCAGCGATTAATACGCGCCCTGCTGTTCAGGCGGCATTACTGGCGGAGACGTTACAGTAAATCCGGCATCGTTTTCGCCATAACGGGATACATAGCAGGTCTGATCTGCTCAGATGCTTACATCTTGCCTGCAGGGCGCCTGATGGACAAAGCGGACACTGACATCCGGCTTTACCGGTTAACGGTGCAGACCTTAATCAAACGGAACCCTCTTTTTCAATGACCAGCACGCGGGAGACACCTTGCGGACGCGCAATATGTTCTGTCCCTTCGCTGGCATAGAAAATATCACCTGGTTTGAGTTCCCTGCTTTTGATTTGACCGTTTTCTTTGTATTGCATCTCAACACACCCATCCATGACAGCAAAAACCTCCTGTCCGTCATTGATGTGCCATTTATAGGGCTGATCGGTCCAGTGAAGTTTCACGCTGATATTGTCGAAGCGGGCAATGTGTTGAGCATCCCAGGCTTTTGCGCCGGTAAATGCTTTACTGCGATAAAAGTTCATCTTTTCTCTCTCACAAACGTGATTTAACGTCATGAATAGCAGAGAGCGTTGATGGGTTCTACACGCTTGCCGTATTTTGTCCTGATTTGTCCCTGGGTTGTCCGTTTGATGGCAAAGCTGGGAGGTGGGATCAGAGAACGAGGGGCCGGAAAATGGGATGCTCTTAGAATCAGGGCGTTTCGAAGTCCGAATCCTGTTTTTTATCAGATGACTGCCTGATGATCTCTGTGTATGGCTAACGCTCTCTTACGGAAGATCCCAGACCTGGGACGGAGCCGACGTCCGCTTCGTGCCAGAAGCGAACGTTCAGGTTTGTTTCTCTGAAGAACTGCAGCCATGGCTTTTAGCAAACTATGTCATACATGGCTCATCATCAGAAGGCGTACACCAAAGCCGATCAACAGCAGGCTGAATGCAAACTGCTGTGTCCGCTGGAAACGACGGTTTTTTTCTAAAAAGCGCCCATATAAAACGCCTCCCAGGGCATAAGCAGTATCAAATACAAATCCGATGATAAGCAGAGCTGCTCCAAGTAAAAAAAACTGAAAAGGGACATTCCCTTTATCGGGAAAAATGAACTGCGGCAACAAAATAGAAGTAAAAAGCAGTGCCTTAGGATTAAGCAGATTAGTCAGCAGTCCCTTAACAAAATAGTGGATTCCCCTGTGGATACGGATTGACTTATGCGCATCAGGAGTATGAAAAAAGCCTGCCGGACGCAGCATTTTCACACCCAGCCAGAACAGATAAGCCGCACCGGCATATTTTACGATTTCAAAAGAGACGGGAACAACCCTGAACAAAGTTCCCAGGCCCAGCGCCGTCAAAATAACGTGGCAGAGCTTGGCCGTGCCCAGTCCGAGTACCGTCAAAAAGCCCGCCCTTTTCCCTGCCGTTGAGCTGGTCTGCAGAAGCAGGATCATATCGGGTCCTGGTAAAGAAAAGATAAGCACCAGCGACAGTGCGAATAAATAATAATCAGACATAGAAAACCTGTAATGGGTTGAAGTTGGGAAAATTCTATCGTTAAAACCCAGGGCACGTCCTTGCCATAATGAACAGATAAATGTTACATATTGGCATTATATTGCGGGAAAAAATAATAAGTGATTTGAATATGCCAAATTTCAAACTCGATTCATTTGACAGAAAAATACTCTCTGCGCTGCAAACTGAAGGCAGGCTTTCTAATATTGAACTTGCAGAAAAGATTGGTCTGTCTGCATCGCCCTGCCTGCGCAGAGTAAGGAATCTTGAAAAACAGGGCATCATCAGGGGTTATACCGCTAATGTTGACAGAGAGCAGGTAGGGCTGGGGGTGACAGTTATGGTTGGGCTTAAAGTCGAAAAGCACGATCATGAACAGGCAATCCAGCTCAGGCAGGCGCTTGCACGACTGCCAGAAGTGATCTCAGCTTATCTGGTTTCCGGAGAGTCAGACTTTCTGTTACACGTGGTGGTGCCTGATTTAAAAGCGTATGAAGTTTTTCATACAACGGTGTTGCTGCAGCTTCCCGGCGTACGCGATATCAGAAGTACTTTTGCTATACAGGTGGTAAAAGAACCTGCTCCACTGCCGCTTGACCATATCGCCTGAGATGTCAGGTCAGACAGCCATTATTCCGGTTAGCATTTTTTTCAGGCTCCTGATACCGGCCAGAAGTTACATCAGACCGGAACAGCAGCTGAGCAGCGCACCAGCAAGAACATCAGGACGGTGAAAGCGCAGCGCGGTCATTCGTTGCCTGAGTTTGAAGGGATCCTGGTTGAAAGTCGCTTTCTGAAACTCCCGGGTGACATCCCCATTATGGTGCTGAAGGCGCGCCTGAAAGCCGTTTCATCGCCGTACCCGCATGCACTGGCGATCTGGGAAAGGGTTTTCCCGGGGCTTTCCATAAGTACGGATGCCGTTTCGATGCGAACCCGCGTAATGAAGTCTTTCGGGCTTTCCTGGACGAGCGTTTTCATTTTGCGGTTAAGCGTCCGGGTCGTCATATTCAGGGCTGCAGCAAGCTGCTCTACAGTCATTGCAGGGTTCTGATAACGAAGCAAATTCTCTGCTTTAGTCAGCAAAGGATGCCTTGAGTTGAGAAATCCGGCGGGCGCATAAATTTGCTGTGACAGAGGCTGGCTGTCAGCAACGGCCATGTCAGCGGTCAGCTTTGCCAGTTCACTACCTGCGTGACTGCGAACCACGTGTATAGCCAGATCAACCCATGAAAGTGGTCCGCCTGCGGTGATCACATTGTCCTGTTCGGCCAGAGCTTTTCCCCATACAGGTTTTGCCATTGGATAGCGTTCTGCAAAAGTTGGATATAACCACCACGTTGTGGTGCATACCCGCCCGTTGAGTAAGCCTGCCTCACCCAGCACAAAGCCCCCTGCACAGGCTGCGGCAACACAGCTTCCCTCTGAATACTTTCGCCTTATCCAGCCGGCCGCACTCGCTACGGCAGCTCTGTCAGACGGGAACCTTTGCTCATCCAGCTGCATACCGCTGGCAATGATCAGCCCGAAGCTGTCCGGTTCATTAAACGAGCCATCACTTTCGATAATTCGTCCCTGAACATCCCTGACCGGCTTCCCGTCAGCGGTAATCGTCCTGACGTCAAAAAAAGGTGTATTCCTGGATAGCTCTGGGTTGACCGAAGGGTTTTGCACGATCACCTGATTCGCCAGCCAGAACATATCAGCCAGCCCCGCAAGCGCCGAACGCATGCTGCCCGGAAGTGCAAGTAACGCAACACGCATATTTACCTCCAGTAATGGAAAATGTCCGATTTTGCATCTTACCTGTCATTTATGACACTACATACCCTCTTTTAGAGTGATTACACTGGCTGAAATTAAAACCCCGGGGAAAACACAGTTATGTGGATGAAAAATGTGATGTCCGGCGCGCTGCGAAAAGGCGCTTTTATTTTGTGTCTGTTGTTAACGCACAACCCGATGCTTATGGCACAGGATGGAGGTGTAAAGAATATCGTGCTGGTTCACGGTGCCTTTACTGATGGCTCTTGCTGGTCTGACGTCATCTCCCTGTTGCAGGACCGCGGCTACCACGTAACGGCTGTTCAGAATCCCCTGACTTCATTGCGGGATGATGTGGCTGCAACTGAGCGCGTACTGGAGCGCCAGAATGGTGACGTTCTGCTCGTTGGTCATTCATGGGCAGGTGCCGTGATAACGCAGGCCGGCAATGCCAGCAACGTCAAGGGACTGGTCTATTTATCCGCCCTTGTTCCTGACAGCAATCAATCCGTATCTGATGCACTGGCGCAATTTCATGCCCCCATGAAAGGTATGGAAGCCGATAAAAACGGCCTTATCTGGCTTGATGAGCCCGGGCTGTTTCATCAGGTAATGGCTAATGAGATAAGCATCAAAAAGAGCCAGCTGCTCGCTGCTGTGCAGCAGCCTGTCGCCGCTGCCGCCTTTCAGGAAAAAGTGAAGGAAGCCGCCTGGCGAAAGAAACCCTCCTGGTATCTACTCACAGAAAATGACAACGCGCTGAATCCGTCAGTACAGGCCGGTTTTGCTCATGAGGCCGGCGCTAGCATCTCGCGGATTCGCTCAGATCATCTGTCCATGATTTCTCATCCCGAAGACGTGACCGCACTGATTATAAAGGCGGCGCAGAGTATTCACTGACCCCTCATCCCAGGAAAATATGCAATGAAAATTCTCCATCTTGATTCCAGTATCAACAATGAATTTTCTGTAACCCGACAGCTGACGGCCGAAATAGTGAAACAGCTGATGGCTGCCGGTCAGGAGCATCAGCTCACTTACCGGGATCTTGTAAAAGACGAAATCAGTCATCTTACCAGTGAGATTGCTGCAGGATTCAGGCCTGTTGCCGGTCTGCCGGTAGCTGGAGCCCGGCTTGAATCTGAACGAAAGTTATCAGACTCTCTGGTCTCGGAGTTCCTTGAAAGCGAGGTGATAGTTATTGGCGCGCCAATGTACAACTTTTCTGTTTCCAGCCAGCTGAAGGCCTGGATGGACCGGATTGCCCAGCCAGGCAAAACCTTCAGCTATACCCCAACGGGACCTGTCGGTCTGGCTGGCGGAAAAAAAGTCATCATTGCCTCTGCCCGGGGTGGTTTTTACACCGGTACGTCACTGGAAGAAATGGACTTCCAGGAAAAATTCCTGTGTAAGTTTCTGGGCTTTCTGGGCATCTCGTGCGTTGAATTTGTTCGTGCTGAAGGTACATCTAAAGGCGATGAAGTAAAGCTCATAGAAATTTCCCGTTCGTTGTCCCTGATACCCCAGGCCATTAATGCTGTTTCTGCCGTTAAGGAATAAATCATGCTGCACGCCGTAACGCTTACGTACCTGACACAACCCGATGCGATTTCTGCTGAACTTGACGCACATAAGCAATGGCTGGTCAGGGGATTTAATGAAGGGAAAATCCTTTTTGCCGGCCCGTTCAGCAATGGTGCTGGCGGCTATATACTTTTTCAGGGGGATAACGTCAGAGATATTCATAACTTTCTACAGGAAGATCCCTTTATCATGCATAGCATTGCAGATGCAAAAGTAATGAGCATTGAGCCGGCGTTATGCGCCCATGGGTTCCCTGAGAAATGGGCGGAGAAAGCCCGTTTTATCTGATCCTGGCTAACAGTAAAGTGTCCTGAAACCTGTGAAATAAGTCTGTCCCAGGTATCATCAGGGCGCTTTTACATTAAATTGCTATGTCTGCTTTTCGCTCATAGCAGACACCGACCTGCTGTCAGTCCGCTTTGTGTCAGAAAAGGACTGCATCAAAATTTGACTCAGTTTATTTTTGAACTTGTTATTACGCACCCCATGTGATTTTATATGCAATCAAAATGAATAAAAAATCACATGGGGTGCTTTTATGTCTACCGATTCACCCGTTAAAGCTCAGTTTGAAGCCTATAATGCACACAATATTGAAGCATTCATGTCTTGCTTTTCAGAGGATTTCAAAGGCTACCGGATGCCAGGTGAGCGTCCTTCAACAGTTGGTAAAGAATCATTACGTGAGTTTTACATAAATAATCGCTTTAACAATCCGTTACTTAGAGCAGAACTTATTTCCAGAATCGTAATGGGTAATAAAGTTTTCGATCACGAATTAATATATGGTTTATCTGAACAGCCTCTGGAGAGCGTTGCTGTTTTTGAAATCAAAAATGACCTCATTTCTACAGCATGGTTCTATTTCCCCTGATTGTGCGTTTAATCGCTGGTTGACAGCTAACGTATCCCAGTTTTCACATTGAGTGAGAAACGCTGTCAAAGATCCGCGGTTTGCTCAGAGCGAACATTGGGCTGAGTGAGTGACAGTCAGTTTATACCAGAAGACGTTACTTACCCCTTCATGATGGCTAGCCGGGATCATCATTTGAATAAAGAGTACGTTCAAACACGTTTTGGGCGTGTGGCAAAGAAGACCACCGCGGCGCCGATAGCGACGATGAGCGTATCTTCAATGAGTCCGCTTCTGGTCTGACTCATTTCACCCATAGCCTTTTTGCGTGCCGCAAGCGTGGCATAGGCAAGTGGCACAGCGGTAGAAATAGCGATCGCTGCCCCGGTTTTTTCTTCTCCAACGGGTGCCAGCGCGGCGCCTGCAATCCCTGCACTGGCCACGCGTGCTGACAAGCCCAAAAACACAGTGCGGTCTGGCGCGGACTTCATCTTGTCACCAAAAAGTTCACCTGCACCCATCACTAACGCACCATATTTGAACAGGGGACGATCCAGCAGCAGAAGCCTGCCTGATGTGTCGCGTCCGGCAATGCGTGCTGCAGCGAGAGCCGCCATTGGTGTCATAGAACGGCAACTGGCGACAAGGCCAATTAAGGCTGAATAAACAAATTCCGTTATTTTCATCGGGCGTCTTCCGGATAAAAGAATTTCTACAGCCGCACCGCGTCTGACTCATTCTGAAAAATGAAAATGCTGACGACGGCGCGGCATCCTGAGCAAATGACCGCTGTAATAGTCAGTATAGATGAACCGCTTGAGACAGCAGAAATGGTGGAAACAGAAAGCGTAAGGATGAGGACCGCACTGAATTGCCATCACAAATCTTAGCGATGAACATCCTGGTGTATGGCCGTCGAGACAAGCGGCTACGTGCTTACACCATTAACTGGCATTATTTTGTGCCAGGCAGAAGTGATGCCCAATGTCCGCTCTTCGCTCTTAGCGGACGTCAACAAGGCTATATCCGCTCAGTACCCGAAGCGGATGTTCCTCATATTAATGTGTACCAACCGGTGAATCTATCCGGCAGAAATGTTTATTAAAGCTATAATCGTTTACTGTTAGTACAAAAAATAACCAGTAGTGGTAGAATAAGTCTCATTCATTTTTAAGGCTAAACCTGATGTCCTTCTTCAATCGAATTATGGACCAAATTGTCGAAATAACTTCTGCATCTATCTGTCCGATATGTGAAAAAGAGTCACAACAGTCGATAAAAAAAATAGGTAAAAAACGAAATTTGCTCTGCCCACACTGCAAGTCGATATTTGTAAAGCCTGACTGATTAGATTCATAACAGGCATACAAAATTAAGTGAATAGCTGACACTCACGAACTCTGTAAATAAGCAGCCTGGCGCTTGTTGCGGCTACAGGGTCAGAAAGTTGGGTCAGAAGCCCCTTCAGAGAGAACCTGATTTCTTTTAAGGCTGGCGACTGGAGCGCCAACCCGGAGGCGATTGTGACGTTTTCACTGCATGTCAGGCATCAGCATCTGATTATCCACACCACATTTTAAAAAAAACGTTATTATTTTTTATTTCGTCTGACCTGTTACGCCGCTTAATTTTAAAACTGATCGCTTTAACTCTCGCCAGTGAACGGAATAAATTCATCATGCTAAAGCATCTCGTTTGATCCTCTTCGTGCAGGGATGCTGATGTTTACTATGCAAATATTCTTTATGCTGCCATATTTATCATAGTTAATGATGATTTTCATCCATGCGCTAATTTGCCAGTGTATATCCGACTTGCGCGAGCCTGACACTCGTTGGTATTAGTTGCAGGTTTATGCCAACGGAAAGATCGAGGGTTCTCTATCAGGTGCGGTCAGGCCAGTCATAATAAAACAAAACAAATCGACTAAAATTCAACCATTGATGGTAGTATGAGGCTCATTCCTTGAAAGGTTAATCACCATGTCTCTCCTCCGTTACGCAAGGAAGCTCATGAGTGGTACGTCCAGCGTTGTCTGTCCTGCATGTAGTTTACGTTCAGAACAGCCAGCCTCTAAAGTGCGCCTGAAACAGGCGATGATTTGTCCCGGGTGCAAAGCCCTGTTTGTCTCACCACACTAGCGCCCGACCGGGTGACTAACGATCTTCGATATCCTGTAGTGAATACCTGGACCAGCAGTTGATAAATCCCTGATGCCTTAAGCACATCCTGAGAGAACGTTTCTGAACTGATTTTTCAACTGCTCCTGCGCGTTAACGTCGCACTAGAGCAACACTATGAAAATAAATCCCATGGTATGGTTTCGCTCCTCCCCTCTCCTGGCAAAAGCACCCGAATGTGCTGTGATTTCGTCCAGTGACATGATGGCTGAAAACAGTCCGCATCCAGATTTGTTCTCAACCCCTCAGCTTGAGCGCTATGGCCAGAAACTGGCGCATAACCACAAATTGTCCCCGGACAAATTGCCGTATTATCTGCTCAAACGTCTGGGTGAAAACGAAGCCGTCATTACTCAAAACTGTTACATCCTTAACGAGGGAAAAAAGTCGGGGATAATGCCTGCCGGGGAGTGGTTGCTGGACAACTATTACCTGATTGAGGAGCAAATTCGTAACGTCCGTCAGCATTTGCCGCCCAGCTTTGGTAAGGGTCTTCCCTCACTCACCTCGCCACAACTTTGTCCGCGTATCTATGATATTGCTACGGAGGCCATTGTGCATGGTGACGGACGTTGGGATATCGCCAGCCTGACCAGCTACCTTAACGCCTATCAGCAGGTGACGCCGTTGACGTTAGGCGAAGTCTGGGCTTTACCCGGTATGCTTCGCCTTGCACTTATTGAAAACCTCCGCCGGGTGAGTATCGAAGTTGTTCAGGCTCAGCAGGAACGCAGTCTTGCTGATATGTGGATTACACGCATGACCGAATGTGCGGAAAAAGCGCCAGCCGACTTAATCATGGTTATTGCAGACATGGCGCGTGCACGCCCACCATTAAGCAGCGCCTTTGTCGCTGAAATGGTTCGTCGGTTGCACGGACATGGCATTGCGCTGGCGCTACCTCTTAGCTGGGTTGAACAGCGGCTTGCCGAACAAAATCTTACTACCCAGGCGCTAATACATCGCTTTAACCAGCAGCTTGCGGCCAGCCAACTCTCTGTCAGCAACAGTATTGCCGGTTTACGCTTGATCAATGAAACCAACTGGGCCGATTTCGCCGAGAACATGAGTATCGTGGAGCAGACATTACGTCGTGATCCTGCAGGGATTTACCCCCGCATGCATTTTGATACCCGCGATCATTATCGCCATGTGATTGAGATTCTGGCCCGGGGGAGCCAACTCGGCGAGCCGGAAGTGGCAAACCGCCTACTGGCGCTGTCGGGCAAAACAGAACCCGGCCTGCCACAATACCATATTGGTTATTTTCTGATGGGCGAAGGACGACATGAGCTGGAGCGTCATCTTTCGGTAAATATCTCTGGTCTTAAACGTTTGCGGCACAATTTTAACAAATTTCCCCTGCTCTCCTGGCTGGGAAGCATGAGCCTTTTAACCACGGCGGCAACGGCAGCAATATTATTCAAAACTGCGAATATGGGAATGGCCTGGGGGTTGATACTGCTGGCATTGCCCCTGATCATTGCGGTGAGTCAGCTGGTAAGCGATTTGCTGAGTGAGGCGACGACCCGGTTTCGCGTTCCCCGGCCGCTACCAGGAATGGATTTTTCCAAGGGGATCCCGGTTGCGTCTTCGACCCTGGTTGCCATCCCCTGCATGCTGACGAGCAGTGAAAGTTTTAGCAAACTCCTCACCAGTCTTGAAGTGTGCTGGCTTGGCAATCAGGACGATAATCTCTGCTTCGCGCTTGTTACTGATTTCGCTGACTCAACAAGTGAAAATACCGAAGAACAATCCACGCTGTTAAGCCAGGCGATGTCAGACGTACAAATACTTAACCGGCGCTATCCATGTTGCCGTCAGCGTTTTTATTTGCTCCACCGATCGCCTGAATGGAACGCTTCACAGGGAATCTGGATGGGTTATGAACGCAAGCGGGGCAAGCTGGCGCTGCTGAACAGCTGGTTACGCCATCCTGACACACAGTTTTCCAGCGTTGCAGACATGCCCGCGAACCGTTTACCCGGCCTTATAAAGTATGTCATCACGCTGGACAGTGACACCCTCCTGCCACGTGACACTGCCCATAAAATGGTGGCCACGATGGCGCATCCGCTGAACAAGGCAGAGTATGATCCGGTCCGTCAAAGGGTGGTTAAAGGCTACGGTATTTTACAACCGGGACTGGCAGAGGAGATGCCCCGTGACGGACAGGGTCGCTATGCGGCTATGCGCAGTAGCGTACCGGGTAATAACCCATATTCGATGATGTCTTCAGATATCTATCAGGACCTTTTTGAAGAAGGTTCTTTCGTTGGGAAAGGCATTTATGATGTCGATATTTTTACGGAGGCCACCACCAACATCTGTCCGGAAAATCTGGTTCTCAGTCACGATCTGCTTGAAGGATGTTATGCCCGTTCCGGACTGCTGAGCGAGGTCTTACTTTACGAGCAGTATCCGAATGACTATTTGTCCGATGTTGCGCGCCGCACGCGCTGGATCCGTGGCGACTGGCAACTGCTCAACTGGCTTAAAATTCGTGTCAGGAAAGCAGATGGCACAAAAGATAAAAATCCGTTATCTGCGCTCTCCAGGTGGAAGCTATTTGATAATCTTCGGCGCAGTCTGGTCGCGTCCTCTTTACTGGTGCTGCTGTTCAGCGCGCTACTATGGGTACCCAATCCGGTGTACTGGTCAGGTGTCCTGACTCTCATCTGGCTGCTGCCTGCCGCGTTATGTATCATTCTTGATCTTATCCATAAGCCACCTCGTCGCCCGCTTAAGCAGCACATGGTGCTCGTCTCTGCCGGAGCGATGAAACGAATTTCCCGGGTTGGGCTTAATTTTATTTTACTGCCGCATGAAGCGGGCTATTCGCTGTACGCAATCACAGTGACGCTCTGGCGCCTTGGCATCAGCCAGCGAAATCTGACCGAGTGGTCCAGTCACACTCCTGATAGCCTCCAGTCCACTTTTTCTGTTTTCCGTTTTTATCGTGCTATGTGGCTGAATGTGGCTTGTGGGGTGGCACTTATCGTGCTTACCCTGATTTTTGCGCCGAAATGGCTGACCATTGCCCTGATAATCGGCTTGTCGTGGTGTATGGCACCGCTGTTGTTGAGCTGGCTGAGCCGCCCGCCGGCGCGTAAGACTTTCCTGCCCACGCCGGAACAAAAACAACTTTTGCGTCAGACCAGCCGGGAAATCTGGGCTTTTTTTGAGACATTCGCAACGGCAAAAGATAACTGGCTTCCTCCTGACAATTATCAGGAAATCCCGAAGCCGAAAATTGCGCATCGTACTTCTCCCACCAACATCGGGCTTTCCCTGATGGCTAACCTTACGGCCTGGGATTTTGGTTATCTCCCTGGCGGGGTTGCATTGCAGCGCATTACACAGACGCTCGACTCGCTGGATAAGATGGAGCACTACCGGGGACATCTGTATAACTGGTATGACACCCGCACGCTGGCACCGCTCAGCCCGCGTTATGTTTCCAGTGTCGATAGCGGCAATATGGCCGGTCATTTACTGACGCTGCGTGAAGGGTTGTCAGCCATGCGCCATCAGCCCGTGTTGAATCCTGAGCTAATAGTCGGGGGGCTAAACGATACCCTTAGTGTTCTCGAGAAATACTGGGGCCATCACGCCCCAGCCAGTCTGCGACTGCTGCGCAATGAGTGTTTAAGTGAAGCATCATTACCTGCCGGACAGATGTTCAGCAAACTAAGAAAGATGCAGGCGCATTGCCATGATCTGACTCAACGCAGTCATCATGAGATCAGTATTGTTAAGCGCTGGACGGCGCATCTTGTCTGTCAACTTCAGCAGTTTTGCGATGAATGGTCGACACTGCTTGAGTGGTTACCCGTGACGTCTGATACGCAGTCATTGCCTGCGCTGATTGAACTGGCAGGCGCGGCAACAATTGATGGCGTCCCTCTTCCGACTGCTGTAATAAGCCAGGCCAGGCTACGGCTGAACATTATCAGCGAACTTGAGCAACGACTGGCTGACCATGCACGAATGGATTTTGCATTTCTCTACAATAGTGCGACCAGTATGCTGAGTGTGGGTTACAACTGCGAAACCAACGCGCTGGACAAAAGCCATTACGATCTTCTTCCCTCTGAAATCCGCCTGACCAGTTTTGTTGCTATTGCGACAAATCAGCTACCGATTAAAAGCTGGTATGCACTCGGCCGCCTGTTTACCACCATAGATCGGGAGACCGCCCTGATGTCATGGAGCGGTTCAATGTTTGAATATCTGATGCCGAATCTGGTGATGCCGACATGGCACGGCAGCCTGCTGGATACGATGAGCAAATCCGCGGTGATACGGCAGATAGATTGGGGTAAAGAGCGTGGTGTGCCATGGGGTGTCTCCGAATCTGGCTATCATGCGTTTGATGTCCAACACAATTATCAGTATCAGGCATTTGGCGTACCCGGTCTGGGTCTTCGGCGTGGACTCGCTGACGATATGGTTGTTGCGCCATATGCCACCCTGCTGGCGTTATTGGTTGCCCCGCAGAAAGCCTGTGAAAATCTGTTCACTCTGGAGAAAAACGGCGCGCACGGTGAATATGGGTTTTATGAAGCGCTGGACTATACGCCATCGCGTCTGGCATCCGGTCAGCTTTTTTTAGTCGTACAGTCCTGGATGGCGCACCATCAGGGTATGGCCTTCCAGGCGCTGGGGCATCTGCTGCTTGATGCGCCAATGGCCACGCGATTCATGTCGAGTCCCGCTTTCAGATCGGCCAGTCTACTGTTGCAGGAGCGCGTACCTGATGCAGTCGAGCTGTATAGTCCGCGTCGTCATTTTGAGTCCCATGAAGGAAGGGTTAAGCCGGTACGCTATGAACCGCGCATTTTCACCGGAGCGGACAGCCCGACCCCGGAAATACAATTACTTTCCAATGGACATTATCATCTGATGATAACAACCGGCGGTGGTGGTTATAGTCGCTGGAAAAACATTGCGCTCACGCGCTGGCGCAGCGATACCACTCGTGATAATTGGGGAACATTCTGCTATATCCGCGATCCACTGACCAGCGAGGTATGGAGTACTACCTGGCAACCTACGGGTAGTAAGGCGGATATCAGCAATGATGAAATTATTTTTACCGATGCGGGCGCTGAATTCAGACGCGTGCTCGGATCGATTAGCGTTAAAACTCAGGTTGTCGTTTCCCCGGAAGATGACATTGAGCTACGTCGTGTCACTCTGATGCATCATGGTCGAACAGCGCGGACGTTAGAACTGACGACCTATGCTGAAGTGGTGCTGGCACCGGACGCCAGCGATCAGGCGCACCCTGCATTCAGCAACCTGTTTATCCAGACTGAGATAGATCCTGCGCGGGATGCCATCCTGTGCCATCGACGTTCACGCTCACCGGATGAACAAAGCCCGTACCTGTTTCATATGATGGTGGTACAGGGTGATTGTTCCAGAAACGTATCGTTTGAAACTGACAGGGCCAGATTTCTTGGTCGTGGAAGAAGTCCGGAAGATGCTCAGGCGGTAAACACCGACGGGCCGCTCAGCAACACTTTCGGGGCCGTGCTGGATCCAATACTGTCGATATCTCACGCGATCAGACTCCAGCCCGGACAACCTGTCACCATTGATATCGTGTATGGCATCAGTGAAAACCGTCAGCAAAGTCTCGAATTAATGGAAAAATATCGCGACCATCCTATCGCCAATCGCGTTTTTGAACTGGCCTGGTCTCACAGTCTGGTCGTGTTACGGCAGATGAATGCCAGTGAAGGGGATGCAACCTTATTTAACCGCCTCGCCAGCGCAGTTCTTTATCCCGGCCAGGAATTACGCAGTGACCAACAGGCTATCAGTCGTAACCGGCGTGGTCAGTCTGGCCTGTGGGGCTGGGGTATTTCAGGCGATTTGCCGATTGTTCTGCTTACCCTCACCAGCGAGGAAAGAATCGCCTCCGTTGCCACACTGATCCAGGCGCATCGATATTGGCGAATGAAAGGGCTGGAAGTGGATCTCGTGATTCTGAATAACAGTGCCGGTGGCTACCAACAGGTGTTACAGACACAGATTATGGATTTAATCTACGCGGGTTCAGAAGCCAGCCTGTTGGATAAACCCGGTGGAATTTTTGTACGAAACGGCGAACATTTAACTGCCGAGGATAAGCTGTTGCTGATGAGCGTGGCCTGCCTGAGTCTGGATGATCGTGCTGACAGCATTAAAGAACAACTTAACCAACGCACTGGCGCGACAAATATCATCGCCAGGCCTTTTGTGCCGGAGATAATACCCGGTAACAATCACCATACCGACTGGATACCGGATACGGGTTCGTTACGTCATTTCAATGGATATGGTGGATTTTCTCAGGATGGCCGGGAGTATCAGATCCGCTTAAGAGAGAATGAACCGACGCCAGCGCCCTGGTCAAACGTACTGGCAAACGACAATTTTGGCAGTGTAATTTCGGAAGCCGGACAGGCCTATAGCTGGTTTGAAAATGCCCATGAATACCGTTTAACGCCCTGGGAAAACGATCCGGTGAGTGACCGAAGCGGCGAAGCGTTTTATCTGCGCGATGAAGAGAGCGGTGCGTGCTGGTCACCCATGATCTTGCCCATACGCGGGAAAGGCGACTATCTTACTCGCCATGGTTTTGGTTACAGCGTCTTCGCCCACCGTGAAAACGGGATAGACAGTGAACTGACGATACTGGTAGCCGAACAGGCCCCGGTTAAACTTGCGATCCTGAAGCTCAGTAACCATTCGGGCCGGACGCGTAAATTAGCTGTCACCGGCTACGTGGAGTGGACACTTGGGGCAACGCGTGCACACTCTGCCGCGCATATCATTACGCATTCGCACACTCTGTCTGCCGGTAATGCGGTAATGGCAAATAACTTTTATGGTTCTGACGGCAGTGAACGCACCGCTTTTTTCGCCGTCAATGATCCCCTGAGCACGGTAACGGGTAACCGTCGTGAGTTTGTGGGGCGCAATGGCTCACTACACGCGCCAGCCGCCCTAACATTGCGCAGACTCTCAGGCCAGACGGGGGCCGGTCTTGATCCCTGTGCCGCGCTACAGTCGACAGCCACCCTTATCGATGGTGACCAGAAAATCTTTGTTTTTGTCCTCGGCGTGGCAGGCAACCTGGTTCAGGCTCAGGAGACGCTTGCCCATTTTCTGAATGAGGATAACGCACGCCAGTCACTGGACCAGATTCATCATTTCTGGCACAAAATTCTTGATAAAGTCGTGGTTCAGACACCCGATAGCAGTGTTGATTTGCTGGTGAACGGCTGGTTACTCTACCAGACGATAGCCTGCCGCATTATGGCGCGCAGCGGGTATTACCAGTCCGGCGGTGCATTTGGTTTTCGCGACCAGCTGCAGGATACACTGGCGCTGAGCCATGTTGCACCGGAGCGATTGCGCAGCCAGATCGTGCTCTGTGCCTCAAGGCAGTTCACTGAAGGGGATGTTCAGCACTGGTGGCATCCTCCGCTCGGCAATGGTGTGCGCACCCGCTGTTCGGATGACTACCTCTGGCTCCCGCTCGCAGTTTGTCACTATGTAGATATAACGGGGGATAGCGGCGTGCTTGAGCAGCACATTCCCTATCTCGAAGGCCGTCAGCTCAAGCCCGGCGAAGAGTCTGTTTACGATACTCCGGTTATAAGCCATATCGAAGAAACACTGTGGCAGCACTGCGTAAAAGCCGTTGAACGGGGATTACTCTTTGGCGAGCATGGTCTGCCGCTGATGGGGGCTGGCGACTGGAATGATGGTATGAATCTGGTTGGGATTGAAGGCAAAGGGGAAAGCGTCTGGCTCGGCTTTTTCCTCTACGATATTTTACAGCGTTTTGCGGCACTGGCTGAGCAGCGACAGGACGCCGACGTGGCTACATTATGCCATTCAGAAGCGTTGCGCTTGCAAAAAAACCTCGAATCTACGGCCTGGGATGGTGAATGGTACCTGCGCGGCTATTTTGACAATGGTGCGCCGTTGGGATCACGAGGGTCACAGGAGTGCTGTATTGATGCGATTGCCCAAAGCTGGTCCGTCCTGTCTGGCGCAGCTGATCCTGTACGTAGTGCCCAGGCAATGCAGTCGCTGGACAACTATCTGGTAGATGAAGATGCGGGCCTGATCAAACTGTTAACCCCCCCGTTTGATGGCCACGGGTCTGACCCGGGTTATATAAAGGGTTATCTGCCGGGCGTAAGGGAGAACGGCGGGCAGTACACGCATGGTGCAATCTGGGCTGTGATGGCGTTTGCGCGTATGGGGGAAAAATCGCGAGCCTGGCGACTTTGGTCAATGATCAACCCAATAAACCACACACTGCAACCTGAGGGCATCAACACGTACAAGGCAGAACCTTATGTTATGAGTGCCGATGTGTACAGTGTCCCCCCCCATATCGGGCGCGCTGGATGGAGCTGGTACACCGGTTCCGCGGGCTGGGCCTATCGTCTGGTGACTGAAGAGTTGCTCGGAATAAAACGTCATGGTGATACGCTTATCATCCATGCACAGTTACCCGATGACTGGCCTTCATTTAGCATGACCTATCAACACAGACAGAGTCAGTATTGCATCACTATTTCGCGTGGTGAAAGTGAGTATCAGGTCACACTGGATGGCATCCAATTGCCTGACGACAAGATTCATTTAGTGGATGATGCCCACAACCACAGGGTGGATATTATTCAGCGATAAGGAAAAGAGGCGGTTGCCATAAAACAGCAACAATACGTATGAAAGACACAATACAACTTTGCGCTGGAGACTGCGGGCAAAATCGGTATTGCGGTACAGCGTCCGTTCAGTGCCAGAAGCAGACATTGCGAAGCGACTCTCATTCAACTGAGGGGAGTAAAGATTTATGGTAGCTTGTAACTTTCCTGGGCTTGCTTAAGAGACCGTAAATGCTTACTGGGCTGAACCATATAACAATCGCTGTAAACGATATTTCCAGAAGTTTTGATTTTTACGTGGAGACATTAGGTTTTACACCTAAGGCCAGATGGCCCTCTGGTGCTTACCTTTGTCTGGGTGATTTGTGGCTGTGTCTTTCTGCTGACGAGATTAGTCCTCGGCAGGATTACACTCACTATGCCTTCAGTATTCGAAGCAAAGATTTTGATGTGTTTGCTAATCACTTAAAATCATTTGGGATTAAGGAATGGAAATCGAACAAAAGTGAAGGAAAGTCCATCTACTTTCTGGATCCTGATGGGCACAAGCTGGAAATTCATGATGGGGATTTAAACAGTCGCCTTAGTGCATGTTTGAAGCATCCCTACAAAGATATGGTGTTTTTCAACGACATGGATGGAGCGGAACAAAAGTGATTTGATAACCCAGAAGATCGGCAAGGTTAATCCAGATGTTTTCCTGCTTCAGTGCATTCTAAGGTTTTATGTCCGCTCCTCACTCATAGTGGATATTGGCTCGCGTGTTAGTCCGCTTTATCCCAGAAGCCGACATTCAAAAGAGCATGCTGTGGATGCCTTCCTGAAGAAACGACGCATGGTGTTTATTTACGCAGGGTGATTGACAACGCTAAAAAACAGCGCAGGAGAAAGCATAGACAGTATTCAGAAAAAGTTAAGAATTGCATGCTCCGTGCAAGTGGTTTGCCTTTGTAAATTGAGTAAGCTCGTTAGCGTTGTTCTGTCATCTCAGCGAGGGGCTTTTCCCTTTCAGAAAATCAGATGTCCCGTGATTTGATAGCCTGACATCCGTACGCTCTGTGCCAGCGGCAGACTTCTAAGCAGCGACCAGTCGTTCCCATAATTAAGTGATTAAACACATGAAAATCATGTTTTGACATAAGGTATATTTATGCGTTCTTGAATTCAGGCATAAAAATAAGGGCTGAATTCCACTTTCCCTTGTGAAGATAGAAAGATTTTTGCTGGGCTGAACAGATAAAGGCAATCCTTCGCCATGACAACCTTAATCCTGACGATGAGCAGTCTCTTTGGCTTTCCACAAAGCGAATAGCGTAATCGCCAATGCGAAACTGACGTACAAAGAAACCCACAGCGTACTGCCCGTCTCTTTAAATAACGTGGTGATGATCAGGGGCGCAAAACCACCGCCGACAATTCCCGCCAGGGTGTATGCCAGGGATGAACCCGCGTAACGCACATGACCAGGGAACTGCTCAGTGACAAACGCTGCCTGCGGTCCGTACATCATCGCGTGGATCAGCAAACCGCCAATCACCGCCAGCACGATCAGCACCGGATGCGAGCTATCAAGCAACACAAAGAACAGAAAAGACCAGACAACCGCCAGCAGCGCACCGGTAATGTAAACCGGGCGTCGCCCCCACTTATCTGAAAGCGCGCCAAACATCGGCACCGTGATCGCGTTAACTATTGCGCCTAGCATCGTAGCCATTAACGCCAGTGGACGCGGTAATTGCAGTACAGTGGTGACATAGGTCAGCGTAAAAACGACCACCAGCGCGTAAAGCACATCGGAGCCGATACGCGATCCACCGGCAATGAATAGCTGTTTCGGATAGTTTACGAAAACCTCTTTTAACGGCGTGTGCGTGGTTTTCTCTTGTTCCTGCATGGCGACAAAGGTTGGCGTCTCTTCCACACCGCGACGCAGCCACAGGCCAAAAATTACCAGTACCAGGCTTAGCAGGAAAGGAATGCGCCAGCCCCACGCCTGAAACTGATCGGCGCTCATCATTACCGTAACCAACGTAATAAAGCCAGTACCGATCAGCGTGCCGCAGGATGGGCCAACCTGCGCAAATGAGGCATTACGCCCGCGTTTGTTCGCGTCGCCATGCTCCATCGATAACAACACGGCCCCTGCCCATTCGCCGCCCAGCGCGATGCCCTGTACAAACCGCAGTGCGACTAACAGAACCGGGCTCCAGATGCCCCAGACCGCATAGCCCGGCAGCAAGCCCATTAACGCCGTGGTAACGCCCATAATCACCAGCGTGATGATCAACACCGCTTTGCGCCCCGCAACATCGCCAAGGTGGCCGAACACGAATCCCCCTAGTGGACGTGAAATATAGCCTACCGCATAGGTTGAAAATGCCAGAATGGTACCGACCAGCGGATCGAAGCTGGGGAAAAAGACATGGTTAAACACCAGCGCGGCCATGATGTTGTAAACGGTAAAATCGTACCACTCGAGCGCGGTGCCAATCGAACTGGCAGCAGCCAGACGCCCGGTCTTCGATTTGGTACGCACTGCGCCTGCCGCATGGTGCAGAGAATCGGTATCAGCCATGGGTCAGCTCCTGTTTTGTTAACTGCCAGTTGAGGGCATAACGCTGTATATCTCCCGCAAATGCCTGTACCGCGGCAGCAGCCAGGCGATCGCAGCACAGTGCATCGCTGCAATGAATCAGCAGCATCGGCTGCATTTTCCGATGATCCTGGCTTTCTTTCGGTAATGGCGAACTCAGGACGCTGTCTGGCATCAGCACGCTGGATGAGATGTAGCCCGGCGTCTGGCTTATTTGCTGCTGCCAGGCGCTTAGCGCGCTGTCATTGATCGCTTGCAGCGTCAACACAGCTAACTGATTGCCCGTGCCTTTGCCATGCTTGTGCACTACTGCGCTCACCCGGCGCATGGGATTCACCATTTTTTGCAGATTCTCTACCGACCATGCCGTCTGGTGCGTAAATGCGGCGTGATAATCGGCGCTGGTAAAGGCTTCCAGCGAATCGGTTTCATATAAACCGAGATATTTACGCTCAGCGTTTATTGCCTGATAGCGTGTACCGCTCAAAAATCCCGTAATGGCTACCCGCTCCTCTACGTGTTCATGGTCATACCACTGGTTAAAGTCAGCCTCATCTTCAGCGCCAATGTTGGTGGCGACATACAGCATGCCGTGGGGTTTAGTCATCATCAGGATCTCCGGTTAAGGGCAGTTTCCACAGCAAGCGACCAGCTGATCAGGCTGGCGTCATCACCATGAATCGAAGCAAGGCTCAGGCCAACCGGAGCAGAACCCGGTCGGTGGCAGGGCAAAGAGAGAGAACAGCCGTCCAGCATGTTGATAATGCTGGGATTGCGCAGCATCATCGCGTTAATTTCCATATAGCGCTGCGCATCATTGAGTGACGCGATAGTGGGCGCGACAAGCGGAACAGTTGGCATCAGTAACGCATCAAAATCACTCAGCGCTGCGTTGATGCGTTGTTGCCAGGCAGCACGCTGCTGGTAAAGTTCAGCTGCATCCTGCCCGGTGAGATGGCTGCCGCGCTGGATGCGCGCCAGCACCTGGGGATCGTAAGTTTCAGGTTGTGCCTGCACGGTTTTTTTATGCCATTGCCAGGCTTCATAAGCCGTGATGCCGCCACGCGCATTCATATCGTTAAGCTCATTCAGCTCAGGCAACGTGATGTCGATAACTGTCGCACCCGCCTGCTTAAGACGTGTGATGGCATGCTGCCAGGCCTGCGCCACATGCTGATCCAGACCATCCAGCACGCGCGTTTGCGGCACGGCAAAGCGCGCGTTACGCAGATCCAGCAACTGTAAATCCAGCGGCCGATCGGCAATGATGCTATCCAGCAACCAGCAGCTGCGCACGTCGTCCGCGATCACGCCGATGCTGTCGAGTGAGGTCGAAAGCGGTAACGTTCCTCTCTGGTTGATGCGCTCTGCCGTGGGTTTGAAGCCAGTCAGGCCACAGAGTGCAGCAGGGATTCGTACCGAACCGCCGGTATCGGTGCCAACGGCACCAAGGCACATGCCCTCAGCAACCGCAACGGCCGCGCCAGAGGATGATCCGCCGGGAATACGCTGCTGCTCGCGCTGCCACGGATTGACTGGCGTGCCGTAATGTGGATTGATGCCTAAGCCCGAAAAAGCGAACTCCGTCATAGTGGTTTTACCGACGATTGCGGCGCCCGCCAGCAGCAACTTATCGACGACGCTGGCATTAGCAACTGCCACTGGCGCATCGGCCAGTAAGCGTGAACCGGCCGTGGTCACCTCTCCCTGGACATCGAACAGATCTTTAATGCTGACAGGCAGTCCATCAATGGCACTTAACGCCTGCTTCGCCTGCCAGCGAGCATTTGCCGCGCTGCCCGAAGCTGCATAGCGTTGCGTGAACACTAATGAGCCCTGTTGTTCAGGATTTTGTGCGGCCTGCAACGCGGATTCAGTAAATGCTTCGGGCAAAGCATCACCGCTCTGCAACTGCTGACTGGCTTGCCAGAGTGTGGTCATCGGCAGTCTCCTTATGCCACCACCGGCAGCGCGCCGGTGGTGTAGGCGTGTTCCAGCGTGCGATTAAGCACCGGATCGTGCAGCGCCATGCGGAATTCGCTGGATGGCCGGATGCCGCCAATTGCGCCCAGCGTGCCGCAGGACATAGCAACGCCCTCTTCCGCGACACCGCCATTAAAATAGCGCGCGAGCAAGTCCTGTGGTGTCAGCAGTGATGCCAGCGTGCCCTGCTGATAAATGACCCATTTACCCTGCTCTTTGATCCATGAGCTGAGTTCAAGCACATCCCAGTGTTCGGTAACGTCGTTCATGCGCCACGCGACGCTGGCGACCGGCTTGATACACGCCTGCTTAGAGAGCGCAACGCTGAAGGTTTCCAGATGGCGGTCGGTATGATCAGACGTGAGGGAAACCCACAATTCGCCGCGATGCGAGAAGACGAATGGTTCGGCTTCGCCGGAGGTTTGCTCGCCTACCACTTCAAGCTGTGATTGCTGGCTGAGTTGATTAACCGCAACCCGGTAAAAAAGTGGTACTGCACCGGGAGCGGGCACGCCGAGGGCTTCTAATTCACGGATATGGTGCAACACGGCTTCCCTGTCGCGGCCGGCCCAGCCAGCAATAATAAAATGCGTAACGTCAACGTTCAGTGTGGTAGCGGCTTTGTCGCCCGTAGAGAATCGCAACTGCATAAGGAAAACCTCCGGATTGAAATCACAGTGAAATTTCACAGTAATTTTAAACTAGCGATTTTCATGCCAGATTTTTGTGTAAGATGTCTCATAGGTAAAAAAAGGAACGTGGTGATGAGTGAATCAGTGGCGGAAAATGTGAATCCAGGCAGCGCAGATAAAAGCCTTTCTCTTAATGAACAAGCCTATCTGGCTTTCAGGCACAAGCTCATTACGCTGCGTTACAAGCCTGGCGAATACCTTAACACCGCTCAGGTAATGGACGATCTGGCGATAGGCCGTACACCGGTTAATCAGGCGGTTCATCGCCTCGCAACCGAGGGTTTACTGCAAATTATCCCGCGTAAAGGGGTAATGGTGGCACCATTATCGATTGATGACGCGCTGGAGTTGATTGAAGTACGGCTGGTAAATGAAACGCTCTGTATTGAGCTTGGCAGCCAGAAGGTGACGGATACGCAGCTTCAGCATCTGCGTCATCTTAATCAGCAAATTGATGAGGCGAGCCAGTTACGCAGCCGTGAACAGATGATGCTGCTGGATCGCGAGTTTCATCAGGTATTGGCTGAGATTGCCGGTAATCGTCATCTTGCTGATATCCTTAGCGTGATTCATGCACAAGCGCAGCGTTTCTGGGCCACCACACTTTCCAACGTGGCGCATATGGATGAAGTGATCGCTGAGCATAATGAAATCATTGCGGCGCTGGAATCAGGCGATACGCAACGCGCAGCCGAAGCCGCACGTGCGCATATATTCTCATTTAAGCGCGCCTTACTTTCCGCTTAAAGGCCAGACCGCGTGCCGTCACAAGTCTGCCTTCTGACAGCGCCTGATCAATCAGGTGCTGAACTGGTTCCTGCTTATCCGCTACTAAGTCGCACCATTTTACCCGCGTCAGTGTAATGGTTTTGGTGCAAACGCCCAGATCATCAATCGTTGTGATGATGTGGGATCGCCCGGGCCATAATTAAACCGTCGACGTCTGCTCAGGCGTGCTGGCGACTACCGTCAGGCCTATGCCGGCCAATACATCCGCCACGAGTTTCCCCTGGCGACTGATACGCTCCACAGGGGCCGGTCATTGTCCTGTTGGATAGGGGGCGAATACGCTACAGCTGCACCCTAACACCTGGCTAAAAAGCGGTCGTATGCCTGATCGATTAAGGTTTATCCATGACCGGGTTGCCGAGTACGGCGCGCTGATGATGGTTATCGGCTAATACAGTCTTCAGGGCATCATCGGTGGCGCTCATGAGCATGATATGCCAGTCGGGAGGGTGTCGCCGGTTCACTATCTTGCCTGGCGCAATCGCGTTGAAATGGGGGCCCGCTCGCTCTGTGCCAGAAGCGGACCCCGTTACCCGCCCATTGGATTAAAATCTTTCGGTAATACTTTTAGCTGTACACGGCTCCTGCTTGTCATTGAGTAATCCATTCTTTCACTAGCCTGTTCTGTATAAATCGGATGCAATTTATTCCGGCGTGTGCTAAGTAAATCAATAGGTTGTATAAATGGAAGGGTGAAGATGCATATTGATGAAATTCCTGCTTATTTATTGCAACACGACCGTTTTTATCTGACTGCGCCAGACCTGAGTCGTTCAGAAGAAATGCAACGTAAACTAAATGAATTCAGTTCGTTTCATCATGAGTTTCTACTCTGGTCTCCTGGCTTTCATTCGTTTTCTTCAGTCAGGGAGAATATGTTGGAAGCAGCAGAAAACTTCCTGAATGACAGAGCAGAATATAAGTTTTTGATTATTGATTGTACGTTAGATGAGCTATTAGGTTGTATAAGCTTATTCATAAGAAATCGTGCTATTCCTTATTTCGAGATCGGGTACTGGCTTGCCACGGATGCGATGGGAAAAGGCATAATGCCCGAAGCATGCAAGCTGGCTACAAAAATAGCCTCGGAATTTTTTAACGCTATAAGAATCGAAATTCGCACTGCCCGACGTAACGTGCGCAGTCAGTCTGTTGCATTAAAGTGTGGGTTCAAACCTGAAGCCATATTAGCTTCTGATAGACTGGATAGCATGGGAGTGATTGACGATACCTTTATTTATAAATTCAGCAGCTGATTATATCGTGGCCTGAAGTTTCAGCATCTACTTAGTTACAGAAGCGGACAGAATAAGCAGCGGTATAATTGATTTGATCTGCCCACGCTGATAATTCAGTTTTCTTTTAACTAAAGAGCACACTTCACAGGATTAAACCTGGAAATGTGCTTTTGAACCCATGCTGCACAATGCTCTTTAAAGGCGCGAGGAAGCATCAAGCCGGACCTGCAGGCGGCTTATGTTTTCTGTTATCTCAGCGGTTCTGTCTGCCAGTTCGCGAATTTCACTGGCAATGACAGAAAAGCCCCGTCCCTGAACGCCCGCTCTTGCGGCCTCAATGCTTGCGTTCAGTGAGATGAGTTTAATCTGGGCAGCGATGTTGGCATTTTCAGAGACTAAATCAGCAATTTCTCTGACAGAAGCCGCTGCGTCATCTCTTCGCTGACGTTCGCTATTATTCTGTACCTCCTGATCCTTTAACGTCTGTATATCAATCAGTGCACCGACCGCCCGCAGAGGTATACCGTCCTTGTCGCGTCGGGTCTGACCGCGAGCACGGAACCAACGGTAATTACCATTTTTGAGTCTGACACGGTATTCAACGTCATAACCTGTTGCACCTGAATGGTCGTTAAGGTGTTTAATGAAGGCATCCAGCGTATGCTGACTGTCGTCGGGATGAAGACGCGAAGCCCAGCTATCAATGACATCAGGGAATTCTTCAACCGTCTCAAATCCCAGCAATTTTCTGAACTGTGGAGACCACCAAAAAACGTTATTCGGGTGCAGAGCATCACCATTGATAATCTGGAGGTCCCAGAGTCCGTCATTCAGCATTTCACGCGACAGGTTGAAGCGTGTCATCACAATGTCATATTCACTTTCATGCGTCTTATCGTTACTGATATTCAGCAGCGTCCCCGCCAGTCTCTGGCGGGTACCATCAGCGCTGCGTTCACGTTTTACCGCTACCTCAAACCATTCATAGCTGCCGCCTGCTGTCATAAAACGGCATTCGTGTTTTGTACCCGGAGAAGGATTGGTCTGAACATTTCGTAAAAGCTGTCTGAAATGATTTTTATCTTCATCATGAACAAGCGAACAGAGCGCCGACAGAGTGGAGAGATCGCCACTCCCTCGTGGCAAACCCAATGGTGCAGCCGATGAAATCCATAATGTGGTGCTGTCGGTAATTTCTTTACCCTCACACATCCACAACAACTCTGGCATCAGAGCCAGAAAACTGTCCATAGAAGCGGGTAACGTACTGTCTGGCCGGAGCTCTTCAGCTGGCACTTCAGGTAATACCGGCAGCCTGGCCTCCTGAACGGACACAGGCTTTCCAAATAATTTGCCTAACATAATTGCTCCCTGTGAGTAAAAAATAATGACACTGATGTTATCGGCCAGATCACAAACAGCATAAGTAAAGTAAATAGTTAATTTTTCTACTGTTTAGCCTTGCGAACCTGTCTGCAGATAATTGAGAAAAGCACCTGACTTTAGTCCCCTGGTGTGTGGCTGGATTGTTCGACGTTATGAAGTAATACCGGTTACAACACTCCGGGGAGCATCCAGCCCTGATAAAAATGTCCGCTTCTCGATTAAAGCGAACATCAATAGGGTTATGTTTCACGGAGATAAAGATTCCGGCAGAAGCACTCACCCTTTACCAACGGAAATGCATACGCTCGCTCAGGTGTAATCTTTCACCAGCAATAAAGTTTTCGATAAGCGAACCGATAAAAGCTATGCCTGTCGGTATGATTGCCTCTGTCACTGACAGCGTTTGTCCTCTAAGAAGCGGTTCCCGGCTTTGATTGCTCTGTGTCGTTTTTTTTATTTCTGTCACCAGCCCTGCCGGGTAACACCCGTTTTAATCTTTACGAAATCAACAAAGTATGAACAGGTAAGTGCATCGATATGCATTCCCTGTAGTCCGACTTTTTGCGCAAGCCCCATACAGCAATAGCCCACAACAACCTCTGAACGACCTTACAAAAATAAGAGAGAAGCGTTTTGCCCATGTAACGCTTTATTAAACAAACGTTATTTCAGTCAGGAACATTATGAACAACATCAGAATAGGCACGCGGCTTGGTGCTGCGTTTGCCTTCATCCTTCTTCTTCTGGTCATCGTTGCATTTACCGGATTTAGCCGCATTCAGTCTCTGGGAGAAACGGCGGATACACTTGCCGGCAGCCGTTATCAGAAGGCCTCAGCTGCAACTAATCTGCGTTACTATTCAACTGACCTTAGCCGGCTGGTCCGTAACGTTGTTCTGGCAGATGCTCCTGACCGGAAGGCAGTCTTTAAAAAAGATTATGACAGGGTACATGATAAAATCACTGCGACGGTTGATCAGGTCGACGCCATGCTGAAGGCGCCCAAAAGCCGGGAGCTGATTGCATCAATCAGGAGCACCGGCACTCAGTATCTGGCCTTTTCTGATGATGTTGTCGCGCTGGGAATGGCGGGTAAGCGGGACGAAGCTGCGCAACTTCTTCTTGGTCCGCGCTACCAGACCCAGGTTGACTATCTGAAAACTATTGCAGGCCTGGTCTCTTTTCAGGAAGAACAGATGCAAACGGCGCGCAGTGCTGCTGAAGATGAGCGAAATACGGCCACTATTCTGCTGACTTCGCTGAGTGCTGCCGCTGTTCTGCTAGCTGCGGCCGCAGCCTGGCTCATCACCCGCAGCATTACCCGCCCGCTGAACATAACGCTTGCTGCCGCACAACGCATCGCACGCGGCGACCTGAGCCAGGCTGTACCTGTCAGCGGACGGGATGAAACCGGCATGCTGCTCACCGCAGTGGCTGAGATGCAGGACTCGCTGGCGCAGACGGTCAGCACAGTACGCCGGAACGCCGAGAGCGTTGCCGCAGCCAGCCTGCAGATTGCGCAGGGGAACTCGGACCTGTCGCAGCGCACCGAGGAGCAGGCCAGCGCGCTGGAGCAGACGGCTGCTACCATGAGCGAGCTCAGCGTGACAGTCAGAAATAACGCCGACAATGCCCGCCAGGCGGCACAGCTTGCCGTCAACGTGCGGGAAGTCGCCCGTCAGGGCAACGAGGTCACTGCCGACATCTCCGGCACCATGAAATCTATCGGCGAAAGCTCCGGCCGGATTGCGGACATTACATCGGTGATTGACAGCATTGCCTTCCAGACCAACATACTGGCACTTAATGCGGCAGTAGAGGCAGCACGCGCAGGCGAACAGGGACGAGGTTTTGCCGTCGTCGCCGGTGAGGTACGCACGCTGGCCAGCCGCAGCGCCACGGCGGCCGGTGAAATCCGTCAGCTGATTGAGGCAAACTCGGCAAGCGTAAGTGCAGGCAGCATCCTGGCGAACCGGTCTGTGACTACGATGGCGGATATCGTGTCATCGGTCGGCCAGTTAAGTGACACCGTTGAGGAAATTACCGCTGCAAGTGCCGAACAAGCTCGCGGTATTGAGCAGGTTGGCATCGCCGTAACGGAGATGGATGGTGTGACGCAGCAAAACGCATCACTGGTCGAGGAATCGACGTCAGCCTCGCAGAGCCTGCGCGAACAGGCATCCCTGCTGCTGCAGTCGGTGTCGGTGTTCACGCTTGCGGCGGTCTCACCTCCCCCAGTCACCCGGCATGCAATCGTATCTGTACCCGCCACAGTGAAGAAAGAAACGCCTGCTGATGCAGACGGAAACTGGACGACCTTCTGATATCCGGCTGCGTCCTGCGGGGCGCAGCCGCCCTCCTCTTTTCGTAACATTTCTGTCGTACCGTGAACCTGCGCTAATACAACTATCTTTAACAGATCAGCACGCCGGAAGTGAATGAAGAGCTCACTGATGTTGGTTGTGGGAGAGAACTTATCGTCTCCCTGCCCGCTACAGGATAACGTTTCATTAAAATCGAAGAGCTGTACCTCAGTGACGTCATGTCAGGTGATGGAAACGCTAATGTCCATTAAAAATGATGGACATTATTCCTGCGATACGAAGCGTGCCGGACAGGCTGTTTAAACAGAACGTTTAAATGGCGACAACACAAATATCGATAACATAAATGGCGGAAATGGTGCGCCTGGAGCTAACGGATGAACAGCAGAGTAAATAAGTTTTCACGTTGAGCATTTTTAGCGTGATGGTTCTCAACTCTATGGAAAATGCGTGGGCAAATAAGGAAGAAAAAATGTATTGCAGACTTCCCACCTGGTTCATCAAATAGCCGATGGCGGTAATGGTGATGTCGGCAGAAGTGGCTCTGCTGGAGGCAAAGGCGAGAATTGATGAAACGGCGGTAATGGTGATAGTTCTAATAACGGGGGAAATGGCGGCAAAGCGGGACCCGGCGGATTAGGCACTCAGGGTTTACAGTAAGACAGCAACGGAGGTCACGACGGTTCTTCTGGAATAAACGGAACAAGCCTCGAAGTAGTGTTGCTGTTGAGAAAATAATCTGATGAACATCTGTCAGTCAGGGTGAAATCCGGCACTAAGACCTGATTTCGCCCTTGTTGACTTTCTGGATCTCAGAATGTCCGCTTTGTGTCAAAAGCGGACATTGCGAAGCGACTCTCATCCAACTGAGGGAAGTAAATATTTATGGTAGCTTGTAACTTTCCTGGGCTTGCTTAAGAGACAGTAAATGCTTACTGGGCTGAACCATATAACAATCGCTGTAAACGACATTTCCAGAAGTTTTGATTTTTACGTGGAGACATTAGGTTTTACACCTAAGGCCAGATGGGCCTCTGGTGCTTACCTTTGGCTGGGTGATTTGTGGCTGTGTCTTTCTGCTGACGAGGTTAGTCCTCGGCAGGATTACACTCACTATGCCTTCAGTATTCGAAGCAAAGATTTTGATGTGTTTGCTAATCACTTAAAATCATTTGGGATTAAGGAGTGGAAATCGAACAAAAGTGAAGGAAAGTCCATCTACTTTCTGGATCCTGATGGGCACAAGCTGGAAATTCATGATGGGGATTTAAACAGTCGCCTTAGTGCATGTTTGAAGCATCCCTACAAAGATATGGTGTTTTTCAACGACATGGATGGAGCGGAACAAAAGTGATTTGATAACCCAGAAGATCGGCAAGGTTATTCCAGATGCTTTCCTGATTCAGTGCATTCTAAAACTTTATGTCCGCTCCTAGCTCATAGTGGATATTGGCTCGCGTGTTAGTCCGCTTTGTGCCAGAAGCGGACGTTTACAGTTAGCCCAGAGCTATCTCGTGCTCATAGTAAGTTTAGCCGCGAAGCATAAAAATAAGCCCCCTGTTGCTCTATCCATCATCCGAACAAAGCGACTTTTCTTCAATACGGCTGACGCATAATGTGTGGATAAAATGAGTGTGACTGACCATACAGTCCCGATCGCAACGTGGATGCTGACCAGTATAAAAGTCCATATCAAAGGTGAGTGACCGGCAGGTATGAACTGCGGCAAAAAGGAGACATAGAAAATTCCCATTTTGGGATTGAGCACATTCCCCAGCATTCCTCTGATAAACCAGTTCCTCTGAGAACCATTGCCATCATAGCTATTACTGAAAGATGATCGGGGAGTTATCAGAAGTTGTAAGCCCAGCCAGCTCAGGTAGACCGCGCCACAAACTTTGAGCACAGTGTAAGCCATCTCTGAAACCGCCAGAAGAGCACCAAGACCTAACGCAACCAGCGTGCCCCATACAAAACAGCCAGCATCAATGCCAAGCGCCGCGTGAAAAGCCTTTTTGCCGCCTTCAGCACAAGCTGTGCGCAGAATAAGTGCCGTATCAAGGCCGGGAGTTAGGGTAAGTAACAGAGCTGCAAGAGAGAAGGCGAAGAGGGAATCGTTAACAGTCATTTTCTTTGTCCGAAAGAGCAGATGCTAATCATTTAGTTCCCTGCAATCAATCTATCAAATATGACTTTTTTATAAGTCCGCTCCTCGCTCATAGAGGACATTGATCTATGCGTCAGTCCGCTTTGTGCCAGAAGCGGACATCGGTAAACGTGAATTTCAGAATGCAAAGAGCGGATATTTGAAGATTCACTCTGGTCATTGCTCGGCGAACAGCGTCGGTGGCGCATTGATTCAGCAAGCTGTATTAGTATCCTTCGTGCATATTGCGATGTGACATGCCTTGATCAAAGAACCTCACACCCCATGTGAAATCACTTTGAACTTTTTCTGTCACTTAGAACCACTATCAATTCATCCATATCTTCTTCAACTGCAGTGTTGAGCCCACGTTTTTCCAGCCATTTTCTCCCCCAGAGGCTTAAATCGAGAACTAGTTTGTTTAGTTCTCGACCTTCTTCACTCAGGGAATATTCAACTTTTGGCGGTACGACAGGGTAAACCTTCCGAACGATCAGACCATCTTCTTCCAGTTCCCGGAGCTGTTTTGTCAGCAATCGCTGATTAATACTGGTCATAAAGCGCTGGAGTTCGCTGAAGCGCAGCGTACCGTCCTTAAACAGATGGTAAAGGATGACCCCTTTCCACTTTCCTCCCAGGATATGAAGCGCCGCTTCCATTGAACAACCCGGGGCGCCGTCATAGTTACGTAATTTTTTCATATTCTCTCATTAGTTACCTTTTGGTAAGTATGTGAATTTTTTTAGCGTATAAACGAAATTTGGTTGTATGGTAATTTGAGCGGGTCAAATATGGAACACTTTCTGGAGAAGAAATGTCGGCCTTACTTTTTGAACCAATAACAATCAACGGTGTTAAATTCCGCAATCGTATTGCCATGTCACCCATGTGCATGCACTCTGCCGATGAAAACGGCAATGTGACAGATTTTCACCTGGTGCATTATGGCGCGCGCGCGCTGGGCGGAGCGGCACTGATTTTCCCTGAAACCTGCGCCATCCTGCCAAACGGCCAGCTGGGCCCGGGTGACCTGGGTATCTGGAGCAGTAGTCATGTTCCAGGCCTCCGCCGCCTGGTTGACGTTATTCACGCTATGGGTGCTAAAGCTGGCGTTCAGATTGGTCATGCCGGGCGTAAGCAGGGCTTTCCTGACATGACGTCCGTGGCACCGTCGGCCATTGCTTACTCAGCCGAAGAAACCGTACCACAGGCGCTAAGCCTGGACGGTATCAGGGATATTATCAGTGCATTCCGCGCTGCCGCAGTTCGTGCGCGCGAGGCAGGTTTTGATGTCATCGAAGTTCACACTGCGCACGGTTATCTGCTGAACGAGTTTCTGTCTCCACTGGCTAATGTGCGTGAAGATAAGTATGGCGGCAGCCATGAAAACCGCTATCGCATTGTGCGCGAGGTTATTGCGGCCGTGCGCGACGAGTGGGACGGTCCGCTGTTTGTGCGCATTTCGTCAACGGACTATACCGAAGGTGGTAATACGCCAGAAGATTTTCTGACATATGGTCGCTGGATGAAGGAGCAGGGAGTCGATCTCATTGACTGTTCTTCCGGTGGCATTGCACCAGCTGTGGTTAATGTGTTTCCCAATTATCAGGTGCCGGCGGCTCAGCTGCTGCGCAATTCGCTGGGTATCAAAACTGGTGCAGTGGGTCTGATTCAGACGGGCCGTCAGGCTGAAGAAATTCTGCAGAATGGTCGCGCGGATATGGTGCTGATAGGACGTGAAATGCTTAAAGATCCATTCTGGGCACGCACCGCTGGAGATGACCTTCAGGTTGCCATTCCAGTACCTGCTCAGTACACCCGCTATGGTTCTGCCTGGCAGCGTTCGCAACCTAAACTGCCTGCTGCGCCAATGGATGTGACCGTGACCCGTTAACACGGATAGAAGAATGTCTTAAAGGAAATTCCTTCCTTTGCCCGGCTCTGCCGGGCAAACACTTGTTCCTTATCGGGGTATACCCACCCATAAAGTCCGCTTCTCGCTCATAGCGGACGTTGCCTTGACGGCTATGTGCCAGGAAAAGATATGACCACCACCATCAGGTAGAAGAACCACCGCCTGATAATCATCCAGTTAACTCTGAATCAAATCAGTTCCAATGCATGCAATCAGGATGGCTTGAGGACTATCACGGCATAGCGGCAAAGATCACCCGTATCATTTTTGAAAATACAGTCAGTAGGATCGCCCAACTCCAGACAATCACCCGGTGACATCTCAAATGTTGTGCTCCCCTCAATAAATGTCAGCTTACCTTCAATGACCCAGATGAGCTGACGTCGTGAAAGATAGGAAATAGCGGGCATAGGCACGGCAGTATTTGCCGGAAGCTCGATGCTAACCAGATCTACAGGTATCTGCCCCGGTGAAGCATGGCGACGAATGTAGCCTGTTTCAGGATCCTGCCATACAGCCTGATTTTCATATCTGACAAGCACACCGGTACGAACTTCCATTTCCGCAAGCAGCTGGGACATAGACATATCGAAAGCGCCAGAAAGTCTTGCAAGCAGGGTTGCTGTCGGGCTGCTTTCACCCCGCTCAATTTTATGAATCATCGCCCGTGATACGCCTGAGTTTTCTGCCAGATCGGTCAGTGACCAGCCACGTCTTTCTCTTTCAGCCTTTACCTTCAGGCCGATACGAGCGTTCAGGTCATCTTCTTTACTGGACAATTCATCTAACATAATGGATAAATAATATAGTGTACGTTTAGTCTACTTTAGTAAATTAGAGGTGGGGTGTCTACTATGCCAATTCGTGCTGCAACAGAACGCGATGCTGAAACCATCGCCGAGATTTATAACGACGCTGTGCTTAATACCACGGCGATCTGGAATGAAAGTAAGATCGATTTTCTCAACCGAATAAAATGGATGAGAGACCGTCGTGAGGCAGGTTTTCCCGTCATTGTCTTTGTTGACGGGAACGATTCCGTACTGGGTTATGCATCATATGGTGACTGGCGTCCATGGGATGGTTATCGCCACACTGTTGAGCATTCTGTATATGTGCACAAAAGTGCCCGGGGACAGGGAGCAGGTAAAGCTCTGATGGAGAAATTGATCAGACTGGCTACTGATCAGGGTAAGCATGTCATGGTAGCTGGCATTGAATCTGAAAACGTTGCATCCATATCGCTTCACAAAAAGCTCGGTTTTACAGAGGCTGGCAGATTGTCAGAGGTGGGCAACAAGTTTGGACACTGGCTGGATCTGACATTCTTGCAGCTACGCCTTGATACCCGGGCACATCCCTGATAGTGGATATTCCCAGAACGTCACAGTAAAAGTAATCACAGTCACACGGACGTGCCGGTGACAGCGTTTAAGACTAAAACATTTGTGATGCAACGAGAAAAGCGCCTGTAACCAGTAACATCGCGCCGATTATAGCTGGCGTATTTTTAAGCAATCCTTCCGTACCGCTGCGGTAGATGTCATATCCGAGACCTGCGACAAGCAGACTGGCGACCAGTACCGCAATTGTCCGCGAAGCACCGATATTTTGATAACCCGTTATTACCGTGAAAACAAAAAAAGAACCTAAAATGCCCGGCAGAAGCATCCAGCCTTTGAAGGACTGCAGTAGTTCATAAAACCCTGATATCCCCGTCTTTCCCGCCAGTAAGCTGACAAGTAAAACAAGCCCTACGGCAGAATTCAGCACCAGAGCTATCAGTACAGTTGAAGCCGAGTAAGTTATCCTGGTCATCAACGTGTTCTGAATAACCAGCGCAATTCCTCCGGCAATTAGCATCAAGAATGTTAGTGCTGAAGCCATGTTAACTCCTCTGAGTCTTACCAGTGGGATAAGAAATTAGTACTTTATAGTAGATCTATTGCCTACTATTTGAGATGGCCCCGCAAGGAGATTATGGCGCCTCAGAATAAACGCCAGGTCAGTTTCAAAGATGCAGATCAAGAAATGCGGATATCCGCTTCTCGTTCATAGCGGACACTGAACAACAACGTCCGCTTTGTGCCAGAAGCAGACATTGCGAAGCGACTCTCATCCAACTGAGGGAAGTAAAGATTTATGGTAGCTTGTAACTTTCCTGGGCTTGCTTAAGAGACAGTAAATGCTTACTGGGCTGAACCATATAACAATCGCTGTAAACGACATTTCCTGAAGTTTTGATTTTTACGTGGAGACATTAGGTTTTACACCTAAGGCCAGATGGGCCTCTGGTGCTTACCTTTGTCTGGGTGATTTGTGGCTGTGTCTTTCTGCTGACGAGGTTAGTCCTCGGCTGGATTACACTCACTATGCCTTCAGTATTCGAAGCAAAGATTTTGATGTGTTTGCTAATCACTTAAAATCATTTGGGATTAAGGAGTGGAAATCGAACAAAAGTGAAGGAAAGTCCATCTACTTTCTGGATCCGGATGGGCACAAGCTGGAAATTCATGATGGGGATTTAAACAGTCGCCTTAGTGCATGTTTGAAGCATCCCTACAAAGATATGGTGTTTTTCAACGACATGGATGGAGCTGAACAAAAGTGATTTGATAACCCAGAAGATCGGCAAGGTTATTCCAGATGCTTTCCTGATTCAGTGCATTCTAAAACTTTATGTCCGCTCCTCGCTCATAGTGGATATTGGCTCGCGTGTTAGTCCGCTTTGTGCCAGAAGCGGACGTTGTTTGGGATCCTGACCGTAAAAATAGCGCATCAACGTTGTTTGCGTTCCACTTCATCTGGCATCACCGCTTACATTTCCTGGCGATCAGCACCGTATGCCACGGCTTTCATTACCTGCAGCGCGCTCAGACGCATTTTTAACGCGGCTTCAATATTGTCATAGGCTGTACTGCCCAGCGGCAGACGTAATGGGGGGCTGGCAGCATCAGCCGCAGCAATCATCGCTGACACGCATCTTTCCGCATCGCCTTTAATCGCAAACTCACCAGACATTAATGCCGACCGCAGTTCGCCCGCCGGTGTATTGTGGTAAGCTGGCAGGGCATCAGCCATATCCAGTCCCGTACCGAACTGCGTGGCAGTCGGCCCCGGTTCAACCAGCAAAAAATCAATGCCGAACGCCGCGACTTCCTGCCGGACCGCTTCGACAAAACCTTCAATTCCCCATTTAGTAGCGTGATACAAACTGAAGTTGGGATAAGCAATCTGGCCGCCTTCTGATGAAACCTGCACGATACGACCGCCGCCCTGCTGTCGTAAAAACGGAATCGCCGCGCGGATAAACTGAATCGAACCCGTGAGATTGGTGGCAATCTGTCGCTCAATTTGCGTATCGCTCAATTCTTCGGCTGCGCCAAACAAGCCGTAGGCCGCGTTGCTTACCACAATATCAATCCGTCCCGCCTGAGCGAACGCAGCTTCAACGGTGGGTTTCATTGTTGCTGACCTACTGAGATCAAGCATCATCACCTGCAGATGTTCGCCGTAGGTTGCTGCGAGGTCATCCAAAGCGGTTCTGTTTCGAACACTTGCGACTACCCGATCACCTCGGGCCAGTAGCATTTCACACATCAGGCGCCCCAGGCCGCTGGATGTGCCGGTTATTAGCCAGGTTTTCATTTAGGACATCTCCGTTTAATAAGGCGGATAACATCATAAACCGGATTATTGGTGGCATAATCTCCATAAATAAGAATGGGGTGGTGGGAAATATCCAACAATGAAGCGACCTTCCTGGAATGAACTGCAGGCTGTAAAAGTCATTGCCGGACAGCGCAGCTTTAGTCGCGCTGCTGAAGTGCTCGGACTTAAACGTTCAACGCTTAGCCATATGATCAAAGGGCTGGAGGCGACACTTGGTGTGCAGTTGTTCCATCGCACAACACGTAGCGTTGCGATGACCGAAGCAGGTGAAATGCTGATTGCGCGTCTTACCCCCTTGCTGACGGAAATGGATGAACTACTGAATGACGTCACCGCCAGCGCTCAGCAGCCTTACGGTACGCTGCGCATTAGCGCCAGCGATGCGGCAATCAGCCTTCTGCTGGAAACGGTATTGCCAGCCTTTATCCAGCAAAAGCCGGGGATTGAGATTGATTTAGTCGCACAGGGACAACTGGTGGACATCGTCGCGCAGAGGTTTGATGCGGGCATCAGGCTGATTGAAAATGTCCCTAAAGATATGGTTGCAATTCCGCTGAGTGGCCCTCTGCGCTTCGTTACCGTAGCATCGCCTGGATACCTGAGCGGGCGTCCGAAAGTCTGCCATCCGCGGGACATGATGCAACATGCATGTCTGCGCCAGCGTCTGCCGGGCGGAAAACGTTACCACTGGGAATATAAGCAGCATGAGCAACAGTTTGCGCTGGATGTGCCAGGCAGTCTGACCCTAGACAACAGCGCGTTGATGGTAGAAGCGGCTGTCGCAGGACTAGGTGTAGCGTATGTGCCAGAGCCCTACGCCCGGCAGGGTCTCGACACAAAACGGCTGGTTAGGTTACTTGAAGATTGGACAATTACGTCGCAGGGCCTCGCACTCTACTTTCCGCAAAATCGCCATATGCCCGTTGCACTGCGGTTGTTCATTGACACCGTTAAAACCGTGACGTCTGCCTTGAATTAACCCTATTTATTCGGCCAACGGGCAATACGGATTAGCAGTAAGTGAACAAATCCGGGCGGTTCAGGCCTTACGTCCGCTCCTCGCTCATAGCGGACATTGGGCCGGATAGCGTCCGCTTTGTGCCAAAAGCGAACGAGGCTTGAATCGCTGCCTGAAATCTGCTCTCTTTGATTCTCGGGGCTTATGAAGTTATAAGCTCACCGTTACGGACACTGCTACCTTCCCCCGTCTGACACAATGCTATATTTACAGCTGGTTCATTTAACGGAGGATTAATGGATTCGGGCGAGAATTACAATGAAAAAACACTGGATCTCATTGGTAGCATGGCCCGCAGGCTGCTCAGCCAGAAAGCCACGGTAGGGAAAGATGAACTGATAAATGCACTGGAACTGCTTAGCAAAAGCACTACGGACTGACGTGTGCGGGAAAACAGCACAAGGGCGAGTCGGATGCTGAGTCACCGGGTACACTGACTTAGTAAGGCAGAACGTAATCGGTGCGATAAAAAACCGGATAAACACCCGTGCCCGATACTCTGCTGGCAAGAAAACTCGCGTGAACTCGCTTTATTTCAGTACTGCAACTACCGAAACAGAGGGCTGTGGCGAGAAGCCTGCTGGTCTGCCTGATTGCCTGTCTGATGATTTCGCGACGGGCAGCCTCTGTCTCCACCTCAAGCATCTGTTTAAGCTGTCGGGAGAGGGTGAAAGCGCTGAAGACATCTTCGTCCTCAAGCAGTGTTAATATTGCTTCGCCAATAACGATATTGATCTTTTCTTCTTCACTTCTGAACATATCAAACTTCCTGTTGCCTGGCGGTAAAGTCCGTCGCGGCGGACAAGCAGTATTGCTCTTGAGCGGCTATAACCTTTGTCTGATTTCAGTAGCAGCTCTGACCTGACTGAAACTGTGAAATCATACCTGCCCTGAGTGTAACAGAGTGGGACCAGTCTGCCCGATGTTTCACCAGCCTGGGCGCATCTTTTATTCCACCACCATAGGGGTGATGAGCATTCTGCGAGATCAACTATTGTGCGTGTGAGTCTCATTAAGTCTCTATTGTGCCAGGAGCAAATATTGATGGCATCGTGTGATGTTATTAAGTCGAAGGATGCATGAGGCCTGCTGTCTAAGGCTGAATGGCGCTGGTGAAGATGTATGATTTTTTGAGCTGTCTGCTATTAAATTTTATGCGCAATAAGCAGATCTTTTTTTATGCGAAATCCAAAAAACGCTTAAAGATTTAAAAATCTCGAAACCACACGGTTTGAATCCGGAGGGTAAATTCGCGTGAGGCAAAAAGCACCTCACTGTAACATTAATGAAAATAACGTTTTTTTCAGTCTTTCCATACCTTCATAAAGATTGCTGTAAAACGGCCAGAAGAACGGCGGCTCCTATACTTAAAGATGATAATACTTAACCCAAAGTGAAGATTTTATGGCAGCAAAACGTGTTGGAGCCGGTAATTTTGCTGAGAATCCGGAGCGCGCGGCAGAGGCCGGACGGAAATGTGGTTAGTTAATCGGAGGGAATTTCACAATAGCCCTGAGCGAGCCAGTGAAGCGGGCCTCAAAGGAGATCTGGTAAGAAAAAAAGGCGTTCAGACGCAGTTGCTTCCTGATGTTTGATGAAAAAAGCCTGCATCCGGAGGGCTTTTCAACATTGGAACATGGCCATGCGGTTAAATCAGAATTCCCGGCAGTTGAGATATATTGTACTTAGTTCAGAGCATATCTGACGCTTGCGATCGTATTGTGCCTTCGCACTTAAGAATGGCTGTCCGGACACTTCGGACAGCGACCTGTATTGCAGCCTCGCGCACTATTTCCTCTGTGAGGGGCATGAAGGAGCGGAGCTTAAGATGCAGCTGAGCGCAGGTTATGGGTCCTCCCTCATTAAGCAACATGATAACGGCTTCACCCATTATTTTATCGGGCAGACATTCTACTTCTTTTTTGAACATGCATAGCCGTCAGCGGTGGGCGCTCTTCCTGTCTGGCAGAGCTGATATACAGGATAGGTCAAATATCGCTTCGGTGTACCCGGACGCTGAGATGGTTTTGCTTTGGTGCCTCAAAATCCAACACTGTCTGCCGAAAAAATAAAATCCCCGCTTACGCTTGTTGTCCTGTTGAAGCCTTTTATCATTAAGGCCAATCGGCGGCGGCTCCGCTCGATTACCATAAAAGAAAAGTCACGAAATCCTCTTTGAACCGCCTTAACGGCGGTTTTTTTTACCTTTAAAACCTTTTGTTTACTCCTGTCTGCTGACCATGCCAGGAATTCCTGGCTGGGCTGTTACGTTACGTTTAATTTGGCTGAATTTGCTTGCCGCTATCATTTTGATATCTGCTCATCTCTCATCGATGACCTTACGCCATACGCATGTCCGCATAGTGCCAGAAACGGATATTATTTGAGTAGAGCAGTTTCACCTGGCTTAACTCGTCTATTTATTTCACAGCATCTTATAACAGGTTAATGCTGTTTATCAGATAGCAACGGCTTCATGAAACTGCGTTCGTAGCTAAGGATGAACTTTTTTTGGTTAGCTTCATCGAAAAGTTTGACACATTCAGCCTTACTTAAAATGGCTACTCTGTATTCTTCATACTGCGCCAGACTATCAAAGCTAAACAAACAGTAGGCTATGTTATTTGCACCTTCCGATGGAAGGAAATACCCATGATGGATGCCACCCATAGATTCCACAATTTCCATCCAGTTTAAAGCATAATTCTCGAAATCGCTTAATTGATATGGATCAATAACATATCTGACGTGACAAGTGATCATTCTCTTCCCTCATGTGAAATAACACGCTGTTTTTATACACTATTCAAAGTTCTCATCACAGCGCCTGCAATAAAATAGTATCAATTCTGATTGTTCGCTTCTCGCTTAAAGCAGCAAGTCCTGTACACACGGTTGATATTTGTCAGGAGTAATGCTTATCCTCCTGACAGGTTTCGATGTGGCATGAGAAAAAAAGGTGTCATTTATCAATTACGAAGATGACAAATTTACTGGCACTGGCTTTGATAACTGTCTGCCTTATTCAGGAGGCAAAGCCTGCAGAATACGCTGCGCATCATTTGCGCTGAGCGGATAATCGTAAAATGTCCGGTAAAATTCCTGTGTGGCTTTGCGCAGATCCCGCTTTGAGAATAGCGCCGGATGCAGCTTTTTTGCCGCCCACTGGATCTGCAGTGCGACCTCAGTACCATAACGATCCCATGGAAATACACCTGATGGATTCTGCCAGACCTGGCGCTGCTTCACGGCTTTTACGCTGGCAAACAGCGTCCCGAATTCTGAGTCTGCCAGTGTTCCCGCTTCGGCTCCGATGATTATCACATCCGGGTTCCAGCGAATGACTTCCTCCGGAGAAACAGGCCGCATGTTGCCATTAACAGATGCCGCTACATTCCGGCCGCCGGCAAGCCTGATCCAGGTGTCAATCAGGGTATTGCGGCCATCCACTTTCAGCGGATGCAACGACTGGATATGCAGTACTCGCGGACGCTGTATGTCCGTGAGTGACGCCGTTTTAGCCTGAATATTTGCAATTTGATTATCCAGATAGTGATTGTATGCCTGCGCGCGGGCTGCCGCGGCTGGCGTGCCGACCACCTGAGCCGTGGTGATGAGCGAGCGTTTCATCGAGTCAAAATCATCAAAATTCATTGCCAGCACGGGAAGACCAGCCTGACGATAGGAGCCTGCATCAGGGTCGCTGGCGGGAACGAAAACGGCATCAACCTTTCGCGCTACCAGCGCTTCACTGTTAAATGTCCTGCCATGCGCCTGCAGCGCCCGGTTTAACGATGGCTGCACTTTAAACATCCATGGTCGATCTGCAGGATGGTTTACAGTTGCCACGATGCGATCGCCGGCACCCAGCGTCATGAGCAGAGAGTGATGGGCAAACCAGGCATCGGCAATGTTCCGGGCAGGTTTATTTATCTCTACACGGTTTCCACTGTCGTCAGTCACTGTCTGAGCCGACGCCAGGGCACTGACTATCAGCAGCGGTATTGCCCATTGCAGGCTTTTCATTTTTAACTACCCCGTCAGAAGCTAAGTTGCATGGAAACCTGCACCATGCGCGGTTCCCCCAGAGAGGCGCTGGCATAACCGGCACCGCTGTAGCCGTTCAGACCGCCCGGCACTATATTGGTCCAGTAGTGCCGATTCGTGAGGTTGGTAACATCAAGACGAAAGGTTGTAGCGGTCTCAAACAGACGAGTCTGATATGCCGCCCCCATATCCAGTGTGGTGTAACTGCTTACCCAGCCCTGATTTTGATTATCAGTAGTGCGCTGTCCCACATAGTGAATGCCACCGTGAATATCCGTGCCGCTGAACATCGGTAAGTCATAGGCCGCGAACAGGCTGGCCGTGTAACGTGGCAGACCCACGATCTGTTTATCAGCAGTCTGACTGCTGACCGTTTTCACCAGGCGGGGATCCAGCCAGGTCATGCCGCCGAACAGGTGCAGACGATCGGTGACATCCCCATCGGCTAACAGTTCAACGCCGCGGTTACGCTGCTCACCATCCACCCCGTAATCTCCGCTGGCGTTGGTATAAGCGAATGGACGTTTAATCTCAAACAGCGCGGCAGTAAGCAGCAGCTTATCAATAGCCAGTTTGCTGCCCATCTCGATCTGGCGACTCCGGTATGGAGCCAGAATTGTTCCGGCGTTACTGGCGGTAGCGGGTGCGGTGTCGCCCTGCTGCAGGCTGTCGGCGTAGGTCACGAAAAGCGTCAGCGGATCGACTGGTTTGTAGATCACGCTGGCAGAGCTGCTAAAGCCACTGTCTGAGGCGTTACTGCTTCGGCGGCCCGTTCTGGCATAGCTGGATGAGCTGAGCAGGCTTTCGCTGCCCGCTAACAGTACGCTCCATTGTGGAGAAAACTGAAGGGTATCGCTCAGCAGAAAAGCGTGCTGGGTGGCTGTTGCAGAATGGTAGCGATGGGTGAAATCAGGATAATCAGGCTCATTGAACGCCTGTGGATTGTCCAGCGAAGCGCTGCCCAATGTTAAAGTGCCACCATTTCGCGGGTTGTAATTTTTCCAGACAAAGCCCCGCACGCCGGTGGCTATCTGATGATGAATACGACCAGTATCAACCTCACCATTTAAGTCAGCCATGTAACTGTTAATCGTGAAGCGGCTGGCTGTCGCTGATGACGTCGTGGTCGTGTAATCGCCACGGTTACTGGTAAACGTATTAGTCACAGCAGTCGATTCGCGATCGGCGATCTGACGCAGCACGCCGACTTCACCGAGCCAGTTGCCATCAAAATCATGCTTCAGATGGACACCGGCAGTCAGCGTGTGGTTATCATTTCCCGCGTAGGATTGCCCCAGGTGTGCTGTTTTCGGGTCTGGCGATGCGGGAAATGTTAAGCCTTTACCCAGCGCAAATTTCCCCGGCAGACCCTTTTCATAAAAATGGTAATAGCTGAAATTAGTTTCAAGCACAGTCTGGTCGCTCAGGGTCGCATCCAGTCCCAGACTGAAAAGCTGACGCCGCTTCTTACTGCCGCTGACATAGCCATTGCCCTCATCATCCAGCATATTCAGCCGGTAACGTAGCCGGTCATTTGCATCCACCGGACCACTGAAATCACCCGCGACCTGATGAGTCGGGCCTGTACCGGCCCCCAGGGTGAAGCTTCTCTGAGGTGTGTCACTGGCACGCTTGCTGACAAAATTGAATAAGCCCGCCGGATTGGCCGGGCCATATAATGCGCCAGCAAGGCCATTGAGCACTTCAATATGGTCAAACTGTTCGGCTGCATAGTCCGTGGTCGACACGACATTGAGCCCATCAATCATACTGTTCTGAACAACGCTTCCCTGCATACCACGTGTCTGAGGACGAGCCCCCTCTCCCTGAATGGAAGGCAGGTAGCGGTAGAGATCGCTCACACTTTTAAATTGCTGCCGTTTCATAAGCTGGGGGGGAATGGTCTGAACTGACCACGGGGTGTTACGAACTTCCTGGGCACCCAGGTTTCCCAGGGTTGCTTTCTTATCGGTTTCGGCAAGTGCGTCGGATGACAGAGCGTTAACGGTCATGGCTGGTTGTTCGTTCGCGGCATACACAGGAAAAGCAGACAATAACATTGCGCTGGTGAACGTTGTTTTCACCAGGGTCGGACGTTTAATAAACATGAAGTTTCCAGAACACTGTCGACGGGGCAGGCACAGCCACTTATCGTTGTATTGAGGATTATATAACGATTATTGTAATTTAATCGACCCTTAGCCAGTACATCCGAACACTTGAGGCGTGGTTTGACTGTGAACTTTTCAGGCGAAACGGGCCGCGCGTAAGAGTGAGCGAGGCGGGTCGTACCCTGGCCGGTCAGCCTACCGAGGGGTTCATGGGCATAGAGCGGGCCTGTAATGCCTTCAGAAGCCACAGTCAGTTTTTGCGTCTCAAAGCTCTCTCTACGCTTAGCATGAGATGGCTTCTGGACGTGCTCAACAATTTCCGTGAAAACCACACCACTCCCGGAATCGAGATAACCAGCGTCTGGATGGATATGGACGAGGTGGACTTCAGCCGCGAACCTTACGACTGTGCAATTCTGCTCGGCAACGGTCATTTTGGGGAGAGTACAGAGAGCAGGCTGCTTTTCAGCGAGTGGCTGATACCGGTCTGTTCTCCTGCGATGCTCGTCAGCGCAAGGAAGTTTCTTCCTGACTGTGACCTTATCCATCCCTCCCCGGACCGTCGTGACAGGCGGAGGTGGCTGTAGAGAACCGGGCGTTTCAAGGGGCTCAGCATCAGTAGCGAAAAAGTATTTGATACGCTGGAGCAGGGAAACCTTGCCGCCCTGAGCGGACATGGCGTCTCTGTTGGTGACCTGCTTTTGAGCAGCGAGGCATTAAAAAGTGGTCTGCTAGCACTTCCTGTCACGGAGGCGGTGGCAACCGGTGACGGATATTATCTGGTGTGGCCGGAAAATTCTCCCGTAAAGCAGAATGTTGAAATACTGCTGAACTGGCTTAATCGCCATATCCCTCAGCTTCCTGAGGAGAACCTGAAATACCTTAATATTGACGAAAAAAAGATTTCCTGAGCAAGGCTCGCTCAATAAGGCCTGTCTGCTGTAACCGTACACACAGCATGACTATTGTACATGCCAGTTCATTTTTTGACTTGAGCAAAGGTGTTCTGCCGCAGGCAAACTGAAGGTATACGTAACGGGGGCTGGAGCGGGATTACCGTGGGGACTGATGGATGGACTGGCCATTTCTTCCGTTCCGGTTGAAAAGGCAGGTATGGCGGCGGGCCTGTTCAACACCGTTCGTGTTGCAGGAGAGGGTATTGCTCTTGCGATAGTATCCGCGTTTCTCACTGAGATGAACGATCTGAATCTTAACAAAACCGTGCATGGTTTTTCGCCACAGGAGATTCACCTTGCAGCATCCTGGCTGGGAGGCGGTAATATTCAGCAGGCCATCACCCTTCTAACCGGCGTGCCGTGTGAGGTAGTCCAGGTCAGTTATGACAATGCATATTCATTGCTATTTCAGGTCCTGGCTGCACTAACGTTTGTTTGTGCGATTACTGTCTGGGTCATGCTGGGCCATAAGGCCTTTGATTCAGCTACGGCCAGTACTGATTCCAGAGACGATAACATAGAATACTGACATGAGTGCTGTGTCCGCTTTGTGCCAGAAGCAGACTTTGATACGCGGTCTAAAAGCTGCAAGGAGCATGCCGAGCTTAGGTTGAACAAATTTATGTCAGCCTTACAAGGACTTCGCAAAACAGACCGCCTCTTTCCGACCTACGTATGGTCCGTAATTCTCTATGCGTATGTATCCGTTTTTCTCATAGAAATTTACAGCCTTACGGTTAACATGGCGCGTTTCAAGCCAGAGTTCGTTATATCCCATGCTCTTCGCGGTTGCTTCCAGGAAGGTAAGCAAGGCGTTACCAATACCGGGAAAGCTACGGTCCGAAAACATCCTTTTAAGTTCAGCTATATTTTCAGTTAACGGTCGAACAGCTCCGCATCCTATCGCTTTTCCCCTGCTGTCCCGTGCCAGTGCCCACAAAGCTCTGTACTCATTTATTGAGTCTGTTGTGAAGTTGCTTTTGCCACTATCGCCGGTAATAGAGGCGAGTTCTGCTGACAGTTTTTCTATTAAGTGACGAGAGTCTGGAGAAAGTGGATCTGATTTCTCTACTGTTATCATGCCAGTATCCTTTTCAAATAATATTCGTCAGGCCAGAAAGCAGATGATGACAAAAACGTCATCCTTCAAATAATGATGCTGAGTAGATAGCTTGCAGCATAATCGCCTGAACGGACATGCCTTTACGTCCGCTTTTTGATCATAGCGACCTTCAATCTCACATGAACGTTATCGATGTCCACAGACATCAACTTTTTCGCCAGTAAGTCTCTCAACCACCTTTATTGCGTCTGGATCACCATGCCAGGCCATGCAACTTAAACAATCTCCACCACAGTCTAAATTCAATGTGTCTGGTATTTTACTCATTGGCTGATTGCAGGTCTGGCAATTGTTTTCTCTCACTGGAAATGGCATCCGTTTTTTGATTTTCATTTCAATGTTTCCCGACATATCACTCTTATGTGCGCTGTTCGCTCATATGAAACAACCATAATCACATCCCCTAACCCAAAGGAGATTGAGCATGACAACATCCCCGCTGGAATAAGGACGGTATTATTGGCCAGAAACGGCTTCTTCAGATCTCTCATATCTGGGAAATCCGTATCAGACTTGAGCTGTAAGTAAAAGTGCGCGATTTAGCTCTGCTTAACATGGCTCTGGACAGTAAACTTCGGGACAGTGATCTGATTAAGCTAAAAGTTTCTGATGTGGCCTGTGGGCACTCTGTTTCGGGCCGAGCGACAGTGCTGCAGCAAAAAACGGGAAGCCCCGTTCAGTTTGAACTGACTAAGGGAACAAGAGAGGCTGTAGCAGCATGGATCAAAATGGCTCATCTGCGTAATAGCGACTATCTGTTCCAGTCCCGCATTGGTTCTTCACGGCATATCTCAGCCAGGCAATATAACCGTATTTTTCATGGATGGATTGATACGCTGAATCTCAACGGGACTCTGTACAGTAGGCATTCTATGCGAAGAACCAAGCCATATCTGATCTATAAAAAAACGAAGAATCTTTGAGTGATCCAGCTACAGTTTGGTCACAAAAAACTCGAAAGTACAGTCCGTTATCTCGGTATGAAGTGGATGATGCACTGGAGATATCTGAGTCTATTGAAGTTTAATTTGTGGGGGCTGCAACAGCAGCCCTGTGCCAGAGGCGGACATTTATGAATTTGCCTCGCATTAACTGTGGAAAAAAAAATTTATAGTGAGATATTCTGATTATTGTTTTTCAACAGGAGGATGCATGGAAAGTCTGTTTGTTTATGGAACGCTGGGGCCAGGCCGTCCTAACGCTCATATTCTCGAAAAGATAGGTGGTACATGGCGCGAAGGGCATGTCGCAGGCTCCCTCATCAATGAAGGTTGGGCAGCCGAAATGGGCTATCCCGGTATTATTCTGGATAACTCAGGCAATCGCGTGCAAGAATTCCTTTTTACGTCAGATAATCTGCAGCATCACTGGGATGTACTTGATGAATTTGAAGGTAGTCAATATGAGCGCGTGCCTGTTAAGGTTACTATGAGTGATGGGGAAACCGCCAGTTCATACATTTACATGTTAAAAAAATAATGGCATTAAGTCCGCTAATCAGCGGGCTACCTTCTCTAAAAACCCTTTTATAACGTCAGCTCCTTGCTCATAGCGGACGCCTGACTGCATGTAATCTGCTGTGTGTCAGGAGCGGACGCTGGGTACTGCCTGAGCATAGTTAAACCGCGTGCCATCGCGCTCTTCCCAGGCGATTTTGAGGTTAAGAGAAACCTCCTGAGAATGACTGAATTTTACTGAGGGTTAAGTTATCTCAGGTATCTCAGTTTCATTTCACCGAATTGTAAGCCTTGAAGGCGGGATTTTTTTCAAAAATTTCAGCTACAAAATCCATGAATACAGTCGCCCGTTTTGGCAAAAGTCGATTGGCAACATAAACGGCCTGGATGGGAACGGGCGAAGCAGTGTAATCAGTCAGCAATAACTGTAATTCGCCATTTTCCAGTCCCTCTTTGAACAACCATTCCGGACCCTGTGCGATCCCAGTCCCTGCATTGACAAATTTCTGTATTGCTTCAGGTGAATTGACCCTGAGCCGGCCAGAAACAGGAACACTGATATCCTGAAATTTCCAGGTGGCTCCTGTCGTCAGCAGGGTATAAATCAAACAATCATGTTTTTTTAAATCTTCTGGTGTATCAGGGGTTCCGTGTTTAGCCAGGTATTTGTTACTGGCAACACAGACTCGCACAAACATCCCAAGCCTGCGGGCACGCATAGCACTGTCCTCCAGGTGGCCAATGCGTATTGCCAGTTCAGCCCCTTCATCAACAAGATTGATATAGCGGTCATTAATCTGCAGGTCAAGTTCCAGCTCAGGGTAGCGTTCTAAAAAAACCGGGATGTGCGGTACTAAGAATGTATGAGCCAGTGCTGTAGGGCAGGCAACGCGTAACAGCCCTGTTGGACTGACATTTTCTCTGAAAGAAGAATCTGACTCTTCGACGGCTTCAAGAATTCGCCTTGCTTCCAGATAATAACGTTCTCCTTCAGGCGTTAATGAGAGCTTGCGGGTCGATCTGTGAAGTAATCTGGTCTGCAGATGTTCTTCGAGGTTTGCTACATGACGACTGATGTTCGGTTGCCCTAAACCTAAATCCCTGCCAGCAGCGGAAAAGCTGCCTCTTTCAACAGTACGGACAAAACATGTCATCAAAAGTAGTTTATCCATTTTATTGCCCATCTATGCTTTTAAAGCATGAAATATATTCAAATATACAATCTTATCACTCAGTTTGCATGAGCATATATTTTCTCCCTGTCGGTCATTCTCTGATCCGTCGTTAAATCCAGCAGGAGATTTTAAGATGTCCAGATTACAGGGTAAGCGCGCACTGATCACAGGCGGAACTAGTGGTATTGGTCTTGAAACAGCGAAGCTGTTTATTGCAGAAGGTGCCCGCGTTATTGTTACCGGGGTAAACCCGGATTCAATTGCAAAGACAAAAGCAGAACTGGGTAATGAAGTGTTAGTAGTAAGCGCTGATTCCGCTGATGTAACCGCACAAAAAGCGCTGGCTCAGGCGGTAAAGGAACACTTTGGTGAGCTTGATATCGCTTTCCTGAATGCAGGCATATCGATGTATATGCCAATTGAACTATGGACAGAGGAGCTGTTTGACCGCATTTATGATATCAACGTCAAAGGCCCTTACTTCCTGATGCAGGCTCTGCTGCCCGTCTTCGCCAGCTCTGCATCGGTGGTCTTTAATACATCAGTAAATGCTCACACAGGCCCCGTGAATTCTTCTGTGTATGGCTCAACGAAAGCAGCATTACTGAACATGTCGAAAACACTTTCTAATGAGCTGCTTTCCCGTGGGGTCCGTATCAACGCAGTGAGCCCTGGCCCTGTTGACACACCGCTTTACGATAAGGCGGGGATACCGGTCGAATATCATGATCAGGTAATGAAAGATATCGTTGCAACCATTCCTGCAGGTCGTTTTGGTAAGCCTCAGGAAGTAGCGCAAGCAGTGCTTTACTTCGCCTCTGATGAGTCTGCCTGGACTGTTGGTTCAGAAATCATCATTGACGGCGGCGTTTTGATTTAAGCCCCAAAAATAATATCTACTATTAATCAAGCCCGTCTCCTTTTATAGCGACGGGCTTTCATTCTATTTGGCGTCTGAGATGTCTATCCAATGTCCTGCTCCTGGTTAATCAACCCTGGTGCAGCTTTGTAATAAGCCCGTGGTGAGGGTAAATACAGAGTTCCGCTTTTCGCTCACAGCGGAGCTTGCAGCACGTATATCCGCTTTGTGCCAGAAGCGGACACTTTAGTTTAAATATGGACATGTCAGCATCTTTTTTGATTGCTTCAGACTGGCCCGGTTACTTCACTACCGGGTCCTTTTTAAGGGAAAGCATGTTCATAAACTCCTCATCCAGATGAAGGTGTTGCCGGACAAGATCAGGAGGTGTACTGGCCAGCCACTGGTTAAGTGAAATATCGGCATAATGATCACTTTTGAAAAGCTCAAGAAAACGTAGTGGCCCCTTACCGGTGTTTTCGATGTAGTGTCCCATAGCAAAAGGAACATATCCCACATCTCCGGCGCGGTAGTCGAAAGTCCTTGCCTGACCGGATGATGCAAAGACCCCCATCCGCCCCTCACCTTTAAGGTAATACTGCCATTCATCATTGTTAGGGTGCCAGTGCAGCTCCCGCAGTCCGCCCGGCTCAATTTCCACCAGTGCGGCGGCAATCGTTTTTGAAACCGGAAAATTGGACGAATCTGTGATCCTGACGGTTCCTCCCGGTGCGCGTACAGGCTCCTGTGCCAGCATCCTGTGTGTAAAGCGGGTTTTCGACTTCGCCGCGCCTTTAATGCTATCTGATTCCAGGCTGCCCGGAATCTTGCCAGCAAAAATGTACTCATCATCAGGCGAGGGCAGGTGCGAAAATGAAGATACCGGTACCTTGAAATTTTTGGCGAGAATGTCCGGGGGAACATGCCTGAACCAGTCTGACAGCAGAAAAGTGCTGTCCTCATCAAAATTTCCGTCGTCAAAAGCCAGTAAAAATTCACAGCCATCGGGACCGAGCCCCTGAATCGAGTGGGGAATACCGGGTGGAAAATACCATAGATCACCTGCAGCGATATCATCTACAAACCACCCTCCGCTGGCGTCAAAAGCGGTAACCCGCGCGTTGCCGTAAGTCATATAAGCCCACTCCCCCTCTTTATGCCAGTGCAGTTCACGGATACCTCCGGCATTGAGACGCATGTCCACACCCGCGATTGTGGTAGAGATGCCCAACTCCCGCTGTGTCACCTGACGCGTCCAGCCACCGCTTCCCTTGCGAACATGTGCATCACTAAAAGAAAAGCGAAGATTTGGCAGCGTTCCGCTGTCTGTGTCGGGTGGATTTAAAATGTCCGGATTTTCTGCCTCACGGGTAGGATCATGGGGGCCGGGATCCCGTCCCCCAGCTTCGGTCCCTGCCGGAAACGTCTTTACGCTGTTGTCATGTGCCATGGCCTGACCAGCTGCAAGCGCGACAGTGCCACCTGCCGCAAAAGCCATAAAGTGTCGTCTTGTCAGTGATTTCATATCCATCCCTCCTCAGAATATTTTTTTATACGGCTTTTTTTTATTACCGCTCTGAAGTTATAAACGGGCTCAAAGCTTAGGGAATAACAACTTTGTAACACTGAGGAAAGGGGTAGAATGCTCATCAATAGTAAAGATTAGTGAAAGTATTAAGTAAATTTGATGTTGTTTAATAGCAGTATAGTTATAAGGGTCTTATCCTGAAAAACAAAGCACTTATCGTCAAATAATGCGTGCCGTTATGATTTTCTTTTCCCCATTAATGAGTAACTATTGATAAGAATTTTTACGAATTAAGCGGTTTGATAAGGCCTGAGTCTTCGGAAGCTCTCACACACGGTCTCAGATAGGCGTACGGTTGTTGAGGGCTGCATTATTCTCCCTGATTACACCCCAGACAACGAAGTCCGCTTCTCGCTCTTAGCGGACATTAATGACGTGGTATTTATAAAAACATGGTGCAAAACTCTTGTTAAATTGAGCTATCTAGTGGAAGTGAAAATTTAAGACCGGAGAGAGCCTGAAGTGAAAGCATTTACGGTGCGTCGAATTAATGAGAGCGATCCAGAAGATTTCAGAAGAGTTAGACTGGAAGCATTGCTCCTTCATCCGGACGCTTTTGGCGCGTCCTACGAAGACTGGAGCCAGAAGCCAGCACCATTCTTTGCTGAAAAAATTGCGAACCAATTATGTTTTCGGTGGATTTGACCTTCACAACACCATACAGGGCCTGATTGGTTTGAGCTTCAGTACCTCACCAAAGCTGAGTCATGTCGCTACTATCTGGGGGATGTATGTCCGTGCCGGGATGAGGGGATCGGGACTATCATCAGGGCTAATGGAGGCTGCGCAGAAAGCTGCAAGCTCAGTAAGAACTATAAAGCTTTCCGTCGTCACAACGAATCATGCCGCGTATGCACTCTATCTGTCGTACGGTTTCACTAACTGGGCCACTGATACTGCTGCGCTTTACGCTAAGGGTATTTTCATGACGAATATCTTATGAGACGAGATTCGGAAAACGACTCATACATTCAATGAAATGACATCCTGTTTGGGTTTCCACTACTATGTTGCTTAACTTAACCTGGTGAGATTGATCTGCTTCCAGTTAATTCTCACACAATGCTTATAATCGTACCCGATGTTCGCTCTTTGCAGACACTATGTACATCAGAAATTGCCTGCATCGGCAGTTAAGATGCAGGCGTACTGTTGTAGTCATTCAGACGTCCGCCATGATCATTTGAGGATAAGCAGAATGCTCCTTGAAAAGCTCAGATTACTTGAGTGCAGCCTTCATGGTGACAGGCGAAACGATCGGGAGTGGCTTGAGCTGATTCTTCATCCTGCGTTCCGGGAAATCACCCGATCAGGTGTAATGGTCAACCGATCAGAGACCATTACGGCGCTGCTGAGTGAGAAGGATGCACCCTTTATTCTCAGCAGCGATTTCCGGCTCACGGAGATGGGCTGCGATAGCGCGCTGCTTCACTATCGGACGTTTTGCGCTGATGGCAGCCATCCTTCATTACGTTCCTCTTACAGGATTTGTTCAGATGAAGGCCAGTGGATGCTGTTTTTTCACCAGGGAACGCCAGCGGCAGGCACAGAGGTTCACGGGTGAGCTGCATACTCAGGGCTGAGGACATGTGTTTATGCGGACGGTTATAGTTGTGCCATACGATGATAAATGGCCTGAGATGTTTGAAGCGGAAAGGTTACTGATAAAGACACTGCTCGGTGGTGTGGCTAAAGATATCCATCACATTGGCAGCACATCCGTGACTGGTCTCTCAGCAAAACCCATTATCGACATATTGCTGGAAGTCTCCGACATCCATGAACTGGATAGATACAATAGTGCAATGGCCCACGCCGGTTATGTTATCCGCGGTGAGAATGGGATGTCAGGGCGCAGATATTTCATTAAGGGTGGCGAACAGCGAAGTCATCAGGTGCATGCATTTGCTAGTGGCGATATGCAGGTACCAAGACATCTTGTTTTCCGCGATTACTTACGAAAAAACACTCACATCGCAGGGATGTATGCTGAGCTGAAACACTCGGCAGCACGACTCAGCAGGAACGATGCTCATCGCTACAGCGCGCTCAAGGCAAACTTTATAGCACATCATTTACGTCTGGCCCAGGCTGAGTCAGAACGATAAGGAATGAGTTCATTGCAGGATGTCATGTCCCCTTTTATCCTTCAGCAGACTTCACCCTGCTGGTATCTCCGCTTTATGCCGGAATCGCACTGCGCCAGCCGTAAACTTAATTGAGATTTTTCGCCGTAAATGCTGGAGTCCACGGCTGAGTTGTCATCGCTGAAAATCGTGAAATTTTATTAAATGGGGTAACTATTCTTCGACTGTGTAGTTATCCGCTTCAGGAGAATAACCCCGATAAACGCATGCCAGCTTATGCCCGTCAGGATCGCGCAGATAGGCAACATAAAAGTCGGGGCCGTATAAGGTTCGTGTGCCTGGAGCGCCTTCATTCTCTCCACCCGCAAGAAGGCCGGCTGCATGAAAGCGTCTGACAAGCTCCGCGTTATCTGCACTGAATGCGAACATGGTTCCGTTTCCAGCCGTCGCGGTATGTCCATCAAAGGGAGGGCAAATACAAAAGCTGAACCCCTTATCCGGATTATTGTCATCTCCCCACATTGCCCAGCCCTCTGTCCAGGCTGGCTGTCGCGAATAGCCGAGGACGTTAAAAATAGCGTCATAAAAGTCCTCGGATCGCTGAAGGTCATTTGTACCCATCGTGATATACGTCAGCATTTGATTACAACCTCTCGCCGTTTGTCTCAACAGATACTATACCGTTCACAGCAGCAATGAATATTTACCTGACACGCCACTTTCCGCTTTAAATCAGAGCACCGGCTATCAAAAGCACCTTATTAATGGCGGCAGCTGGCATGCCCTCTGTTGTTCAATAAGTGACTTTGCTGACGGTAACGTTCTCTGCTGTAGAACCACAACTGAAGTCCGCTTCCCGATCAAAACAAACGTAACCGCTGGCATCATGCTCCAGGCATATCAGCCCGCGGTGTGAACACAGATATTCAGCCACATTTTCCCTTTCCAGACCTGACAACATCAGCGCCGAGGCGTCTTCTTAACATTCTGATACGTCTGTTCTGAGGGAAAAATCACAGGAAATTTAATAAACCGCCGGACGCTGCCGATAACCTCAGGTATCGAAACTTCGTACGCAGGAAACAGCATCCATGTCACCATTCGACACCCATAGTAAGCAGCAGGAAATTACCGAGATTACGGCACGTGCTGGCTACATCCTGCGGCAGCTTCGCGACAGTCTGCAACAGCTGGGCCTTGATAAAACCATTGCCGATGTGGCGGGAAGTATCCCGAACGCCCGTGAAAGGCTGGGTTATGTGGTTACAATGACCCGTGAAGCCGCAGAGGGCGTCATCAACAGCGTAGAGATCACGCAGCCTCTGCAAACCGAACTGGGCGAAAAAGCGGAGAAGCTCACACAACGCTGGGATGCCGCTTCCGGGAATCCGTCGGACAAAGAACAGGCTCAGGCACTAGCTGTGGATACCGCGGCCTTGCTGGATGAGGTCCCTCGTATCACGGTTCTGACACAACAGCAGTTGCACGCAATTATGATGTCACAGGGCTTCCAGGATCTCACCGGACAGATAGTTCAGGCGATGATGGCCGTGCTGAATCAGGCTGAGCAGCAGCTGATACAGGTTATCCGTGATAACACCGGCTCACATGGCACGGCCAGTGCGCCGTCTAAACCCGCCGCCCCATCAGAAACCCCTGCCAGTCAGGATGATGTAGACGACCTGCTGGCCAGCCTGGGAATGTAAACCGAATGAAAGAAACCCGGATAGCACTGACAATAAATATCAGGGTAATCCGGCGTTCTTACTGAAAACAGATGAGTTACTAAGCGTCCGCTCGTAGCGCCCGCCTGTTTTCGTAACCCGTTAAGATGCCGACACCCGTCGGCTGCAGGGGCAGACCTGACTGCGACCATCTCACCCCATGGCCTTCGCGGAATAGCACTGCACCTGAATACCCTTTTGCATTGTTCCACACCCGTCATCTGCATTCGTTCAACCCTCCTGTGTCATCCTGTTCCTGCCTTCAGCTCAGCCTGCGTTGAGATGTCATACCGACCAGGTGGACTGCCAGAATATTTACCTAACAAATGTTAGGTAGGCATTGACGTGGGTCGATCTTGCAGCTAAGGTTTATCTACCTAACGATTGTTAGGCAACTCAGCCACCAACCCACAGGATCGACCATGACCGCTAAACTTCAGCTTTTCACCTCGCCTTCGGCCTTTCCGAACCCACAGCGCCTGCGTCTGTTCATGCATGAAAAGGGCATCGCTGATCAGTTTGCCGAGACCATCTATGACATGTCTCCTGGAGGAGAACAGCGTGGCTGGCGTCATTTGAATATGAACCCGTGGGGCGAGACGCCTACCCTTCAACTGGCTGACGGTAGTTATATTTCCGAAACGGCTGCTATCGTTCGTTATCTTGATCAGGAATATCCGGGGCGCAGGATTATGGGGGAGACCGCGCTGGAACAGGGTCTGGATAATATGTGGGATAACCGGGTGTGGGTGCATATCCTGTACCGCATCGTTACCGCATTCCACGTGTTGCACACCGGGCTCGGCTTCAAGCTGGAACTGACCAAAAATGAGGCCTGGGGCGAACACTGCCGTAAGGAAGCGTTGTCTCATGCCGCTCTGGTCAATAGTCATCTGTCAGACGGTCGCGAATGGCTGCTCGGCGGCGATGCTCCGACCTTCTCAGACATTACGCTGGCAACCGCGATCGCTTTCTCGAAATTCCCGGTCAATGCCACCCCACTGGACGAGCGTTTTGAGTTCTTAGATGCGTACTGGCAGCGCTGGACTAAACGTCCCGCTTTCCAGGCAGCCTACGCCGATGGCAATAGCGGCATTCCTGAGCTGGATTCGCCAGCCCGGTAATCCGCTCTTACTGGAAATGCTGGTACACCGGGATCGTTATCTGCTGACTTTCCCGGTGAGCACGGTTTTCCGGAAAGCGTCGGCTGTCGATGTCGCTTGCTGAATCTTAATGGAGCGAACATCTGCCTGAGCATCCTGGACGCATTGAACTCACTGCGCTTACTGACAATCTGCCTGTCACCCGGTAAGCGTTTGCTGTAAATTAGCGTTCCCAGTTTAAGAGATTATCCCAATACCAAAGGCATCAAGATGAGCGTCAACGCCAGGGAAGCCATTTTGTTGGCGGCCAAAAAAATTGCCCAATCCCAGGGTTACAATGGTCTGAATTTCCGCGACCTCGCCCAGGAAGTGGGTATTAAAGCGGCGAGTATTTATTACCATTTTCCAGGCAAGGCCGCTCTGGGCACTGCGGTTGCCAGACGATACTGGGAGGACGGTACGCTCGCGCTGGAAATAATCGAATCAGAAAGCCCCTCTCCGATTGATGCTCTGCATCGCTTTCCTGAAATATTTCGAAGATCGCTGGAGGCCGACAATCGTCTCTGCCTGGGCAGTTTTATGGGTGCGGAAAAAGATACCTTACCCCCTGAGATGAGCGAAGAGATTCAGAAGTTTGCTGATGTCAACATTGCATGGCTGAACAGGCTTCTGGTGGCGGCAAAGGTGTGCGAATCAGAGGAGAGTGAATCCAGAGCACGTGCAATTTTTACGGCCATTGCCGGTGCCCAGCTTATTGCCAGAAGTCGCTCCGATATCTCGCTTTTCGATTCACTGGTGGATTCATATCGCGCCTTCGGACCTCTGCCGGCATAGCCGCTTTCAACAACTCACTTCAGCTGACATCCAGCTTGCTGAATGCGCGCCAATGCGAAGCGGCGGCCGGTAGCGCCTGTACTTTTCCACTCAGGATTCTCGCCTTTGGCTCAATGCGCGACCGGCAAGAGCAAATGTATTACGCCGTGTCGCATCATCACCTGCGCTGAAGGGGTGAAGCTTCGGATCAGGAAAGCATTTATTTCAGCGATTCCGCCAGTGTGATAATCCACAACTCACTGTCTGACTCCGGTTTCTTCAGCGGCTTCAGCCCGATGGTCGTGGCAACCGGCTTGTCATCCACCGTAAGCGCCCCCTGCTCCGTCACCCGATAATCCTTACGCTTCTTACCTTCAACCGGATTCTGCATCACCGCTTTCACGCCAAAGTCATTGTCATTAGTGACCGCGAGCGTTTTATTGTCGATCAGCGCCAGCCCTTCGGCTTTCTCCTGCTGCCAGCCCAGCTGACGTAAATCAACCACCAGCTTTTTAGCGGCGAACTTTATGCCGCGTTTCAGCAGCGTTTCCTCGTCGTCAGACTCGGGAAATTCACCTGGCTTATCATATGCTGAAAGCTCGGTAGCGGGGCTGAGATCCACCTTATAAACAAGGTTGCGCATCACATCGTTTTTGTCGGTGCCCTGTTCGATCAGCAGGATATGCTGATTGTCGATCGCCACGATATCGCCAATTTTTGCGTCACTGTTTTTACTGTAAGCCTCGCTGTCGATCGGATATCCATACATTGCGGTTTTCCCGGTCACAGGATCGAAACTCACCAGGCGGGTAAAGCGCGCCTGCTTTTTACTTTTACCGTCGATATCCAGTGTGCTCTGTACCGCGGCGATGATACGCCCATCGGGCATGCGGGTGATCCCCTCAAAGCCACGGTTTGGCTGACGCCATTTGAGTATGTTCGGCAGACCGCCCGCGATGGATTTCTCCCCTTCGGCGGCCTGCGGCCCGTGAATCGCCAGGATTTTACCGCGCTCATCTACGTTAATCAGGAACGGACCATACTCATCGCACAGCCAGTATCCGCCCTTGCCATCCGGCGTAATGCCTTCCGTATCCAGACCACGGTTATCGCCCTGCAGCGCTTTCAGCGTATCGCTTAGCGCGACCTCATTGGTTGATCCGATGACGCCATCCTGCAACGGCAATCCGTTAACGTTGCCCTTGTCGTCATGCAACGGTCGGGCATCTGTGGCCTCGGCTTTGCCGTTCTGCACCTGAATATTCATCAGCAGCGGGGCGAAGTCCGGCGTGACGAAAATTTTTGCCTCTTTCTTTCCCACATCAGGCGAGTCGGCATTGGGTCCGCGATCGGTGACGGTAACAAAGGTCAGCGTATCCCCCTGCTTACCGGTAAACAGCAAACCAGAGCCGATACCCACCGGCAGACCCTGAGGAAATGCGGTGGCGAAGGCACCGTTGTAACTCACGCGCGTTCCTTCGGGGAAACTGACGATGTAACGTTCGACATTTGGCTGTGCCGCTAGCGTTGATAAAGAGAGTGCGCAACTGATAACCAGAGAAATCGCTTTTATTTTCATATTTTTATATCCGTTAAGGAAAGAAACGAGCCTAGAGAATAAAAATGACAGAAAAATGAAATCACCGGGAAACATTGAAGGTGAAACGAGTGATTATTCTCCCGTGAGGTAAGCGGGATGAAACTGTCTGTTCAGACAATACGGTCCGTATCAGGACATCAGTAAACTGAGGGGCTTCTGGTTAACGATGCTCACGATCATAACAATGCGACAGATCGCGCAGCGTTCACTCCCCGCCTTTGATTTACGCTGTTATATCCCGGAAAAGATGTTTACATTTGTTCAGCAAAATTATCTGCCGCTCATCAAAGCGCCATCACAGGGAAGAACCGTGGTTAACGTCATCATTAAAGTCATACCGCAAACAGAGGCAGGGAAAATATGAGGGAGATTACGGCCGATAAGATAACCGGGATGCCATCACGAACGGCAGCATATCTTTGCCGTCAAATCGGGCATCTGGTCAAAACAGGAAGCCTGAGCCCGGAGACCTGCCAGCGCATCTTTGCTTTCTGTGGTATCAGACCCTCAGATGCGCAGTGGCGTCAGTTTCTTATCCCGGTACTTTGCTTTCTGGGATTACTGTCACTGGTTGCAGGTGCGGTGTTTTTTATTGCCTGGAACTGGGCCTGGATGCCGAAGATGGCGAAATTTGCCCTGGCCGAACTGCTGATCGTCGCGCTGGCGGTAGTGGTCTGGTGGCGCTGGCACAGCACGCTGGCACGCAGCGCATTGCTGGCAGCAGGATTAAGTTTCGGTGCGCTGTTTGCGCTTTACGGGCAGATTTATCAAACGGGTGCGGATAGCTGGGAGCTATTCCGGGCATGGTTATACGTTCTTCTGCCGCTGGCGCTGATTGCCCGGCAAAACAGCCTGTGGTTTTGCAGCTGGCTGGTCGCTAATCTGGCGTTCCAGCTCTATTACACCGCCACGTTGCCCATGTCACTGCTGGACCTTGCCGTGACTGACAGCTTCTTCTGGCTCCCGACGACAGTGCTGCACGGCTATCTGGCGCTGCTGGCAGCCTGCCTGATTATCAGGGAAGTTCTGGCCTGGCAGGCAATAACGCATCACCCTCAGAGCTGGCTGGCAAGCCGCTGGTTCTCACGCGTCATGGCCGGATTTTTACTGCTGCTACTGACCGCCATCGTGGCCGGAAATATCTCTGACGGGCACGGTGCTAACCATTTTACGTTAGTGACGGGCGGCTGGGTGGTCACCCTGCTGGCAGGCTATTACCTGTACCGTTATCGCCATGTGGATCTCTGCATGCTGACGCTGGGCATCGCCAGCCTGACGGTTGTGGGCTGCGCGCTGATCATGCAGCTATTTCTGGTGGCCTATGTTACGGCTGACCTGTACCTGACCGGCGTCCTGATGATTTTCTGGGTAGCGGCAAATGGTTCGATCCTGCTGAAGTGGCAGCGCAAACTGGCTGAAAAGGGACCGCTCGATCTGGCTCCGGCCAGGCTGACCTTACTGACAGACGGCCTTCGTCAGCAGGGCCTGCTGAGCGACGCACAGATACGGGAGATTCAGCAACGCGGTCACGCGTCGGACCTGCCCTGGTATCTGAGGCTGGCGCTGAGCGTCGGAGGCTGGGTCGCCGCGATCATTACTCTGTTACTGATGGCGCTGGTGCTCTATTCCACCGACCTGCTCGATGACCAGAATGCTGTCACCCTTATCCTGCCTTCACTGGTCCTCGCCGTGATTGCCCGCGGCCTGTTACGCAGCGATCGTGACGGTAAGTATCACCTCGGGCTGGCATGGGCCATTGCGGCGACGTGCGGTCTGGTTTTCGGCGTTGTGTTACAAATCCAGAGCAATGACGTCAGCTTTATGATGCTGAGCTCACTGTGCGCATTACCGATTCTTACAGCGATGGCGGTGGCGATGCCTGACCGCACTTACCGCTTTATGGCCATCACTGCCCTGACTTTTTTTCTGGTGCTGGCGGGCTATTTACTTTCCCTGCTCTATCTGTCGCCAACGGCAGGCCGCATTGCTGTTTCCCTGCTGGTGGCTGCGGTAATGTTTTTATGGCTGTGGATTGTCAGCCATCAGCTGGAATTACTGGCAGGATCCTATGCTGACGCCGTACATCCGCTACTGTATGGCATCCCGTCGGGTCTGATGCTGCTGAGTTTCCTCGGAATAAACGCGGCGGTTCTCATGGATTTCTTCTTGTCTTCTGCGCAGTTTTCAATGCTTCAGTCTGCGACAGGCACCGGTATTGCGGCAGGTGTAGTGCTGAGTACGCTCAGTCAGAAAAGAAGCGGTCAGCCGCTGTTTTCTATAATCACACTGCCCGCCGCCGTTATCTGCGGGGCTGCCGCCCTTTACGCCCCAGGTATCGGGCTGGGCTTATGGTTGATTCTGATGGCGCGTTATCTGGGAAGTCCGGGATTGCTGGTGGTCAGTAACGGGTTCCTGGTGCTCTATGTCATTGGCTGGTATTACTTCCTGGAAGTGATACTGCTGCATAAAGCGCTGTTGCTGCTGGCTGGCGGTCTGGTTTTGCTGGGGCTGGCGTGGGTCGTCACAAAATTGTTACCCGCACAAACCGGAGGTGCGAGTGAGAATGCGTAAAAAGAGCCGACGGCTGGCAGGCGCGGTGATAGCGCTGGCGCTGGTGACCGTTAATGTCAGCATCTGGCAAAAAGAGCAGTTGCTTAAACAGGGCGCAGTCATGATTTTACCTCTTGCGCCGGTTGACCCGCGCTCCCTGATGCAGGGTGATTACATGGCCCTGAATTATGCCCTCACCCGGCCGCTGGAGCAGACACTGTATCAACAGGCGGTGGCCTGCGGCGCGACCCGGTCATCGCCATGCCTGCCCACCAGCAGGACCCTGATTGTGGATCTCGATGCGCAGCGTCATGCAACTCAGGCCCGGTTTGATCAGGGTGAGCCGCTACAGACGAATCAGCTACGGGTGAAATACCATCAACACTCCGGATCGCTGACCGTCGGCACCAACGCTTATTTCTTTCAGGAAGGTCATGGCGAGCGTTTCGCGCAGGCACGCTACGGGGCATTCCGCGTGGGGAACGATGGCACAGCTCTCCTGACAGATCTGCTTAATGAGCAGGGAAAGGTGATTCAGCCTTAGCTATGCAAGCCGCAAGCTGATGTGCACAGATCAGACTGACAGCCGGACTAAATATTCTTACTGAAAGGATTTCTGTAGCAGCGCATCACGATGCCTTCGCAGGTCTGCGGCCATCGGATTAATCAGGTAGCCTGAAAAGTCAGTCAGAAATATCCTTAGCGACAAACAGATTTAAATGGCAAAAGGTCTGATATGGAATCGATGAATCTGCACAACATTTACCGTTCTGCAAATGAGAATACCGTTGCGATGTGGAGGGAAAATGCAGGCATTGGCGATATCAGGCAAGGTAACTACTACGATCCGGTAAAACTCGCTCTCGCAACAGGCATACAGCCGTCTGTGTCCTCTGATGTCTCACGTCTGCTGCGTGAACTGCAGCAACTCACTCGAGATGATCCGCTTGCCGATGTTCTGCCAGCAGACGGTTTTCATTTTACCTTCTTACCTCTGACCCTGCCGCTCTATCACGAAAACGCGCCGTTGCCCGAAAAAGTGGATCAGCTGACGGCTATCTGGACCGGATTTGAGGCGAAGAAAATCGTTATCAGGGATCTCCGGCTCGTTGCGTTGCCCGGTCAGTTGTTGCTCGCAGGGATCCCTGAACGTCCTGCCGTAGCCATGCGTCAGTCATTCTGCGAAAAGGTGCTCAACTCTGACTGGAAAAATGAGCTGATGATGCGTCATTCGGGCAGCCCATTACCGCCCCCCTTCTGGCACAGCACCCTGCTGCGCTACAACGCGGCTTTTTTACCCGCAACCTTACGTCACTATTTTCTGGAACGTCAGGCCGTTGATTTTGGGGAGGTCGCCGGAGAACTGACGCTGGCAAAGATCAACTACAACTGGACAAAATGTTACCCGTTACGCGTTAACTGAAGCGATGCGATTCCCTGTCAGAAACGATTTTTGGCCTGCATCTGTGTAAGCTTACTTATAGCCGCATACGTTCAGGTCCGTTTTTCTCTTAAACCTTCCGTCAGCAGACTAAATCAGGATCTTTTCGTTTACCTGGCTGTTCCCGTAAACTACAGGACGCAGGTTTTAATTCATGAACACGCAAAGAGGATGATAAAGCCTGCCAGGCAGAGCCGTTCCATGACTGTCTGTGAATACTCCTCGATTTTGTTCTCGCAACCAGGGCCGACGGCTCAGGAAAATATCCGCTTCTCACACCAGGAAATAACATGCTTTTGGCAAATGTGCGTTTTACTGAAATCCTGACTCAATCGTCATTCCTGGCATGAGTCGTCAGCTATTTATTTCTCTGGATGGCCCCAAGGGAGCCGGTAAAACCACGCTGCTGGAGGCCATTACGCAAGTGCTGAGGGCAGACAACATGAAAGTGATCCGACTCAGCGAAAAAAAGAGCGATCCTTTCAGGGCGGAATCCATGGCTCTGGTTAACCGGCTAGCCAGAGATCCCTCGGCAGATCTGGAATGGGAAATCTGTCAGCGCTTTGCTGTCAGCCGCGCCTGGATTTCACAGAACGTACTGGCTAAACAGCCCCAGGACAGCGTTATCCTGATGGATCGCTGGTATCCATCGGATGCCGCGTTTCGCCGGATGGTTTCTTTTGCAGAGATTCTGCAGCTAAACCGTGAGCACAACGTCCGCGCGCCCGATCTGCATGTCGGGGTGGTCACTGCGCCCGAGGTTTCCTGGGAAAGAGCCGCAGCACGATCGCGTGGCCTGGGAAGTACAGTAATTCATCGGCTGGAAGAACATATCGCCTGCACCCGCGCGTTTGAGCAGGAAGCTGCGAATAACGGCTGGTTTTTATGCCGCAATGAAGGGAGCATTGAAGAGGCAACGAAGCAGGTGGTGGCTGAAATTAACAGTGTGCTTTGTCGCTCCTGAATAGCAAAACATAAAACTCTGTGGGCGCGTTATCCTCTTTCCTCCGCAAATCCGCGCGCATTGGGTTGTGCAGAAAAAAACCCTTTATTTTACTTGTCTGAAATCAAGATTAGTCAGATTACCGCTGGCACAGGCATCCCGCTTTCCCCTATAAAATTGCTTTATTTTTCATATAAGGCACAGGGAATTGCGCTACGCATCAATACCATTCAATCATAACCAACCGGGCTGGCCTGCGGGTGAGCACAGTTTTTCGCCACAGCCAGCGTTGCAGGGCGATATCACTGCAGACTGGGTCATCGTCGGGGCAGGATTTGCAGGTGTCGCCTTTGCGCGCCGTCTCGCGGAAATCAATCCCAACCTGAAAATCATCATCGTCGAAGCTCATAGCACACAGCAAAGCGCATCGGCACGTAATTCCGGCTTCGTTATCGGCCTGCCGCATAATATTGGCAGTTCAACTGCCGAATTAAAGAAGGCAAACGCATACCGGAATTTGCTTCAGGAAGGCATTCGTCAGCTGGAGCAGGTTATTTCTCAGCATCATCTTAAGTGCGACTGGGAACGGGTCGGCAAATATCACTGTCAGGCTGAACCTGGTAATGACGCTATTTTAAAGGAGTATGCCAGCCATCTCGATCTGATGAACGAGCCGTGGCAGATGTCAGACAGCGAGGAGCTGTACCAGAAACTCGGTACGCACTTTTACAGCAAAGGAATTTATACACCGGGCTGCGTGCTGGTTAATCCGGCGCAGCTGATTGCCGGCATGAACGCGTGTTTACCTGAGAATGTTCAGCGCTTCGATAACACACCCGTGCTGGGGATCCGTTACGGCAGCATGGCTGAAGTGCTGACACCTTTTGGGGTGATCAAAACGCCAAAAGTGATGCTGGCTACCAATGCACTATCGCCGGAGCTGCGTCCGGGGCTTTCGCGTCAGGCTGCCATGGCTACCTTCGCCAGCATCACCGATCCGCTGACGGACGAACAGCTGGCTACCCTGCCCCCGATGCAGAGCTGGGGACTCACGCCGGTTAACGCCATTGCCGGAGCGACCTTCCGTTTTACCTCAGATCGCCGTTTCCTGATTCGCCAGCATGTCATACCCGCGCTCAGAGGCCAGGTGAACGCGGCCCGGACTTATGAGGCGACCCGGCTGCATGAGCACTTATTTAAGAAAGTCTATCCGACGCTGGGCAGTGTGAAGATCACCCACACCTGGTCTGGCACCATCAGCGTCACGCGTAACGGCGCGCCGGAATGGGGTATGCTGAACAAGTTTCTCTGCACGGCAGGCGGCTGTAACGGCGCAGGCATTTCAAAGCAGACCGTGGCAGGCACGCTGCTGGCGGATTTCATGATGAAACAGGATAACCCGCATATTGCAGATATGCTGTCGCTGGGCAAACCCAATGTCATGCCCCCCTCGCCAGCACTGGATATCGGCATTGCCCTGTCGCTGATGAAAGAGCGATATCTGGGCCGTAAGGAAGTTTGATTTTTATACAAACGGGCCTGAACAGACCGCTTACGAGGATATTTATTCAGGCCCGCCTTTTCGTCATACGGTGGAAGACCTGCAGCATCATCAGGCTATTAACTGGATTAATAGCAGCAGCCGACAATTTATGCCCTGGACATTCACTATTCCCGGAGGTATCGCTGAAATCAGCCCACCGGGTAAACTTGTTGTCGATAACTCAAAAGCTTACGTTGCTGCAGGCCTTGCCGGCCTGGGAATCAGTCAGGGAATGAATGTCTTCCTGCAACCCTATATTGACCGCGGGCTGTTAACAAAGGTGTTACCTGACAATCCTTCTCCTGAACGCAAATTGTCGCTTCTTTATCCGCATCGTCACCTCTCCCATAAAGTGCGTGTCTTTACCGAGTGGCTTGAAAGCCTGTTGTGAGAACTCACTTAAGGGAAAACGGCTGAAGTGTTTAGCAAACTGATACGCTGACCACAAAAGTGGCAGCCGAGGATAGTAATCACAGGTTTAAGCACAAGCCTCCTCATACTGAGGGGATTGTCAAATTCACTACTTTTAATCTGGCAGACCTGTACGCATTGATTTTGCAAAAGAGAATAAACAGGCACTGACGCTATTTTCTCTATAAGTTCCGGTTAACATCCACATCCACATCCATGGCAGCTATCCAATCGTTAAGCAACGCGACCCTGTCAGGTTTGAAATCGCGCTTTCTTAAACGAACCGGCGTGATCTTCGTCACAAATTAACTACATAAACCGCACAAAGTGTAGCAAAAAGTTCATTTTTACTTAACATTGTCAGGGGGTGAAAATGAGCCTCTCGTAAAACAATCAGGTTTTTAACGATATTAAACAGATGTTTTAAAGCAGTTATTTACATGATCACGGTCATCAACTCCTTAACTCAGAATTGCTGGCATATAACTTTTATTAACGCTTACTGATTACTTCAGAAAGAACTTTATTGGCTTATTTCCGCAAGGTTATGGAATACCTTTATGCCACGATTTAATGTCAGTCAGCCCGTATTGCCCCGCGCCGCGTTCATACTGCTATTCTCACTTTATATCGCTGTTTTCCTTAATTTCGCTTTTTACAAACAGGCTTGGTCACTTATCGCGCCGGACGGGATGAGCAGTATGCTGTTTTTCCTTTCCATGCCGATTGTCGCTTTTAGTGTGATAAATAGTGTCGTGACGCTGGCCTCCTTTTTCTGGCTGGACAGGATAACCATTGCGCTGTTTATCATTGTCGCTGCCATAGCCCAGTACTTTATTCAGCACTATGGTATCGTTCTTGATCGTTCAATGATTACCAATATGGTGGACACCACACCCGCTGAAAGCCTGGCACTGCTGACGCCGAAGATGATATTACTAATATTCTTTACCGGCTTCTTTATGGCCGCACTCGCCTTCTGGCCTGCTTTTAAAAAGTCGGTACCGGTGTGGAAGGGATTACTTCAGCGCGGGTTAAGCCTGGTTATTTCAGTTGCATTAATAGCGCTGATAGCGATGTTTTTTTATAAAGACTATGCATCACTGATTCGCAATAACCACCAGCTGTTGAAATCCCTGAGTCCTTCTAATTTTATTGCGGCCTCGCTCTCTTACTATAATCATCGCGAGCGGGCGAATCTTCCTCTGGTGAAAATAGGTGAAGATGCCCATCAACGCCCCCAGATGCTCAACGGCCCGAAAAAGAACCTGACGATTCTGGTCGTAGGCGAAACGTCCCGCGCCGCTAATTTTTCTCTGGGCGGTTACCCACGCTCCACCAACCCTTTGCTGGCAGAAGAAGACGTTGTCTACTTCCCTGACGTCGCATCCTGTGGCACCTCTACGGCAGTCTCTGTCCCCTGCATGTTCTCAAATATGCCGCGCAGACACTACGATGATGCGCTGGCCAGTCATCAGGAGGGATTACTGGATATTATTCAGCGAGCTGGCCTGAGCGTTTTGTGGCATGAGAACGATGCAGGATGTAAAGGTGCCTGCGACCGGGTGCCTAATCAGGATATGACAGCGCTCAATCTTCCGGGAATGTGCATCAAAGGCGAGTGCTATGACGAGGTGCTTTTCCATGGCCTGGAGACCTATATCAACCAGCTTCAGAGTAATAGCGTTATTGTGTTGCATACGATTGGCAGCCACGGCCCAACCTACAATCACCGTTATCCGCCGGCTTTTCGCAAATTTACACCCACCTGTGAGACGAAACAGATTCAGGAGTGCTCTCAGGAGCAACTGATTAATACGTACGACAATACCATTCTCTATGCGGACTATATTGTCGATAAAGCGATTGAATTACTCAAAGCCCATCAGAAGAAGTTTACAACCAGTCTGGTTTATCTGTCAGATCATGGTGAGTCACTGGGCGAGAAAGGCGTCTATCTGCATGGCCTGCCCTATGCTATCGCACCTGAATTTCAGACCCGCGTGCCGCTGCTAATCTGGCTGTCACCCGATTACCAGCAGCGTTATGCCGTTGACTATACATGCCTGAACCGGCTGGCGACTTCGCAAAAATATTCTCAGGATAATCTTTTTTCAACCATGCTGGGCATGACCGGCGTTCAGACCCGCGAATATGTCGCCGCAGACGATATACTGGCGACATGCCGCAATACGCCCGCAGAAAAATAAGAGTGATAAAGCCTCTGATGGGGGCTTTTATCTGGCTGGATGCTATCGGTAAAACTGTACATCGCTCAGGTAAAATAACTTATTTGATCCAGTAATTTATTCCTGAAAATAATCGATATTTACAGTTCACGTGTCAGCGCATCGAGATTATCAGCAAGCATATCCAGCAGGGCGCTGACATAAAGATTATTGTTTCCCTGATGCCACATCGCACTGAGCGGCCTTAATGCCCTTAAATTTCTCGATGATCATGACAGTTACAGCTATTTTCACGCGCTGGATGATCTGCTGATAACCGGTCCTACGTTAACAAACGTCAACGATATCCGGGCAATCCTGATTGCGTGAGCGTGTCGCTCTCCCGCGTACCGGGGGAGCGACGTTTTATCCGTTAACGCAGATCACTGCCCTGGCCATTCACGAACGGGCTGGCTAAGGGGCCGACTCATTTCAGTTATACATTCAAAAAACACAGACTGACCGTCTGGTGCATGCTTTGGCCTGGCTACCCCTCTTCCAGGCCAAAACGTGCATTAACGGCCTGGCGGCAGATAAATCCCTGCTGATGAAAGTTAAAGTAGCGTGACTTTGCCCTGGAAAATCACCGGCCCGGACGGCCCGCTGAGTTTGGAACCACCCACCGGTTCCAGACTTACCGCCAGTATGGTCTTATTATCCAGCTCCCCGGAAGGCAACTTAAAGGCGTTACTGTCACGGTGATCGATCAGTCCCAGTGATTGTGGCGGAGCACTGCCCTTAATCAGCCACAGCTGTAAGTTTTTATTTTCTGGCAGCGTGACGTTCAGTGCAGAAACCTGAATTAATGACGCGCGCTTGTCCAGACTCACCACAAACTGTACATCAGGCTGTGCGCCGCTGAGTACCGCGATCGGCTGCAGCGCGTGTGTCGCATCAGGCTTCGTCACCCAGCTAAATACGAGGATGCCGGTCATTGCCGCGGCGAGGCCCCAGCCGAGCCAGAATCCGGGAGGCTGCTGTTTGCGTTTATTGCCGGGGATGCCAGGTTTCCGCTCAAGATTCTGCGCAATCTGCTGCCAGAGTGCAGAAGGTGGGGCGACCTCCTGAGTCGTCAGGTCAATGCCACTGAACGCGCTCTGCCAGCGCACCACCTCAGCGGCAAAGGCTGCATCGTCATTAAAGCGTTTATCCAGCCGTTGCCGGGTGTCAGCGTCCGTTAGCCCAAGCACATATTCCGCGGCAGTGAGATCATCGTTTTCCTGACCAGTCATAAGCCTATGCACTCCCGAAGATGGGTTAACGCGCGACGGATCCAGCTTTTTACCGTGCCTTCGGGCTGGCTCATGGAGAGTGCGATCTCACTCTGTGACAGACCACGATAATAGGCGAGCGAAAGGCTTTGTCGCTGTTCTGACGGTAACTGCGCCATACAGTGCTGAAGGCGACGCGCCTCAGCAGGACTGTCGTCAGAGGGACGTGAACGCTCAAAACCCGCTTCCGCTTCGCTGATTTCCTCTATCGAACAGCATCTGTTCTCGTGTTTACGCAGAAAATCGATCGCTCTGTTTCTTGCAATGTGACTGAGCCAGATGAGCGGTTCACTGCGCTTGTGGTCGTAGTAGTTTGCCGACTGCCAGATTTGAATAAAGGTGTCGTGGAGGATCTCTTCTGCCCAGTCGCGCCGTCTGACCATACGCAGAATAATGCCGTAAAGCCGGGGTGAGAGGACGTGATAGAGCTGCGCCAGCGCAGATTTATCGCCGCAGGCAATCTGGTTCATTAAGTCAGCCTGAATATGAGGCACAGTTTTTGTCATCGGCTTCCCTGTTAAAGGTGTAGCCACAGTATCAGTGGCTACACACAGTATAGGTAACGCTTTACGGCATCAGCACGGTATCGATAACGTCAATGACGCCGTTACTCTGATTCACATCATAAGTGGTAATGTTAGCGACATTGCCCTGAGCATCTTTAAGCTGAATGTTGTGCGGGCCGTTTGCCATCACCCACAGCGATGCGCCATTTACCGTTTTCAGCTCCGCTTTGCCTCCACCCGCTTTGATTTTTTTCTCCAGCGCTTTCATGTCCAGTTTTCCTGCGACCACGTGATAGGTCAGAACGCTGGTGAGCTTCTGTTTGTTCTCTGGCTTAAGCAGAGAGTCGACCGCGCCCTGCGGCAATTTTGCAAAGGCGGCATTGGTCGGCGCAAAAACGGTAAATGGCCCCTTCCCTTCGAGCGTCGGAACCAGACCGGCGGCTTTAACAGCCGCGACCAGCGTGGTGTGATCTTTCGAGTTAACAGCATTCTCAACAATATTTTTTGACGGGTACATGGCAGCGCCACCGACCATGACCGTATCGCTGTCCATGGATGCCGCATAGGTGGCACCGCTGAAAACTAATGCAGAAAAAAGCAGAGTTGGCAGGAATGGTTTCATTTTCACTTCCCTCATTGAGTTTGCAGACAGGGCCGATGTGCCCTTATCTGTTAATACGAATGAGTGAAGAAAACGGATGCAAAAATTTTTAATTATTTTCTTCCGGCATCCGTTTACGGCACGAACAGATTATTTTTGTTGTGGCGGAATGCGGGCAATCACCTTGATTTCAAAATCAAATCCCGCCAGCCAGGTGACCCCTACCGCTGTCCAGTTAGGGTAAGGCGGCTGCGGAAAAATGGACTGCTTCACCTGCATAATGGTTTCAAACTGGTTCTCCGGATCGGTGTGGAACGTGGTGACATCGACCAGGTTGTCAAAAGTGCAGCCTGCCGCAGCGAGCGTCGCCGCCAGATTTTCAAACGCCCGTTCAACCTGAGCAGCAAAATCGGGCTCGGGCGTGCCGTCAGCACGGCTGCCCACCTGACCGGAGACAAACAGTAGATCGCCTGAGCGGATGGCAGCAGAATAACCATGCTGCTCATACAGGGCATGACGGTTAGCGGGGAAAACAGGTTCGCGCATAATCATAGTGGTTCCTTTCATAGCGTCTGTCGGGAAAGCAGGATGCGGCGTACACAGGATTGATTTAATATACGCGGCGTATGTCACATTAATCACGCATACGCCGCGTATGTCAAATAATATACGAGACGTATGTGAAAGGAGAGCTTATGACCGTTAAACGTCGCGCTGAGACAATGGAAGAGAACCGTGCAAAGCTGATTGCAGCAGCGCGCACCGCATTTGCTGAAAAAGGGTTTGCGGCGGCATCTATGGATGAACTGACGGCCAGCGTGGGCCTGACCCGTGGTGCGCTTTACCATAATTTCGGCGATAAAAAGGGGCTGCTGGCGGCGGTCGTGGCTCAGGTTGATGGTGAGATGGCGCAGCGGGCTAAAGCAGCCGCATCCGGCGTGGCAGATGGGTGGGAAAAGCTGGTGGCAGAAGGCGTCGCCTATATTCAGTTAGCTATGGAGGCCGAAGTGCAGCGTATTGTGCTGCGCGATGGCCCGGCATTTCTGGGTGATCCCGCGCAATGGCCCAGCCAGAACAGCTGTCTGGAAGCCACGCGCGAAACGATTATGAAGCTGACCGAAAGCGGAACGATCAAGTCGGTAGACGCCGATGCCGCCGCGCATCTGCTGAATAGCGCAGCGCTGAATGCCGCCCTCTGGGTCGGCTCCAGCAGTGACCCGGAAAAGGCACTGCCGAAGATGATCGAGGTGTTCACCCAGCTGGCGGGCGGCCTGCGCCAGAGTGATTAATCCTGAACATGGCTTCAAACGATAGCTATCAGTGCTGAAGCCAGATTGCATGATCCCGGTTATTCTAGCCAGCATTGCGCTCAAAGTGGCTGTTCACAAAGGCACGACAGCGCGGCGAGATCGGATCGAGGAACACCTGTTCCGGCGAACCCGACTCCTCAATCATCCCCTGATGCAGAAACACCGCCTTGTTGGACACGTCACGCGCAAAGCCCATTTCATGGGTCACGATAATCATGGTGCGCCCTTCTTCTGCCAGACTGCGGATCACCCGCAGTACTTCACCCACCAGCTCTGGATCCAGCGCAGAGGTCGGTTCATCAAACAGGATCGCTTTCGGCTGCTGCGCCAGCGCCCGGGCAATCGCCACGCGCTGCTGCTGTCCGCCTGACAGCTGCGACGGCCAGGCGTCGCGTTTTGCGTAAAGCCCCACTTTATGCAGCAGCGATTCGGCTTCTTCAATCGCCTCTTTATGGCTGCGCTTCTGCACATGAACCGGCGCTTCAATGATGTTCTGCATCACCGTTTTATGCGGCCACAGATTGAAGCTCTGAAACACAAAGCCAAGCTGCATACGCATCAGCTTGATGCGACGGCGCTGCTCACGACTCAGTTTTTCGTCGGCGTTATCCAGCGTGACGTTTACCTCGCCGACCGCAATTTCACCCGCCTGCGGCACTTCAAGAAACGGGATGCAGCGTAGCAGCGTACTTTTTCCTGAACCGCTGGCACCAATCAGTGATATCACATCGCCATCCTGCGCGGTCAGGCTAATGTCGTGCAGCACTTCGTGTCCCGCATAACTCTTTCTGAGATGACTCAGCATGATAGTAGGTGCGGTCATGATCGTGCTCCGAAATAGTAAGGTGATAAGCGTCGTTCCAGCATCGATACGCCTTTGCTGACCAGCATGGTCAGAATCAGGTAGATCACCGCCGCGCTCAGGAACACTTCCAGCGCCCGGAACGTGGAGGAGACAATTGAGTCGGCAATGCCGGTCATTTCCATCAGGCTGATGGTGCTGACCAGTGACGTCGCTTTAATCATCGAGATAATTTCATTGCTGTAAGCCGGCAGCGCCTGACGAATCGCAATCGGTAAGGTGATGCGGGTAAAGATCTTGTATGACGACATGCCCGAGACCTTAGCCGCCTCCAGCGACTGCTGGCTGACGGCACGCAGCCCGCCGCGCAGAATCTCTGAGGTGTAAGCCGCATCGTTAAGGATCAGCGCCAGCAAGCCGCACCAGTAGGGATCGCGCAGCAGCGGCCAGAACAGGCTTTCGCGCACTGCCGGTAAACTGCCGAGGCCGTAATAGACCATAAAAATCTGGATCAGCAATGGCGTACCGCGAAACAGCCAGACGTAGAAACGGCAGAACAGGCTGCCGACACGCGTCATGCGCAGCAGGTTAAGCAGCAATGCCAGCATGCCGCCCCCCAGCAGCGAGAGCAGCGCCAGATTGATCGTCAACGGCAATCCTTTCAGCAGCGCCAGCAGCGTCTGCTGTAAAAACAACATATCCACGTGGACTCCTTATCCCCTCACGCGCTGTTGACCGCGCATCGCAAACTTTTCCACGTAGCGGAAAACCATATCGGAACAGGTGGTGATAATCAGGTAGATCACCGCACCCACGCTGTAGAAGAAAAAGGACATCTGGGTAGAGTTGGCTGCGGTCGAGACCTGGTTCATGGTTTCCACCAGCCCGGTGACCGAGACCAGCGCCGACTCTTTGATCACCGATTGCCACTGGTTGCCCATGCCTGGCAGCGCGGTGCGTAACGCCTGTGGTACGATGATGCGGCGAAACATCATCAGCCGTCCCATGCCAGTCACGGTCGCCGCTTCCAGCGTACCGCCCGGAATGGCGTAGAACGCGCCGCGAAATACGCCGCTCTGATAGGCACCGGAGATCAGCCCGATGGCGATCGCGCCCGCCACAAAACCGTTCACATCGAACGGTCCCTGTAGGCCCAGCGCGGTGCCTACCGTGGAGACCACCTGACGTCCACCGAAGTAGAAGAGGTAGATCACCAGCAGTTCCGGCACGCCGCGAAACAGCGTGATGTAGCCTGCCGCCAGCCGCTGCTGCCAGCGCGAACCGGCAATCTGCATCCAGCAGAGCACGCTGCCCAACAGGGCACCCAGCAGCCAGGCGCAGAGCGACACGCTGACCGTGACGGCGGCGGCGTTAAGCAGCACGCCTCCCCAGCCCTCATCACCGAAGCCCAGTATCTGCCAGTCAATATTCATCAGCATCAGCAGTTACGCTTTTGGCGCGACATCTTCGCCAAACCATTTCATCGACAGTTTGCTGAGTGTGCCATCTTTGATCATCGAGTCCAGCGCCTGATTCAGCACCTGCTGCAGCTCGCTGTTACCTTTACGCAGACCAATCGCCGAACCTGCGCCCAGCACACCACCCGAGAAGCCATAACCGCTGCTGCTGATGGCATCACTGTGTTTTTTCACAAAGGCATTGAGGTTGGTGCGTGAAGCCATGACGGCATCAACACGGCCATTCATCAGGTCAGCGAAGGTTTCAGGACCGGCCTGATAGGTGCGGATAGTGGCCACATCGCCCAGGTATTTCTGCAGGAAGTCCGCCTGAATAGTGGCGACCTGCACCGCAATGGTTTTGCCTTTAAACGTGGTTTTAAGATCGTCGATCGCTTTTTTCATACCGGCATCGTCATCCGCCGTCACCACCGTGCCGCTGCCTGGCAGCGTGGCGAGCGGGCTTTTTTTCGCGGTCACAAAGCTGGAGACGCTGACGGTGTACTGATGAGTAAAATCGATCGCTTCAGCGCGCTTTGGCGTCACCGTCACCGCGTCTATCACCGCATCATATTTACCGTCGATGAGGCCCGGGATCATGCCTGACCATTTCTGGGCGATGATTTCATATTTAAAACCTGCACGCTTCGCCAGCTCCGCTACCATATCCGGCTCATAGCCGACGATTTTTCCACTCGGGGTCGTCTGGTTAAACGGAGGGTAAGCCGCTTCGGTAGCAAACTTCAAGGTGCCGAAATCTTTCGCCTGGCTGAAGGCGGAAGTGGCAAGCAGCGCCACGGTCAGAGACGCCTTAAGGAGACGGTTACGCATCATCATATAAACCTCATGTCTTTATTATTAAGAGAGTAAATCAATAGCAAGGCGGGTCAGCGCCTGCGTCCCGGCGGCAATGCTGCGTTCGTCCGGCTGATAGTCGGAGTTATGCAGATGATCGTCACGGCCCGGCGTAGCGGATCCAATATGAATCTGACAACCCGGTACCCGTTCTGTAAACAGTGAAAAATCCTCAGCACCAAAGCTGGCGCTGGGCTGCGCGATGATGGCCTCCTCAAACTGATGCGACAGAATCTGCTCCAGTGAATCGATGAGGCGATCGTCGTTCATTAAGGGGGGAACGCCACGCTGGAAGTTAACTTCTATGCGGACGTTCTGCGCCAGCGCTACCCCTCCGCACATCCGTTTAAATGACGCTTCCATCGCAGCCCGCACTTCCGGTGATTTAGTGCGGATGGTGCCCTGAAACAGACAGCTGTCAGGAATGATGTTGTGGGTGGTGCCGCCCTGAATGTGCCCGATGGTTAACACGGCGGAGTGAGCAGGATCGCGTTCACGCGAGATGATGGTCTGGAGCTGGCTGATGAGATGCACAGTGGCGAGTATCGGGTCAGTGCCCATATGCGGACGGGCCGCATGGGTCGATACACCCTGTACCGTCACGTCGAATTCGTCGCTGGAGGCAGTACTGGCGCCGCGCGTCAGGGCAACGTCACCCGCAGCCAGTTCAGGTTTGTTATGCAGGGTCACCGCCCAGTCAATGTCGTCGGCCACACCGTCGGCGATCATAGCCTCAGCACCACTTTCTGGTGTCTCTTCCGCAGGCTGGAAGATCAGCCGGACGCGGCCTTTTAGCTGCTGACGATAGTGCGGCAGGATTGTGGCCACACCCAGCATCGTCGCCGTGTGAATGTCGTGACCACAGGCGTGCATTTTGCCGGGATAGCGGCTGGCAAAGGGTAAACCCGTCTGTTCATGTATGGGCAGCGCGTCCATATCAGCACGCAATAGCAGTGTCTTACCCGGCTCCGCGCCGTCGATATCCACCACGACACCGCTGCGGCCAACGCCGGTCCGGGGATTCAATCCCAGCGCCTGCAGATACTCTGTGACCAGACTGGCGGTACGCAGCGTATCAAAGCCTAATTCCGGATGCGCATGGATATCACGCCGAATCGCCACCAATTGCGGTTCAATCTCATTAACTCTGGCTTTTATTTCCCCGGCCAGTCGTTCTTTTTCCTGATTCATCGCAGCCCCGGCAATATGAGGCCGGCAGTCTGGTGCCGGCCCTCTTTTTAATCTCATCCTGACGTTGGATGGTGGTGACCGTTTATTTATTCACAGCACGTGACAGAAAGCAACGCGTTATAACACACGAGGAACCATTAATAATCAGTAGCTTAGGTTTATTTATTGGAAAGCCGTATGAGATAGCAGCGGATCAGCAATAATATTAATAATCCGCCGCCCCACATTACTTTCCCTACTTTCTGAGCGGTGTTATTCAGCGTATATCCGGAGGTTAAATAAAGAAGTCTGCCAGTATTTCCGCTAATTTCTCCGGTTGTTCATCAGGAATAAAATGACCGCAGTTGAGAATAGTTTCACTGTTTACCTGCTGCGCCACAGCGCGTAACGGCGTAGCCATATCGGGTATCGATCCCTGATCAGCACTCACCGCCAGCAGCGGCATTGCCAGCTTACCGTTTAACGCACGCTGACGGTTCTGCTCTGCCGACTGCGAGAAGGCGCGGTAAAAAGCCAGTCCCGCGCGTAACGCGCCGGGCTGCTGAAAAATGCGCAGATATTCACGACGCGCCGTCGCATCAATTCGACGAGGATTCGCTGCTTTGCGGTTAAAAAACCAGTCAAGGTAGATCGCCTCCCTGCCGGTGATCAGGGCTTCCGGCAGATCATCCACACAGTGAAAGCCGAAATGCCAGGTTTTCCAGGCACTATCACCGACCATCGGCAGCACGTCAGGCAGGGTCACACCGGGAATACCGCCATCCAGCAGCGCGAGACGGCTGACCTTATCGGGATGGGCTGCCGCCAGTGACCAGGCAATCCATGCTCCGACATCATGTCCGGCCAGATGAAAGCGTTCGATTCCCAGCTGATTTAGCAACGCCACAATGCATGTCGCTACACTGTCGGTGTCATAGCCACTGACCGGGAAATCTGAATCACCCTGCCCCGGCAGGTCGGGTGCAATGACATGAAATCGACTGGCCAGCCGGGGAATCACCTCCCGCCAGGCGTAACTGCTCTGCGGAAAACCAGCGAGCAACACCACTGTTTCGGCGTGTTCGCTGCCAGCGCTAAGGTAGTGAAGGCGCTGTGTGCCGACGTTGATAAAATGATGCTGATAAGCGGGTTGAGAATACATAAAGCCTCCGGATAATAAGGAAACGATCACTTCCTTAATGGATAAAAAAATTCAGTCGAGTAACTTCAGTGCCACAGGGATGATGCTGCTATCGGGCCGGGTAGCCGCAACTTTACCGGCGACGCGCATCCCCAGCACGATACAGAGCATCAGCGAAGCGGTGGCTTCACAGTCAAGTGCAGGGTTAACCGAACCATCCTGCTGACCCAGCCTGATCATCTGCTGTAAGTTCTGCTGATTGCGCATCAGCGCCGCGCTGACCGCGCCGGCCAGCTCCTCATCCAGCGTCTGCAACTCCACGGCACTTACCGCGACCAGACAGCCGCGCTCGCCTTCCAAATCGCGCACTGAATCCACGTAAAAATTCAGCAGCGCCGCCAGTTGCTCACGGCCATTTTCACATTGCGCCAGCCGCGCAGCTAAGCTGCCGTTACGCTGTGAGAGATAGCGGGCAAAGACCGTAGCAAACAGCGTTTGTTTGTCGGTGAAGGCTTTGTAAATGCTGCCAGTGGTCAGCTGCATAGCATGGCCCAAATCGCCGATTGAGGTGGCGTGATAGCCTTTCTGCCGGAAAACCAGCATTGCGCTGTCGAGTGCCGCATCGGTATCAAATGCCCGTGGTCGTCCCCGATCTTTATTACGGTTATCGTGCATTGATAGCACCATTAGGAAATGATTATTCCCTTAAAGATAGACTGATTCGTTACTTAGTTAAAGAAGCGCTTGTACTTTATCCGACATCTTTTATCAGGCTTCAGCAATTGCGCAGTGCAAACCAAATGGTTATGATTAAATGACCAACTGGAGGTGACGAATGAAAATATTCAGTTTTTCTGCAGCTAAGACCAGACCGCCACGTTTATGGCAGGCTGCGGGCCTGCACAGTACGGATGGTGTCGCTCTGCTGGGCCAGATCAACGATGGCCTCGATGGCAACGTGGCTCACCTCATCATCGACTGGGCGAAGATTACCCAAAACGACCTGCGCAGAATGTCCGGTATTCCCTCCACGACTTTCAGCCGTGGCGTGAAAGCGAAATTCAGCGCTGAACAAAGCGAACGACTGGTGCGGATTATCCGCGTTATTGATAGGGCGGTTGAATTGTTTGAAGGCGATAAGGATGAAGCGCAAAAATGGCTGAATGAGCCTAACCGGGCGTTGAGCTGGAAAATGCCAGCAGAACTTATGGCATCGGAAACCGGCGCTTATGAGGTCCTGAAGCTCATCACGCGTCTGGAGCATGGAGTTTATTCTTGATCCTCTACAGGCTGACTAAGACAAAGTATCTTTCGACCGCCTGGACGGGATTCGGCGCAAAAGAGGCGGGCGGTCGCTGGAACAGCATCGGCATCTCAATGGTTTATGTCTCAGAAACCGCCTCACTGACGTTGCTGGAAACACTGGTCCATCTGCACTCAGCACACATCCTCGACGCTTTCACGCTACTGCGCATCGATGTTCCCGATGCGCTGATACAAACCGTCGATATCAGTGAATTGCCTGCAAACTGGGCCGATGAAGACGCGCCGGCGGAACTGGCTGACTATGGCGACGCCTGGTGCTCTGCCTGCGATGCGGTTGCGTTGCGAGTTCCCAGTGCTCTATCTCCTACAGAACACAACTATCTGTTAAATCCTGAACACCCGGAGTTTTCCCGGATCGTTCAACAGGCTGAGGCCATTCCGTTCCGGTTTGACCGTCGGCTGAAACCGGACCGTAAATAGACTAACCGGATAGCGACAGACCACGCATTTGGCTTTGAACAGTGATTCAGAGCCTATGATAATCGGATCTGAAGCGTCTCTTATAACTCTTCCCCCTGCTCTGACCTGACGCAAAGCACTGACAGGTAAGCCTCATCTATACTGCAGCTTATCTTTGCTGAAGGAGCCCGAACATGGGACTGAGCTGGTTTACTCTCTGGCAACCGCTGGCGCGCGTGCTGTTTATTCTCGCCTCTCTGACCATTATTCTCACCGGCCTTTATCTGGCGGCACCGCTGATCAATCAGGTCCTGCTGGCGGCGTTACTGGCTATCATGCTCGACCCACTGATTACCCAGCTGGATAAAAAACGCATCCCACGCATTATCTCATCCCTGCTGGTGATTACGCTGATGCTGATGGTCATGGTGGTCACCACGCTCAAGTTAACGGCACTGACGCCCGATTTAATGCAACTCAGCCGCCAGGCCCCCATGCTGCTGGCGGCACGGCTGGAACAGCTGACGCTGGCTTTTGCCCGGCTTGATATCGGTATGACGCCCGACCAGATGCTCACTTTTGTGGATGCGGGCGCGATAGTGCGTATCGTCACCGCGTTTCTGACGCAAATTCCCGGCGTCATCTCCTGGTGGATTATGGTGTTCCTGATGCTGCTGTTTATGCTCTATGAGATGCCGCTGCTGAAAGCGGCGCTTCAGCAGCGGGTCAGCGGAAAAAATCAGGCCTTTTATCTGGCGCTGCAGGAGGGAATTGAGAGCGTGATTGTTTATGCCAGGGTGAAAACACTGACCAGTATTCTTGGCGGGATCATCGTGGGTTTAGGTGCGCACCTGATCGGGCTGAAGTTTGCCTTTTTCTGGGGCGTGCTGATGTTCATCTTTAACTACGTGCCGGTGCTGGGCTCTTTCCTGGCTGCGATTCCGCCGGTGATCCAGAGCTACATCATGTTTGATTTACAGGTTGCGCTAGCGGTCTCAGGCTTCTTTATGATGCTGAACCTCTGCCTGAGTTCGGTGATTGAACCGCTGCTGATTGGTAAACGACTCAATCTGGCGCTCACTACACAGTTGCTGGCGTTTCTCTTCTGGCAGGCGTTACTGGGGATTACGGGCGGGATACTGGCCATTCCTCTGACCTATCTGATTAAGAAGGTCCTGCTGGCGAGCTATCCGCAGCAGGACCCGGAGTCAGAGTTAACTCAGTGACGGCGTCTTCACCCGCCATGCGCGGGTGAGACGTTTCTCAATCTCTACCACAATGAAGATTGCGATACTGACAAACAGCGAAATCAGCCAGTAGTTAATCGGTAGTGGGCGTGTTCCGAACAGCGTGTTCATCAACGGCACGTAGATAATGATCGCCTGAAGCACAATCAGTACCAGCGTAACAAGCCAGATACCGCGGTTTTTCAGCAGGCCACGGTCCAAGGAGAAACCATCTGTGTTGCGGCAGTTAAGCATGTAGACCCACTGCGCCGTAACCAGCATCTGCAGCAGCACGGTGCGGATGAACTCAGGACTGTAGCCACGCGGTTGCAGCCAGGCTTCCAGCACAAAGGCACTGATTGAAATCAGCAGGCTGACAAACACCACACGCCAGATGGCGTAAGCGTCCATCACGTGTGCTTTGACATTACGGGGGGGCCGACGCATCGCATTGGGTTCTGCTGGCTCAAATGCCAGACCAAACGACAGCGTGGCGGAGGTCGCCATATTCATCCACAGGATCTGAACCGGCGTTAACGGCAGCAGATTACCCATCAGAATCGCGATAATAATCAGCAGTCCCTGCGCCATACAGGTTGGCATAACGAACAGAATGGTTTTTTTCAGGTTGTCATAAACCCGACGGCCTTCTTTGATTGCCGCCGCGATGGTAGCAAAGTTGTCGTCGGCCAGAATCATATCGGCCGCCTCTTTTGTAACCTCCGTGCCTTTGATCCCCATCGCAATGCCGACGTTCGCCTGCTTCAGCGCCGGTGCGTCGTTGACGCCGTCGCCGGTCATACCCACGATCTCGCCGCTCGCTTCCAGTGCTTTCACCAGACGCAGTTTATGTTCCGGGCTGGTGCGGGCAAAAATATCATAGGTTTTTGCCGCCTCGGCAAGTTCAGCGTCACTCATATGTTCAAGCTGGTAACCCGTGATGGCCGTCTGGCTGTTGCCTATACCCAGCATCTGACCAATCGCCATAGCCGTTTCCTGATGGTCGCCGGTAATCATTTTGACGCGGATGCCCGCTTTCTGGCATTCATCAATGGCAGTTATGGCTTCAGGACGCGGCGGATCCATCATGCAGGCAAGCCCCAGCAGCACCATGTCACTTTTCAGATCGGCATGATCCAGCGAAGTAATGGGTGCGGAGGTTTTTTTCCAGGCTGCAGCAACGGTGCGTAATCCTTCACTGGCATAGGTAGTGATGGCAGCATCCCAGTAAGCACGGTCAATCGGCTCTGCACCGTCCGGCGTTTGCTGCTGCTGACACAGCGTCAGCAGCACATCCGGTGCGCCGGTCAGCAGAACATAAGATTCACCGTCAGCTACACAGCTGACCGACATATATTTATAGAGGGAATCGAACGGCAGCTTGCTCACCACGTCAACCGGCTGAGGCGTCGTCAGACCTTTGGCTGCCAGCACTTTCAGTGCGCCTTCAGTCGGGCCGCCAACAATCGTCCAGAGCCCCTGGCTTTCCTGACGCAGCTGACTTTCATTACAGGTGTCTACCGCATGGAGGAACTGCTGGAACAACGGATCCTGTGCCGCCGAAGCAGCCGCGTTGCCGCCCTGCTCAGCCACAATTTCGCCTTTGGGTTCGTAACTGTTGCCGCTGACGCGCCAGCGGCTTTTTGCCAGCACCACCGCTTTCACCGTCATCTCATTCATAGTGAGCGTGCCGGTTTTATCAGAACAGATAACGGACATGGCGCCCAGGGTTTCGACCGTCGGCAGTTTGCGGATAATCGCATTGGTGCGCGCCATCGACTGCACACCCAGCGACAGAATAATGGAGATAATGGCGGGCAGACCCTCCGGCACGGTGGCGACGGCCAGGCTGATAACGGACAGCAGCAGTTCGCCCAGCGGAATGTCACGCAGCATGAAACCGAAGATAAACAGCATCACCATCATCGCCAGGATGATAAGGAAAATCGCTTTACCCAGTTTGTCGATCTGCACCAGCAGCGGGGTTTTAGCCTCTTTTATGCCGCTGATCATTTCGTTGATATGGCCCAGTTCCGTATCACCCCCGCTGGCGATGACCACACCTGAGGCGGTGCCGGAGCTGACGGTGGTGCCGGAAAATGCCAGATTCAGACGGTCCCCCAGCGACTTTTCACCGCTCAGCGTGTCGATGTTCTTAGACACCACCGTCGATTCGCCGGTGAGAATCGCCTCTTCCACCCGCAGGTTATTGACTTCAAACAGTCTCAGGTCAGCCGGAATTTTGTCGCCGGGACGTAACATCACCACGTCGCCGACCACAATATCGCGTGTTGCGACAGTGACCTGTTTGCCATCCCGCACCAGCATCGCTTCACTGGCGAGCATGTTCTGAATACTCTTCAGCGATTTCTCGGCATTGCTCTCCTGAATAAAGCCGATCAGGGCATTGATAACGGCTACGCCGATAATGACAAAGGTATCCACCCAGTGGCCCATGAGCGCGGTGATCACCGCTGCGGCCAGCAGAATATAAATCAGCACATCTTTAAAATGGGCGATAAATTTGAGCAGCGCAGATTTATCCGCTTTTTGCGGCAGCGCGTTTGGCCCCTGTTTCTGCAGACGTTCCTGTGCGTCAGCAGTCGATAATCCTGCCGGAGAGCTTTGCAGGTCAGAAAATATCTCGGCTACACTGCGCTGATACCAGGGGCGCTCAGATAAAGCTAACGCTTTATCCTGCTTATCATTATTTAGCATATATAAACCTCGTGCCATTTAGCGATGAATTAAAGGCGCAATTAAAAGACATGCATTTTGCGGGAAGCCGCTCCCGCCAGTAATGACCGATATCATATTTAGGTAAGAAACGTCTGATGAATAACATAAAATGGCTAAATTAAATCTAACCTATATTATGAGAATAACAACGTTGTTTTTGTTTAGCTAAGGTTTAACTATGCTGATGCAGTGTGCTTCGGCTTGTACTCTGGCTCGCAAAAGGAAACTCTGATGAAAAAACAGAGCATTATCATGCTTTGCGGTTTCGTTATTCTCGCGGTCACCGCAACCACATTAGTCGGCTTACTGACCTGGCTGGTGGTCTCTCATATGGCGGCGTAACCCGATCCAGGCGAAGCGGCCCTGCCGTCTCGTTAAAATAAGATTACGTATATTAAAAATATTTTTATCCCGGTGGCGATAAGCACCAGGCTAATGACGCCTTAACGCTTATTAAACCGCAGTGAAATAGCTGATGTTAAGGCGAATAAAATGATTAAACGCAAGGTTATTCCCGTTTTTCTCTGTTGCTTATTTATGACAGCGTGCGATGAAAAAAAAGAACCGGACGCGCCACCTCCTCGTGTAATAAAAGTTTTTACCCTTGAGCCGGACATTGCGCAGAATATCCGGGTATTTCCTGCACGTATTCAGGCCGGAGACAATACCGACCTGGCTTTTAAAAGGGCGGGCCAGCTGGTACAGCTGGATATACGTGACGGAACACCCGTGAAAGCGGGGCAAATTCTTGCCACCCTGAACGACGCGGATGCGAAACTGCGGGTACGCGATCGTCTGACGGCGCTGCAGCTGGCGGAGCGGCAATTTCAGCGCTTTAACACGCTGGCCCAGCGCAGCGCCGTTTCAAAATCGGAAATGGATGTGCAGCGAGCTAACCGCGATGCCGCCGCTACCGCACTGAAAATTGCGCAGGAAGAGTTGCAGTTTCTTACCCTGCGCGCGCCGTTTGATGGCGTGATTGCCAGAGTGCAGGCGCGTAATCATCAGGTGGTGGCCGCAGGACAGCCGATTGCGCTGCTGACCCGGGCCGATTTGCTCGACGTGATCTTCACGCTGCCGGAAACCCTCTTCACCAGCCTGGACATCCAGAATATTCACTATCAGCCGGAGGTGCAGTTTAACGCCCTGCCCGGTCGCTTTTTCACCGCGCAATACAAAGAGCACACCAGCCAGACCGACGCTGCCACGCTGACGTATCAGGTGGTGCTGACCATGCCGCGTCCCGCTGATCTGCCTGGCGTTGCCGGTCTCAGCGGCTCAGTGCGCGTTAAGCTGCATAACCTGCCGAATGCCCCTGCGCAGCCGCGGCTGGTGGTACCGGCGGCTGCGGTGTTCAATCCCGACCGTAGCCCGACTAACCAGCCACACGTCTGGCTGGTTGAGCAGGATGGCGAGGCGCTGCGCATTAAAGATCGCCCCGTCGAAGTGGGTCGTCTCACCGCGCAGGGTATTGAAATCGTCAGCGGGCTGCAGCCTGGCGACCGCATTGTTGCTGCCGGTGTGGGTAAGCTGCGTGACGGTGAAGCGGTGCGCATCTGGCAGCGTGAGCGGGGGTTATAATGCGTATTCAGGAGCACTTCCTTGATAAACCCATTCGCATCTGGATGGTTATTCTGCTGCTGGGCGTGGGCGGTATCTATGCCCTGCTGAACATTGGCCGCCTTGAGGATCCGCTGTTTACCATCAAATCGGCGGTGATTGTCACCCACTATCCTGGTGCGTCAGCCCAGCAGGTCGAAGAAGAGGTGACTCTGCCACTGGAGAATGCGCTGCAACGCCTGCCCTCACTGGACAATGTCACCTCCATTTCAGGCAATGGCCTGTCGCAGATTACCGTCAATATCCATACCCGCTATCTTGCCGATCAGCTGCCGCAAATCTGGGATGAGCTACGCCGTCGCGTCGGCGATGCGGCCCGGCAGTTTCCGCCAGGCGTGCAGGCTCCGCTGGTTAACGACGACTTCGGCGATGTTTATGGCTACTTCTTCGTCATCCACGGCAAAGACTTTACGAACAGCGAACTGCGTAACTATGCCGATCAACTGCGGCGCGATCTCGTTCTGGTGCCCGGCGTGGCGAAAGTCGCGGTAGCGGGCGTTGAGCAGGAGGAGGTCCGCATTGCCCTTTCCGCCAGCAAAATGACCGCCTATGGCATGACGCCGCAGCGCATCGCCGATCTGCTGAACCGGAATAACAGCGTTGCCAGTGCCGGCACGCTGCGGGTCGACAGCGAATCAATCCGTTTTCACCCTACCGGCGAGCTAAAGACACTCGACGACCTGGCGAATCTGCCCATTCTGCCTGCGGGCAGCCCGCAGAACGTGCATCTGCGCGATATCGCCACCCTGACACGTGGCGTGACCGATAATCCTGCCAATATCTATTTTGCCGATGGTGAAGCGGCCCTGGCAATCGGCATTTCATTTGCGCCTGGCGTCAACGTGATTGATGTCGGCGACGCGCTCTCCGCCCGGATAACACACTATCAGCAGGATACCCCCGCCGGGATCAGTCTGAAGGTGTTCTACAACCAGGCGCATGAGGTGAAACAGTCTGTTGATGGCTTTATCCTCAACTTCCTGATGGCGCTGGCGATTGTGGTGGGAACGCTGCTGCTGTTTATGGGCCTGCGCAGCGGCATGGTGATTGCCGCGTCACTGGCACTAAACGTGCTCGGCACGCTACTGATCATGTATCTGTTTAAACTGGAACTGCAGCGGGTGTCGCTGGGCGCGCTGATTATTTCGCTCAGCATGCTGGTGGATAATGCCATCGTCGTTGTCGAAGGGGTGAAGATCGACCACCAGCGCGGACATCCTTTACAGCAGGCGATTTCCCGCATGGTGCGCCGCACTGCCCTGCCCCTGCTGGGTGCCACGGTGATCGCGATACTCGCCTTTGCACCGATTGGCCTGTCGCAGGACTCAACCGGCGAATATTGTAAATCGCTGTTCCAGGTGCTGCTGATTTCCCTGATGCTGAGTTGGGTAACTGCGCTGACGCTGACTCCGGTATTTATCAACTGGAGCGAGAAACGTCGTGGCGCAGCGAAGCCCGCAAAAACTGACATCTCCGATCCTTATCAGGGCATCGTTTTCCGGCGCTATCGTCAGACGCTGAGCGGCCTTTTGCGTTTTCGCTTGATCACGCTGACGGCGATGGTCGCGCTGCTGGCACTATCGCTGTATGGCTTTACCCTGGTGAAACAGAACTTTTTCCCCTCATCCAGCACGCCGGTCTTTTTTACCGATCTCTGGCTACCCTATGGCACCGATATCCACTACACCGCAGATACCGCAGCGGAAATAGCCCGGTTCATTAATCAGGATCCGGACGTTGCGGCGACGGTCACCACCGTGGGCCAGGGCGCACTACGCTTTACCCTGACCTATGACGCGGCGCGCCAGTACAGCAACTTCGCCCAGATTATGGTGCGGGTTAAGGATGGCCGACTGCTGGATGCGCTGGCGCTGAAAACTGAGAATTATATTCAGCAAAACTTCCCGCAGGTGAATCAGCGCATCAAACGTATTCAGTTTGGCAGCGCCAGTGATAGCGCGATTGCCCTGCGGGTAACCGGCCCGGACCCGGAAGTGCTGCGTCACATCGGCAGCCAGCTGGATGCGATTTTTCTGGCGGATGGCTCGACGTTCCCGGTACGCAACGACTGGCAGGAGCGCAGTAAAGTGCTCCGCCCGGTTTATTCCGCACTGCGTGGTCAGGAGCTGGGCATTGATAAACGCGATATCGATCAGGCGCTGAGAATGAATTTCAGCGGCGATGCCGTAGGCATTTTCCGGGACGGATCGCGGCTGATGCCGGTGATGCTCTATCCGGCAGATGAAGAGCGGCAGAGTGTTGATCACATCGAAAACATTCAGCTATGGAGCGCTGCCCTGCAGCACTTTGTGCCGCTGAGCAATGTGATTTCTGACTTCCGGCTGGAGTGGGAGAATCCGCTGATTATGCGTCGTGACCGTACGCGCGTGCTGACGGTGCAGACAGACCCCGATCCCGCCTCAGGATTAACCTCCGCGCAGGTGGTGGCACGGGTTCAGCCGCAGATCGATCAACTTAAGCTGCCGTCGGGCTACCGGCTTGAGTGGGGTGGCGAGCTGGAGAGCTCACGTGAAGCACAAAGCGGATTGCTGAGTTCGCTGCCGGCAGGCTTCCTGGCCATGTTCATCATTACCGTGCTGATGTTCAACTCGCTGCGTGACGCCGTCGCAATCTGGATTACCGTGCCGCTGGCGATGATTGGTGTCACCTGTGGCTTTTTGAGCACCGGTATTCCGTTTGGCTTTATGGCGCTGATTGGACTGCTCAGCCTGTCAGGGATGTTGCTCCGCAACGGGATCGTGCTGATTGAGGAGATCCGACTGTTCCGGCAGGAGAAGCCGTTGCAGCAGGCAATTATTGATGCGGCGACCTCGCGTCTGCGTCCTATCCTGCTGACGGCCTTTACTACCGTACTGGGCCTGCTGCCGCTGCTGCGCGACGTCTTTTTCCAGAGCATGGCGGTGGTGATTATTTTTGGTCTGGGATTCGCGACGGTGCTGACTCTGCTCGTACTGCCGGTGATCTATCGCTGCTTCCACGGACGGGAGGCGCACGGTGAATAAGACCGGGCTGGCAATGCTGAAGACGCTGGCCTGTATCACAGCCGTGTCGTTTTTCACGCTGTATCAGAGTTACGACAGCTATCATTACGACGTTAATCTGACGCTGAATGTGCTGAGTTTTATCTCGACCATTGCCACACCGCTCTATTTTCTGCTTAGCGGCTATCTCGACGCGGGCGAGCTGCACACGCCCGCGTGGCAGCTCGGCAAAATTCGCCGTATTCTGCTGATTTTTATCTTCTGGTTCAGCTTTTTCTGGTTTGCCGGGATGCACCACAAAGGCTACCTGATCCAGCCGTGGTTTGTGATTGCACTGATTGTCATTTACGTCTCGCATCCGCTAATCGACTGGCTGATTCAGCGGCCTGGCGTAATGGCAGCAGGGATTTTGCTGTTGCTGGTGCTGGCCTTTGCTTTTGACCTGCTCGCCAGCCTCTATCCGGACCAGCGGGCCTTTTCACTGCTGCCGCAGTACCGAATCTGGACATGGGTACTTTATTACCTCACCGGCCGGCTGATGGCTGCGCCACGTGTGATGCAGTTGCTGACATCACCCAGAGTGATAAAGATAAGCCTGCTGCTGCTGCCCGCGGTGTATCTCTTTACCTGGCTGTATGAGCGCTATTACTTTATTGCGCGCTTTCTGGCGACCCACAACGACGTAGTGCTGACGGGCTCACAGGTTTATCTGCTGGTGGTGCTGATCGTGATCAGCATTAACGCTATCCGGCTGCCGGAAAAAGCCCAATGGCTGACCACATTTCTGACCACCCTCGGCAAAACCATGACCGGCGTTTATATCCTGCATTACCTGATTTTTGGTGTGCTGGCGGCTGCTATCCGCATTCAGACCCTGGGCGACAAGCTGCTGGTCATCGCCCTGACGCTGATCTTCTCAATGGCGCTGTCACTGCTGCTGTTGCGCATCCCCGGCGTCCGTAAGCTGATCAGCCTGTAGTCGCCGCGCGGCATGCTCCGTTGCTGCACGGCGCGTGGCGATGAACTCAGCAATTTTCGCCCGTGCCTGCGCCACCTCCTCGGGCGGCGCGGTCTGCGGCGAGCCGCAGGAAAACGGCGGTTCGGGGTCATATTCCATCTGCAGCTGAACGGCTCGGGCGACGGCGTCCCCGGCGATTTCCGCCATCAGCGTCAGGGCGAAATCGATGCCGGAAGTGACGCCCGCGCCGCTGATACGGTTGCGGTCACGCACCACCCGCTGATTCACCGGCTCCGCGCCCAGCAAAGCCAGTTGGTCGATGGAGCTCCAGTGTGAGGTCGCACGGTACCCTTTCAGCAATCCGGCAGCGCCCAGCACCAGCGAACCGGTACAGACCGACGTGACCCACTGCGCCTGCTCAGCCTGCCGTCGAAGAAAATCCAGCGTTTCCTCATCCGACATCAGGGCAATCTGCCCTGGCCCACCCGGTACGCAGATCACATCCAGTAACGGGCAATCGCCAAAGGTAGCAGTCGGTAATATCGACAGGCCGCGATCGGAGCGCACCGGCTGACGATCTTTCCAGATCAGATGGCACTCCACGCCGGGCGTGCGTGCAAATACCTCCCACGGGCCGGTTAAATCGAGCTGGGTAACATCGGGGAAAAGTAACAGACCAATCTGTAGCGGACGATTCATGCGTGAACTCCGGCGGGTGATGAGTGACCATCATGCCGTGATGCCCGGTCAGATAGCAATTATGATTGCCGGAGACGCTTTACAGCCTCTCCGGAAGAGAGAGCAGTGGATTGCGTAAAGAAGCCTCAGGCCACGCCGAGAAAACGCAACAGCGCGGTCATTGCTGCCGCCCCCAGAATAATGACAATCAGGGGTGCCCGACGCCATGCCAGTAACAGAGCAAAACCCACGCCTGCCACTCGTGCCACACCGGCAAAATGCTGGCCTTCAAACAGCGTGGTGGTCGCCGCGACGGCCAGTAGCAGCACCGTGGCAGCGTCGGAGAGCATCTGCTGAGTACGCTCACTAATCGGAAGACGGTTTCCCAGCCTGACGCCGGCAAAGCGCATCAGATACGTTCCGGCGGCCAGCATGGCAATCCCGGCGATGATCATTCCCTGATGCGTCATTTGCGCGATCTCCATGTCAGCAGGCCCAGCAGCGAGAACAGCACCGGCATGCCCGCCGGAACCAGCGGCGTTGCCAGCAATGAGAGCAGCGCGCCGACGGTGGCAGGGATCCGGGTCCGCCGCTGTCGCAGCGCCGGGATGATCAGGGCAATCAGGATCGCCGGAAACACCGCATCCAGTCCAATCACCGAGACATCGGGAATAAACTGGCCAATCGCCGCCCCAACCATAACGCTCACCGGCCAGATTAAGCCGATACCGATGCCGCACAGCCAGTAGGCGCTGCGACGCTGGGCCAGCTGTGGTTGTGAGATACCAAACACCACGCTTTCATCATTCATGATGTGACAGCCAAACCAGCCCTGAGGCCCCTTTCCAACCAGATCTTTGACCGCAATGCCAAAAGGCAGATGACGCGCATTCACCAGCAGGCCCGCGGCAGCCGCGGTAAAGGGACTGCCGCCACCAGCCACGATGCCGATAAACAGAAACTCAGACGCGCCTGCCAGCACCAGCGTTGACAGCGCCAGCGGCACCCAGAGCGGAAACCCGTCGGCGGAGGCCAGCGAGCCATAGGATAAACCGACAATTCCATCAGCCAGGCAGACCAGAAAAATCGCTTTGATTACCCCTTTGTCCAGCGACTGCATTTGCGGAAAAAGCATCACTCTGTCTCATAATGAACGTATAATCCGATATAATGAACACCTCAACATCGTTTTACAAGACGAACAAAGCGTTCGGTATAAAAAACTTTTCGTTTTTCAGGAGTGCGTTTGAATACCCCTATCAGCATCATTGCCAATGCCTTAGTGCGTGAACGTCAGCGATCCGGCCTGTCACTGGCTGAAGTCGCGCGTCGTGCCGGTATCGCCAAATCAACGCTCTCACAGCTGGAGGCGGGTAACGGCAATCCGGGCATTGAGACGCTGTGGTCACTGTGCGTGACGCTGAATATTCCGTTTTCACGGCTGCTGGAGCCGGATGCGCGTCGTCTGCAGGTGATCCGCCGTGGAGAAGGTCTGACGGTGACTGCCGATCTGGCAGACTATAAGGCGGTTTTGCTGGCATCCTGCCCGCCCGGCGTCCGGCGTGATATCTATCTGCTGGAGGTTCAGCCTGGCAGTGAGCGCATTTCACAGCCCCATATTCCCAATACGATTGAGCATATTATTATTGCTAAAGGCCGGGCGCTGGTGGGTCCGATGGACAGCGCGGTAGAGCTGGATGTGGGTGATTACATTACCTATCCGGGCGACGAGCTGCATATCTTTCGGGCGCTGGAAGCCGATACGCTGGCGCTGCTGGTGATAGAGCACAGCTAGTTACCGCTCAGCAAGCTTCTGCCGGGTTTCTGCGGGTGTGAGGTGCGTAATCAGCTGCACCTCACTGCTCAATCTGATCGCCGGATAATGCTCGCGCATCCCCTCCAGCAGCACCGCATCCGGCCATTCGTGCTCTTTCCCCAGCTTCGCAGCGACCTCGTTTAAGCGCAGTGTGTCGATCCGTGTCACCCAGACGATCACCGTGTCGGCTTCATCCTGCTGATTCACCAGCCTCAGCGGGCCGGTGACGATATCGCCCTCCTGCCAGCGTATCGTGGAGGTTTTCTCGCCGCGTCTGACGACGGGCATCAGACGCGGAACCAGTGTAAGTTGCTGCATTTCCTCTCCTTTTTTTAAACCCACTTTGAGAACTGCCACAAAACCAGAAATCCGGATTGAAAACAGTGTTATTAATGTTATGTTATAACATAATTATTTAACCTCATCTGACAGGTAACAGTATGACACTCTCTTCTCTGATATCCGGCGATCCACGTCTGCCGGTTGCCGTTCTCTCCGGTTTTCTGGGGGCCGGTAAAACCACGCTGCTCAATCATATTCTGAATAACCGTGAAGGACGACGGATCGCAGTCATCGTCAATGACATGTCTGAAATCAACATTGATGCGGCCCTGGTGCGCAACGGCGACGCACAACTGTCACGCACTGATGAAAAGCTGGTCGAGATGAGTAACGGCTGCATCTGCTGCACGCTGCGTGAAGATCTGCTGCTGGAGGTGAAACGTCTGGCGCAGGCTGGTCGCTTCGACCACCTGGTCATTGAATCGACCGGCATTTCTGAACCCCTGCCGGTGGCTGAAACCTTTACGTTTGAAGACGAAGCGGGTGAAAGTCTTTCAGCCTATGCCCGGCTGGATAGCATGATTACCGTGGTGGATAGCTTTAACTTCCTGCGCGACTACCGTTCAGTCGATGATCTTCAGTCTCGCGGCGAGTCGCTGGGCGAGCAGGATGAACGATCGGTGGTTGATCTACTGGTGGATCAGATTGAGTTCTGTGATTTGCTGGTGCTGAACAAAACGGATCTGCTTAGCCCGACGGAACTGCATCAACTGCAGAGCATACTGCGTGCGCTCAACCCACACGCTCGTATGGTGACCAGCGAGTTCGGGCAAATTCAGCTGGACTGTCTGCTGAATACCGGCCGGTTTGATTTTGACCGGGCAGCGCAGGCCCCCGGCTGGCTGCAGACCCTGCGCGGCGAGCATCAGCCGGAATCGGAGGAGTATGGCATTCGCAGCGTTGTCTATCGCGCGCGTCGTCCTTTCCATCCTCAGCGTTTCTGGGAGGTTGTAAACCACCAGCTCGACGGCGTGATTCGTTCAAAAGGTTACTTCTGGCTGGCCACCCGGCCCGAATTTGCGGCAATGTGGTCGCAGGCGGGCGCAGTGGCACGCCAGGGTTACGCCGGGCGCTGGTGGGTCAGCGTGCCGCGAGACAACTGGCCACAGGATGCAGATTCGCTCAATTCCATCGCTGAGCAGTGGCAGGAAGGCACCGGCGATGCGCGTCAGGAGCTGGTATTTATCGGCATAGATATGGATGAGCAGCACATTATTGTCGCGCTGGATCACGCACTGCTGACGCCTGATGAGATGGCTGCAGGGCCGGAGCACTGGGTTACGCTGGACGATCCGGTGCCTGCCTGGTTTGATGAGATGACCGCCTGACGCAACGGTTGACCGCACACTGTCGCTCCGCAATAGTAAAACGTCCCGGCGGGTGGCCGCCACCCGCTGATTTCTGTTCAGGAGAAGCCGGATATGCCACAACGTATCGCTGTTATCGGTGCAGGCGTGCTAGGTTTAGCCGTCGCGCAGTCATTGTCCCGCCGGGGCGCACAGGTCACTGTGTTCGACAAAAGCTTGCCTGGCAGTGGCACCAGCCAGATTAGCTACGCCTGGGTCAATGCCAACGGCAAAGAACCCGGCCACTATCATGAACTCAACGCCCAGGCGATAAACGAGCACAAGCGATGGCAGGCGAGCCACCGTGCATGGCCCCGCTGGCTGCTTGAAACCGGCTCGCTGGAGTGGGCAGCCGATGAATCATCCCTGCGCCAGCTAACGCAGCGCGCAGCAAAGCTTGCTACGCTCGATTACCCCGTTGAGAAGCGTAGCCGCGCTGCGTTACTGGGTGCCCTGCCCGGACTGCGGCTCGATCCCCGCATTCAGCACGCGTGGTTTTTCCCTTCGGAGTGCCTGCTTTATCCCAGCCTGTTCATCGCTTCTCTGCTTGCCGACCTGCGCGCCAGTGGCGGTCAGCTGGTCTGCAACAATGAGGTGACCACGCTGACTGAATCAGGTCGGCATGTGCATCTGACGCTGGCCAGTGGTGATGAGTGGCACGGGGATCAGCTGGTGCTGGCAACCGGTCGCTGGGCACCTGAGCTGATCAGCCAGTGTGGACTCGAACTGGCGATGACCGATGCGAACCGCGCCGATCCTGTTGCCTGCAGTTTTCTGGCGCAGACACAGCCCTTGCCGATCCCGCTTAACTGCAATCTCATTACCCCGGAACTGAATGTGCGGCCGGATGGCGGAGGACGCCTGATGCTGCAGGCACTGGATCTTGACCAGCATGCCGATCCGTCACGCCCCGCTTCTCCGGATGGGCTGACTGGCAAAGAGATGCTGCGTCGGTTGCGTCGACTGTTTAACCATGCGGAAGGGGCGAGAATTGAGCGCATTGAAACAGGACAGCGATCGCGTCCGGCAGATGGATTGCCCGCACTGGGCTACATCAGTGACTCAGCACGCGTTTATCTGATGGTCAGCCATAGTGGCATGACCCTTGCCCCGTTACTGGGCAGACTGGTGGCTGAGGATATGCTGAGCGGTACACCTTCACCGATGCTGAGTAGGTTTACCCCGCATCGGTTGCTGCGTCCGCTCAGTGAGGTCGTTAAAACCGCGCCTGCCTATCTTCCGGCAGCGCAGTAAAAACTAGCGGCGGTTCTTCCAAACGGTTTGCACGTTACAGAATTCGTGGACACCAAAATGTGACAGCTCACGACCATAGCCGCTTTTCTTCACGCCGCCGATGGTCACCCGCGGATCGGATGCGCCGTTGCCATTTATAAATACGGCACCGACTTCCAGCTGCAGTGCCAGCCGATCGGCAGTTTCTTCGTTACCGCTCCAGACAGTAGCACTGAGGCCAAATTCGCTGTCGTTAGCGATCTCCAGTGCATGCTTCGGATCCCGCGCGACGGCAATAGCCGCGACCGGACCAAACAGCTCCTGCTTAAACGCGGTCATGGTGCTGGTAACATCAGCGAGAATAGTTGGTGCATAGTAGTTACCCTCCCCTGCCACCTTCTCACCACCCAGCACCAGCCGCGCACCTTCACTAAGGGTCGCTTTTACCTGTCCGTCGAGTTCGTCGCGCAGATCGGCGCGTGCCATCGGACCCAGGAAGGTATTTTCATCCAGCGGATCGCCCATTTTCAGTACCTGTACCGCTGCAGTGAAGCGTTTTTCAAACTCTTCCGCGATGGGGGCTTCCACAATAAAACGTTTAGCCGCCATGCAGACCTGTCCGGTATTCTGGAAACGTCCGATTACGGCAGATTTCACGGCTTCATCAAGATCGGCATCGGCCAGCACGATAAAGGGATCGGATCCACCCAGCTCCAGCACCGTTTTCTTAAGCGCTGCACCCGCCTGTGCTGCGATTGCCGCACCCGCCCGCACGCTGCCGGTTACCGCGACGGCCGCAATGCGATCATCTTTAATCGCGACTGAGACACCGTCGTTGTCGACGTTGATCAGGTTAAAGCCACCTGCTGGCAGATCGGTTGCTGTAAACAGCTCAGCCATCAGTGTGGCGCTTCCCATGACGTTAGGGGCGTGTTTCAGCAGATAGGTGTTACCTGCCAGCAACATGCTGACTGCGCCCCGCAGAACCTGCCACAGGGGGAAATTCCATGGCATGACAGCCAGGATCACCCCGACAGGACGGAATCGCTGCCACGCATCGGCAATCTGAGTGGGCTGATCGGCCAGCATCGCCGGTCCATGTTCTGCATACCAGTCGCACAAATTTGCACATTTCAGTACTTCAGCGCGAGCCTGTGCAATGGGCTTACCCATCTCCAGCGTAATCATGCGCGAAAGATCCTGCTCTCTCAGACGGATCTGTTCGCCGAGCTGACGCAATACGCGCACCCGGTCACTCATACTGCTGCGCTGCCATGCTGTAAAAGCGGAAGCGCTTTCTGCCAGCGTCTTTTCCAGTTCGATGCTGTTCTGCAGAGGATAGCGTGCCAGAATTTCGCCTGTTGCAGGGTTACGTGATACGGCATGTTCAGTCATGGTTCTGTTTTCCTCATTCGTTCAGTAATTGAGAAACGATACGCGCTGTAGTTAATGATGAAAAATGAATAATAGTGAGGAAGTTGTTTATCAATTGAGAATGTCTGAATTGCAAAGACGTTATACAGTAAGCGTGAAGGACTCTGGAGATGATGATGCGATCACGCCACCTGTCCGTGAGTCTGAAACTGATGCCTGATAAGTAGTTATCCACTTATACAGTGACACGATCCTAAAAAACGATCCTTAATAGATCATAGAGAGATCCTAAGAGATCCCCGATCGTCGCAGGCCGCACCCCGCAAGGGCTGAAAGGGTGATCGCGTTCACTATAATCAGTAAAGTGTTCACTGTAATCAGTACTTTATTCACTGTACCAGGTAGAATGTTCACTGTAAACAGTGCTAATGTTCACTGTAGTCAGAAAACGATCCCTTTCATCCACAGAATGAAGATCCTACGCGATGGCAGATAAAGACAACGAAAACAAAGCGTTACTTGAACCTTTTCTGTCAGTGACCAAAAACAGTGGTGAAGTTATTCAGCTTCATCCCAACAAGAATAATACCGTTCAGCCGGTGGCACTGATGCGTCTTGGACTGTTCGTTCCGACGCTGAAATCAACCGCACGGGGTAAATCCGGTGCAATGGCATCAACGGATGCGACGAAAGAGCTGAAGAATCTTACGTTGGTAAAGGCGGAAGGCTACGAAAAGATTACCATTACCGGCGCACGGCTGGATATGGATAACGATTTCAAAACCTGGGCAGGTATTATTCAGTCCTTTTCGCGCTATCCGACTAAAGGCGATACCGTCACACTGCCGTTTATCGATTTTGTGAAGATGTGCGGCATTCCCTCTGCCAACTCGTCTGCCGCACTGCGTAAGCGTCTTGATGCCTCTCTGCGCCGCATTGCAACTAACACGCTCTCTTTTGAAGGCAACGGCAAGGCGTATCATACCCACCTTGTCCAGTCAGCCTATTACGACCGCGAAAAAGATATTGTGCGGATTCAGGCAGATCCCAAACTGTTTGAACTCTACAACTTCGATCACAAGGTGCTGCTTCAGCTTCGTGCAATATCCCGCCTTAAGCGTAAAGAGTCTGCACAGGCGCTCTATACTTTCCTTGAGAGCCTGCCGACCAATCCGGCACCGATATCACTGGCACGCCTGCGTATGCGCCTTAATCTCGGCTCTAAGACCACCACGCAGAACCATGTGGTGCGGCGTGCAATGGAGCAACTGAAGGAAATTGGTTATCTGGATTATTCAGAAGTGAAGCGTGGCCGCTCAGTCTTTTTCATTATCCATAGCCGCACACCTAAGCTTGATGGCATCGGTAACCTCGAGAGCATCGATTCGCTGGACGAGATCGAGTTTGAGGATTAACTCCTGACGTTCACTGTAATCAGCATTTCTGCGTGGCAGTGTCACTTTTACCGTTGAAAGTGATATTGCGCCCTTCCTCTCATATTCACTGTAATCAGTATTCCACCTCTATTCACTGCAATCAGTAACGTTCACTGTAATCAGTAGACGGGGCATGTTTTAGAATCATACTCTTCTTCCCTCTTTTCCTGTCGTACTATACCATAAGGCTTATGAAGTAAGTGCGTGCTTACTTACTAACTGGTTAGCCCCTTCCAGGATCGGCTTTGCTGATTATAGTGAACGTCCTGATTCAGGCAGGACAGCGTCTCTTTCTGCTGATTCCCGTTGAGCACTTTACTGATTACAGTGAATGACTGCATTCACGTTCAACACGGCCGGCGTGCGTACTGTATTGAGGCGCTTTAACTTATCAGTATTGCCAGCGTGACACTGTTACTGATTACAGTGAATGTTTGCCGACTGGCATCGTCAGAGCTCCGGCGTACTGCGGATTCCCCTGTCGGTTACTGATTACAGTGAACGTTGTAGCGCGGAGCTGTCTTCACCGCGGTGATCCTCAGGAATGCTGCTTTACTGATTACAGTGAATGCTTTGCTGAATACAGTGAATGATAGCTGAAATTTGACGCAACGCTTTGCCGCTTTACTGTTTATAGTGAACATTCGTGGGAAAGTTGTGGTGACATAACTCATGATCAGGGGTTGATGTCTGCTGGCCTGAGCATTGCCAGAATCGAAGTGATATCTGCGTATCGTAATCTTACTGTCTTCTATTCCGGTCGAACTGAACTGACGCTTCTGCTGATTACAGTGAATGTCTGGTCAGCAAGGCTCTTCTTTTACTGACTACAGTGAACGTTCGATATCTCCTCGTTACTGATTACAGTGAACGTTATCGGACTGTCTTGTTCATGCCTGCCGATCCATTCTGGCTCCCAAACAGTAGTTGCCTGTTATCTCATCAGCTTCCGATGCTTTTATGAACCAGACAGGATTTCTCCTCTCCTCACTACTGACTACAGTGAACGTTTACTCAGTTCGGCTTCCTGTCCTGCTAGCTGATCAACGAGTTTACTGATTACAGTGAACGTGATTGCTGCCTGGGTATCTGCAATGACATTACTGATTACAGTGAACGTTTGGCTCATTCAGCGTCAGGCATCAGCCAGGCTTTATCGCGTGGGCTTTCTGAATGCGGTTTGTCTTCTGCACCACCACTTCAAGTTTCTCCGGTAAGAGACCTTATAGAGAGCTGACTTTACTGATTACAGTGAGCGTTCAGACTCATCAACCCGCTTAGTACAATCCACTCTCCCCCTTCTCTCTTACTGAAGATCGATTTCTACTGATTACAGTGAATGCCCTGCTGATTACAGTGAACGCTGCTCGCATTTCAACTGCGTAAATTGCCAGACCAGAAATAATAATGTGATGAACCTCACCAAAACCCATGGTGTTACATAAAAACGGAGATTATGTTGAAAGGATAATTTATTGCCTCACGTGCAGGATTTCTGTATAAAGTCATAAATCCTACATGTTTGGAGCAACTATGGCTAACGATGACAAGCAGGTGATGAAGGTTGCACAGCGTTCTGAACGCATGCTGCTGAGCCTCACCGACCAGATTCAGGCGCAAAAGCAGGAACTGCATGAAAATACGTACTATCAGGTTTATGCCAAAGCGGCGTTAGCAAAGTTGCCCAAACTGACACGAGCGAGTGTCGATTACGCTGTAAATGAGATGGAAGAGAGCGGTTATCAGTTTGATAAACGTGCGGCCGGTTCTTCCGTTAAATATGCAATGTCGATTCAGAACATAATCGATATCTACCATCATCGGGGTGTACCGAAATATCGCGATCGCCACAGTGAGGCCTATACCATTTTTGTGGGTAATCTTAAGGGTGGTGTCTCGAAAACGGTTTCTACCGTCTCACTGGCTCATGCACTTCGTGCCCATCCTCATCTGCTGTTTGAAGATTTGCGTATTCTGGTGATTGACCTTGATCCGCAGTCCTCAGCAACCATGTTTTTGAATCATGAACGTTCAGTAGGGCTGGTGGAAGCGACAGCGGCACAGGCAATGCTGCAGAATGTCACCCGTGATGAGCTGGTGAACGAATTTATCGTTCCGTCGATTATTCCAGGTGTGGATGTGCTGCCTGCCTCCATTGATGACGCCTTTATCGCCTCAAGCTGGGACCAGCTTTGCGCTGAGCATCTGCCACAGCAGAATGTTCATGCCGTGCTGTATGACAACGTCATTGCCAAACTGAAGAAAGATTATGACTTTATCTTTATCGACAGCGGCCCGCATCTTGATGCTTTCCTGAAGAACGCCATTGCGGCCTCTGATCTGCTGATGACGCCGGTGCCACCGGCTCAGGTCGACTTTCATTCCACGCTTAAATACCTGACGCGTCTCCCGGAACTGATTGCAATTATTGAGGATTCCGGCGCTACCTGTCGCCTGCAGGGCAATATTGGCTTCATGTCTAAGCTCTCGAATAAAGCCGACCATAAGCTCTGTCATAGCCTGGCAAAAGAAATTTTCGGTGGTGACATGCTTGATGCTGCCCTTCCCCGCCTTGATGGTTTCGAACGTTGCGGCGAATCCTTTGATACGGTCATCTCCGCAAATCCTTCAACATACGTCGGCAGCAGTGAAGCGTTGAAAAATGCAAGATCCGCTGCAGAGGACTTTGCAAAAGCCGTCTTTGACCGTATCGAATTTATTCGCCTGAACTGAGGTTTGTATGAGCGCAAAAAGAATTACGATTGGCAGAACCTTCAGCCAGACTCCACTGGAAAATGATACGCCAGATAGCCAGCACAACCAGACATTCGTTCTGGCTACGGGCAAGCGCGCCCTGTTTCGCTTTGAACGTATTGCCGCCAGTGATGTTGAAAACAAGACATTCGTGACGATGGAAACCAATGGTCGCGATCAGGCGGGCCTGACACCCGATTCACTGCGCGACATTATCCGTACTATTAAGCTTCAGCAGTTCTTCCCGGCCATTGGCGTAATGCGCGATGACCGCATTGAGATTCTTGACGGCTCACGTCGGCGTGCAGCTGCGCTTTACTGTAAGACCGGGCTGGACGTACTGGTCACTGATGCCGCTATTAGCGCCGATGAAGCACGCAGACTGGCGCAGGATATCCAGACGGCCCGCGAACATAACCTGCGGGAAGTGGGAATGCGCCTGCTGGCGTTAAAAGAGGGTGGACTGTCGCAAAAAGAGATCGCTGAGAATCAGGGATTATCTCAGGCGAAGGTCACGCGTGCTCTTCAGGCGGCCAGCGTTCCGTCCGATTTGATCTCACTTTTCCCTAATCACGCTGAGCTGACTTATCCTGATTACAAAGCGCTGTTGCAGGCGGCTGACAAATTGAGTGAATCCGGGCAAAGCGTTGAAGCTCTGATTAATTCTATCTCGCGGGAAATAGATGTGGTTTGCGCGCGAGAAGGGCTTGCCGAGGATGAGCTGAAAAATCACATTCTGCGTCTGATTCGCCAGGGCAGCCAGACATTAATGAAAGAGCCTGAGAAAGATAAAACACAGGCGACTGCACTCTGGTCTTTTGCTGATAAAGATCGCTTTGCGCGTAAAAAGGTACGCGGCCGGATGTTCAGCTATGAATTTAACCGGCAGTCGAAAGAGTTGCAGGAAGAGCTGGATAAAGTCATTGCCGAGACCCTGAAGAAATATCTCAATCGTTAATTTATATACATCCAAATCAGCCAGCGCCTGACGCTGGCTTTTTTATTGCTTTGTTAAGCTGAAAGACACTTCGACGATGCATGAAAACCAGAATTTCAGGCTGAAATCGCCAGGTTTTCAATGGTGATAATCTGGATAAATAACTGAATTTATTGATATTGTTTATAAGTTTTTTCAATCTGATCTCTGTGAAATCGCCATTCCTCCTGAACATTTCACCTGCGTTCCTGACAGCCTTTGAGTCCCTTAATTGTCTGTAATGGAAAAAGCAGATTCAAAATCTGATGTTACCTCCGAAGGGTTCAAATGCTGCCTTTCCACATTCAGCGGTCGCGAATTGCAAGTAAAGATTTTCGGAAGCTGGTTCATTAGTGACCAGTTACTTCTCACCAGACCTCAGTTCCCGCACAACTGCTTCATACCGACTGATGCTTTCTCTGCAAGTCTTTTTACCGTTATGCTGGCCGCCAGCGAAATTTAACGCTTAAGCGGCTGTTTTAATTAAAAATATCTGTGAATTTCAGCCTGAAATCGCCACGCTTTCTGCTGGAGATCGTCCTGATTACAGTATATAAGCGTTTCGTTGAGATCGTAATTACAGCGTAACCGCCTAACAGCAAAGGCATCTTCTCAGAATGAAAAAAGATACTCAGAAAATATCCCTCACTTATCCACAGAAAAAGTGGATAACTTTCTCATCCGGCTAAAATTATTTTCTGTTGATGCGAACGACATGAGCTGGATTGGACAGAAAAAGTGCCAGTGATCTGAAATCGGCTACTTCAGACAGATTCACTGTATTGAGTAAAGCAGATGAAAGGATGTGCTCAACAGCAGAAAACGAGAACCGGCTGCTCAGGAAAGGGACATGACTGACCGTAAAACTGTTTACAATGAATGCGGAGCTAAAGAGGTTAAGCAGCACAGACAATCGGCTGGCGGGCTCATCAGAATCTGTTGATGCGCAGCCAGCGTTGAGCACGGCAATCATCATAGTGCCTGAGGAGTGCGTATGATGGAGGCAATAACAGAATCGTTATCTGATGCGGCAAACAACGATACAAAACCGGGCCTGGCCCGGTTTTATAATGAATCAGGCTTCAAGCCAGTCGGTTATTTGCCTGACCATCGCATCTGTAGAGATGCCATAACGGTCATGCAACGTCGGTAAAGCGCCTGCTGCCAGGAATGTATCCGGCAGGGCAATCTGCTTAAAGCGAGGCGTCACATGGTTCCGCATCAGCAACCCCGCGATTGCCTCGCCTAACCCGCCCGTGATTGAATGATTCTCTGCTGTGATAACCAGCTGGTTATGATGCAGCGCTTCCCCTGCCTCTCGCAGGATTGTCTCTTCATCCAGAGGCTTAATCACAGGAGAGTGAATCACCCCAATCTCAATGCCCTGCTTTTCCAGCACCTCAGCGGCTTCAAGTGCCCGCATGGTCATCAATCCGCTACTGATGATAACCGCATCTTTGCCCGTTCGCAGACGCTGGGCCTTGCCGTGCTGATAGCGATAATCATATTTATCCAGCACCAGCGGAACCTTACCGCGCAGCAGGCGCAGGTAAACCGGACCCTGATGTTCGGCAATCGCCGGGATGACCTGGCTAATCTCCAGCGCATCGCAGGGATCGATGATTGTCAGGTTTGGCATACCCCGAAAAATTGCCAGATCGTCAGTCGCCTGATGGCTTGGCCCATAACCGGTGGTCAGGCCCGGCAGCGCACAGGCGATTTTGACGTTCAGATTCTCTTCGGCGATGGCCATGCAGATAAAATCATAGGCGCGGCGGGAAGCAAACACGGCATAGGTGGTGACAAAAGGCATAAAGCCCTCGCGCGCCATTCCTGCTGCGGCACTCATCAGTAACTGTTCCGCCATTCCCATCTGGTAAAAGCGCTGCGGAAAAGCGTCCGCGAACAGATGCAGGTCGGTGTATTTACTCAAATCTGCCGTCATACCGACCACATCCGATCGCTGCTCTGCCAGTGACACCAGCGCATGCCCGAACGGAGCCGAAACCGTGGGCTGACCCTCAGCAGCAATCGAGGCGATCATGGCGGAAGTGGTCAGCCGTTTTTTTTGCGGTTGTGAACTCATATCAGACTCCTTGCTCAAGTGCAGTCAGGGCTGTGTCCCACTCATCAGCATCAACACGGATGAAGTGGGTTTTCTCCCGGCTTTCAAGAAACGGCACACCTTTTCCCATTCGGGTATCGCAGATGATGACGCGCGGCTGAGGTTCAGGCCAGCTGCGGGCTGCGTCAAAGGCATGCTGCAAAGCAGCAATATCATTGCCATCAACGCGCTGGGTATACCAGCCAAAAGCCTGCCAGCGCTCCACTATCGGTTCGAACGCGAGAATCTCGCTGCTGTGACCGTCAGCCTGCTGATTGTTGACGTCTATAATGGCGATCAGGTTATCAAGCTGCCAGTGTGAGGCTGACATGGCCGCTTCCCACGTTGAGCCTTCATTTAGCTCGCCATCAGAAAGCAGGTTATAGATTCGCGCCTGTGAGCCTTTCTGCTTCAGTCCCAGACAGGCACCCACGGCTATTCCTAATCCATGACCTAATGAACCGCCGGTGATCTCCATGCCTGGGGTATAGGCGGCCATGCCGGACATGGGCAGGCGGCTCTCATCGGTGCCATAGGTTTCCCGTTCTTCTTCTGGTATGACGCCCGCTTCCAGTAGCGCGGCGTAAAGCGCGATGGCGTAGTGCCCAATCGACAGGTAGAAACGATCGCGCTCTGCCCACTCAGGCTCATCTGGACGGTAATTCATGGCGTGAAAATAGCTGACAGCGAGCAAATCGGCTGCACCCAATGCCTGACCGATATAGCCCTGTCCCTGTATCTGCCCCATTAACAAGGCATGACGGCGAATATTCCTGGCACGCTGCGGCAATGAAAGCGTGCGTGAACGGTGACGAGGGTCAGTCATATAACCTCCTGATTAACGATTAACATCCGCAGCCCGAATGCGCAGTACGCATAGCGCACCACCCAGCAGAACGGCAGCAATAAAATACATTCCCGACGCGGGGGAGCCGGTTGCGGTGGTGATTGAGCCAATCAGCCACGGCGAGAAAAAACCGGCCAGATTGGCAATGCAGTTCACCGCAGCGATGCCTGCGGCAGCAGAGACTCCACCCAGCAGGTTGGTCGGCAGCACCCAGAACAGTGATGAAGCGGAAAGAATGCCCGCAGCGGCAATACAGAGGGCAAACAGTGACAGGGAGACGTTATGGCTGAGTAGCGTCGCCAGCGTCAGTCCGGAGAGGCCGATCAGCATCGGAACAATCAGGTGCCAGCGACGTTCACGATGACGATCGCCACTGCGTCCGGCCAGTAGCATAAAGATAATGGCGCACAGGTACGGCAGACTGGTCAGTAATCCGATATGCAGAGGTTCACTGACGCCTGAATTTCTTACCAGCGTCGGTAGCCAGAACGTTAACGCATACTGTCCCATCACCACGCAAAAGTAGATCAGCGCCAGCAGCCACAGGCGACGGTCAGCAACAAAGGCTTTCACCGTGCCATGACAGGCTTTCTGCTGATTGTCTTCGTCGAGATCGGCACGCACCCGGCGCTTCTCATCCTCATCCAGCCACTCTGCCTGCTCCACCCGATCCTTCAGAACCAGCAGCACTACGAATCCCATAACAAGGGTAGGGATAGCCTCCAGCATAAACATCCATTGCCAGCCCGCCCATCCGTGAAAGCCTGCGAAGGTCGCCATGATCCAGCCAGAGAGCGGGCCACCAATCATTCCGGAAAGTGGAATCGCGACAAACCAGAGAACTGTCATGCGAGCGCGACGGTGAGAGGGAAACCAGTAGGTCAGATAGAGCAGTAAACCGGGTGCAAGTCCGGCCTCTGCCACACCAAGCAGAAAGCGCAGCAGGTAGAACTGCCATGCGGTTTCTACAAATGCGAACAGGGCCGAGATTACACCCCAGGTAATCATAATGCGGGCAATCCAGCGGCGTGCACCGACCCGATGCAGGATCAGGTTGCTCGGCACTTCAAAGAAGAAGTAACCGAGGAAAAAGATCCCGGCACCCAGCCCGTACACCGTTTCGCTGAGTGACAAATCATCCATCATCTGTAATTTCGCGAAGCCAACGTTTACACGATCAAGATAGGCACAGAGGTAACAGAGCATCAGCCAGGGCATCAGCCGCCAGGCAATTTTGCGATAGGTGATATCGCGTGCAGCAGAGGCTGCGCTCAGATTAAGCGTGGTCATGGTATTCACTCCCGAAGTTAGCCCGCAAGGCGTGCGGGCAGGGCAGGGCGCTATTTAATGGATCAGCATGCCGCCATTCACATCCAGCGTGATGCCGGTGAGATAACCGGAGAGATCGCTGGCGAGGAACAGCGCCGCATTAGCGACGTCGCTGGCAGTTCCCAGGCGGCCAAGAGGTATGCTGTCGAGAATGGCATGGCGGCGTTCATCCTGTAACAGGCCACCGGTGATATCGGTCTGGATAAGACCGGGCGTCAGGGCATTGATACGAATCTGGTCCGGGCCGAATTCGCGCGCCATGGCTTTTGTCAGGCCAAGCACGCCTGCTTTCGCCGCACTGTAGTGCGGGCCGCCGAAAATGCCGCCGCCACGCTGAGCCGATACGGATGACAGACAGACAATGCTGCCGCTTTTTTGCCGCTGCATCGTCGGGATAACCGCCTGAGACATCAGCAGCGTACCGCGCAGATTGACATCAAGAATGCGGTTGTAATCTTCGATGCCGATTTCCAGTGTTTTAACCGGCTGAGTGATCCCGGCATTGTTGACCAGCACGTCAATACGGCCGTAGTGCTCAAGTACCTGATCGATAGCACGATGAATAGAAAGAGGATCGGTGACATCGGTGGCCAGGCCGAGATGCCCGTCGCCACACGACAGCGCGCTGGCCTGAGCTGCCTGCAGATCTAAATCAAGCACCACCACGCGCGCGCCATGCTGAGCAAAGCAGGCCGCTGTGGCTCGTCCAATGCCGCGCTGAGATGCGGCACCAGTAATAATCACAACTTTATTTTCAAGTAACATTGTCCACTCCAGAAGAATAATTATTAGTGGTTCGGTATCGCTACCGGCAGGGTCACGATCAGAATTGATAAAGCGCCTAATATTGGCAATGCAGAAAAATTCATTTGATGCTGAATGAATTTGTTGATTTGATGCAGTTAACAAATCTGCGATTTAAAAATGGGCACACATCACATAATTTCTGTGTGGAGAGGCGGATGGAAAAGCAGTCGGAGCACTTACCTTCAATTAAATCACTGCGGGTTTTTGAACAGGTGGCCCATTTTGGTAATGTCGCGCGGGCGGCTGAGGAATTAAGTATTACGCCATCCGCAGCCAGTCATCAGCTGGCCAAACTGGAGCGGGAACTGGGCTGTATTCTGTTTAATCGTTCGGCAAAAGGCGTAACGCTCACGCTGTCGGGGGAACATTACCTTAGGGAGATCGGCCCGATACTGCTGTGCCTGGCGCAGGCCACGGCGCGCATCAGTAACGAGAAAGCACGCAGTAACCTCAGGATCCACTGCGCACCCAGCTTCGGTCTGCTCTGGCTGTTGCCGCGTATCCATAAATTTCGCGACAGCTATCCAGAGTTTCAGCTTACGCTCTCCTGCTCTTATGAAAATCTCTCCTTCAGCCGCGACAATATTGATATAGCAATACGTCACGGCTTCCCGGACTGGAACGCATTTGAGATTAAAACTATCCGCCACGAAAAAATGTCGGTGCTGGCCTCGCCAGACTATCTGAAACAGCATCCTGTCAGTCAGGCCGCCGATTTAATCCATCACGCGCTGATATTATCGGAGTCGCCGCTTATTCAATGGCCGCAGTGGTTTGCGGCGCAGCAATTACCTCAGCCGGATAAAGAGTGGTTATTTCGTTTTGACCGCTCTTATATGAGTCTTGAAGCGGCAATGTTAGGCCACGGTCTTATTTTTGAAAGCGAATTGCTGGCGGAGGATTATCTTCGCAGCGGGAAACTGGTCAGGGTATTGACTGAGCAGCATAGCCTGCCTGTCAGCGCGCACCATCTGGTCTTTCCGCGTGGATTTGCCCAGTTCCCCCGTGTTGCACATTTCCTGAGCTGGATACAGGAAGAACTCAGAACGTTAATATGATGTTAAAATAACTTCCGTCGCGTCACTATGACGCGGGTTTATTTCTGCTGGTAATTATTCACGCCATAAAAGTCGCATTGCCAAAGCTAACTTTTAAATACCGTCTACACTTCTTTACCCAATCGGTAAATATGTTCCCTTTCTATTCCGTATGAAATTTAATCAAACGGATGTTTAACTTATTAATGGCAGGAATATTATGAGTACAAATACACCAGACGCTGGGGAAGCGGGCGATCACGCGCCTGCGGATACGGTACGCCAGCGCATTTTTTTAGTGGTGCTGGTTGCCACTATGGGCGCGCTGGCTTTTGGCTATGACACCGGGATTATCTCGGGTGCATTACCTTACATGACTTCGCCACCCGATCAGGGTGGTTTGGGACTGAACTCATTCACGGAAGGGCTCGTCGCCTCTTCGCTGGTGTTTGGTGCCGCTATCGGCTCTTTCCTCAGTGGTTTCTTCTCGGACCGTTTTGGCCGTCGCATTACCCTTCGCACCCTGGCGGTCATTTTTGTACTGGGTTCCCTTGGTACGGCACTGGCGCCTTCCGTCAATGTGATGGTGGCCATGCGCTTCCTGCTGGGAATTGCTGTCGGCGGTGGCTCTTCAACCGTACCGGTGTTCATTGCCGAAATTGCCGGGCCACGTCTGCGTGCGCCGCTGGTGAGCCGCAATGAGCTGATGATCGTTACGGGCCAGCTCATTGCCTATGTCGCCAGTACGCTACTGAGCTATCTGCTGCATGATGAGCACCTGTGGCGCTACATGCTGGCGATTGCGATGGTGCCCGGTTTCCTGCTGTTTATCGGCACCTTCTTCGTTCCGGCTTCACCACACTGGCTGGTGGCGGAAGGGCGTCTGAAAGAGGCGAAAAAGATTCTGAAGTATCTGCGTGAAACGCCGCGTGAGGTGCGTCATGAGTTGGCACAGATGAAGAAGCAGGCGAAGGCAGCAGAACGCGGGCCGGATGCGAAAACCCTGATTCGTGAGAAATGGGTTATCCGCCTGATGATTATTGGTGTTGGCCTCGGCTTTGTCGCGCAGTTTACCGGCGTTAACGGCTTCATGTATTACACGCCGATCATCCTGAAGTCGACCGGCCTGGGAACCAGCGCCTCGATCGCAGCCACCATCGGTAACGGTGTGGTGTCTGTTCTGGCGACCTTTGTCGGTATCTGGGCGATCAGCCGCTTCCCGCGTCGTACTATGCTCATCACCGGTTTATGTCTGGTGATTACCGCACAGATCCTGCTGGGCAGCGTGATGACCTTTATGAGCTCAGGCCTGATGCAGAGCTACCTCGCTCTTGGCTGTATTCTGCTGTTCCTGTTCTGTATGCAGATGTGCATCTCGCCGGTCTACTGGCTGATGATGTCAGAGCTGTTCCCGATGCAGCTGCGTGGCGTTTTAACCGGTGGCGCTGTCTCACTACAGTGGATTTTCAATGCTGTGGTCGCGTTCGGTTTTCCACCGATCATGGCGTATGCCGGCAGCACGACCTTCTTTATCTTTGCTGCGATTAACGTCGGCTCGCTGATCTTCGTGATGACGATGGTGCCCGAGACGCGGGGCAAAAGTCTGGAAGAGATTGAGTCACACATGAAAGAAAAGTTTGGTGAAAAGCCCAAGGAGGCTGAAGCCTGCTAACGTCCCTACCGGATTCGGCCCGCCGGCTGAATCCGGTTTCTCTCACTTCTCTGCCCCCTTGCGTCGTATCCCTTTCTGTCAGTTAAGACGTTTCATTCACTGTAATCAGCTCGATTTTGCGGGAAGGTTTCCGGCCATGCCTGGCGATTTCAGGCTGAAATCGCCAGAATCCGGCGTAACCCTCATATGCCGCTGACGGTTGAAACCGCCGTTTAAGCGAAGCATGACCGCTGACAAAGATTGGAGCTGGCTCTGCGCTATACTCACTTTTCATCTGCTCCGCATGCTGACCGGGATGCACCATGAATATATCAGACTCTGTGGCAGTGGCTGCTGCACTGCTGATTGCCACGCCACTGCATGCTGAAAATGCGCCGGTTTCATCCTGGTGGAATGATTTCACTGACGATGTTGCACAAACCTGGAACGCGCCTCAGCACACCGATCTCTATCTGCCGTTTATTAGCTGGCACGCACGCTTTATGTATGACAAAGAAAAAACCGATAACTATAACGAGAATCCCTGGGGCGGCGGTCTGGGTGTTTCCCGCTACAGCGACAGCGGCAACTGGAGTGCGCTTTATGCGATGGCGTTTAAAGATTCGCACAATGAGTGGCAGCCCATTGTCGGTTATGGCTGGGAGAAGGGATGGTATCCGGGCTCTGGTCAGGATTTCCGGCTTGGTGCCGGATTAACAGCGGGTATCACCGCGCGTGAAGACTTTGGCAACTATATTCCGCTGCCGATTATATTGCCGCTGTTCTCTGCCGGTTATAAAGCGGTGAATGTCCAGTTCACTTACATCCCCGGCACTTACAATAATGGCAACGTGCTGTTCGCGTGGTTTCGCTATGCCTTTTAATTTTTCAGGAAAGGATTTATGACCCGGAAGTTGAAAACTGTTACGCGCAGACTCTGGCATTCAACGCTTGTTGTGGGTTTAGTATTACTGCTGCTACTGATCATTCGCATCTATGAGGCGGAACGTGGCCCGGAATTACATCGCTGGCACACCTGGATTCCGCATGAGCTGACAGTTGAACAGCTCGATAAAGCGGGTTACACCGATTATCTTAATGCTGAAAATCATCTTTTTTATGAGATGAAGCAGCAGGTCACTGACAAACTGGATGCGGATGAGAAAACCCCGCTCAACCGATATTTTTCCGGCAGTCTGATCTATCCGGGTCATTTTGCACAGGACTGGAACCGTTCCTATATTCTGCTTCCGGCGGGCACGCCGCTTGGTGCAGTCGTTTTACTGCATGGTCTGACCGACAGTCCTTACAGCCTGCGTCATATCGCAGAAATCTATCGCCAGCAGGGGTATGTGGCCATAGCGATCAGGTTACCGGGTCACGGGACGGTGCCTGCGGGCCTGACCGATGTGGACTGGCAGGACTGGATGGCGGCTACACGCTTAGCGGTGCGCGAAGCAACCCGTCTGGCGGGCACCCGGACGCCGCTGCATCTGGTAGGATTCTCTAACGGCGGGGCGCTGGCGGTAAAATATGCGCTCGACAGCCTGGGCGACGCCACGTTGCGTCGTCCGCAGCAGCTGATTCTGTTATCACCGATGATCGGTGTCACTCGTTTTGCGCGGTTTGCCGGGCTTGCGGGACTGCCCTCTGTTTTCCCGGCCTTCTCGAAAACAGCCTGGCTGAACATCGTGCCGGAGTTTAATCCGTTTAAATACAACTCTTTTCCGGTGCACGCTGCCCGGCAGACCTATCTGCTGACGCAGGCGCTACAGAAAGAGATCCAGCACTACGCGCGTAATCAGCAGTTGTCCGGCTTCCCGCCAGTACTGACCTTTCAGTCGGTCATGGACTCTACTGTCAGCACGCCGTCGGTGATTCGCTCGTTATACAATTATCTGCCAGAAAACGGCAGTGAGCTGGTGCTGTTCGATATCAATCAGGCCGTCAGCGTCAGCCCGTTATTCCGTCACTCCTCATACACGGCAGTGAATCAGCTCTTACCCGCTGCCCGTCGGCATTATTCTTCCACGGTGATCACCAATGCTGCCGCCACGACGCTGGAAATGGTGACCAAAAGCGTGCCTGCCGGTGAGATTCAGGAGCGAATCCAGCCACTGGCCATCAACTATCCGGCCGGGCTTTACTCGCTGTCGCATGTGGCGATCCCGTTCCCGGCTGAGGATGGTCTCTACGGCAGTGCACCTGCGAAGAAGAATGAATTTGGTATCAGTTTTGGTACGTTGTCACTGCGAGGCGAGAGTGCGGTGCTGATTGTGGGGCTGGACTCGATTATGCGCGCGACCTCTAACCCGTTTTATCCTTACATGATTAACAGAATCGATCACCACATCGGTTGCAGTGACAAGCCGCAACTGGCGACCTGCCTCAGCAGTTTCTGAATCAACCAGGCCCGCATGATGCGGGCCTGGGTTTATATCGCGTTCAGCTTTTCCATTACCTCATCCGACAGGTGCAGGCTGCCACTGGCCAGATTCTCTTTGAGGTGTTCCGGTGAGGACGTGCCGGGAATCAACAGAATATTGGGCGAGCGCCTCAGCAGCCAGGCCAGCGCCACCTGCATCGGCGTCACATTCAGGGACGCAGCAACGTCATTAAGCTGATCCGACTGTAATGGCGAAAAGCCGCCCAGCGGGAAAAACGGCACGTAAGCGATGCCCTGCTGCGCCAGCTGATCCACCAGCTCATCATCCTGTCGATGCGCCTGGTTATACATATTCTGCACGCAGACAATGGGTGTCATCGCCTGGGCTTCAGCGATCTGCGTGGCGGTGACGTTGCTCAGGCCAATATGCCGAATCAGCCCGCGCGCCTGTAATGTCAGCAGCGCCTCCAGCTGGGGTGCCAGAGAGCCCTCTTTCGGCTTCGCCGGATGTAGCATACTGCGCAGGTTCACCACTTCAATCACGTCCAGCCCCAGATTGCGCAGGTTATCTTCCACCGCCTGAGTCAGCGCTTCAGGTTCCATCGCCGCCAGCCAGCCGCCTTTAGCATCTCGGCGGGCACCCACCTTGGTCACAATTGTCAGATCCTGTGGATAGGGATGGAGCGCCTTTTTGATTAACTGATTGGTTTCGTGCGGGCCATAAAAGTCGCTGGTGTCGATATGATTGACGCCCGCCGCGATGGCGTCGCGCAAAACCTGAATTGCCCGGGCTTCATCTTTTACCGGCCCGAATACACCTGGCCCGGCCAGCTGCATTGCGCCGTAGCCGAGACGGTTAACTTCACGATCGCCTAACGGATAAGTCATGGTGATATCTGACATGAAAACCTCCTGCGTGAATGTAGATTAATTGTAACGGTGATTCAGCTGTGCAACTATCCGGTGAAATCAGGACAGGCTGTACGGGGTGATGCACAATGGCGATCGATATGGCGCTGCTGGATGCTATCGTGGCAGTGGCGAAAGCGGGAGGATTCCGGGAAGCCGCGCGTATTACAGGCAGCAACGCGTCACGCCTGAGCGATGCGGTGCGGCGGGCAGAACAGCAACTGGGTATCCGACTGTTTCACCGGACGACACGCACGGTAGTACTGACTGAAGCGGGCAGGGCGCTGATGGAACGTCTGTTGCCCGCCATGAATGAAGTTAATGCCGCGCTGGATGCGGTTAATCGCTATCGCAACACGCCAGGCGGCACGCTGCGGCTGAATGTTCCGGTCAGTGCCACCCGGCTGGTATTGCCCGGGCTGGTGCCGGAATTTCTGCGGCGCTATCCTGATATCCGGCTGGAAATCGTGGCTGAGAGCAGCGTGCAGGATGTCTTTCGTGACGGCTGCGACGCCGGAATTCGGTATGATGAGCGGCTGGAGCAGGATATGGTGGCGATGCCCATTGGCCCCCGGCAGCAGCGGTTCGCGCTGGCCGCGTCTCCGGCTTATCTTGCGGAACATGGCCGACCCGATCACCCGCGCGATCTGATCCATCATCGCTGTCTGCGTGGCCGTTATGCCAGCGGCATCATGGCTGACTGGACATTCAGCTGCGACGGAGAAGAGATCAGCTTTGAAACCGGCGGGCCGCTGGTAGTGACCGTCGGCGGGGCAATGGATCTGGCTGTAGATGCCGCGATTGCCGGAAGCGGGGTGATCTATCTGTTTGATGAGTGGCTCAGACCGGCCCTGGACAGTGGCAAACTGGAACCGCTGCTGCAACCCTGGTGGCTGACCTTTTCCGGCCCGTGGCTTTACTACAACGATCGCCGTCTGATTCCGGCTCCGCTTCAGGCGTTTATCGATTTTGTGCGCGAAATAAATGCGCGCGAAAAACCTGTCAGCTATACCAGCTGAATCCCTGCGGCACCCGTGAAAAACCGGCGTGTCGCAATGCGTTAAGCAGCGGTGACTGCGACACCGCTTCACCATCTACCGTCTCCAGCGTAAAACTCGCGGGCTTTTCACATTTCAGCGCCACGCCCAGCGCCGCGACTGCGGTCTCAAGCTGTTCAGGGTCATCGCTGAACGTCAGCAACTCTTTTCCTCCCGGTGTCAGAAAGAGCATCAGCGCGCCGCCTGCGATCACGACCCGCGCACCCTGGCGACGCGTGGGGCGTATACCGCTGGCATGAACTGGCCAGCTCAGCATCGCGCCAAACGGATTCGCGGGATCGAGTGCAGCCAGCGTCACTGCCTCAGTGGCATCGGTTGGCGCTTCGGCCAGCGCCCGCAGCTGCTCAATGGTCTGATGGTCAGCAAACTGGGCACCGCCGGACCCGGCGACAAACTGTCCGCGCAGCAGTCGCCCGGCATCTTCCATGCTGCGCAGTACGGGCTGTAACGCCGGAAATCCACCGGGGATCTGCTCTGAAACTGCACTGCCTCGCGTAATCACCCCATAACGATCGAGCAGATTTTCTGCCAGCGAAAGAGCCAGTCGGGCAGGCACAATCTCCTGCCGGTTAATCTGTGACCAGCGCCCGGCCAGCGTGTTGACCGCTGGACGGCGTGCGGGCAATGCGCCAGGCGTAAAGCGCTGTCCAAAGCGGGTGCGCGGAGTGCGTGCCGGACGTGAACGGGTCATGCCTGGCGTGCTCAGCAGCCCACGTACCGCAATCCAGCTATCTGCCGTGACATAGCCCCGCCACACCAGTTGCCACAGGGCGTCATGGATGTCGGTGGGTTGTGCCTCCGGCTGCTCCATTTGCGCCATAATCTCATGAACAAACCACGCGCCGCCGCGGCTCAGTGCATCAAGTGTCGCCTGCTGGATCGGCGTAAGAGGGGTGGCGTCAGCCTCCGGCAGCGTCTCAGCGGCGAATTCTGCCAGGTGAAGCGAGATCAGACCATCATTCTGTCCCAGCGCTTTATGTCCGCACCAGATCACCTCGCCACTGGCTAACAATTCATCGAGCATTGCAGGCTGATAGTCGGCTATTCTGGCGCGCAGGATTTGTGACTCCCACAGCGAGGCGGGTAACGCCACGCCCGCCAGTTGCTCTATCACCCGCAGCAGCCCGCTGACCCCCTGATGCGCGTGGTTAAGCAGGCCATGTCGCGTCAGCAACAGGCTGACCCAGGCGGCGGGTGAAACCGGCCGGGTTGCTTCGCGCGCTGATTGCAGTGAACGTAAGCGCAAGCGTTTGAAGATCTCTGAGGAAACCCACTCCGTTTCCGATGTGCCCGCTGCCGCACCTGTGTTCAGCAGGCTGCCCTGTTGATACAGGGTTAGCAGCACCGCATTCACGACGGCCACGCCCAGACCGAAATGGGTCGCCAGCTGTCGGGCGGTGAATAGCGTATGGGTGCGGACGTAGCGGTTCACCAGATCGCGTAGTGGATCGGTCTGAGGCTCCAGAAATGTGTCGGGCAGATCGTCAGGCAGCTCAGTGCCCAGCGCATCGCGGAGGCGAGACGCATCTTCAACAACTGCCCAGCGCTCTTCACCCGCGAGCGTCACCGGAGTTATTCGCCGGGCATGAGAAAATAACGCGACGGCTTCTGCGATTTGCGGGTCATTGCCACTGAACCGCGCCGAAATACCGGCAACGGAGAGCGGGCCGAGGTCACGCAGCAGATCGATGATGCCTTCGGCGTGTTGTGCCTGATAGCGGGAATCAATGCGCTGAAGTTCCTGGCCGACCTGCTCAACCACGTCAGGTGCCAGCAAATCACGCTTGCTGGTCTGGCCGAGCAGTTCACCCAGCAGATTGCTGTCGAGCGCCAGCAGTGAGGCGTTTCGTTCAGCCTGTGGGGCATCGCTGGCGTAGATAAATTCTGCGATATAGCCAAACAACAGCGGGGCGGCGAAAGGCGAGGGCTGTTCGGTCGTCACCTCGACCAGCTTTACGTTTCCCTGTGCCAGCTGTTCCATCAGCTGGTGCAGAGCAGGCAGATCGTAGACATCCTGCAGGCATTCGCGTGCGGTTTCAATCAGGATGGGGAAATCATCATACTGCCGCGCGACGTCCAGCAACTGACCGGCGCGCAGCCGCTGCTGCCAGAGTGGTGAGCGCTTACCTGGATTGCGTCTCGGCAACAGCAGCGCGCGTGAGGCACACTCCCGGAAGCGGGCAGCGAACAGTGCCGATTGACCGACACTCTCCGTAACATCCTGAGTGAGCTGGTCGGCGTCGAACATAAACAGGTCAGCGCCGGGAAGATGCCCTTCGCTGGCGGGAAAGCGGGCTACGATGCCGTCATCGCTGGCTGCGACGGAAGCATCAATCCCCATGCGGAGCTGGATCCGGGCAGAAATCGCCAGCGCCCAGGGCGCATTAACCCGTTTTCCCCATGGCGAGTGCAGGATTACCCGCCAGTCGCCAGTTTCGTCCCGGCAGCGTTCAATCAGCAACGTGCGATCGTCGGGCAGTACGCCAGTCGCGACACGCTGTTCAGCCAGTAAAGCCAGCAGATTTGTCACGGCATGGGTATCCAGCCCCAACGCGTGCAGCTGTTGTTGCGCATCATCCGGTAAAGCACTGTTCAGGTTACGCAGAAACAGCCCGAGGCTGGCACCTGAATCGGCAGAACGGCCAACGCCCTCACCGCGCCAGAAGGGCAGACGAGCCGGACGGCCTGGCGCGGGCACCACCAGCACCTGATCGTGCGTGATCTGCTGAATGCGCCACGACGTTGCACCCAGAGTAATGATGTCGTTGACCCGCGATTCATAGACCATCTCTTCATCCAGTTCGCCGACCCGACGAGAGCCCGCCTGCTCTTCGCCTTCGGGCAGGATAACGCTGAACATGCCGCGATCGGGAATGGTGCCGCCGCTGGTCACGGCCAGATTCTGAGCGCCGGGTCGCGCCGTCAGCAGTCCGCTCTGGCGATCCCAAACCAGCTGTGGCCGCAGCTGAGCAAAATCATCTGACGGAAACTTACCCGCCAGCATATCAAGTGTGGCATCAAACAGCCGACGCGAGAGAGTGCGGAATGGATCGGCCCGGCAGACCTGTGCATACCAGTCGTCAGCCTGCAGAGGATCCATTGCCACGGCGGCCAGCGTCTGCTGCGCCAGAATATCGAGCGGGTTACGGGGCGGAGCCAGCGCATCGAGGTGACCCGCCCGCATCGACTGTAATATCACGGCCGAATCCAGCAGATCGCGCCGGGTGCGGGGATACAGGATGCCGGTGGAGATGCCGCCGACCTGATGTCCGGCGCGACCCACACGCTGCAGGGTGCTGGCGACTGACAGCGGAGCGCCCACCTGGATCACCAGATCCACCGGCCCCATATCAATGCCCAGTTCCAGACTGGAGGTCGCCACCACGCAGCGCAGACTGCCCTGCTTCAGGGCAGCTTCGATCTCACCGCGCTGTTCTTTCGAAACGGAACCGTGGTGGGAGCGGGCAATCAGATCGTCGGCGCGCTCTTCATCCTGATTTTCAGCAGGGATCTGCTGCGCCAGATAACGTGCATTGAGCCGCGCCGTCAGCTTTTCTGCCAGACCACGCGAATTCACAAACACCAACGTGGCGCGATGGGCCATTACCTGCTGCAGAATGCGCGCCTCGATATGTGGCCAGATCGATCCGCTTGCAGTGCTCGCTTCACCAGTCAGGTCATCGGCGCTGGCAATATCGGTCATATCCTCAACCGGCACTTCGATCGTCAGGTGCAGTGTGCGATCGGCGGCCGGATTTACCACCTGAACCGGCTGACAGCCGCCGAGAAAGGCCGCTACCCGTTCAACCGGTCGCACCGTGGCGGAAAGCCCGATGCGCTGGGCGGGCTGTGGCAGTAGCGCATCCAGCCGCTCCAGGCTCAGCGCCAGCTGTGAACCGCGCTTTGAACCTGCCACCGCATGCACCTCATCGACAATCACCGTGGTGACGCCCTGAAGCGTAGTGCGTGCTTTGGAGGTCAGCATCAGAAACAGCGATTCAGGCGTAGTAATCAGGATATCGGGCGGACGACGCAACAACCTGGCGCGCTCTGCGGTGGGGGTATCGCCGGAGCGCATACCGATATTCAGCGCGATCTCAGGTTCATTCAGCACCTGCCGTTCGGCGTAGACGCCTGCCAGCGGCAGACTCAGGTTGCGCTGCACGTCGGCTGCCAGCGCTTTGACGGGGGAAATATAGAGAATGCGGGTGGTCGTTTCGCGTGTGGGAGCAGGCTGGTCAGTTCTGACCTGAAACAGCGTGTCGATGGCGGTGAGAAAGGCCGCCAGCGTTTTCCCGGAACCGGTAGGCGCAATCACCAGCGCATGCTCTCCGCTGGCAATAGCCTGCCAGGCCGCCTTTTGCACCGGCGTCGGCGCAGCAAAGGCGGCAGAAAACCAGCGTCGGGTGGCAGGTGAAAATCGGGCCGGGACCGTATCAGATTGGGATTTCGACATCATACTCACGGCATCACGCAGAGATTGCGCCTGAAATTAATCCGTTGAGTGTAAGTGAAAATTGCCGTTTATGGATGACGCGGCCGATCTCTGGCCGCGTCAGCGGAGTTTAAGAGCAGGCCGTGCCGGCTAACGCGCGACCTCTGACCGCCAGGAGTGACACCAGCGCCAGCACAATAAGGGTCATGCCATAGAACCAGGCGGTCTGGGTCAGCCCGATATGGGGTGCGGCAATACCGGCCGCAATCGCGGGCAGGGCAAAGGCGAGATAGCTTTTGATCAAAAAGGCGGAGAACAACCCGGCGCGCTCATGACTCTCCGCTAACGGCATGATGATCTTCAGCACGCTGGAGAAAATCGATCCAAACCCCTGACCCGCAATGGCGGTGCCGAGATAGAGCAGGGCCACGCTGTGCATAGAAAGGCCTGTCAGTGTGACGCTGACACCCGCTATCAGCATCAGCGTACCAATAACCAACGCCCGCGCGGGCGGCAACGGACGAAAGAGTAATACGGCTGCCGTTGCACTTAGCATCAGCGTTGCCACAATCGAGCCGGCGATAAACGGCGACGTCAGGCCGGTTGCATTTGCCACCATCGTGGGCATCAGTGACAGATAAAATCCGCCCAGCATCCATGTTGCGATGTTTACCGGCGTCACCTTCAGCAACGGGCCCAGTGCGCGTCGCGGAATGCTCACCTGAGGCCGCAGCGCGGCCAGTACACCCGGCTGAGGTGCAATCGTTTCAGGTATCAGGGGCAGAAGAGCCATCGCGACTATCATCAGCACCATCAGCAGTGCGTAAATCGTGACCGTAGGAAACGGCGCAAAGCTGACCAGAAAGCCACCTGTCAGCGTGCCAAGCGTCATCCCGAGAAACGCGGTGAACGAATTTAGCAGGGGTCCACGCGTTTTACTGGCGTCAATCAGGCTGGCACCGAAGGTCGGCAGTGCAATACCCGTAGCAAAGCCCTGTACCAGTCGGGCGGCAATCAAGGTCGAAGCCGAACTGGCCACCATAAAGATTACCAGCGCGACCACGTTAATCGCCAGTGCCAGCAGCATCAGCGGACGGCGGCCGGTATAGTCCGACACTTTACCCACCGTCAGCAGCGCGGCCAGCAACGCGAAAGCATAGGCACCAAAGATCAGCGTCAGCATGGTCGGTGTCAGATGAAACAGGCTGCGATAGAGCGGGTAGAGCGGCGTTGGCGCGCTGCTGGTGGCTGAGATCAGCGCCGCACCGGTAAAGCTAAAAAGCGAGGTGCGGGTAGCCGCCTGCGGTGTCAGGGTAGGGTTCATGGGAGTCACCTTAATGCAAAGGATTAGCTTTTAATAAGGTATACGGTGATTCTGAGCTTAATGCAATATCTTTGCTTTAACGTTTATTGCGGTGTGACTTAGTGTCACCTTATGCTAAGCTATGTGTTACTAAGTTACACACCGGAGGACTCATGGCATCAACAAAACTTCGTCAGCAGGGCGGCGCTGTCGTGCTGACTATTCCCAGTGAGATTGCTGCCAGAGCAGGCTGGACCGTGGGCATTGAGCTGGACGTGACCGCTGAGGGCGAAACCGTGAACATTGTGCCGGTTACGCGTGTACCACGCGGTCGCCGGACAGTTGCTCAGTTGCTGGCCGGTATTGATCAGCTGGAAATCCAGAGTTATAACGACGAGGCCGTCGACGGACTGAATGACGCGCCGCAGGGCAGGGAGCATATCTGATGGTTTCAAGGAGGGTGCCGCAGAAGGGCGAAATCTGGCACGTTAATGGTGATCCGGTTGAAGGGCGTGAGTTTAAAGGGCCGCATTATTATCTTGTTATCTCTCAGCGCGAGTTAGTTGCGGCTCTGGGTACGGCAGTTTGTGTGCCGGTGACAAGCGGCGGCGTCGCGTCGCGCTCACAGGGAGTGACTGTGTTTCTGGACGGTAACAGCACAGATACCGGCAAGGTGACCGGCGTGGCGCTGTGCTATCAGGTGCGTTCGCTTGACCTGACAGCGCGCAAGGCAAGCTATGCTGCCAGGGTAGAGCCACATGTTATGGATGAAATATTGTCTCTGGTTGTAGACCTTATCGACCCGCGATAAATAAAAGCTGGCTGCCAGTTATAAATTACAAGTTAATTAATTCCGGGGAGGCCTGACACTCTCGCAGGGCTCCGACCGCAGGTTCATGATCATCTGCGGCCCGAAAGTATAAGCACTTCCCTCTTCAGCACGCTGCCTGAAGTGCAACCCGCAGGAGCTTAGTAAAGCGAGTTTTTCAATCGCTCTGGCAGCGCTTTGTCGTAGGCATCGCCATCGATTTCCGCAATCTGTTTAAGAATCGAGCCGGTGCTGGGTAGCGACTGCCGCGCAATCTGCGTTTCAGCGTTCCATAACCCGGAGCGGATAATCGCCCGGCTGCACTGAAAGAAAACGCTCTCCACGTGGATGCAGAGCACGGTTTTCGGCAGCTGATTATTGACAGCAAAGCGTTCAAGCAGCGCCGGGTCGGTGCTGATCGCCGCCGTACCGTTAACGCGTAGCGTCTCGCCAATGCCAGGAATGAGAAAAAGCAGTGCGACCCGATTGTCCTGCAGAATGTTGCGCAGGCTGTCGATGCGATTATTGCCGCGTCTGTCCGGCAACAGCAGAGTTTTATCATCTTCGATTTCGATAAATCCGGCCGGATCGCCGCGCGGTGAAACATCCAGTCCCTCCGGTCCCGATGTTGCCAGCGCTACAAAAGGCGAGGCGGCTATGAACGGACGATAGGCGGGATGAATATAATCGGTCACCTTAGCCACAGAAGGCCGGGCGACAGTGCCATAAAGACGTTCAAGTTCGGCCAGTTCCGTCACTATGCTGCTCTGTTCAGCCATGTTTGCACTTTCCTTTCATTGATCAGCGTCCTCAGGACGCTGACGATAAGACACCACAGATCCGACGCGCAGGTTTAAGCAGGACTCTAACACCAATAGCTGCAGAGTCAGAGATACTGCACTGTCCTTTGTGATCACTATTCACTATGATCTGTGAATCCCGCTTAAACAGAAAGGGATTACCAGGCCCGGCCTGTAAAATCCAGGTGTTGGTATCAGAACAACCTGCTGATATAAAGGATTAACCTGATCAGTACCCATAAGGAGCAAAGGATGGTTTGGGAATCAGAGCGGTTGCTTTACAGATTTACCCTTCGTGAGGATCTTGACGACCTGTTCAGAATTTATGGCGACCCGGAAACGCATAAATTTAACCCGCGCGGCCCGTGGCCTGACAGGGAATATGCTGTTCAGGCGATGGAGCGTATACAGGATAACTACCGGGATCAGGGGTTCGGCGACTGGACAATATTCGAGAAAGCCCATCCGGAAAAAATTATCGGCTTTGGTGGCGTCTTCAGAAGCCAGTTTGACGGCCGTCAGACCAATAATCTCGGCTACCGGTTTGAGCCAGATGCATGGGGAAAAGGATATGCTACTGAGCTTTCACGCAGAGCCATTCGCTACGGATTTGAGGAGGCCGGACTCAGCGTCATCACAGGCGTGGTGCGTGAAAACCATCTGGCTTCGCGCCGGGTGCTGGAAAAAGCAGGCTTAACGTTTTTGAAAAAGGTTAACGATCTCGAAGGGCTGCCTCCCAGCCTGATGTATGCCCTGAGCCGCCGGGAATGGCTTGACGCTGGCAACGCGCTTAACGTCTGACTTTCCACTTTACAAGTCGGGCGCAGCGTTGTCTGCGTCCTCTTACAGTCTTAAACCTCTGAGAAACCCTCTCTTATCCTGCGATTAATTCCCTGCTGGCTGAATTACCTTAACCGCCTTACTCAGGGGAGGATTTATGAATATTCGTACGATTTTTATTTCAGCGGTAATGGCAGTCAGTTTGTTGTGGATAGGCGCATCAGATAACCGTTCGTCTCATTTCAGCGGAGAACCGGTCAAAGCGGGCCTGAGTAAAGTTCAGCCCTGATTGACACACGCCCGATCGCACACTTTAGCGCCTGCTCAGCCTGAGATGCGGTACACTGCCGCTATCTGTTAATGCAACATCGTTGCGTTAACCAAAACGTTGAGGCAGATAAAAGCAGGAGAACGAGATGGCAAGGGAGATGATTCGTCAGGGCGGGCGCAGCGCCCGTATTCAGGCGGAAGTGCATGACACCGTTAACCGGCTGCTGGAAACACTGGATCGTTCCGCCATTACCGTACCGATGATTGCCGAACAGGCAGGCGTAACGCCGTCCACGATTTATCGACGCTGGGGCGATCTGGCCCAGTTGCTGGCGGATGTTGCCGTGGCGAGGATGCGTCCGATTGCCGATCCGGAAGATACCGGCTCTATGATCGGCGATCTTACCGCGTTCATTCAGCAGTATGCTGAAGAGATGTCTTCAAAAGTAGGCCGTGAGCTGCTTGCCGATGTGATTGGCAGTCATGCTGAAGAGGCCAGCCATAAATGCTGTGTATTCACTTATCAGCATCTTGAAACCCTTAACAACCGGGCCATCGCGCGCGGGGAAGCGGGTTTTGACGTTGATCGTCTCGTTGATGTCGCTGTCGCGCCCGTAATGTTCCACATACTGTTTGGCGATCGCGACGTTTCAGCGGAATACTGTTCGTTACTGATTCAGCAGGCATTTTGACTCAGCGCTGAACGTAGGGCAGGGCGGCTTCGGTGATCAGGTGCTGCAACAGCGTACGCGCGGGATCATCACTCTGGTCTGAGCGCGCCAGCGCAATACCCAGATGGCCCGGCTGCGGCAGTCGCTGTGATTCTGCCACCAGCCCCTCCGGCAATCCCGCGCGGGTGCGCAGGGTGATCCCCAGCCCGGCCTGTAGCGCGGCCCAGATGCCACTCAGACTGTGGCTGGTAAACACCACGCGCCACGGAATGCCCGCCTTATCCAGCGCGCCGGTGGCGAGGGATCTCATCACACAAGGCGCATCAAACGCCACCAGCGGCAGCGGCTCGCCACGCTGCAGAAATCCCGCCAGATCAAACGACGGATGCTGTATCCAGACTAACGGACACTGACCGATCACCTGCGTGCCGGATTGCTGTTCCGCCTGCCACAGCAGCGCTAAATCCAGCTCATGGCGAGCCAGTGCCGTTAATAACGCCAGATTTCTGTCAACGCGAGCGGTCAGCATCACGTCCGGATGCTGCCGGTTAAACGCGCCGAGAATGGCAGGCATCAGCGCCTCGCCAAAATCCTCCTGCATGCCGATGCGAATTTCGCCCTGTAACGCTTCGCCTTTTACTGCCCGCAAAGTCTCATCATTCAGTGACAGCAGACGTCTGGCGTAACTCATCAGCTGCTCGCCACTACGGGTTAATTGCAGATGCCGCCCTTTTTTCATCACCAGCGCGGTACCGCATTGCTGCTCCAGTTTTTTAAGCTGCGCACTGACGGCTGAGGTTGATCGGCAGAGGTGCTGTGCCGCAAGAGCAAAGCTGCCTGCATCAATGCCCGCCACGAAACTGCGCAGCGCATCCATGTCGAGCGATTCCGGTACTTTGTTCATCATTGTCCTTAAAATTGGGATGTTAGATGCTGATTAATTTGATTTTCAGGATTAACGTGCTGAGTGACACTCTCTCTGACCAACGAGGAGTGTGCAATGAAAAAATCACTGGACCGGGAAACACTGGCGCAGCGCGCGCCAAAACTGGCGGAACTGACGCAGCAGGTGTTGTTTGATGATATCTGGCTGCGCGATCTGCTGTCACCGCGTGAGCGCAGCCTGCTGACGCTGGCAACGTTAACTGCGCTGGGGCGTGTCCAGCAGCTGCCATGGCACATTAATTACGCCCGGCAAAATGGACTGACGCAGGATGAACTGGTGGAGAGCTTCACGCATCTGGCGTTTTATGCAGGCTGGCCCGCTGCCGTGACTGCGCTGAGCTATCTGGAGGATAATCACTGATGCCCTTCACCCGGATCACCTTGCGGCAAGGTTACAGCGATGCGGATCTGCATCTGCTATCCACGCTGCTTCAGCAGGCGCTGGTCGCAGAATTTGATGTGCCCGAGCAGGACTGCTTTCAGGTCATCGAGATGCTGCCTGTCCCTCAGCGTGTGTTTGATCGCCATTATCTCAGCGGCGGACGCAGCGAAAATTTCATGCTGTTTCAGATAACGGCAGGCCGCCCGCGTTCCCGGCAACAGAAGCAACGCTTCTATCACGCACTTTGCGCGGCGCTTCAGACAGAGATGGCAATCGATCCTGATGATGTGATGATCATCATTCAGTTTAACAGCCGCGACGAGTGGAGCTTTAGCGGCGGCCAGATGCTGGCACAGGCGGCGTTATGATTATCATGCATTATCGCTTTACGCTGCCTGGGGACTACGACATGGGCATCATTGAACAGCGTATCCGACTGAACGGTGCCCGGCTGGATGGCTTTCCGGGGCTGGTGGCAAAAGCATATCTTTACGCCTGCCGCGAGGATGGGGGAATCAATGAACATCGCTATGCACCGCTCTATTTCTGGCGGGAGGCGAGTGGCATGCAGCGATTCCTGCAAAGCCCGGGTTTTGCGGCGCTGGTGAGGGATTTTGGCTGGCCGATCATCGAAAGCTGGCTGGCGCTGGAGGGGCAGACTCTCCTCACCGATCTGGCTGAAGCCCGTTTTATGACGCTGAACCGCTGGACGATTCCTCCGCATGCGAACCTTGCCGCACTGCCTATGGCCGAAGGCTTCAGCGCCTGGGATGTGACCCGCTGGCAGGGATTAACGGTTAACGCATCACAGCAGCGACCGGCGTCCGGCCCGGAGGTCTATCGCATCGGTTATCTGGCGCGAGGCGCTGCCGCTTCAGATCTGCAGCTGTAGCAGCGGTCTTGATGCGGATTGCCATTCAGAGGGCAAATATAGCCTCAATCTCAATGCGCAGGTCAGTGGAGAACAGGCCGCTGACCTGGACCAGCGAGCTGGCAGGCAGATGTTCGCCATAATTACGATAGAGCACGTCCCGCAGCGCGGCGATTTCTGTGAACGAGGTGATGAATATTGTGACTTTGAGCAGCGCGGCAAGCGACGTATTTTCAGCAGCAGCAACGGCTCTGAGTTGTTCAAAGATGGCTTCAGCCTGTTCAGCCATATTACCCTGCTGAACGACCGTGCCAAAGGCGGTCAGGCCGGAGACATACAGCGTCGTGCCATGTTTAACGGCGTGGACATAAGGCGCGTTGACTTCGCCCAGTTGCGGATAATTTTTGCGTTCTGGCAGGGTCATATTTTCGCCTTCATCATGTGAATCATCAGATATTACTCCGCGCCACCCCTTAGCGCTTCAGGAGTTGCTGGCAGACCACATTATCCTGCGCGGCACGCTGTTGCTCATCGGCTTTCAGTTGCTCCCAGCGGCCAATCACGCTGCGTCCAAGCCGCGGTTTATAGGCTATTTTCTGCAGCGCATAGTCAGAGTTGCCGCCTTCAATAACATTTCGCATCTGCTGGTCGAACGGCTGCTGACCGTGGTGATCAATCGCGCAGAACACCGCGACGTAATACGCTTTGTCTTCCTCACTGTCGTGCGGGATAAACCACCAGGCCGCGAGGGCCAGGATCAGCAGCAGGGGAAGGATGAATTTTACTTTGGCCATTATGGTCACCGGTTGTGGTCAGTTAAGTCAGCCGGGTATGGCCAGACGCAGGGCGCGTATCCTGCCACAGATTCCGCTCAGCGTTAACCCCGTCCCTGTTTAGCCTGCGGGCGCTTCGATCAGCGTCTTGCCAATCTGTGCACCTGGCATCATCTGCTGCAATCCCGAGACCAGCTCGTCGCTGGCCTGTTGCAGCGCGGAGAGCGGCATAGCGGGCAGGCTTTCCAGTATAAACCACATCTGTTGCGCACTGGCATCCAGTCGCGTACGCACGCCCTGACGCCAGTTCCAGCGGCGGCAGGTTACGCCCTGATCGTCGCGCCAGATCACTTCGCCCGGTTCCGGCGATTCATAAACGACTTCGCCCTCTTTGATGGTATCGAAACGTTCACTGCCGTCAGCAATCACCAGACGTGGCGCGCCTCTGTAAGCCGCAATATTCTCACCACCGACCGGCAGGGCGTAACGGATGCTGATGGCATTGTAGAGATCGACAACCGGATCAATAGCAGGCAGTGTGCCATCCCGCAGCACCCGTTTACGCAATGCTTCAGCAGAACAGGGCGTTCGCTTCGCTTTGGCACCAAACGCCCTGAATACCTCGGCCCAGGCCGCAAGGTGCGCATCTGCCCAGACAACATCATCCTGTATGACCTGCTGGCATGCGCTTTTCAGTGCGTCGCTGGCGACTTCTGGTCGCGTAATGTATGTGGCTTCCACCGCAATGCTCATGGCACGAAAGCCGGGGGCTAGTGTGAAAATGGCCGGATCGATTGACGGATGAACGGATAACATCGGATACTCTCTCAGTGACTAATTTATTTCATAGTAATGACCGATGACCAAAAAAGTCAATATATCGACCGATGCAGGTGCTGATGTCGCCACTGTCAGTCAGGCAGTTTCAGACCGCATAAAAAGCTGGCGCAAAAGCCAGAAACTCTCGCTGGATGAGTTATCCCGCCGGGCAGGCGTCAGTAAAGGGATGCTGGTTGAAATCGAAAAGGGCGCTGCCAATCCCAGCATCGCCATTCTCTGCAAGATAGCTGCCGCACTGCGCGTCTCGGTAGCGGATATCGTTAGCATCTCCCATTCACCTGACGCCTGGCTGATTGAAAACAGCGAAATGCCCGTACTGTGGCAGGGTGAGCAGGGTGGGAGTGCGCAGCTGCTGGCCGGCACCCGTGGGCCGGATATGATCGAGCTATGGCGCTGGCAGATGTTTGCAGGCGAGGCGTTCAGTTCCACCGGCCACTCGTCGGGTACGCTGGAACTGCTGCACGTCGAGCAGGGCACACTGGCATTAACCGTGGGTGAGCAGACTCTGGTGATTCAGCAGGGCTGTGCAGCGGTGGCCCGTACCGATATGCCCCATGCCTATGCCAGTGCCGATGACCAGCCCGTTATCTTCACCATGACGGTGGCGGAACTGCAGCGCTGACGGCGTTTTTATTCGGCTGTTGCCTCGCCGGGAAAGGCAAGTAGCAGCGTTTTCAGTAACCCTTCCAGTTCGGCGCGCTCTGATGCGGCCAGCGGTGCCAGCACCGCCTCCTGAATGGCGGTATGTGCACGAAGTGCCTGCTCAATCTGCTGCTGACCGTGCGGCGTCAGCCCAACCAGCATGCTGCGCTTATCATCTGGCGCAGCAACACGTTCAATCAGGTGCTGCTGCTCCAGCCGGTTCAGGCGATTTGTCATTGCGCCGGAGGTCACCAGCAGCGACTGGTAGAGCTGCGTGGGTGACAGCCGATAAGGAGATCCCGCCCGTCGCAGAGTCGCCAGCACATCAAATTCACCCTCCTGAAAACCAAACGGCGCCAGTGCCTCACTGCGTGCTTTTGCAAGATGTTTCATCAGCCGCAGCATCCTGCCGAAGATACGCATGGAAGCGGTGTCCAGGTCGGGCATCGCGTTGTCCCACTGGCTGACAACGAAATCAATATGGTCATGCATAAATCACCTGCAAATGTCGGGGTTATGTTGTCGGGTTGTGCTCAGCCTCTTAACAGTGGACGAAATTTATCTTAACGTTAAGATAAATAGTGACAGCACGGTGCTGTCATCGTCAATTTCTGGCTGAGCCTGCATGATGAAAATTTTCCCCACTCTGTTTGCCGCGATCGTTTTTCTGGTCGGACTCAATCTGCGGCCAATGCTGGCTATTATCGGCCCGCTGTTTCCGGTGTTGCAACAGCAAACCGGGTTGTCGGCGACGGTGTTCAGTCTGCTGACCGCACTGCCGGTGGCGATGATGGGGCTGGCGGCACTCTTCGGGCCGTGGCTGATCGCCCGCTTCGGGCCGGTAACCGGCATTGCCATCGGGTTGCTCTGTCTGACGGTGGCCTGCCTGTGGCGCGGCCTTAACCTGACCTCCGCTCAGCTGATGCTTACCGCGCTGGCCGGTGGCGCAGGCATTGGCGTAATCCAGGCAATGATGCCCGCGCTGATCCGGCAACGTTTTGCTGACGCAGCGGCGACGCTGATGGCGCTGTTCAGCACCGGGATTATGGCGGGCGCAGCGCTGACGGCAGCCAGTGCCGAACCGCTGTTTTCAATGCTGGGTCTGCAACCCGCGCTGGCGCTCTCCGGCGGGTTAACGCTGATAGCGCTGTTAATCTGGCTGAGTGCAGTCAGGCGATCGCCGCAGGTGAGCCTGGCGTCTGAGGCAATGACGCTGCCAGCGCCGCGAACATTGCTGCTGACGCTCTTTTTCGGCATTGGCACCGGGGCTTACACGCTGGTTCTGGCGTGGCTGCCGCCATTTTATATTCAGCTGGGCTGGAGTGCGCGCCACAGTGGCTATCTTCTCGCCGCGTTGACGTTAACCGAAGTGGTGGCAGGCTTCATCGTCACAGCAACCTTACATCGCTTTCCCGATCGCCGTCCGCTGCTGCTCGGCGTGCTGGTCCTGTTACTGGCAGGGCTGCTAAGCCTTGTGTTTTACCCGAATACGATGCCGCTGCTCTCTGCGCTGTTGCTGGGTACGGGCATCGGCGCACTGTTTCCGCTGTCGTTGATTGTTACGCTGGATCATGCGCGCAGCGCCCGGGAAGCGGCGGTTCTGCTGTCCAGGGTGCAGGGTGGCGGATACCTGATTGCGGCGCTGATGCCGCTGGTCGCGGGCTGGGTGCGTGACAGCAGTGCGACTCTTAATCAGGCCTGGCTGATCATGAGCGCTGGCGTCGTGTTGCTGATGGCGATGGCCTGCCGCTTCAGAGCGCAAAACAGGGCAGCCTGAACAAAGCCGTTGCCGTTCAATGGCGATCTGGCATGCTGGAATAAACCCCCTCGAACCGGAGTGCAGTGTGAAAGTTATTAGTCTGTTAGGCGGCATGTCTTGGGAATCTACCGCGCTCTATTACCGCATTCTCAATCAGCAGGTTAAACAGCAACTGGGTGGCCTGCACTCAGCGGAGCTGGTGCTCTGGAGCGTCGACTTCCAGCGCATAGAGCAGCTTCAGGCTGTGGGCGAATGGCAGCAGGCGGGCGAGATCCTGGCTGATGCGGCACGCAATCTGGAACGGGCTGGCGCGCAGTTCATCGTGCTCTGTACCAACACCATGCATAAAGTGGCGGCGCAAATCAGCGCTGCAACAGGCATACCGCTGCTGCATATTGCCGATGCCACCGGACGGCGCATTCAGCAGGCCGGGATACGTAAGGTCGGATTACTGGCGACGCGCTTCACTATGGAGCAGGATTTTTATCGCGGGCGTCTTCAGCAGCAGTTCGGTCTTGAAGTGATGACGCCCGATGAAGCGGATCGTCTGTTTGTGCATGAGGTGATCTACCACGAGCTTTGTCTGGGCGAAATCAATCCCGCGTCGCGTCGTCGCTACAGGGAGATTATGCAGTCACTGGTGGCGCAGGGGGCTGAGGCCATTATTCTGGGCTGCACCGAAATTACCCTGCTGGTTGATGCCTCCGATGCCAGCGTGCCGCTGTTTGATACCACGCTGATCCACGCGCAAGAGGCCGTTATCCAGGCGCTGACTTAACATTCATCCTCAACAGGGGAATCGCATGAAAATAGATAATCTGCCGTTTGGCCTGACGCAGTGGGATCAGGTTGCAGAGACGATTCATCCCGGCGAACAAGGGCAGGCGACCTGGCGAACCATGAAATTTAACGACATCCGGGTTCGCATGGTCGACTACTCGCCAGGCTATGTCGCCGACCACTGGTGCACCAAGGGTCATATTCTGCTCTGCATGGCGGGCGAGTTGCACACTGAACTGGCAGATGGCCGCCGTTTCGTGCTGACTCCGGGCGTGAGCTATCAGGTTGCGGATGAGGCTGAACCGCATCGTTCTTTTACAACGACAGGTGCGCAACTCTTTATCGTCGACTGAATTTGTTATCTGCTTTAGCAGGGCTCGCCCGGTGGTGGATCATCGCGTCGTTGACACTTTTAAAAGTAAACTGAATCTGCTTTATAAAAATCAGCAAAATTAATGGCTTATTTCATCAGAGTTATCTGGTTCTGACAGGAATAATTCCCATCAGGTTGTATGCTTGAAGCCTTATAAGAACGTTTTGCATTCACCTGATGTGGGGAAGCCTGTGCTGATAAAAAAGAAGAAAGTTCGTTCACATACCGAAGACCGACTGCTGGCGCTGGTGCTGGCGACCACCGCTGGCATCCTTAATGCCATGGCGCTGGGCGCGTTCGGATTTTTCCCGTCGCATATGACCGGTAACACCTCGCAGATATCTCAGGAAGTCACCACCAGCGATCTTCACACTATGCTGTTTTTGATGGCGCTGATTGTTGCCTTTGTACTGGGCTGTACCGTAGCCCGGCTGGCGGTAGTGGTGGGGATCAGGCATAAGTTACGCACTATTTTCTGTCTGATTATTCTGGCAGAAGGCGCGGCGCTAACGGCGGCATCGATCTTTGAGATCGTGTTCTACCGGCCAAGCTTTAACGGGGAAGTTCTGATAATGCTGGGCTTTTTGATGGGTATTCACAATGCGACCTCGACACAGCTCTCCAATGGCCGCGTCAGATCGACCCACATTACCGGCACGCTGACCGATGCGGGCATAGCGCTGGGGTCGTGGATTTTTGCGCATACGTCTCATGCTGTGCATCTGGAAACCGACGATCGTCGCTTCTTCCAGAAGGTTCTGCATACCCATCTGACCACGGTATTCTCCTTCCTGAGCGGCTGTATCGCCGGGCTGCTGCTGTTTAAAACCTATGGGTTTAACGCGATGGTTGGCCTGGGCGTGTTTCTGATGCTGGTAGCACTGACGGCCATTGCCGTTACCGTGCAGCGAACCCGCAGAAGCCTTTACTGATATTCCGGCCCGCTGCACATCGCGCAGCGGGCCGGTTGCTTACTGCTGTGTGCGGGTTGGCCGCACGACAATCTCGTTTACATCCACCTCTTCAGGCTGCTCAATCGCATAGCGCACGGCGCGGCCAATGGCATCCGGTTGCAGCGCGATAGCGCGATAATGCTGCATCGCCTCGGCAGCTGTCGGGTCGGTAATGGTTGAGGCCAGCTCGCTCTCGACCACACCGGGATGGACGCAGGTCACACGCAGCTGACTGTTCTCCTGCCGTAAACCGTCAGAAATCGCCCGCACCGCAAACTTGGTGGCACAGTAAACTGCCGCCGTGGGCGACACGGCCAGCGCACCGATTGATGCGATATTGATGATGTGTCCGCGCTGGTGGGCTAGCATGGTCGGCAGAACCCCCGCAATGCCATACAGCACGCCTTTGATGTTTACATCGATCATCTGATCCCACTCTTCGACCCTGAGTGAGGCCATGGGTGACAGGGGCATAATCCCGGCATTGTTGATCATCACATCAACCCGTCCCCACTTCTCCAGCGCAAATGCCACAAACTGCGCCACATCTTCGCGGTGCGTAACGTCCAGCGCTTTGATCGCCACCTCAGCGCCATTAAACCGCAGCTCCTCAGCCAGCGCGGCCAGACGGCTTTCGCGCCGTGCGCCCAGTAATAGAATGGCATCGGTTTTTGCCAGTTCACGTGCGATGCCTGCACCGATACCGCTTGAGGCACCGGTAATTAAAATCACTTTCTGCGTCATTTTGTCTCTCCAGTCAGGTTGTCACTGGCGATCATACGGCGGCTGGATTATAAAGATAATCCACCTGATACTTTACGGACTGGTAACCAAATCTGACCAATGAATGCGGACAAGAATGCTCTCGAAGTTTTTGTGATTGTGGCGCAGACCCGAAATTTCCGTCTGGCAGCGGAACAGCTTGGCGTCACCCGACCGGCGATCAGCCAGAGCCTGCGGCGTCTGGAAGACCGGCTTAACATCTCACTGATGCAGCGCACCACACGCTCAGTTCAGCTGACAGAAGCCGGACAGCGGCTCTATGCGGAGGTGGCTCCGGCGATCAACCAGCTTAACCGCGCCGTCACCGATATTGCCGAGCTGGCGGCCGAGCCGCGTGGTCAGTTGCGGCTGGCGATCTCCTCGATTGCTGAGCGGATGCTGGGAGGCGAACTGCTGGCGAGCTTTATTACCGCCTACCCGCAGGTTGAGCTGGATATCACCGTGACCGATGACGAGTTTGATATTGTCGGGCAGGGCTATGACGCAGGCGTGCGGCTGGGCGAGGTGATCGCGCAGGATATGATTGCGGTGCCGGTCTCTACTGCGCAGCGTCAGGTGGCGGTAGCATCACCCTCTTATCTGGCGCGTGCAGGCACGCCACAGCATCCTGAAGAGCTGGTCACTCATCGCTGCATCGGCTGGCGGAAAGGGCCAGGCCTGGCGCCTTATCGCTGGGAGTTTGCTGAGCAGGGACGGGAGTTTGATGTTGCTGTCAATCCGCAGCTGACAACCAACGACATGGGGGTGATGATCCGCACCGCCTGCGCCGGGGGCGGCATCAGCTTTGGCATGGAAGAGACCTTTCAGCCTTACATCACGCGCGGCGAACTGGTGACGGTGCTGGATGAGTGGTTACCCACCTTTGCCGGGTTTTATCTCTATTTTCCCAGCCGTAAAAATCTGGCCCCTAAACTCAGGGCGTTGATCGATCACGTCAGGCTGTGAGAAAGGCCTCCGGTTAGTTAGCGCGGATAGGGGTGATCGCTGACCAACCTGAGCCGTTCAACCGGAGAGCCATTCAAAGACTCCGCAATCGCAATGTACGTCATGGTGTCATGCGGGGTTACGGGGTGTCAGTGCTTCAGGCTGTCATGTTGTATCGGGTGATGATATTGATTTTAGAGTAGGGCGCAGGCGGTTCGGAGGCGGGCATAAAGCCATGAAACTCCAGCAGTGTTCTGAAAGCGTGTAATGCGTCGAGTTGTAAATTGTGCTCGATCAGCGCATCAATCTTACCCGCCTGCAGCAGGGAACAATTCTCCTGATCGAGATCGTGACCAATACAGGCGTTCACATGCCGCTTTTGTTCGGCAAACGCGCGCAGGATGCCGGGATTACCGCCGCCGACCGTATAGACCGCATCCGTGTCCGGATGGCTCTGCAAAAACTGCGTCACCGACTGATGCATCCGCGCGTCAATACCATAACCACCCGCCACCACACTCACCTGATGCTGAGGCGCAAACTGCTGCATCGCACGCTGAAAACCCTGGATTCTCTCCTGTTCACCCATGAAATCGCGACTGCCGGTCACCGCCACAATATGCGAACGGCTGACCCGCAGCCATTTTGACATCAGAAAAGCCGCCACCTTACCGGCATCAGAGTTATCCATGCCGATATAGCGCAGGCGCGCACTGCCGGGTAAATCGCTCATCATGGTGACCACCGGAACGCGTTGTTTCAGGAGCGATTCAATAGTGGGATTCAGCTCATCGGAACAGGCCGCTTTCAGAATGACACCGTGACTGTGAAGCGCTTTTTTGTTCAGCAGCGCATTAATGGCCTCCGCTGTGAGATTCGCGCCAAAGTGGAAACGCAGCTGAAGTCTGAAAGCAGTAAAGCTGGCGATCTGACTGCTGAGCGCTTCACGTATCAGTGGCTGAAAGCGGTCAGGGGTATGCATGATGACGTCAAAGTAAATCGTTCTGCCTTTGGCGAGCCCGGCTTTTTGCATCAGTTCCAGGTCCGCTATCGCCTGCTGAATCCGATGCTGAGTGCGCGCGTGAACGTTGCCGCGCTGATGCAGGGCACGATCGATAGTGGCAAGGCTAAGCCCCGATTGGGCAGCGATCTGTTTGAGGGTGAATTTAGCCATGCAGGACTCGCGACAGCAGAGGATAACCAGAGTTTTATCATAATACTGGCTAACAGCTTCGCTTCAACTGAAACACGTTGTTCAAAGCATCGCTGGCTGTCAGCGTGAAAATGCGGCACCGGGGACACGAATAACGGATTTTATAAACCCCAAACTCAGGACTCCGTTAAACGATATAAATGATCGGCTCACTTCGGGTATTAGCAAGGTCAGATTCTGGCAGTGATAACACTCTTTTGACTATTTACTGGCAGGCACACGGTGCTGACTTAAATAACGTCAGTTCAAATCCTGGTCTGGGTATTTTATAGCCTGTTTGCCGCTTCGCTTATATTTCCGTTAAGACGGCTTTTTTGTTTTTTGACACCCGATAATGTTAGACTGTATATGCATACACCATCGGGAGGTCGTGTGAAGTACGACAACGATAACGAGATCCGTGCACTGGTTGGCGCGGTCGTCAGTGATTTGATCAAGGCGGGAGAGCCGGTTCACTTTCACGACATTACGGACGCTCTGTTTCGCCTGAGCGAAGAGACGCGTGACAGCAAACTGAAAGCATTGTGTCAGGAAGCAATCAGCTTTTTTACCCGCAAAATGCATTAAGGTTGATGGCGCCGATAGCGGGCGCCATCCAGAACCTTCCCCCTCCAGCCATCACTCCGCAGTGCCGCCTTAACTGAGAATAAGACGCAGTAAACAGAGCTTAAAAATATTCCAGCTGAAGAGTTCTAATTTCAGATCGGTTATATTTCTGTTTTTTAAATTTAGTCAGAATTAGCTTTTTTAGCCTGAAATGACAACGCAGTAATTAACTGCATCGGCCAGAATCTTTATTCAGAATAAATACTTCGTGAGATTTTAATCTAAGGTATTAATGGAAATATCTGCAATATCAGCGCGCTGAGGCAGCGTTTTCTTCTGCTTCAGTTGTTACTTATACAGTTCTGACTATGTTTGATTTGAGTAATGATTATGACCGGAAGAATGTCCTGCGTTGCCGGGCAGACGACGCTCCAGTGCCAGCACAGAATTTACCATCGCTACTGCCAGCTTAATCACTCCATCTCACACGGTTAACACAACGAGATCAGCTGGCTGCGACATTCCGGTGGATGCGGCAGCCAGTTGAGCACCCGTTAATGTCCGCTAAGGCGGCGCACAGACTCTGCACCTGAATCTGATCCTTTATCCTGTGCGGAACGCCAGAAATGATGGCCGTTAGTGTCACGGGCCATCATCGTTCAGGGCTTTACGCTCTGTTTCAGCAACGGCTCAGCATCGGTTGAACGCGTGAGATTCTCCCAGCGATCAATTTCCTGACGCATTGACGCAAGTTTTTGCCGAACCAGACTCAGGGCATCACTGCCTAACAACAGATGCGCGGGTGGGTTCGGGCTTTCCAGCAATGCCAGCATAGCCTGAGCAGCCTTTACGGGATTGCCGGGTTGTTTCCCGCTTTTTTCCTCCCGGGCCTGACGAATGGGCCCGAACAGAGTGTCATAGTCCGGAATAGTGCGGGCGCTGCGTATCATCGAACGTCCCGCCCAGTCGGTGCGGAATGAGCCGGGTGCCACGGCGGTGACGTGTATGCCGAACGGAGCCAGTTCTTTGCCCAGCGTTTCTGAAATTCCCTCTAGCGCAAACTTGCTGCCGCAGTAGTAGCTGATGCCGGGCAAAGTAATGAATCCGCCCATCGAGGTAATATTGATGATATGCCCGCGACGGCGTTCACGCATACCCGGCAGGACCGCTTTGGTCATTGCCACTGCGCCAAAAACATTCACGTCAAACTGGTGGCGCATTTCTGCCAGGGAGGATTCTTCCATAATGCCCTCATGGCCGTAACCTGCGTTATTCACCAGTACATCTATCTGACCGACTGTGGACTCAACCTCCCTGACAACTTCATCAATACGCGCAAAGTCCGTGACATCCAGCAGGCGGCCCACGGCACGCTGTGCATCAAGCGCCTCAAAAGTTTGCAGTGCTTCGCGGTTACGCACGGTACCAATGACCCGATGCCCGGCATGGAGGGCTTCGCGCGCCAGTGCCAGACCAAAGCCACTGCTGACACCAGTAATTAAGATTGTTTTTAAAGATGACATAAAAGAACTCCCATGAACCGTTGAGATTGCATGGTATTCTCACTGCTGATGCATTTTCAGGCCGTATCTTCTCGTTTTCTTGCCTGATCTTATGAGGTGCTGTGATGTCCGGAATGATTGCCCTGATTAAAGCCCTTGCGCCGCATGAAGGGTATAACCTGACGGCCTTGCCTGGTGTGCGAATTCTGCGCGCCGACCGTCCTCTTGCCAGAACACCCGTACTATATGATCCGGGCATTGTGATTGTCTGCCAGGGCAGCAAGCGGGGTTACTTTGGCCAGCAGACCTATTTATATGATGAGCAGCACTACCTGGCGGTCTCGGTTCCTGTGCCGTTTACCATGGAAACCGACGCGTCAGCAGAGCATCCTCTGCTGGCTATTTACCTGCATCTGGATTTTCAGCTCGCGGCTGAACTTATCCTGCAGATCGACCAGCATGATGCTTCACATCCTCCCGCCGCGCCGCAAAGTATGATGTCGAGTCAGATGGACGACACGGTTAAGGGCGCCGTATTGGGTCTGCTTGAAGCCCTGAACAGTCCGCTAGAAACCGCGATACTCGGACATGCACGACTGCGTGAACTCTACTTCCGTGTACTCACGGGCGAACAGGGCAACGCCATGCGTGCCGCGCTGGCTATGCAGGGGCAGTTCAGCAAAATAGGGAAAGTGGTAAAGCATATCCACGCCACCTATGCAGAGCCGTTGACCCTGACGCAACTGGCAGGGGAAGCGGGCATGAGCATCCCGACCTTTCATCTTCACTTTAAAGCCATTATCAGGATGCCGCCGATGCAGTATGTGAAATCGGTACGCCTGCACCAGGCGCGCATGCTGATGGTACGCCAGCAGATGACCGCTTCCGCGGCAGGTTACGCTGTGGGTTATGAAAGCGCGTCGCAGTTTAATCGTGAATTTAAACGTTTGTTTGGTTTGCCCCCGGCAGAGGAGATAAAACGCATGCAGCGTCACTTTTCTGTTCCGCCCGTGCAGCAAACGCCGGTATTTGTATCATCGCATTAGTAAGGAGAGAGTGTGATCTGTTACCAGTAAATAAATAACATTCGCGCGGATTATTACCCAATACAGTAATACGAGCGTCCTGGGGAGGCTGAGAGGGTGATTTTGCTCGGGAAAGCATGGCTACGCCAGGGCTGTTTATGGCCATTGCGGCCGTCAATATGACTTGCAACTACGGTTGGGCGTTGAGTACTCAGCAGGTGGGTTATAGCTCTTCGTCAAAAATTGCCTGAAAGCAGAGTATTCATCTTACTGATCCTGCGTTATCACCGATAACGCAGGAGAGATAATCAGATGTCACTATCGTCAGGAGTACGGCCAACCACAATTTCCAGCGTTCTGCGCAACACATCCAGTCTTATCACGTCGGAAGTGCATTCCAGTTCGGCGATCAGATAAAGAATTATCGCTTTGTTAGTCACACGTCCCTGATCAGCCACGATGTCACGAATTACTGCGCCCAGCAGTTCGGTTTCCGGTGCCAGCAAATCGCCTTCACTACGAAAATAATCAATGATGGATAAATCTGATGAAGAGTGTTGCATGATTTTTCTTTCTCTGAGGAAAATTCGTTATACGCAATGGGTGAAGTCAAAAACGAGTGTAGACGCTGTTTTCGTTTTGCCCAGCCAGCCAAAAAAATTTCGCTTAAAGGCTGCCGCTTCGCTTATTGCCAGCCGTGTCTGACAGGCACGCAATACCCTTTATCAGTGCTTCTTAGACCCATCAGGTGGGCCATCGCTGTTCATACGGTGCGCCGTCTTATCACGTTCAGCACTCTCGCCCTGCGCACGTTTACGCGCGGCGACCATGCCATTTCGAACTTCAGTGATGGCTTTGCGAATCACAGACACTTTTGAGTCGTCATCGGCATTAGCAGCCATGAGTTCAAGCTGTGCGATTAAGGCGTTACTCGACACTGGTTTGTCTGACTTGAGCAATGTCAGTACGGCTTCACCGATCATGACATCTGTCAGTTTCTCATCTTCACTTCTGTACATACTGGCTTCTCTGATTACGAATCAATGGCCATGCTGCGGGTCCGTATACGTCAGCGGGTGCAACTTGTTGCACCAGATACGGCTAAGCAGTACTGGGCTTCGTTCCTGTGGGTAAATCTTCCTGAATGTTGGCTAAGAGCAGGCGACGATAGAAATATCTGAAGCCGTAAGCGGGTATTAATCTTCGCGACGAAAGAGCATCGCGATTAATTCATGCAAATGGCTCTCTTCTTCTGGCGTCGCAGCCAGTTCAAGGCGGCTCAATAATTTGCTGCAAATTGCTTTACGACTGAGGCTATGACCTGCGCGCAGAATTTCGACTACTACCGAGCCCAGTGTTTCCTGTTGCGAAGGTGAGCTGGCCTGATTGAAGTAACGGGCAATATCGCTGATCGTTTCCGGGCCTTGTCCGTTCTGACGCATGGTGATTTCCTCAGATGGTGAAAATGTATAGCATTCCTGATGCGCAAGTTATACATCTTTTTAAAACTTGTACAGGATTTTGGATTTTTGGAATGATTTTTTTTATGCAAAAAGTGCTAAAGCTTTTAAAACAGGGCGTTACGAGAAGGTGGTGACGAGGTGAAAATTGTACCATATTCCTGTACAACAACAAGCCCTCCGGAGTTCCGACCTGATTATTCAGGCCGGCAGAAGGTAAGCAGTTTTGTTAATGCTTGAAGAAAATATCATCAGCAGAGGCGCTGATAGCCGGTTCGATACCCGCATTTCTTGATAGCCAGTTTGCCGGACCGGTAGTGCGTGAACCAATTGTTTTGAATCCCGTCAGCCATTGACGTGCAGTTTGCATCTGCTCAAGGCGATACTCATTCACTTCAGAGGCAGCCATAACCTGTAGCTCTTTAATCAGCAGTTCAACGTTCACTTCCTGACCAGCATTAAACAGGTTCATTGCGGCTTCGCCAATGATGACATTCGCTTTTTCGTCGCTGGAAAAATACAAAATATCCTCCTGGGTGATTGCGGTAAGTAACATTAACTGTAGCAAAAAATTCATCAGGCTTAATTAATTCGTCCTATCAATAAGATTGTTTTAATTGTGAAAATGCTGCATCTGTTGCGTGAGTGTCGTCCGGTAACGCAACCTCATTTTGTGGATGGCAAAGCGTAGTTGAATGCTATTTTTATGCCATTACTACTTTTCTCATTTTGTGAGACTGATTCAGGCAGTAGAAAAACCCGCCTTTCGCGAAGCCATAAGCGGGTTGAATGACACAACTCATCAAAATTATTCTTATTTATATCAGAGAGTAACTGAGCTGATTTACAAAAGCTGACACCTGAACCTGAATGCTGAAGAAACTTCACATCTTCTTGCTGTTCGTAAGGTATAGCCTGTGCTATAAAAAATAGCCTATGCTAATTGTGTACTGTTTTTAATCATCTCTGGAGCTCGCCCAATGGTCCCGATAAAAAAGTTCACCACGCTGTTACTGAGCGCACTGCTCATGAACCTGATGGCGAGCAGCAGCTATGCAGCAGAAAAATTTAAGATAGTGACAACGTTTACGGTGATAGCTGACATGGCTGAGAACGTGGCTGGCGATGCCGCAGAGGTCACCTCTATTACTAAGCCCGGTGCTGAAATACACGAATATCAGCCCACGCCCGGTGACATCCGGCGGGCGCAGGGTGCGCAGTTAATTATGGCGAACGGGCTTAATCTGGAACGCTGGTTTCAGCGCTTTTATCAGCATCTGGACGGCGTCCCGGAAGTGGTGGTCTCTGCTGGTGTAACGCCGATGGGCATTGGCGAAGGGCCCTATAATGGTAAACCGAATCCGCACGCCTGGATGTCACCGGACAATGCGCTGATCTATGTCGATAACATCCGCGATGCGCTGGTGAAATATGACCCGATGAACGCAGAGACCTACCGTCAGAACGCTGCTGCCTATAAGCAAAAAATTACCGCGGCACTGGATCCGCTGCGCCAGCAGATTGCCGCTCTTCCTGAGCTGAAACGCTGGATGGTGACCAGTGAAGGCGCGTTCTCCTATCTGGCGCGTGACCTGGGCATGAAAGAGCTTTACCTGTGGCCGATCAATGCTGACCAGCAGGGTACGCCGCAGCAGGTGAGACGCGTGATTGACCGGGTGAAAAAAAATGCCATTCCGGCGGTGTTCAGTGAAAGCACCGTGTCAGATAAGCCCGCCCGCCAGGTCGCGCGGGAAACTGGTGCCCATTACGGTGGTGTGCTTTACGTCGACTCCCTGAGTAACGCTGAGGGACCGGTGCCAACCTATCTTGATCTGCTCAAAGTCACCACTGAGACACTGGTACAGGGCATTAAAGCGGGAGAGAAAGCGCAATGACAGACACCATTGTGGTTTCAGACGTCACGGTAACCTGGCGCAATGGACATACTGCGCTGCATGATGCCAGCTTCAGCGTGCCGGGCGGATCGATCGCCGCGCTGGTGGGCGTTAATGGCTCCGGCAAGTCAACCCTGTTCAAAGCGCTGATGGGATTTGTGCGGCTCGCCAGCGGCAGTATCTCGGTGCTGGGAATGCCGACCCGCCAGGCGCTGCGCCAGAGTCTGGTCGCCTACGTGCCGCAGTCGGAAGAGGTGGATTGGTCGTTTCCGGTGCTGGTGGAAGATGTGGTGATGATGGGGCGCTACGGGCACATGGGTCTGCTGCGCCGGCCAAAGTCGCATGACCAGCAGATTGTCAGTGAGGCGCTGGCGCGGGTCGATATGCTGGATTATCGCCATCGTCAGATCGGCGAACTCTCTGGCGGGCAGAAGAAAAGGGTGTTTCTGGCGCGTGCGATTGCGCAGCAGGGCAGCGTGATCCTGCTGGACGAGCCGTTTACCGGCGTGGATGTTCAGACAGAGGCCAGCATCATCAGCCTGCTGGGGGAGTTGCGTGATGAAGGCAAGACTATGCTGGTCTCCACCCATAATCTGGGATCGGTCACAGAGTTCTGCGATTACACCGTAATGGTAAAAGGCACCGTTCTGGCCAGCGGCCCGACCCGGACTACGTTTACCGCCGCTAATCTTGAGCGCGCGTTCAGCGGGGTATTGCGTCATGTGATGGTGAAGGGCCTGGACGATCAGATCATCACCGATGATGAACGTCCCTTTATTGCACCTCATGCCGCACGGGAAGAGGGGAGCTAAGCATGGCGCTGTTACTGGAACCTTTTGGTTATCACTACATGCTTAACGCGATGTGGGTCTCCGCGATGGTGGGCGGACTCTGCGCGTTTCTCTCCTGCTATCTGATGCTGAAGGGCTGGTCACTGATAGGTGATGCGCTTTCACACTCTATTGTACCAGGCGTCGCAGGCGCTTACATGCTCGGACTGCCGTTTGCGCTGGGGGCATTTCTTTCCGGCGGGCTGGCAGCAGGCAGCATGCTGTTACTCAATCAGCGCACCCGCTTAAAAGAAGATGCGATCATTGGCCTGATCTTTTCCTCTTTCTTTGGTCTGGGCCTGTTTATGGTGTCGCTCAATCCGACTGCCGTGAACATACAGACCATTGTGCTGGGCAACATACTGGCGATTGCGCCAGCCGATATACTCCAGCTGGCGCTGATTGGCGGGCTGTCGATCATCATTCTGCTGCTTAAGTGGAAAGATCTGATGGTCACCTTCTTTGATGAGAATCATGCGCGCGCCATCGGACTCCGGCCTGAACGGCTGAAAATTCTCTTCTTTACGCTGCTGGCGGTCTCTACCGTGGCGGCGCTGCAAACCGTCGGCGCGTTTCTGGTAATTTGTCTGGTAGTGACGCCCGGCGCAACCGCCTGGCTGCTCACCGATCGCTTTCCGCGTCTGCTAATGATTGCTGTCGCGATCGGCAGCATCACCAGTTTTCTGGGTGCCTGGGCGAGTTACTACCTGGATGGCGCTACGGGCGGCATTATCGTGGTCGCGCAGACGTTGCTGTTCCTGCTGGCGTTTGTTTTTGCACCGAAACATGGCCTGCTGGCTAACCGGCGTCGTGGCCGCCATCACCCTGAAAAGGAGCCTGGCTGATGTGGATCCTTGACCCTTTCCGGTTTGCATTTATGAATGGTGCATTGCTTATCGCGCTGGTCGTGGCAATCCCTTGTGCGCTGCTGTCGGTGTTTCTGGTGCTAAAAGGCTGGGCGCTGATGGGCGATGCCATGAGCCATGCGGTATTCCCTGGCATCGTGCTCGCGTGGATGGCAGGACTGCCGCTGGCGGTGGGCGCGTTTGTCGCGGGTCTGTTCTGTGCCGTCGCCAGTGGTTTCCTGCAGGACAACAGCCGCATTAAGCAGGATACCGTGTTGGGCATTGTCTTCTCCGGCATGTTCGCGGTGGGGCTAATCCTCTATATCGCCGTGAAACCTGAAGTGCACCTGGATCATATCCTGTTTGGGGACATGCTTGGCATCACCGGCGCAGATATCGTTCAGACAGCGATTATCGCGTTGATCATCGTTATGGTGATTGTGGTGAAGTGGCGTGATTTTATGCTGTTCAGCTTCGACCCTCAGCAGGCACAGGTCTCTGGCTTATCCGCCCGTCTGCTGCATTACGGGCTGCTCTGCATGGTCTCGCTGACCATTGTAGCGACGCTGAAAGCGGTGGGGATCATCCTGTCGATCTCCCTGCTAATCGCACCTGGCGCTATTGCGGTGCTGCTCACCCGTCGTTTTTCACATGCGCTGCTGGTGGCGGTTATGGTGTCGGTACTGGTATCGCTGAGCGGTGTTTATCTTTCATTCTTTATCGACAGCGCACCTGCGCCGACAATAGTGGTGTTGTTTGCTGTGGTGTTTGTCGTAGCGATGGTCATTGCGGGACGTAAAACCCGGCAGCGGGAACGGCTGAAACATCGGTATACCGAAAAGAGCGCCTGCGGTGATAAACCCTCCTGATGCAATAATAGGGCGTGGTGAAATTCAGATTTCAGAGTGGAGAGCGTCTAAACCGACATATTCTCATGCCTGAAAGGTGAGGCTTTAAACAGCGAGTGACGCATCATGTCGGTTCTGGTAGTGATATCCGCTCCTGTGAACGGAGCGGATAATTTAATCTCTCAGTAATGATCCGTGGTGCTCTCAGCACAGCTTCAGGATTGTTATGTGAAACAAAAAAATAGCGCACTCCCTTAGAAATTTATGATTCCGGCAATGCATGCAGGCGGATTGAAAAATACGCTTAGAAATAATTTGTAGCGTGAAATGTTTTTTAACACTAATTAGTCTGCTGATAGCTATTGTTTTAATTGCTAATTATCAATGACTTGTGTTTTTACAGGCGTGTTCCTCTCTTTTTGATTCCTTAGTTTCCTCTCCCATCGTCTATATATATTTTCTGTCGCGCCGTTATTAATGGCGCTACCAGAAAAAGTTTTGCATGATTTTTTATTCAACCTCATTTTTTAACACCAGAGCAACATAGCAATCTCAAAAATATAACGGAAAATAATATGAAAATAGCCACGCGTCTTGTCGCAGGGTATAGCCTGCTGATCATCCTTTTTCTTCTCTGCACCGGGACGGCACTTCATGCACTCTGGCAGGCCAGGGATGATATGGAAAACGCTGTAAATAATAAAATCTACCGCTATGAACTGATTCAGAACATGCGAAATGCGGCCAGAGACATGGCGATCGCAGTCAGGAATATTGCATTACTGAATGAACAGAATGACAGACAGCCTGAATGGGACAGAATAGTCGCTCAGAAAGCCATCTACATCCAGAACAGGGACAAGCTGACGGCCAGTATGTCGCAAAACGTCTCAGCGGAAGGCAAAAGTGCGCTGGAAAATCTGACCTCCACGGATGAATCCGCACTGAGTCTGCTCATGACGGCGGGCAGGAAAGCGATGGAGGCACCTCAGTCTGAAACCGTTGATTACCTGCTAAAAACCGTAAGGCCAGGACAGCGAACAATGCTGAATGCCCTCGATCGGCTTTCGACTATTCAGATGGAGGTAAGCAGGAAAACCGTTCTGGATGCAAGGGCAGCAGCTTCGCAAACGGCTACGCTGATGTCGGTGATGGTATTGATTTCTTTCCTCATCGCTATCGCAGCCTGTTATTCCATCATCCGGACGCTCATGCGTCAGCTGGGCGGAGAGCCCGCACAGGCACAGGCGCTGGCCGCGGCGATTGCGTCGGGTAACCTGACATCGCCTGTCCTGTTACGGCATAACGATACTTCCAGCCTGCTTGCTTCGCTGGATGTTATGCAGGCCAACCTGCGCAGCATGGTGGCAAATATCAGAGATACCTCTGCATCCGTTGCACTGGCCGCAGATGAAATCTCGCAGGGTAATACAGAACTCTCCTCCCGAACCGAACAGCAGGCCGCTGCCCTGCAGGAAACGGCGGCAAGCATGGAACAGCTCACCGCTACCGTAAAAAGCAATGCAAGCGGGGCACAGGAGACCGCCAACTCGGCCCGTGAAACTGCGCGCCTTACCCACGCCGGGGAAACGGATGTCAAGCGTATGGCAGAGACGATGCAAGCCATATCAATGAGCGCGACTAAAGTCCGGGACATTACCTCTGTGATTGAAAGTATTGCGTTTCAGACTAACATTCTGGCGCTGAACGCAGCGGTTGAGGCGGCACGAGCAGGAGAAGAAGGACGCGGCTTTGCTGTTGTCGCGGGTGAGGTCAGGACACTGGCGCAGCGCAGTGCCTCTGCGGCCCGCGATATAAAACTGCTTATTGAAGAAGCGGTAACCCAGGTGGAAAGCGGCGTCACGGTCGCCTCGTCAACTGGCGACAGCATTATGAAAATTGTTGGCATGGTGAATGAACTGGCTGTGTCGATGGATACCATTTCCCTTGCCTCATCAGAGCAGATGCAGGGCATATCTCAGGTCAGTGTCGCCGTGACGCAAATGGACAGCGTGACGCAGAATAACGCCGCGCTGGTGGAAGAGTCGTCTTCTGCTTCTCAGTCGCTCTCTGAACAGGCGCACGCGCTGCGGGGCATGGTGGCCGCGTTTCAGGTGTGATGACCTCTGGTGGCGGTGTTCACTTGCTCGAGGTGCCGCCAGTATTCACACCTCCGAAGGTCTGCTTTTCCGGCAGATGAGGATGGGTGACAGGCACCTGTTTGTCACCCAGCGCTCAGACATCATTCGTTTCCACTTTCTGACGACAGAAAAATGAGCATGAATGGGAGCAGGGAGAGAGTAAAGATACCCCTGTTGACTCCTGGTCCCACGTATAGTCAGCCGTGCAAACTTAACGTTCATTAGTCTGAACTGTGCAACCTGGTCTGCAATGACATCTGCTGATTGAGGTACTGACTTGCGTCCGGTCAGATTATGACAGCAGGCTTTGCTCCCTTGCGAGTGTAGCGGCTGCAATTTGTGGAAAAATTAGTGAGGCGGCTGCATCAATCCTGTAAGCGATACTGGCTGGAAAGATCCAGAAATATATCCACTAAAATCAATAATATGTAATCGTTATATTATATAATATATAGCGCTTTACATTCCTTTTTTCCTCAGATAACGCTGACTTTTTCCCGACATGCCCGCCAGATTGCTAAAAAGCTGCTAAACCTTAAGACAGAGATACGCGCGTAAAGATTAGGGTTATCACGATTTTCCCCGATTTCACTCCCGTCAGAACTAAACCTATAAAAATTTCATCTTTTAGCCCCCAACAATGGGAAGCAGACAATGTCGGAAAAAATATCGCTAACAATGCAGGTCAATGGTCAGTCGCAGCAGATGCAGGTCGATCCGCGAGTCACTCTGCTGGATGCGCTGCGTGAGCATCTTAATCTGACCGGCACCAAAAAAGGGTGCGATCAGGGACAATGCGGTGCCTGCACCGTGCTGATAAATGGTCAGCGGGTGCTGAGCTGCCTGACGCTGGCGGCCCAGGCGGATGGCGCTGACGTCACCAGCATTGAAGGGCTGGCCTCCACCGAGGGTGAACTGCATCCGGTACAGCGCTGCTTTATGGAGAATGATGCCTTCCAGTGTGGCTACTGCACGCCGGGACAGATTATGTCCGCCGTCGCCTGCATTAAAGAGGGGCATGCCGGTTCCGACGATGAGATCCGTGAATACATGAGCGGCAATCTCTGCCGTTGCGGGGCTTATCCGCACATCGTCGATGCGATTAAACAGGCCGCTGCTGAGATGGCGAAGGAGTCCGCATGAATGAATTCAGCTGGAAATTTGCACAGTCACCTGAAGAGGCTGCCACTCTGAAACAGCAGTCGGGCAGTCAGTTGCTGGCGGGCGGCACGACGCAGCTCGATCTGATGAAGTGTGGTGTCTTCACGCCACCACAATTAATTGGCATCAGCGGCTTAACGGCGCTGAAAAACCTGCAGTTTGATGACGATAAGATCACCGCTGGTGCACTGGTCACCATGAGCCAGCTGGCCGATCATCCCGCCTGCCAGCAGAGCGCGCCAGCCATCTATGGCAGCCTGTGGCAGGCTGCCTCGCCTCAGATTCGTAATATGGCGTCGCTGGGCGGGAATTTACGTCAGCGCACCCGTTGTAACTACTACCGTGACCCGGCAACGTTCCCGGCCTGCAACAAACGCAATCCTGGTTCCGGCTGTGCCGCCCTGGATGGCGTCAACAGCAATCACGCGATTCTGGGTGCCAGCGACAGCTGCATTGCCGTCTATCCCGGCGATCTGGCGGTTGCGCTGGTGGCGTTTGACGCCATCGTCGTTCTGAAAAATCAGCAGGGTGAAACCCGTCGCATCGCAATTGATGACTTCTTCCTGCTGCCGGGTGATACGCCTGATTGTGAGCACGATCTGCGAGATGACGAGATCATTGTGGCTATTGAAGTGCCGCAAACTGAGTCACTCCGGCACTCACACTACCTCAAAGTCCGCGACCGCAGCTCCTATGAGTTTGCAGCAGCCAGCGCGGCCGCAGGCTTCACGCTGGAAAACGGCGTGATGCGTGACGTGCATATCGCCCTGGGCGGCGTCGCCACTAAACCCTGGCGCGTCCGATCGGTCGAGCAGGCGCTGGAAGGCCAGCCGTTTAAGGAAGAGACGGTGTTTCAGGCGGCAGAACGGATTACTCAGGAGACGCAGGCGCTGACCCACAACGCCTATAAAGTAAAACTGGCGCCGCGAGTGATTGCACGCGCGCTGATGGCAGCAGGAGAAACCGCATGAGTGAAGTAAACGACAAAGCGCGTCCCGATATGATCAACGCGAACTCAGCGGCAGACACCCGGATTGAAGGTCTGGGCGCATCCCGCTCGCGTGGCGATGGTAAAGTGAAAGTCACCGGTGAGGCCCGTTATGCGTTAGAACATCAGCCGGAAAATCCACTTTACGGCGTGGTGATCCAGTCTGTGATTGCCAGCGGCCGCATCAGCCGCATGGCGACGGAAAAAGCGCAGCAGGCCGCCGGCGTGCTGGCGGTCTATACCCATCTGAACACGCTGAAGATCAACAAACCCACGGCGATTGCCGATGGCGGCGCGGCGCAGTCAACCTACACCCCGATTCAGGATGATGTGATTATTCACAACGGTCAGAACATCGGTCTGGTGGTGGCTGAGACGTTTGAGCAGGCGACCTATGCCGCCTCGCTGGTGGAGATTGAGTATGAAACGTCTGACGCACTGATTTTTGCCACCGATGAGGGCGTCGAGCCAAAACCGCTCCCGAAGCAGGATATCGATATGGGCGATGCCCAGTCGGCGATGCAGCAGGCCGAGGTGCGCCTGAGCCAGCGTTACACCACACCGCGTGAATACAACATGCCGATGGAGCCGCACGCCTGTGTGGCGGAGTGGCAGGATGGGCGCATTACCGTCTGGGAGCCGAGCCAGTGGGTAGCCGGCGCGCAGGTAGAGATTGCCGAGTGGATGGGCATTGAGGTTGAAGACGTGCGGATCATCTCGCCGTATGTCGGCGGTGGATTTGGCTCTAAGCCGGTGCCTTACACCCATGTTGCGCTGGCGACGGCGGCATCGCGTGCGCTGAAGCGCCCGGTCAAAGTGTCGCTGACACGTCCGCAGACTTTTACCGGTCTTGGCGGGCGTCCGGCGACCTCGCAGCAGCTGGAGCTGGGCGCATCACGCGACGGCAAAATTCAGGCAATTATCCAGCGCAGCTTCAGTGAAACGTCACTCATTGATGTCTTCGCCGAGAACTGCAGCAAAGTCACCGCCCGCATGTATGCGGTAGGCAATGTTTCCGCGCAGCATCAGGTCAGGCCGATTAATACGGTGACGCCAGGGTGGATGCGCGCGCCAGGTGAAAATCCAAGCGCCTTTGGACTGGAAGTGGCGATGGATGAGATGGCTTATGCCCTGAACATCGATCCGCTGGAGCTGCGTCTGCGCAACTGGGCAGATAAAGATTATCAGCTCGACCTGCCGTGGAGTTCTCGCCGTCTGAAAGAAGCCTATCAGAAAGGCGCAGAAGCCTTTGGCTGGGACAAGCGCATCATGACGCCGCGCTCAATGCGCGAAGGGCGTGAACTGATTGGCTGGGGCATGGCCTCGGGCACCTATCCGGTCAACAAACTCCCTGCCGAAGCGAAAATTATCCTGACGCCGCAGGGCAAATTTGTGGTGCAGTGCGGCGGTGCGGATATCGGCACCGGAACCTATACCATTCTGGCGCAGACCGCTGCCGATATTCTGGGCGTCGCCTCCACCACCATTGAGGTGCAGCTGGGTGATACCGCGCTGCCGCGCGCGGGTGTAGCGGGTGGATCGCAGCTGGCAGGCAACGTGACCGCGGCGGTGAACGACACTGCCAAACGGATGCGCGACCAGCTGCTGAAGCTGGCCAGCGAACTGTCACAGTCGCCACTGAAAGGCACGCCTGCGTCTCAGCTCACGCTGAACGGCGACGGGGTGCAGCACAATCAGCGCAGCGATCTCGCCGTTTCCTTTGCTCAGCTGGCGACGCTGGCCCCGGAAGAGAGTCTGACGGTGAAAGGCGGCACCTTCCCGGATGATATGTCAGAAAGCGAACGCGACAAGATGGTGCGTAATCTTAATGACGGTACCCGCCCCGAAAAATTCTCTGCCCACAGCTGGAGTGCGCAGTTTGTTGAGGTCCGGGTCGATGAAGACTTCGGTACCATCCGGGTTAAACGGATGGTGGCCGCGCTCGACAGCGGTCGTCTCTATAACCCGAAACTGGCGCGCAGCCAGTGGATTGGCGGCATGATCATGGGAGTGGGTCAGGCGCTGATGGAGGAGGGCATCATCGATCCGCGTAACGGTCGGGTAATCAACAATAACCTCGCAGATTACTTAGTGCCGGTAAATGGTGACATCCCGAGCATTACTACCATCAACGTAGGCGAGCCCGATTTTGAGGCGACCACCATGGGCGGTAAACCGGTGGGTGAACTGGGTATCGTCGGTGTTGCGGCAGCGATCAGTAATGCAGTCTTCCATGCCACCGGCAAGCGCGTACGCGATCTGCCGATTACGCTCGACAAGCTTATCTGAACCGGTTCCTGACCTGCTGCCAGCAGGCCGGACTTTGGTTATGCAGGCGCGGGCTAAGCCAGCGCCCGTTTTCACGCATAGCGGAGAAAGAGAGTGAAGATAGCGCTGATTGTACTGGCCGCCGGGCTGAGTCAACGTTTTCGCCAGCAGGCGGGCGGGCATAAGCTGCTGGCTGACCTTGAAGGCAAAGCGGTATTGCAGCGCACGCTGGACCAGGCCGCTGCCAGTGGACTTGACCTGTTCGTGGCGACCCGTCCCGACGCCCTGGCAATCCAGTCGCTCTGCTCACGGGCGACGATCGTGCTGTGCGACAGCGGCGGGCTGGGCGAGTCCATCGCAGCGGGCGTTAACGCCAGCCATGACTACGACGGCTGGCTGATTGCGCTGGGCGATATGCCGTTTGTGACGCCTGAAAGTTACCGCGCCGTCAGTGCCGCGCTGGCAGATTCGCCGATCGTCAGGCCAGTCATCGAGGGCAAACCGGGCCATCCGGTGGGCTTTCAGAATCACTATTTTTCAGTGCTGAGCACGTTACAGGGCGATGCCGGACCCCAGACAATCGTGAAGTCACAGGCTGTCCGGCTGCCGCTTCACGATCGCGGCTGCCTCTGTGATATCGATTTTCCTGCCGATCTGCAGCTGATAAAGGAATTTTCATGATAACGCTGGATCAACGCGTGATTAATGCGGCACTGAGCAGTTGCCAGGCGGGCCAGCAGGTCTGGCTCTGTACGGTGCTGCACACCTATGGCTCTTCGCCGCGCGCACCCGGGACCCTCATGACGGTTAACGAAGCCGGCGCGTATTGCGGATCGCTGTCAGGCGGTTGCATCGAAGAGGACTTTCTGGCGCAGCTGGCGGCGGGGGCGTACCGCGCCAGCAGTCAGCGGGTACGCTACGGCGAGGGCGGGATGCGTCCGGACGTCAGCCTGCCGTGTGGCGGCAGTCTGGAAATCGTCATCGAGTTTCTGCCGCCTGATGACGTCACGCTGGCGCTGCTGACGGCGATGCAGCGCGCGCTGAGCGGGCAACAGCCGCTGGTAAAAATGATACGGCCGGGCGAGCGCGCGCAGTGGGAGGCGATTGCCGCCGACAGGAGACTGCCCGCACTGGATGCCAGCGAGCAGCAGATGTTACTGCCGGTTGGCGCGATACCGGAACTGCTGATCGCAGGCTACTCCAGCGTGGCACATGAGTGCATCCGGCTGGGACAGATGCTGGGCTTTCACGTGCGGGTCTGTGAGCACCGACCGGAAATGCGGACGGAGCTGGAGAGCCATTTCAGCGACGCGGACAACGTGACGCTCGTATCACAGCATCCGGCGCGCTGGCTGGAACTGAATGGCGCGCACGCCGCGGTGGCGATTGTGGCACTGACTCACGATCCGCGCATTGATGACCTGACGATGATGGAAGCGATTGCAACCCCCGCGTTCTACATCGGCATCATGGGTTCGGCGAAAAACAGCGAGAAACGACGGGCGCGTCTGCAACAGATCGCGGGGATGGATCGGGCCGAACTGGACCGCATCCATGCGCCCATCGGCTTGCCCATCGGCAGCAAAACCCCGGCGGAGATTGCGCTGTCGGTCATGGCCGATATCGTCCGCGTGAAGAATAGTGAGCCTTCAGCCGCCTGATCCCGCCGTCTTCTCAGGTGCCAGCCGATAAAGATAGCTGCCCGAATAAGGGATGGGCAGGAAATCACGAAACAGCTGCTGTAACGTTTGTTCGGGATCGACGTCGCGGAATAGCTGCGGGTAGAGCGTGGTAGCAAAGAACTCGGTCGCTACGACGTGCCACGGGCTGAGATAAAAATTGTGCCAGAGGGCTCCGGTATGACCCTGCCGTAGCGCAGTTAGCTGTTTCAGTGCGTTCTGCTGACCGGTCAGTGCCAGCAGGCTCTGCCGGGTCTGCAACGCGGTAACGGCGGGGCCGAGCTTCAGCGCGCCCGCCTCATCGGTGCTGCCGCTGCCGGTGGCAAAGTAGTACTCCGGCTGGGCAGCAATCACGCGCTCCTCACTCAGCCGCCCAAACACGCCTTTAATCTGCTGGCTTGCGATGTTATTACCACCGGCAAATGTCAGCAGCTCACCCAGATTGCCATTCACCGAGGTGACGCAGCATTCGCTGCGCCGTCCAAGATGCAGTTGCAGCAGAACGGACGGTTTAGGGCCTTGATAACTCGCCAGCCGATCGGCAATGCGCTGCATGTGGCTGCGGTAGAAGTGATTAAACTCAGCCGCGCGCTGCGGCTGATTCAGCACCTCACCCAGCAAAGTGATGCTGCGCTCAGTGTTTTTCAGCAGATTAACCCGCAGATCGATCTTCACCACCGGAATATGCGCCGCAGCGAGCATCTTCTCCAGCACGGCGCCGTTTTCACTGTCACGCGCCAGCTGCGGCAGGATCACCACATCGGGCTTAAGCGCGATCACCTGTTCTGGATTCATATCGTTAACGCCATCCAGCCCCACTACCGGAATTGTCTCCATCCGGGGAAACTGGCGGGCAAAAACCTGCCAGGTCTGAGGATCGTACTTTTTCAGATCCTGCGGCCAGCCGGCAATATGCTGCAGCGGATTACCGGGCGTCAGCAGTGCGACGCTGTAGAGCATCCGGCTTTCACCTAGCACAATGCGCTGCGGATGGTCGGGAATCGTGACCTGGCGACCGGTGATATCGGTCAGCGTACGGGCATGTGCACCCGCGCTGACCAGCATCACAGCGATCGTCAGCAGCACCGAACGTAGCGAGTTAAAATTCCACACGGGCCTGTACCATCAGATTACGGGTTTCGCCTTCACGGACGCGCAGGTTGCCGCCGCTTGAACTGTAGTAGTGCTGGTTAAACAAATTATTGATATTCAGACGCAGCTGGGTTTTTTCACCAAACAGGCGGTTGTTCCACGCCACGAAGCTGTCTGCCACGACATAGTCGGGCAGGGTGAAACTGTTATCAGGATCGCCCGCACGGGTGCCGACGTAGCGCGCGCCACCGCCGAGCCTGAACGCGCCGGGCAGGCTGGTGATCTGCATCTCATGACTCAGATAGAGCGCACCGGCATGACGCGGTGCATTCTGCAGGCGATTACCGTTGTTTTCCGGATTCACCCGATCGCTGACGATCTCTGCCTGATCATAGCTGTAGTTGGCACTCAAATCCCAGCCGGGCGCGATTTCGCCGTTGAGCTCAAATTCAGCGCCGGTCGAGCGTGCTTTATCGATGGCCCGCGTGCTGCCATTGATGTTCAGCGACATCGCCTTTTCATCAATCCGGTAAAGCGCCACTGTTGCCAGCAGTTTCGGCGAAAGCTGCCATTTGCTGCCGACTTCCCAGCTCGTGCCCTGTTCAGGCTTGCCGACATTACCGTCATCATCCACATCGGTAGATGGCGTAAACGATTTGCTGACGCTGGTGTAGAAAGAGAGGTCAGGCGTGAGTTTGTAGATCACCCCCGCCTGTGGCAGAAACTTATTGCCCTCATCGTTCAGGATTTCTGACTGGGGATTAACGCCGCGGGAAGCGCGCTGTTCATAATGCTGATAACGGCCGCCCAGCACCAGAATCCAGTCCTGTGTGAGTGAAATACTGTCTTTGGCGTAAAGCGAACGACTATGAATACGGTTCAGGTTATTCGCGCCGGTGGTATTTTCCGTGCTGTCATCTGTAACCGGTGACAGGATGTCATAGTCGGGATTGAAATAACTGAACTGGCGATTGACCTTGCCCAGATATTGATGGGCGCGATAAGTCTGGTTCATCTCATAGTCGGTGCCCACCACCAGCGCATGTTGCATGCCCAGAATTTCCGGGTTGCCCAGCAGATCCCAGCTCACATATTTGGTTTTGTGGTTAAACCCGCGGTTGGCATCGGCGCGACGAGTAACCACGCCCGTGCTGGCATTCACCGCTGTTACGCGCACCTCATTGTTGTCATAGCGCCGCTGATTCCAGCCCAGGGTGAACCGGGTGCGCCACTCATCATTAAACTGCCAGTCATAGTGGGCATTCAGCGTTTTGTTATGGCCCCATGCGTGATTGGCTTTGTCATCCAGACGATCTTTATAGCCGATATTGATCGGCTTGCCGTCGATAAAGGCGGTGCCGCGATCGTAGGGAATATCATAACGGTAGTCGGCATAGCTGATCAGAAAGCTGGCCTGCTCGCCAAACCATTGCAGAGAGGGTGCCAGCAGCGTGTGCTCTTCGCTGCCAAAGTTGCGCCAGTAATCCTGATTCTGCTTTTCGGCGATGAGCCGGAAGGCAAAGCCATTGCCCAGCGGGCCGGTGACATCCAGCGTACCCGCACCGCCACCTTCACTGGCGTAACGCCCGGTAACGCTGGAGTGCCAGCTGTATTGTGGCTTTTTGCTGACCACATTGATAATGCCGCCCGGATTCTGAATGCCATACAGCAGCGAGGAGGAGCCTTTCAGCACCTCAACCCGTTCGGTCGTGGCATCAAAATTGAGTCCCTGACTACTGCGGATGCCATCGCGATAAACCGACCCATCGGCATTACTGCCAAAACCGCGTCGTACAAAGCCATCTTCGGTGCCGCCCAGCGTATTGGCCTCGGTGACGCCGCTGACAAAGCGCATTGCATCCGCCAGGGAGCTGGCCTGGAAATCTTCCAGCTGCTGCTGCGTCACCACGCTGACCGATTGTGCTTCATCGAGCCGCGCGGTTGGCATTTTACTGGCAACGCTGGTTTCGCTGGCGCTGTAATTTCCCTCTGAGCTGGCATCGGCGGTCACGGTCATATCTGATGCGCTGTCGGTTGCTGCACTGACATGCGGCAACAGCATGCTGCCACAGATCGCCACGACCAGAGCGGGGTGCCGGGCCGGATATCGCGAGTCTCTGTTTTTCATTCTTCTTTTCGTATCTGTTTCTGAAGCTAATAAGGCCCGATGGCTGACGACTACGCCGGGCTTCCCTGAAGGTGTTCTGCAAGATGCAGCGGTTTAAACAGAGGCGATCAGCATCAGGGCTCGGCGATCATTACGGCACCCGGACGACAATGCTTCTCATCTGTAATTGAGAATCATTCAAACATCCGGTAATGTAGTAGTAAACATAATTTGTACATAAATCACTACAATTATGGCTAAATGTACCTTCACCGATAATCAGATGCGTGTGTGATTCAGGTAAATGAATAAATTGAATTTATTTCCATGCCAAATACCGTTTGAGGCATAAATCCCCATCTTTTGCAGGTGAAAAAGAAAACGGATTCAGCCATTCACTACATTTTTTCAACGTTTAACCCAGCAGCAGGAACAGCATGAAACAGAGCCGGCCAGTCAAAAACAGGGTGGATGTGGTGGCAGAGCGTCTGCGCGCCCGCGAAAAGCAGCTCTCGCCTCGTCTGCTGGCGGTGGCGCGCTATATCGATCAACAGCGTGAAACGGTGCTTGAAAGTACGGCGATGGAGATCGCCGTAGCGAATGCGACCTCTGACGCCACCGTGATCCGTGCCATTCAGGCGCTGGGATTTAGCGGACTGCGCGATCTCAAACAGACGCTCAGGGCCTGGTTTGGTCCCTCACTGACCTCGGAAGATAAGATGATCACCACGGTCAGTGAGGTGACCAGTGATGTGAACAGCGCCATCGACTTCGTACTTGCGGGTCACCGGCACGCCTGTGAGGTGCTGGCGCAGCCGCAGAACCGGGTGGCATTAGCAGATGCCGTGGCGTTGCTGAGTGAAGCGCGGGAAGTGGCTATTTTTGGCATTAACGCCTCGGGTATTCTGGCGGATTACAGCGTGCGACTGCTGAACCGCATCGGCCTGCCCGCCTTTTCGCTTAATCGCGCTGGCATTGCGCTGGCAGAACAGATGCTGGCGCTGCAGCGTGGCGACGTGCTGATAATGATGGCGCAGCAGTCGGCGCACCGGGAGGGAACTACCGTGGTGCGTGAAGCGAAACGGCTGGATATCCCGATTATCCTGCTGACTAACGCCACCGACTCGTTTTTCGCGCGTGAGGCAGATGTGGTGATTAATGTGCCCCGTGGGGGTGAGAAGGGGCGCATTCCGCTGCACGGCACGATTATGGTCTGTCTTGAGATGCTAATCCTGTCGGTGGCGTCGACGCTGCCGCAGCGCACCGTTAAGACGATGAAACGGCTACAGGATCTCTATCGCGGGCTGAAACCCGCCAGCAAAAAGTAATCTGCAGGATTGAGCCGTGACGGGAGTTTCCCGGTAAAAACCGGCTCAGCTTTACGTCAAATTTTCCCGCTTTGCGAGCGCGATCGCGTCTTTTCATCAGCCCGTTTACCAGGGCGACTACGCTTACAGCGTGCTGTGCCTCCGGGTACGGCTTTACTTTTTCTCCCTTTACTTTGTTTTGTGCGGAGCTGCTGATGAAACCCCTTCACGCGCAATACCTTTTCTGCTGTGCCACCCTGAGCCTTCTGTCGCCGCTGCCTGCAATGGCATGGAGTGACCTTACCATCTTTGGTGACAGTCTGAGCGATGGCGGAAACGTAGGACGTTTTACCTATGATGGTGCGACCCATCCGCTCTATGACGAGATCCTGGCGCAGTCGCTGGGTGACACTCTGCGCCCCTCATCCCAGGGCGGTAACAACTATGCCGAGGGCGGTGCCGTCGCAGTGCCCGCGATCAATCCGTTATTTAATACCCAGGATCAGCTTGATCGTTACCTGGCGGCGCGCGACGGACGCGCCGATCCGGACGGACTCTATATTCACTGGATTGGCGGCAATGACTTAGCGGCGGCAGCCCTTGCGCCGCTCGCTGCGCAGCAGATCGTGGATAACAGTGCCAGTGCCGCAGCCTCACAGGTTAGCCGGTTGCTGGATGCCGGGGCCGGCACGGTGATTGTGCCGACGGTGCCAAATGTCGGGGCCACGCCCGCGCTGCTTCAGGCGATTCTGCAGGTGCTGGGTCCGGCCGCGGAGCCTGCCACGGCGGCGCTGTTTCAGTCGCTGAGCGCCACCACCACGCCAGATCGTGCCGCCAGAGAACAGGCGATTGAAACCGCGCTTAACGAGGCCGCTGGTCAGGTCTCTTCGATTCCGCTGATCCGCGATGCCCTTGCTCAACAGCTGATTGCCGCCTGGCAGTTGCTGAGTCAGGAGGCGGCGGCGCTCACCGATCGTTACAACCAGGCGGAGGAACAGGGCCTGGTGGCGGCACGCGGTAACATCGCGCGGGTGGATATTAATGGCCTGTTTAATGAGGTGATTGATAACCCGCGCCTGTATGGACTCAGCAACACGGCGGGCATGGCCTGTCCGCCCGGCGTCTCATCCATGGACTGCACCTCCTCGACGCCAGGATTTTCGCAGTCACAGCAATATCTGTTCGCCGACCGGCTGCATCCCAGCCCGGCAGTGCATGCGCTGATCGCCGATTATATTCAGTCAGTACTGAATGCGCCGCTGCAGGTGGCCGCGCTGAGTCAGGCACCGTCGATGCTGGTGGGTGATGCGCAGAATACGCTGGATGGCCATCTGCAACAGCAGCGTCAGCAGCCCGCCAGCGCCGGAGAGTTTACGGTTTTCGGTGGCTATGCCGGACAGCAGCGAGATTTCCGCGGCGACAGCCTGCTGGATGGCGATGCCACCAGCGCCACCGGCACCGTGGGTGTGGGCTATCAGCTGACCGATCACTGGCAGGCCGGCGCCATGCTCTCCACCACCTCGCAACGACAGGATCCCTCGTCGCGCTTTGATTACCGTTTACGCGGCAATCTGGTGGCGCTGTGGAGCCAGTTAAATTATCTGGATCGGGGATGGATTAATGCAGATGCCCATTACGCCGATCTTAACTTTGATGATATTGAGCGTAAGGTCAGACTGGGACCGGCGACCCGCACGGAGAAGAGCAGTAGCGACGGCAAGGTGCTGGGTATGCGGGTGCAGACCGGCTGGGATTTACCGCTGGGCCGCTATGTCTCCACCGGCCCGATGGCCAGCTATGCGCTCGACTACATCCAGGTTGATGGCTACCGAGAAGAAGGGAACAGCAGTACCTCGATGCGCTTTGGCGACCAGACGCTGCATTCGCAAATCGGCTCGGTGGGCTGGCGTATCGACAGCAAAGATTTAGTGGTCAATCCCTGGGCGCAGGTCAGTTACAACCATCAGTTCGGCGACAGCGACTCTGCTGTTACCGCCGGACTGAAATCGACCCGCACCGCCTTTATCCGCAGCAGCGGGTCACGGGATGATAGCTGGATCAATATGGCTCTGGGCGCAAGCGTGCCCATTGGCACATCGGTGAACGCGTTTGCCGGCGTTTCAGCGGTGACAGGTAACAGCGACTATCACCAGGCGACATGGAACGTCGGTCTTAACGCCCGTTTTTAAATGTTAAGCGGTATCAAAAGGCCGTGCAGAGATCGTCTGCCGCTGTCAGAAACGGTGCGGCAGACGACACTGCGTGTTATTCATTACGCCGCGGCGGCAGAGCGTTAAACTCGCTCTGACGTGCGGCTTTCACGCTTCGGTCAGTGCCGCCTGCGCCTCCAGCTCACGAACGCGCGGTATCACTTCGCGGCCAAAGAATTCCACCTCTTCGTGAAAGTGCAGAAACGCCAGCAGCAGCAGATCGACTCCGGCCTGCTTAAGTTCGATGATCCGTTCAGCAATCTGCTGGGGGGTGCCAATCAGATTGGTTTTGAAGCCGTCGTTATACTGCACCAGATCTTCAAACGACGATTTCGCCCAGTTGCCTTCACCTTCGGGTGAAGCACTGCCTGCATTTTTGACCTCATGCTGGAAGCCTTTCACCGCATCCGGGTTGGCTTTGCTGATGATCTCCTGAAGCACCGCCTGCGCCTGCTGTTCACTCTCCCGCGCAATCACAAATCCATTCAGTCCGATTCTGACCTGATGCTGATTGCGTGTCGCTTTTTCACGGATATCCGCGATCTGCAGACGGACGCCGTCCGGCGTATTCCCATTAGTGAAATACCAGTCTGACACCCGGGAAGCCATGTCGCGCGCCGCACGTGAGCTGCCGCCCTGGAAAATTTCCGGTAATGGAGACAACGGCTTGGGTTTCATGGCGTAATCGCGAAAGCGATAAAAATCACCCGCAAAAGTAAAATTCTCTTCGCGCCAGATGCCTTGCAGGCAGAGAATAAACTCTTCGGAACGCAGATAGCGCTCTTCATGATCGAGCCAGGGTTCACCAATCGCTTTGAATTCACCCCGGAACCAGCCGCTGACGATGTTAACGGCGATACGTGGCCCATAGAGATGGCTGATGGTGGCGATCTGCTTTGCCGCTAATACCGGATTCCACGGGCCAGGCAGCAGCGCGGCGATCACTTTTAATTTCGAGGTGTGACTGAGCAGATCCTGTGAGAAGGTGACGGATTCATGCTGATTGTCTGCGCCATACCCGGCAGTAAACCGGATCTGCGTCAGCGCATAATCAAAACCCGCCTGTTCGGCAATCTGCGCCAGTTTACGGTTGTAGGCAGCATCCCAGCGGGTTCGCTGCTCTATCTGACTGATCACCAATCCGCCTGAGACATTCGGAACCCAGTAAGCGAACTGTAAAGGCTGTGAAGCGGACATTGTCTCTCCTTATATAGCTGAATTAATGGGGCGATCATTTTTTCCAAACTTTCCGATATAACGGAAAGATAAGCAGTAACCGTGCCATAAAATAAGAGACTGTTTTTAAAGCAGTAACCAGTTTGAGGCGAGCCAGGTGTGTTGCAAATGCGGCACGTCTGAGACAACCGGGTTGCCAATGCAGCAGCGATGCCTGAACGGATCGGTGAACGGTGAATGCCTGCCATCACGCTATTGACGACACCAGGGCCAGAATGTCAGTTCTGCGGGACGTGCTGTGATAACGTAGCGAAGCGCGACGCGATTACAGCCGGAGGGGAGCATGATAGTCAGACAGGCATCGCCTGAAGAGGCGCATACTTTATGGAACATCCGAAATCAGGCCATTCGTCATGGCTGCGAGCAGGTCTATCCACCCGATGTGATTGCCGCCTGGACGCCGGACCGCATGCCTGTCGGCTTTCCCGCGATGATCCGTGTTAATCCTTTTTTCGTGATTGATGGCCCGGCCGGTGTGCCGGTCGCTACCGGATCGCTGGATCTCGCCGCCGCCAGTGTCGAAGCCATTTTTACGCTGCCCGATTTCACCGGACAGGGAATGGCTGGCCTGATCATTGATACTATTAAAGCGGAGGCGCGGCAGCGTGGCTACCGTCAGTTGACCCTTGCATCGACGCCGAACGCCGTGAGCTTCTATGAGCAGCATGGCTTCCGCGCGCTGGGAGAAAGTCTCTATCCGTCAAAGCTGGCGGGCTGCGCGTTGCGCTGTATTGAGATGGCGATTGGGCTATGAATGCCCGCTGCCGCAAGGCTGGCGAAATGGGGCGAAAGTTTACCGTGCAAAGACTTCGCAAGCCCCCTCCGGTAAGGTATAGTCCGCGTTTTTTGGAGGAATCATGCTGACTGGCTCATCAACACGTCTTAATAAATACATCAGCGAGAGCGGTATCTGCTCCCGTCGTGACGCCGATCGTTACATCGAGCAGGGCAACGTTTTCATTAACGGCAAACGCGCCTCTGTGGGCGCGCAGGTATTTGCAGGTGATGTGGTGAAGGTGAATGGTCAGCTGATTGAACCGCGCGATGAAGACGACCTGGTGCTGATTGCCCTGAATAAGCCGGTGGGGATCATCACCACCATGGAAGAGGGCGAGCGCGATAACATCAGCGACTTCGTCAATCACAGCAAGCGCGTCTTTCCGATTGGCCGCCTTGATAAAGACTCTCAGGGCCTGATTTTCCTGACCAACCACGGCGACCTGGTCAACAAAATCCTGCGCGCCGGTAACAATCATGAAAAAGAGTATGTTGTTACCGTCGACAAGCCTATCACCGATGAATTTATTGCCGGGATGAGCGCAGGCGTGCCGATGCTGGGCACGGTGACCAAAAAGTGCAAAGTGAAAAAGGAAGCGCCATTTGTCTTCCGTATTACGCTGGTTCAGGGTCTGAATCGCCAGATCCGTCGCATGTGTAAGCATTTCGGCTTTGAAGTGACGAAGCTTGAGCGCACCCGCATCATGAACGTCAATCTTAAGGGTTTGCCGCTGGGCGAATGGCGCGACCTCACCGACGACGAACTCGTTGAGCTGTTTAAACTGCTCGAGAACTCCTCTTCAGAAGATAAACCCGCGAAGAAAGCCAAAGCTCCGGCTAAAGCAGTTGCCGCTAAGAAACCGCAGAAAAGTGCCGCGAAACCGGCTGAGAAAGCGGATGCGGCTGGCGCCTCGCGCAAGCGCTTTGTCCAGCCTGGACGGAAGAAGAAAGGGCGCTAAACCCAGCCCGATGCAGAGAGCGATATTCTCGCTCTCTGCGCTTTCACGGACGCATCACGGAATAACGCGTGCCGCCCGAAAGCGGGCAAACAGATCGCAGAACATCTCATCCGTCGCGCGATAACCCTGAAAGCCTGCCCGCCGCAGTTTGCTGCCGTCGCCAAACATGTCGTAATTCCAGCCGAAAATAAAATCAGCGAAAGCACCGTCACTGAGTGCCAGAATATCTGCTTCAATTAAGGCATGCTCCTCGGCGATTTGCCGCCACAGCGCACGATAATCCTGAAACATCTGCCGGAATGACAGCGAAACCGGCGGGGCAATCTCCAGTTCAAACCACGCTGCAATCACCGGCCACAGCTCACTCCAGCGCCAGAGGTCACCATTGTTAATATTGAACGCCTGATTACGCGCGTTAGCGCTGCGCGAAGTCCAGAGGGTGGCATCGGCCAGCAGTTCAGCATCGGTAAAATCGACCATGCTGTGCCAGGTTTCCGGCGAACCCGGGAAGCGCAGAGGGAGCCGCGCCGCGCGACAGATCGATGCATAGAGCGCCAGACTCAGCGCCAGATTCATGCTGTTGCCATGCCGATCACTGCCAACGACGCCAGGGCGCGGCGCACTCCAGTGCCAGGCTTTACCCTGCTGGTGTGCGCTCAGCCAGTTCAGCTGTGCGGCGTTGAACTCGGCCCCCGGCACGCCAGGATCGCTTTCCCGCGCCGGGGTTTTGAATCGGCCCAGATGTGCGCCATACACCTTGTATCCCTGCATCAGACTGACATGCTCAAGCGGGGCGACATCCTCCATGACCTGAACCAGATTCTGCAACATGGTGAGATTGGGTCCGACCATCGCCGTCCAGTCAGCAGCATTGAGCCAGGCGCTGTAGAAGATATGCGTAACGTCGGTGAGTGATGCCAGCCGTTGCTGGCTCTGCAGCCGATCGCGCAGATCGACCGCAACAGCCTCTGTGCCGCCTGTAGCAGAACCTGAGCGATGGGTCAGCGCGATTACCTGCCACTGGTCTGCGACCAGCGCCTGAGTCAGTTGCTGACCCACAATTCCACTGGCACCCGCTACCAGCGCAACTTTTTTGCCCTGTGTTGTTTTCATGATCGCTATCCGGTTAAGAAAGAAGCCGCATTCTCACCTGCGTTAAATTCTGATTAAATCCCCGGAACCGGATATCACTTATCAGGAAAATCAATAAATGCAGAACAAACTGACTGCGATTCAGACCTTCATCCGGGTCGCGGAAGCGGGATCGTTTTCGGCGGCGGCCCGGCAAAACGGCATGAAGCAGTCCGCGGTGAGCCAGCAGATTGCCGCGCTGGAGGAGGTGCTGGGCGTGGTACTGCTGCACCGCACCACGCGAAAAATGGCGCTGACGGCGCAGGGGCTCCATTATCTGCAGCAGGTCAGGCAAGTGCTTGGTGCGATGGAGGAACTGGAGCAGCAATTACGGCCCGGCTCGCAGCCGCTTCACGGCAGACTGCATGTTCAGTTGCCGACCGGCATCGGGCAGCGGCTGATGCCGCATCTGATCGCCTTCCAGCAGGCGCATCCCGCGCTGCGTCTGAATATTGCGCTGGAGGATCGCCTGTCTGACCTCGTTGCGGAGGGCGTTGATGTGGCGATCCGTCTCAGCGAGTCGCCACCCGCCATGCTGGCTGCCCGTTCACTCGCCACGGTTGAAACCGTGCTGGTGGCTTCCCCTGAGTGGATAGCGCGAAACGGCACACTGCAGACACCCGATGACCTTATGCGCCATCCACATATACGTTTTAGCGGTATAGCGACTGATGCGCCGCTGCAGCTGGTCTCTGAGAGCATGAGGATTTCTGTTCCGGTGGAAAGTGTGTTTCGGTCTAATAACAGCGATGCCTTGATGCAGGCTCTTGAAGCAGGCCTCGGCATTGGCGGCTTACAGACGCTGCCTGGCGCAGACGCGCTGGCCTCCGGCCGACTGGTGCGGGTGTTACCTGACTGGCGACTGCCCGATCGTTATCTCTATGCCGTGTTCCCGGATGCCCGTTTTATTCCTGATAAGGTCCGTAAGCTGGTCGGGCGGTTGAGTGAGGTGGTGGAGCAGGGAACCAGGAGAAATATCAGTTGATGAGCGCCGACACAAGGGTGCCAGAGGTGGCATCAGGATTATCTTTTACTGGACGGACGAACAAGGCCAATTCATCCTGTTTACCATCTAAGATAAAGACCAACGCGACGATCTTACGAAGCAGCAGCGTGATGCCCAGGCGACCGCGCTGAATGTGATCAAAAAAGGGTTGAGACATGACTGAATGCGATATTTTCAGTGAACTGATGACGGGTATGCAGGAGCTTAAGGATCATCAGGAGGGCAAAATCACACTTAAACGGCATAAGGTTACTAAGCGTGCTCCTGTCACTATTGCGCCACAGGAGTTGCGCGACGTACGCGAAAAACTCAACCTCTCTCAGGCCGTTTTCGCCCATTATCTCCACACTGGCGAGACGACCTGGCAGAACTGGGAGCAGGGCAGAGCCAGACCTAACGCCAAGGCTGTATTATTAATTCGCATGGTGCAGCAGAACCCTGAAACGTTAAAGACGCTCGCGCCGGTCTGATATGCCCGTCCGGATGGCGGGCAGCACATTCTTTTACGGCTGCGCCCGACATCCGTTACCCCGGCAGGTTAACATAGCCCTCTTTTTCGCCTAATCAGACAGTGCATTTCCCGCCTCAATCGAGATTTTAAAAGGGCTCACATTCAGAACAACGACACTTTTCACCCTGATAAGGGCGTGGCAGGATAAGCGCAATCTATCAAGGAGTGTGCCTGATGTTACTGAAAGGTATGAACGATCCGCTGCTGAAAGCGTATCAGCATCCTAAATCACGGATGATGATCAGCCGTTTCAGGGGGCTGGCGGGCGACAGAAGACTCAGTGACTGGCAGGCGTTCTGTATTCTGGTGACCGGCTTTACCAATTACTGGTATGTGCAGGCTGGTCACTACACCATTAATGTCACGCTGACCAAAACCCGTCAGTTCGACTTCCTGCAGGACTTCCTTCATTTCACGGTCACCCTGGATGGATTGATCGGCGATGAACATTTTCGCAGCCCGGACTTTGTACTACCGCATTACGATGTGCCCTATGAATTCTGTCGCTGGCGCAACAAGCGCGGCTATGACGCCTTAACCACCTATGTCAGTAAACAGGGAGTGAAATCCCATAAGGGAATGTTTGTCGCCTCGGAAGGCGTGTCTCCGGAAGAGCAGGTGATGAAATGGGAAGGGGTGGTCAACGTCTACGACAAAACCTTTTTCAGTATGGCTAACTTTAATACCACTCAGGAATTCCTGATTAAAGACATCCGTAAATCCATTCAGGATGGATTAATGAAGCACCTGAGTTTTTACCGCGACCTGTTTCACTATATCTTTCCCACACCGGCAGAGGCTCGGTTGCAGGCGCGTGACGACAGGCGCTATCTGGCGAAAAGATAGCGCCCGGTCATTTTGCTCTCAGTCACTGGCATCCGCACAGAATGATCGCTGAACCCAGCTCACCGTGCCGTTAGCGGACCTCTCTGCAGGTTTACCACTTCATCTCGCCGGTATTCACTTTCGCGCTGAGTTCCAGTGAAGCTGGTTCAGCCAGTTTTGGCCAGGCGGTGTTCATGGCAGCAATCACCGCTGCTGAGGTTTTGTGTTCTGACAGCGCCGCTTCAAAACTCTTCAGATAATTCAGGGTGAAATCCACAGCCTCTGAACCGGCTGGACGCGCACCCAGATAGTGGCCCGGAATAACGTTTTTCGCGTTGAGCGTCTGCATCTCTGTGAGAATATGGCGCCAGTCACTGCGGCTCTTAACGGTCTGAGTGTCAGCCGTCCAGACGTGGATGCCTGAGGAAAGGGCTGTACCGCCCAGAATGGTGCTCACTGAGGGGATCCAGATGTATGCAGCATATTGATCAGGATGACGCAGTTCCAGCGCCTCGCCATCCACGCTGAAGCGGGTCTGATGCGTAACTTCTGGCACAAAGACCTTATCCGGTGCGCCCTGTTTCATCTGAGGGCCCCAGTATTTCAGCTTGGCGTCATGTGTCTGCTGGATATGCTTCACTACGGCAGGTGCGGCAACGACCTTGACGTCCGGCCAGGCTTTAACAATCGGCTCCAGACCGAAGTAGAAATCGGGATCGCCAGAAGTGATCACAATCTCTTTCAGCTTTTTACCGCTCTTTTTAATCATCTCCACCAGTTTCTCACCATCCTGGGTGCTGAACTGGGCATCAAACAGAATCGCTTCGGTTGGCCCGGAGACCAGGGTTGAGGAGACGGCAAAAATCCCCTTCTCCTGCGGATTATAGGTTTCCAGTTGCAGCGTGGCCGCGCTGGCTGAAGTTGAAGCCAGAACGAGCATCACAGGTATCAGAATCGTTTTCATGAATATTCCTCAGAGATAAATGCCCGACTCAGGCAGGTGTATCGGGCGATGTTCAGAATCAGTGTCGCTATTCTACCCATCTGGCTATCTGTTAGAATTCCCGCAATCAGAGATGCTGAGTTTCATAATCCGAACAGGTGAGCGGGATGGACAGAGTGACGGCAGCTGCCGTTTTTAACCGGATATGTGAGCTGGGCAGCCTGAGTGCTGCTTCGCGGGCGCTGGGGATCTCACGGCCGATGGTCAGCCGTTATCTGGAAGAGATGGAAAAGTGGGCGGGAACGCGTCTGCTGCATCGCTCGTCGCGCCGGCTGACCCTGACGCCTGCCGGTGAGGCGATTCTGCAAAAGACCCGCCAGCTGGCCCTGCTGTCAGATGCGATCCAGCAGGAAACCACCCAGGGTGTTCCGGCCGGAACGTTACGCATCGCCTGTGCCCATTTTACGGCGCTTAATCTTGTCGGCCCGGTCGTCCCCGATTTTCTTGCCCGTTATCCGGCACTGCGCATCGAACTGGATATTAACAATCAGCCGGTAAGCCTGATCAGCGAGCGCATCGATCTCGCCATCCGTATCACCGATGCGCCAGAGCCGAGGGCAATCGCACGCCGTCTCGGTGAATGTCACTCGGTACTCTGCGCCTCACCCGGCTATCTGCAGAAGCGAGGCATCCCGCAAACGCCTGGCGATCTGGCGCAGCACAACTGCCTCTACTACAGTCGTTTTGCCGGACAGAGCTGGCATTTCACGGCGGCTGATGGCGGCAAAATCGCTGTCGCCGTTAAAGGAAATTTCAGTGCGGGCATCTCGTCACTGCTATGTGACGCAGCGATTGCAGATTGCGGGATAGCGATGGTGCCCGAACTGGAGGCACGCCATGCGCTTAAAGCGGGAAAACTGGTGGAATTATTGCCTGGCTATGAGCCGCAGCGCATTGGCATCTGGGGGCTTTACCTGTCGCGCGAGCATCAGTCTGCCGCGCTGCGTCTGATGCTGGATGAGCTGCAGAACAGTATGCGAGCCGGGGATGAGCCGCGATCGTAACTGACAAAAATGGACGCTTTATGGATGAGAATCAAAACCTGTACTGGAATAGCATGGTGCCAGAACTTACCGTCACTGACTTTGCCGCGTCGCTGCGATTTTACACGGTGGTGCTGGGCTTTGAGGTAAGGATCCAGCGTCAGCAGCCTGACTTTGCTTACCTCTGCTATGGCCAGGCGCAATTGATGATTGAGCAGTTCCATCCGCAGGGCTGGAATACCGCCGATCTGCGCTGGCCGCTGGGGCGGGGCATTAATTTCCAGATTGAGGTCGACGACATCGAACCGGTGCTGGCGCGCTTACAGCAGCACGCCGTTCCGCTCTATCGGGCGTTACGGGATAACCATTATGACACGGGCGAGACGACCGCCTGCCAGCGGGAATGCCTTGTTCAGGATCCGGATGGTTATCTGCTTCGATTCAGTCAGTATCTGAAATAAACTGAATAGTTGTCTGAAAAAATTAATAATCCCGGGGCTGGCGTTAATAAATTAACTAAACAGTCCTTTTTTATTTTATCTGGTCGAAAAAAATTCTTTAAAAATAATAAGTATGAGGTCTTTTAAAAAGGCCGCCAGCCCTTCTGCTTTAATGGTTTCCGTAATACTTGATGAGTCGCCAGGATGAATCTCACACGAAAAGAAAGAGAAACTTGTGATGCCGCTGGCTTACCGGTTTCGTGATTTTTTTATCGATGTGATCAGAACACTGAAAAAATTAAGTGAAAAGCACGCATTACACTACACTCATTTTAACTGGCAGGATTGGGATAATTCTTAACAGCACCTTCTTAATGGATTTCATTGGGCCAGACGGCTGAATATTTACATTCATTCTCTCATTAAGTACTTAATCTTTGAGTCTGTGAGCCGATAACAGGAGACACATACTCTGGAGGACGAAAAATGAAATCACTTTTAATTACCTGCTTTACCACGCTGCTGATTACCCTGGCCGGTCCAGCGAGCGCAGATTCAAATTCAGGCACGATCTCCTTCAGTGGAGCCATCACCAATGGTTCATGCAATATGAATATCGGTCAGAATCCTGTCGTTTTTGACTGCTTTGATCCCGCCCGTGGCAAGTCTGTTGTTACTACTGCTGACATGATGAACCCCCAGTCATTGAACGGCTTGCCCATGGTAGTAAAGATGCACTGGTTTAATCCTGAGAAAAGCAAAGGGATTATTGAAGTCAGCTATCTGTAATTCTCACCGCTGATTCTACTGTTGACCTGATAACGCCAGCGCAATCTTTGGTTAGTAACGACTATGCTGAAAGTAAATTATAAAACCCATATCTTAAAGGGGGTTGTTAACTCCTGTATCGGTCAGCGGACAGATAAACAGAAAGCCCACCTTTATTACTGAGGGTGGGCTTTTTGAGTTTATGGAATGTATCAGAGAATCACGAAGGGTCAGAAGAGCGCTGAGTAAAGTACTTCGTGCTCTGACGCTTCTCCTTTTTACGACGCAGAACCAGACTGGTGGTAATAATCAGCAGCGTTAAACCGCCGGTTGCCAGTAATTCAGCCTGATGTTTCGCATCAAACAACATGATGATCAGTACGGTCGTAATAAACAGAATCGTCACCCACGTCAGGCCAGGGAATAACCACATCCGGTAATTCAGGACTTCACCCGCCTTTTCACGCTTCTTACGCAGCACCAGATGCGATACGGCAATCACCAGATAGACCAGCAGCGCAATCGCCCCCGAGGTCGCCAGTAAAAATTCAAACACCACGCTTGGCGCAAGATAGTTGGCGATCACCGCCAGAAACGCAGCCGCTGTAGAAAGCAGCACTGCAACCCACGGTGTGCCGCTGCGATTAGTGCGTGAAGCCGAAGCAGGCGCATCTTTACGGCGTGACAGGGAGTAGAGCATGCGCGATGAGGTATAGAGTGCAGAGTTAAGACAGCTGCACACCGCCATCAGCACCACCAGGTCGACAATCAGCCGGGCATGCGGGATGTTCATTGCCGTTAATACCGTCTGCCATGAACCCTGTTCAACCAGGCCAGACGTGTTCCACGGCACCAGCGCGACCACAAAGAAAATCGACAGCAGATAGAACAGCGCAATGCGCCAGATGACCGAGTTAGTGGCCTGAGTAATCTGCTTGCCAGGATTCTTCGACTCGGCAGCGGCAATCGTGACGATTTCTGTGCCCATAAACGAGAACATCGTGGTCAGGATGGCCGCTACAACCGCACCCATCCCGTTCGGCATAAACCCGTGCGTGTCATAAAGATGCGACAGGCCACTGGTGTTGCTGTCAGGCAGCAGACCCAATACTGCCGCCCCCGCCACACCCAGGAACAGGATGATAGCCACGACCTTGATCAGCGCAAACCAGAACTCAAATTCACCATAATTTTTAACGCTGAGCAGGTTGGTAATGGTCAGCAGTAACGTGATGGCAAAAGTATATTGCCAGATGGCGACCTCAGGGAACCAGGCGTGCAGAATAGTGCCTGCTGCATTGGCTTCCAGTGGGATCACCAGCACCCAGAACCACCAGTAGAGCCAGCCGATGGTAAAACCGGCCCAGCGGCCCAGCGCTTTATCCGCATAGGTTGAGAATGAGCCAGAATCGGGTGAAGCGACGGCCATCTCGGCCAGCATCCGCATAATTAGCACTACCAGCGCACCGGCAGCGGCATAAGAGATCAGCACCGCAGGACCGGCTTCAGAAATCGCGTGGCCGGAGCCGACAAACAGCCCTGCGCCAATCACACCCGCAATTGAGAGCATGCGCACGTGGCGCGGTTTCAGGTTTTGAGCCAGCGAATCTTCATTATTCGCACTCTGAGTCATCGTCATGTAAACGTCTCCAGGCGGCGTCCGGCCTGTGTGGCCGGACGAACGGGGATAAACATGGGTTAACGCGCCAGCGAAATCAGGCTGGGACGACGGGGTTTCCGGCAGATGCGACACAGTGATCGATCACCGTGGAGAGAATGGTCAGCGCCTGGCTGAACTGGGCATCAGGAATAGTGAGCGGGTAGAGGAAGCGGATAACGTTGCCTTTGGCGCCGCAGGTCAGCAGCAGCAGGCCCTGTTCCATCGCCATCTTCTGAACCGCCTGCGCGGTGCTGGCCTGATAGAACTCCATCGCCACCATCGAACCCAGCGCACGCACGTCGGCAATGTCCGGATGCTTGCGCTGATGCTCCTGCAGTTCTGCCTCAAGCCGGGCACCGAGATCAACCGCGCGCTGGCAGAGTTGTTCCTCTTCAATCACATCCAGCACCGCATGAGCCGAGGCAATAGCCAGCGGGTTGCCCGCGTAGGTTCCGCCCAGACCACCCGGTGCCGGGGCGTCCATGACCTCTGCACGACCGGCGATGGCGGAGAGTGGCATGCCACCTGCCAGGCTTTTCGCCATGGTGATGATATCGGCCTTCACCGGATAGTGCTCCATGGCGAACAGCTTACCGGTCCGGGCAAATCCGCTCTGGACCTCATCCGCAATCAACAGAATGCCGTGGCGGTCAGCCAGCTCACGTAGCTGCACCATAAATTCTGCGGGTGCAGCATGGAATCCGCCTTCACCCTGTACCGGCTCCAGCACGATTGCGGTAACATCATGCGGTGCAATGTCCTGAGTGAAAATCTCTTCAAGGCTGGTCAGAGCGGCTTCAACGCTGATGCCCTGAACCGCGCTGGGGTAGCGGGCATGGAAAACTGACGGCGGCATCGGGCCGAAATCCCGCTTGTAAGGTGCCACTTTGCCGGTCATTGCCATCGTCATAAAGGTGCGGCCATGGAACGCGTTACCAAAGGTGATGATGCCGTGACGGCGGGTATAGGCACGCGCCACTTTGACCGCATTTTCCACTGCTTCCGCGCCGGTCGTGAAGAAGGCCGTTTTGGCCGGACCGGCGATGGGCACCCGCTGATTAATGCGCTCAGCCAGGGCGATGTAGCTTTCGTAGGGGGTGATCTGGAAGGCAGTATGGGTAAACTTTGTTAACTGATCGGCAATGGCCTGTTCGATACGTGGATGACGGTGGCCGGTGTTCAGCACCGCGATGCCGCCAGCGAAGTCGATCCAGCTGTTTCCGGCCTGATCCCATAAGGTGGCGTTTTCTGCCCGGGCAACGTACCAGTCGCACAGCGTACCGATGCCTTTAGGGAGAGCCTGTGCTTTGCGCTGCTGCATCAGGTTATTATTTTCGCTCATTTCATCCACCTCGTTAATATGCGTGTTTACAATTCCCGACAAACACGTTTATTTATGCCTGAGGCGTGGTGAGTTGCCAGAGCCAATTATCAGAGGAAAGGTGGAGCCAATTGCGACTCTTGTACGCAGATCATCTATTAGCACGGTTACAGTTTTTAAGAACCGGCTCATTACACCAGCGGCTGCTGAATTGTATGCAAGCCGCAATCGCTGAAGAGGTGTTTCCGCGCGGAAGCCGTTTGCCGCCGACCCGCGATCTGGCGCGCGAACTCGGCGTGTCGCGAAACACGGTAATGCATGTCTATGAAAGTCTGATGGCACAGGGGTATGTTACCGCACGCACCGGCAGCGGCACCTGGATTGCCGAAACGTTGCCGGAGAATTCTCTGCAAAGTGATGCGATTGCCGATCTGCAGGCGGTGAAGGCGCAACGACCGGCGACGCTGTCGAAGCGGGGTGCCAGTTTGCTGGGCCATGCCACCGCCTCGCCCTGGCAGTGGGGCGCATTTGTGCCCGGCGCGCCCGATGTCACCGAATTTCCTCACAAGCTGTTCAGCCAGATTCAGGCGCGGCTGAACCGTGAACCTGACGTACATCGCCTGGTCTACAGCAGCGGCGGCGGCTGTCCCGACCTTCGCCATGCGCTGGTGGACTATCTGCGGGTAGCTCGCTCAGTCAGAGCCGATGCTGACCAGATCCTGATTACCGAAGGGGTCCATCAGGCGGTTGATCTGGTGACGCGGGTGTTATGTGATCCCGGCGATCGGGTCTGGATGGAGGAGCCGGGCTACTGGGGAACACGTAATCTGCTGCGCATGAATGGTCTGAAGATTCGCGCGATGCCGGTGGATGAGCAGGGCCTGGTACCGGACAGCGGCCCGGCTCCTAAAATGGTGTTTGTAACGCCTTCTCATCAGTATCCGCTGGGAGTGCACCTGAGCCTGGCGCGTCGTCAGGCCTTGATCGCCCTGGCTCGCCGTCATCAGAGCTGGATTGTTGAAGATGACTACGACAGCGAGTTTCGCTTCTCCGGTCAGCCTCATCCCTCACTACAGGGGCTGGAAGCCGATGCACCGGTCATCTACATGGGAACATTCAGTAAAACACTCTATCCCGCCCTGCGTATTGGCTACATGGTGGTGCCGAAACCGCTGGCACAGCCGTTGCGCATTGCGGCGGCGGAACTCTATCGCGGTGGACATCTGCTGATTCAGCGGGCGCTGGCGGAGTTCATCCGGCTGGGTCATTACATGGAGCATATCCGCCGGATGCGCCTGCTTTATCGTCAGCGGCGACAGTTCCTCTGCAAGCTGATTGAACGCTATCTGGGGCCGGCCTTTTTGCCGGCATTCAACCATGAAGCGGGACTGCATCTGGTGATGCCGCTGCCTGCGGGTGTGGATGACGTGGCGATAGCCGCTGAAGCACTTAAGCGCGGAGTTAAAGTGCGGCCGCTTTCGCAATACTATATGCATCCGCAGGAGGCGCGTGGATTGCTGCTGGGATATGCCTGCGTCAATGAGCGGCAATGTCAGGACGCCTTTGGCACACTCAAAGCCTGTCTTATGTCCGCGGGGATGGTATTTAGTCCGCCGCGTTAGCGGTTCATGGGGTTTTAAAAGGCAGCAGTTTCAGGGCTGGAGCTGAGTTAACGCATTGACATTTCATCAGCGTCACCGAGAATACAGCTCTTTGCGTTCCGACCAGAAAATACTGGAGTTTATCATCGCCCTTAATCCCTTTTCTGCACAGGCCAGAGCGGCTATTAAGCGAGGCGCTGCGCTGGCTGCGGCGTTATTGCTGGTCAGTTGCGCATCCGAACCACCGAAATCGCTGGTGACCCCTTTTCCGCCGGTAACGAAACAGCCAGTACCTGTGCCCGGCAAACCTGCCCAGCCTCAGGCTAATCAACCGATGCGGGGCGTCTGGTTAGCCACGGTGTCACGTCTTGACTGGCCACCTGTCGCGTCGGTGAATGGCACCAGTCCGGCGCAGCGTATCCGCCTGCAGCAGCAATCTCTGACCGACAAGCTGGATAAGCTGAAAAGTCTGGGGATTAACACGGTGTTTTTCCAGGTGAAACCGGATGCCACGGCGTTCTGGCCCTCAAAAATCCTGCCCTGGTCCGATATGCTGACCGGCAAAATCGGTGAAGATCCAGGATATGATCCGCTGCAGTTTATGCTGGATGAGGCGCATAAGCGTGGCATCAAAGTTCACGCCTGGTTTAATCCCTATCGGGTATCGGTGAATACCAAACCCTCTACCGTCAGCGAACTGAACCGCACGCTGTCACTGCATCCGGCCAGCGTTTTTGTGCTGCACCGCGACTGGATCCGCACCGCAGGGGATCGCTATGTGCTCGATCCGGGCATTCCTGAGGCGCGTGACTGGATCACCAGCATTGTGGCCGAGGTGGTGGCGCGTTATCCCATCGACGGTGTGCAGTTTGATGACTACTTCTATGCAGAATCGGCAGGTTCACTGCTCAACGATAATCAGACCTTCAGTCGCTACGGACAGGGTTTTGCCGGTAAAGCGGACTGGCGACGTCACAATACTCAGCAGCTGATTGAGCAGGTGTCCCGGACTATCAAACAGCTGAAGCCAGAGGTTGTATTTGGTGTCAGTCCGGCGGGCGTCTGGCGCAATCTGTCGCACGATCCCGCTGGTTCCGATACCCGCGGCGCGGCGGCGTACGACGAAGCCTTTGCGGATACCCGTCGCTGGGTGCAACAGGGCCTGCTGGATTATATCGCCCCGCAACTTTACTGGCCTTTTTCCCGTCAGGCTGCCCGTTACGATGTGCTGGCAAACTGGTGGGCAGAGGTAGTGAAACCGACTAAAACCCGGCTCTATATCGGTCTTGCGCTCTATAAAGTGGGCGAGTCATCAAAAATTGAACCTGACTGGACGCTTCAGGGTGGGGTGCCTGAACTGAAAAAGCAGCTCGACCTGAATGAATCTAACCCCAATATTGATGGCACCATTCTGTTCAGAGAGAACTATCTGAATCAGCCGCAGACTCAGCAGGCGGTGAGCTATCTTAAAAGCCGCTGGGGAGGCTGAAATGTCCCGACAGCATGACCAGTGCGGTTAAGTTTTTCCCTGTGACTTACTGCTATTCTTGCGCTTTATATGGGAGGAACCATGAGCGAACTGATCAATATTTTTACAAGTCATAAAAGTGAACGCAGTTTCACTGAGCAACCTGTCGATGAAGCGGTACTGGATCGGATTATCAGTACCGCTTATCGCGCACCGACATCAGTAAACTCACAGCAGGTTTCTGTGGTGATCACGCGTGATGCCGGACGTCGGGCAGAGATCGCCGCCATTGCAGGCGGTCAGCCGTGGATTGCCAAAGCACCGGTCTTCATCACCTTCGTGCTGGACATGCATAAATCAGCGGTGGGAATGGCCGCTGTCGATCAGCAGCAGATCGCGCATCAGAGCATTGAGAGCATCGTGTCGGGCTCTACCGATATCGGTATTGCACTGGGCTCGGTCATGGCTGCTGCGCGTGCAGAAGGTCTGGGCATTGTGCCGATTGGCGGAATCCGTCGCGATCCACAGGCGATGATTTCACTGCTGGAACTGCCGCCAATGACCTTCCCGGTTGCGGGTGTGGTCATCGGTCACGTTGATGAACCCGCTCATCAGAAACCGCGTCTGCCACTGGCAACCTTCCGCCATGATGAGACCTATCAGACGCAGGGGCTGGAGCAGCAGATTGCGGCCTACAACGATGAAATGGTTCAGCACTGGAAAAACATTGGTCGTCACGACGGTGAGAGCTGGAGCGAAAGCGTCAGCGGTTACTATAAAAACATCTACTTCCCGGCTGTACTGCCCGCCCTGCTGAAACAGGGTTTCGGCACGGATAAATAACCTATCCTGCGCGAAGTGAAAAGTAACAGGCCATCCGTACAGCGTGACGGGTGGCCTTTTTCATTTTGTTACTATAACGAAATGTGACTTTCTTCTTTGTAACACATAATTTCCCTGTTAACCGAAGCGCTACTGCCTTTAACACTTACCTTCCAGGGAAATAACATGTCTCAGCGTTCACTCTATGCGCTCTGTTTAATGAGCTTTTTTCTGGCCGATGTCCGCGACGGTCTGGGACCTTTTCTGGGCATATTTCTGACGGAACGGCACTGGCGTCCTGACGAAATCGGTCTGGTGATGACCTGCGGCGGCATAGCCGGACTCCTTGCCACGCTGCCTGCAGGCATAGCTGCTGATGCGACCCGCCATAAAAAAATGATTGTGCTGCTGGGTTGTCTGGTGATCACCGTTGCTACGCTGTTGCTGTGGTACAGCAATCAGACCTGGACCGCGATGGTCTCGCAAATCGTAGCGGGAATTGCTGCGGCGTTTATCGGCCCGACCGTGGCGGGTATCACTCTGGGGCTGACCGGACAGCGCGGCTTCAACCATCAGATGGGACGCAATGAGGCCTTCAATCATGGCGGTAACACTATTGCGGCGTTGCTGGCGGGTTTTTCTGCCTGGTACTGGGGCATGGGTGCCGTCTTTATTCTGATGACGGTAATGGCGATTTTTGCAGCCTTCGCCACCCTGGCGATTCGCGGTGATGAGATAGATAACGAGGTGGCGCGAGGCTATGAACAGAATGAAGAGCGGCAGCCAGCGCTGAGCCTGGCGATGCTGATGCGTAAGCCAGCGCTGATGATTGCAGGCGTAACGCTGTTGCTGTTTCATCTTGCCAATGCCGCGCTGTTACCGATGCTGAGCATGCGCGTCGCCTCAGCAGGCGGACAGGCGGCGGTCAGTCCGGGTCTGTACGCTGCGGCAACGGTGGTGATTTCCCAGCTGGTGATGATCCCGGTCGCGCTGTGGGTCTCTAAACGGGTGGAAACGCACGGCTATCGTCTGTTTATTATGGTCGCCCTGATGATTTTACCGCTGCGCGCGGTTATTGCGGCAGGCTTTGCGGAGCCGCTCTTTGTTATTCCGGTTCAGGTTCTGGATGGTATTGCGGCAGGGATCCTGGGCGTGGCGGTGCCGGGTTACATTGTGACTCTGATGCGGGGTACCGGCCATGTTAATGCCGGACAGAGCGTCATTATGCTGATGCAGGGCGCAGGTGCTGCGCTGAGTCCGGCCATGACCGGAGCAATCGCCGCACATTATTCTTACAGCACTGCGTTTGCGGTTCTTGGGGCGATAGCCCTGATGGCGCTGATTTTATGGTGGCGTACCGGTAGCTCGCCTGCCACCCGTCTGGCCTGATAAGCACAAAAAAGGCTGCCCATTGGGCAACCTCGTCTGGCAAATCCGTTTGCGACCATCCGTTATTTATACAGTTCTGCGGTCATGTGAACACGGTTATTGGTGTTCGCTTCCGTAATTTTGTACTGCGCGCCGTGTTCCTGCGCCTGAGCAGCGATTTTCGATTCTGCGCCATCCAGTGTAGAGGAGGTGACAGAAATGCTTTCAGCAAAGCTGCCAAATGAGATCAGTGAAAGAGCGGCGAGGGCGGCAATTGAGAGTGCTTTTACATTTTTCATGGTCATATTCCTGAGTTGTTAATGAGGAGGATACTGGCCTCCGATGAAGATAATGATAACTCAGGTTATCATATCAATGTTAACTATTAGTGCGGTAATGGTGATCGTGCTAACTGTTTATTTGAGGGTCGGCCAGCGCGTGGGCTATTTCTGCTACTAAACTCCTGAACCAGCGATGTGCAGGATCGTCGCGATAGCGCGCATGCCAGCCCATTTCAACCGGAAAAGTGCCGAGATCAACCGGCGCGGGAACAATTCTGAGCCGCTGATCTCTGGAAAGATGCTGGCAGATCAGGCGAGGCAGGGTCGCGCAGTAGTCCGTGACCGCAATCATCTCCGGGACGGCCAGAAAATGTGTCACCGACACGGCAACCTGACGGCGCAGGCCGCGCTTTTCAAGTGCCTGATATAAACCCGCGCGCATACGACCAGGCGGCAGGACATTAACGTGTTTGAGCTGCTCATACTGTTCTGCGCTAAGGTTTTCGCCCACCAGCGGATGATCTGCGCGTATCACACACGCCAGACCTTCATTCATCAGGTGCTGCACAACCAGATTATCAGGAGGCTCAACGATACGCCCCAGCACCATATCGGTGTTTCCTGAAATCACACCCGTTTCCGTTACGTCGTTGCCAAACGGCGTGAGGCGAAGCCTGATACCGGGCGCGCAGTCACGAAGACGCGCCACAATGGCAGGCATCATGATGAATTCAACATAGCTGTTAGGGGCGAGGGTAAACAACCGGGTGGCGTGCAGCGGATCAAAGTCCTGCTGACCAAGGATCACGTTATCAATGGATGATAGGGCAGCACCGACTACCTGGGCCAGCTGTTCTGCTTTCGGTGTCGGGCGCATACCGTAGCGCTCGCGGATAAACAGCGGATCGTTGAGCGTTTCGCGCAACCGGTTCAATGCATTAGAAAGAGCCGGCTGGGTAATACCAAGCCGTTCCGCTGCGCGGGTGACGTTGCGCTCTTCCATCATAACCAGCAAAACTGGCAGTAAATTCAGGTCGTATTTCATTTAGCTATAATGCTGTGTGAATAGCTTAAATTGAAGAAATAAATTTCATAAATATTTATATGCCCGCCATGATTAGTGGGTCAACGCAGAACATGGCGGCTAAATCGCGGGTTCTGGCTATCCTTACACCTGAAACTGACTGTTATAGGAAGCAGAAATGAAAATTTTAATGGTTTTGACCTCGCATGATGAGTTGGGCACCACCGGCAAGAAGACAGGTTTCTGGCTTGAAGAGCTTGCCGCACCCTACTATGCATTCCTGGATGCGGGCGCTGAGATTACTCTGGCTTCACCGAAGGGTGGACAGCCGCCACTCGATCCAAAAAGTGATGAATCTGATTCTCAGACTGATGAGACCCGCCGCTTTCATGCTGACTCTGCTGCTCAGGCCGCGCTGGCCTCGACCGTAAGGCTTGATACGGTTAATCAGGAAACGTTTGATGCCGTGTTCTATCCTGGCGGCCATGGGCCGTTATGGGATCTGGCTAACGACAAACACTCCATTTCGCTGATTGAGCAAACCCTGCAGGCTGGCAAGCCGGTGGCGCTGGTTTGTCATGCACCTGGTGTTCTGCGTGATGTGAAAAACGCTGATGGCACACCATTGGTGAAAGGCAAGAAAGTAACCGGGTTTACTAATAGCGAAGAAGAGGGCGTTGGCCTGACTGACGTCGTGCCTTTCCTGGTGGAAGATGTGCTGAAACAGAATGGCGGTCTTTACTCACGCGGTGATGACTGGCAATCCTACACTGTGCAGGACGGCTTACTGATTACCGGACAGAACCCAGGTTCGTCGGCTGAGACTGCGAAAGTCTTACTCTCAAGTCTGGCGAGTTAAAGCGTCTGTAGCTAAGACGTTTCGAAAGGTGCCCCAGGGCGCCTTTTTTTATTGCTGAACTCAAGGCACAGTGCAGATAGTTACCTGATGAATTATTCAGATCAAATAGATTAGGACTAAATTTAAATAGATGCCAATAATTACAGCGCTGGATTTCTCTTATTAACGCTCAGAAGAGTAAGTCTACTGAAAATATAAACATGTCTTTAAAAACAGTGTTGACATCGTTTATCAGAACCGTAAAGTAAGAGACATCAGCGGCGTGAAGTTGCCCTGATACACCAAAAAATCCCTGGTGTTAGCGTTAATGGTGTCGACAATTTTTTAAATATAAGTTGCCGATGGTTCTGTTAAACGAAGTTGTTATTAATCGCAGATAAGTTAATGACGACGCTGTTAGATGGAGTCTAAGTAAATCTTCGAGAAGTCAGTAGTATCGCGTCGCGATGATGTAAGGCCTCGTAGTTCTGAACGTTACTTTACGACAGGATACGATTGCGGTTTAAACGTCGTAATGAAAGTAAGGCAACGCATCAAAGAGTATATATCGCGATGGGGGTGTACAGATTTATACGGGCCTGACCTGTCTTTGTCTCCTGAAAGACTATCAGGTGGTTGAAACCGCTAATAATAATGACATTTGTTTATTGTGATCATTGTTATCCGCAGGATCTGTTCATAAATAGCAGTATCGAAGCAGTACCTATCAATTAAGTTAGTTAATGTTTAATGTTAAATCTGTAGTACCTTAAAAGCCCTGACTATTTAAGTCAGGGCTTTTATCATTTCAGCGTGTCTCTCAGATTTTGCGGGGGTGTCATTACTGAGTGTCATTTTCGAATTCTTTCTCATTAGTCACTCTTTGTCGCATTCATGCATGCTTTAATACTCTTCAATTTGCACATCCTCTTCATCGCTTCGCATTAAGGTTCCATGCTCTGCTAAGAGTATTCACATGGTGTGGCTTTAGCGTTGTCATCAGGAGTGACTGCTGGCATTTACCCTGCGCAAGACCTTGAGAACTTAGCACTGACAACGCTGGCGCAGCTGCCGCCATTGTGGCGACAGGAATATGGCTTTGTTCTCGCCACCAGAGCTGAACCTGGCGAAACAGAGACGTTAAAAGCGCAGTGGCAGCAGTACCTTTTGGGAAACGCGCTACCCACTGAATCATTATCCGGCTGGCATCAGGGGATGGACGGATTGCAGGCACTGACACACCGCCTGAATACGCCTGGTGAGCGCAATGGCAGGTATCTCACCGGTTCGGAGCTGAAGTCGATGGTGTTCACGATAACGCAGAACTTCAGCCGCTCAGTTCCCCTCGAAGAGCAGCTTTATCAGCTGGGGCAGTCAGAAAATGCCGAATCAGGTAGAGCAGCACAGCTGGCGCAGGTCGATATGCAGTTTACTCAGCTGCTGAACCGCTATGCGCTGATTAAAAATCAGATCGAGTGATGGCGTACAGCGATAAGCACTGGGAAGATCAAATGTCTGCCGGGTCGCTTATGGCAAAATCGATAATCTGCGCCATAGTCAATATTCATCGATTAATTGCGCTTTAGCTTTTATTAAATCCATCGGCGCATAGGTTACGCGCTATTTAACAGAGGTTAAAATGTCTACAGAATCTCCGGAAGATATCTCCAGCGACCTGTCCCAGTTCGTTGGCACACATTTTGTCTATACCTATGATAATGGCTGGAAATATGAGTGGTACGCCCGCAATGAAACGACCTGTGACTACCGTATTCATCAGGGGCTGGTGGGCGGTCGTTGGGTGACCAACCAGAAAATGCACGCAGTGCAGTTTGCGCCCGGCATTTACAAAGTTGACTGGCATGAACCCACCGGCACCTGCGTCAGCCTGCTGTTTGATCTGAATCGCACCCTGCTTCACGGGACAATTTTCTTCCCGCAGTGGATTGCCGGAGAAGGTCAGCATCCGGAAAAAACCATCTGCTACCAGAATGATTTCATTGAAGATATGCACCGCTTCCGCGACGAAGGCCCGGCCTATCCTTATGTGATCATTCCTGAGTTTGCGAAAGTGACTTACATGAAAAACGAAGGGCCGGATAACGATGAAGTCATTAATCAGGCACCGGGGCAGATGCCTGCTGACTATTTTGATGGTAAGTAACTGATAGTACGACCCGCCGCTATGGGCGGGTCGCTTCTGCCTGGCGTGCCAGCGTGCGGGCCAGTATGGATGAGTAGAGTGGTTTTCCCCCCAGAAACTGCGCCAGCAGCGTAGCCCCAAGACAGGTAATAATCATCGGCAATATCAGCTGATAGTTATCGGTCATCTCCAGCACCAGCACGATCCCGGTGAGCGGTGCCCTTACCGAAGCGGCAAACAGTGCGCCCATTCCCGCAATCGCAAAGGTTCCCGCGTCCAGATGATACAACGGGAACAGATCCGTCATCGCTACCCCAAAAGCTGTCCCGAGCAACGTTCCCAGTGCCAGCATCGGCGCAAAAATACCGCCCGGCGCACCTGAGCCAAAACAGAGCAGGGTAGTAACCAGCCTGACCATGAAGATGAGCAGCAGCAGGGTCAACGGGAACACACCATGAACCGCCTGCGGAATCAGTTCTGAGCCGCCGCCTGCGCCAGGTGCGAACAGCAGCGCCAGAATACCGCAGCCGCCGCCGAGCAATGCACCCGCCAGCACCACGCGAGCCGTTTTGCCGGCATAAAAGCGGGCAAAGAGATCCTGCGTTATGAATATCAGGCGGTTGAACAGTACGCCGACCATGCCAATGATCATACCCAGCACCAGATACATCCACAGCGTCTGCACTGGCGCATCAGCCAGTTTGCCAACGGAGATCACCGCCTGTTCGCCGTTGAAACAGCGAAATACGATGCTCGCCATAATCACACCGGTAAACACCGCTTTAATAGAAATCAGGTTATAGCGAAACTGCGGACGCATCTCCTCGATGATGAACAGTATGCCCGCCAGCGGCGCGTTAAACGCGGCGGCCAGGCCCGCAGCCGCGCCTGTTGCCAGCAGCGTATGACGCGCTTCGTTGCTGCGCATCCCCAGAACATCAATCACCATGCGGCCAATGTTGCCGCCCAGCTGCACCGTCGGGCCTTCACGGCCCAGCACCATTCCTGCACCCAGCGTGCCCATGCCGCCAAAAAATTTCACCGGAATCACCCGCCACCAGCGCACAGGTCTCAGCTCTTCCAGCGCCCCTTCAATTTCGGGAATGCCGGAACCACCTGCTTCGGGCGCAAAGCGTCTGACGAGAAAATAGCCGACCATCGCCAGCAAGGCCGAAATGGCAAAAGCGGCGGCGTAAAGCATCCAGCCCTGAAACTGCGCGGGGATAAGCGTATCGGCGCGCCACTGCTGTATTGCTTCAACAGCCCGGGCAAACGCTACGCCCGCCAGACCGACCAGCGTACCGACCAGCGCGGCGCAAAACAGCATCGCCAGCGGCGTTTTGTCACGATAGAGCAGGGCGCGAAACATCCGGCTGCGCGCCGCGAGGGAACGGGGAACATAAACCGGCTGCGGTGATTCTTCATTCATTGAGAGGCATTCTTGTTCAACCAGACCAGCGTGCCAGTTTACTGAGTGATAAGGTGAAAACAAACGTCAGGATCAATTTCAGCCGGGAAAAGAGTTAGTCGGTCTGCGGTGGACAAACCACTTGCGCCATGCGTTCGCGGTAGGCTGGGTTGTCCTGATTTTTCAGCGCCTGAGCTGCGACGGTTAGCGTGAGCTGATTCTGTTGCAGATTCTGCTTGTCATCGAGAAACGTCTGGCGCAGTTTTTCATCAGAGAAGGCTGGCGGTAACTGACACTTCTGGCGCAGATCGTCGGTTATCTGCTGCTGACGCAGTGTAAACTGCAGTGTTTCATACGGCCCGGCGGCCACAAGCATGGGGCATACTGACAGCAGCATAAACAGCGTATTGCGGATCACTTTCATGATGATCTCCTGACTGCTGAGAACAGGAAAGGCTCTTCGGCAGTTTCAGTTGAGTTTAATCGCATTGAGTGATTAGCCTGAGCACAGCACCATCGACCGTGTGCAGCAATGTCGCCACGGTTGACGCAATAATCATAGCAATACTGGCGCGACAGGGAGCTGACATGCAGCCACATTCCACTGAAATTCTTACCGCTGACTGCTGTATCGTTGGCGGTGGCCCGGCCGGCTTAATGCTGGGTTATCTGTTTGCCCGCGCAGGCCTGCGCGTAGTCGTCATCGAAAAGCACGCTGACTTTCTTCACGACTTTCGCGGAGACACCATCCACCCTTCGACGCTGGAAATAATGCATCAGCTCGGACTGCTGGAATCTTTCCTGACGCTGCCGCATCAGCGAGCCGAAAAGCTTGAGGCAGAAATTGCAGGACAAAGCATTACGATGGCCGACTTCTCACGTCTGCCGGTTCAGTGTCGTTTTATTGCCTTCATGCCGCAGTGGGATTTCCTGAACTATATGGCAGAGCAGAGTGCCCGCTATCCGGGCTTCAGCCTGCTGCAGTCGACTGCCTTCGAGTCGCTGATCGAAGAAAATGGCACGGTCAGCGGCGTGACGGCCTCACGCGGCAATCAGCAGCTGCATATTCGCTGCAAACTGGTGGTCGGTGCGGATGGTCGCCATTCGCGCGTGCGCGACGCGGCCGGGCTGATCGGACAGGAATTTGGCGCCGCGCGCGATGTCATCTGGTTCCGCTTAAGTAAGCAGCCGCAAGATCCCGAGCTGGGCATGGGGCATAAAGGGCCGAAGCAGAACTTCATCGTTATCGATCGTGGCGACTACTGGCAGTGCGGTCTGACCATTCCGAAAGGGGAGTTTGAGGCGAAACAGGCCGCCGGTCTCGACGCGTTTAAAGCAGACGTGGCGGCAGTGTCGCCTTTTGAGGCGACGCGCATGTCGGAAATCGAAAGCTGGGAGGCGTTTAAGCTGCTGTCGATACGTATCGACCGGCTGGAGAAGTGGGCGAAACCTGGCGTGCTCTGTATTGGTGATGCTGCGCATGCCATGTCGCCAATAGGCGGAGTTGGCGTTAATCTGGCGATTCAGGATGCGGTGGCGACGGCGAATCTCCTTACCGCCCCACTGAAACGCGGTAAACTGCAGCTGCGCGATCTGGAAAAAGTGCAGAAGCGTCGTCAGTTCCCCACTGTCGCCACGCAGTTTCTGCAGATTAAAATGAGCCGCAACAAAGCCAGAAGAAAACCTGCGGGCAGCAGCAAGGTTCCGGCAATTATCCGTCGCCTGCCGTTTCTGCGTTTTGTGCTGGGTCGCCTGATCGGTCTGGGCTTCAGAACAGAGTCGCCACAGGTTGCGCATATGAAGTCAGCCCGTTAAATGATTTCGACAGCGATCAGATATCGTGCGACACTGTTTCATTGTGAAAGTACTGTCAGATTGAGCCGCTATTTATCTGATAATTGGGCGCTAATTGAGCATTCTTAAGCTAAATTATTTTCGATTTTTGCGCCTGCAAAGGAGAGGTTTCAGTGCATAACGAGCAAAATGGCAGCGACGTAAAACGTCTGAGTGCGATCAAGGCACTTTTGTCGCCGGATGAAGCCCGTGACAGAGTGCTGGAGAGATTCGTGAATCTCGCCAGTCAGGTGCTGGGTATTTCAGGCAGCTTCATTTCGATTATTGACGATCATAATCAATACATAAGAGCGTCACGGAACTTCGATCTAAAACAATCGACCCGTGATGAGTCACTCTGCCGCCACGTCATTGATGGTGAGGGACATCTGGTGGTGGTTGACACCTTACTGGATGAACGCTTTGTTACGCATCCTTTTGTGGAAGGTGACCCGCATATTCGTTTCTATGCCGGTGTGGCGCTGCAAAACCTTGACGGCGCGATGCTGGGAACACTCTGCGTAACCGATACACAACCTCATCCCTTTGCGGATGAAAAACTCGCTACGCTGCGCTCACTGGCCACGCTGGTGACCTCTTTTCTGGATGCCTGGAACAATGCGGGTTTTGCCGACGTTATAACGCATCTGCCAAACCGGCCACGCCTGATTCGTGATCTGCAGCAACTGACCGTTACCGCGCCCCACAGCCGTTTTCGCCTGATTCTTATCGACTGTCTCGACATTATTCGCGCGTATGAGCTTTCCCGCGCAGTGGGCATTGCGCCGATGGAGAAATTGCTCAGGCAGATGGCGCAGGATGCCGCACAGCGGCTTAATCTGCCGGAGAACGAGACGCTTTACACATTTGCTCCTGGCCGTTTCGCCATTGTTCAGCCTTACTCAGGTCGTTATTCAGCGCATAACATGATCGATCTGTTCAAAGGCATGCGGGCCGATCTGGCGGAAAATATCACGCTCGACCTGGATGTTTTTACCGGCGAAACAGAGTTTGTACCGGGACAGATGGATGCCAACGAAACGGTGCGTCAGGCCGTCAGCGCGCTACATGAAGCGATTGATGAGAACATCAGTGCGATGTCGTTTGACGAGAGTTACGACTCGCGGCGCACCGATGATTTTATGATCATGAACGATCTGGCTCAGGCGCTGAAGAAAGATGAAGAGCTGTATCTCGCCTGGCAACCAAAGGTGTGTCTCAAAACCGGTAAAACGGTCGGGCTGGAGGCGCTGATCCGCTGGAATCACCCTGAGCGGGGTGAACTTTTCCCATCAGAATTTATTCCGTTAGCCGGTAAAACCAACCTGATCTCCGATCTGACCAACTGGGTTATCGATCACACCGTTGAGCAGCTTACGCGCTGGAATCACGAGTACGACCTGATTCCGGTCTCGATTAACGTCAGTGAACGCGACTTTGCCAGGCCCGATTTTGCCGATCAACTGGTGGCAAAATTAGCGGCAGCGCAGTTACCTAATTCGATAATGGGTATTGAGTGTCTTGAGAATGAGCTGATCACCAAAAGTGATGTGGCGATCAAAGGGCTGGAAGCGCTGAAATCGCACGGCTTTATGATCTCTCTGGATGATTTCGGCGTTGGCTACAGCAATATCAGCTACCTGCAGGATATCCCGCTGGATGTGATTAAGATTGACCGTTCGCTAATCTCGCGTATGGGCGAGGACGACGCTTCTAAAATCATCGTCAGATGCATCATCGGGATGCTGAAAGAGCTGAATTACACTGTGCTGGCCGAAGGTGTGGAAGCAGAAGCCACGCTGGGACTGCTGAAAACCTACGGCTGCGATCAGATTCAGGGCTACTTCTTTTCAAAACCGCTGCCAGCCAGCGACATCGAACACTGGCTTTATCAGAAGTCACGCTAGTCAACTCGCCCGCAGCACTCGTTGCGGGCGCGCTGATCACTCACTGCCGGTGGCGTAACGCTCAACCGGAGTGATGTGTTTGATCAGCTTGTTATCAAACAAAAACTGCTCATAAGTCTGGTAGCGTGCGCGATCCAGTTTTGCCGGATCGGTGGCGAACAGCGGCAGCGTAACCTGCCATGCCTGATGGTTTAGCGGTGTGTTCAGTTCCGGATGCGCCTGTGCAAACATCTGCCAGCTCTCTTCAGGATGAGCCTGTAACTGTGCGTTCCCCTTCTTCAGTGCCCGCAGAAACTTTTTAATTTTCTCCGAATGCGCCTCATCGCGGTTAGCAACGATAATCAGCTCGTCATAGGCCGGCACGCCATAATCCTCGACGTTAAACACCACCGGATCTTTGCCAGCCAGTTTCATCTCCAGGGCTTCAATATTGCGATAGCCGCCAATCACCGCATCAACCTGCCCGGTCATCAGGGCGCTGGTGAGCTGAAAATTGACGTTAACCAGCTTTACCTGATCGACCCTGATTCCGTCATGGCTCAGCATCGTCGCCAGCGTCGCTTCTTCAATGCCGCTGACGGAATAGCCGATGTATTTTCCTTTTAAGTCCGCTGGTTTTCTCACCGTTTTGTCCAGCGTCATCAGCGTATTCAGCGGCGTATTAATCAGCGTGCCCACCCGCATCAGCGGCAGGCCCTGGTCGGCGAAAAAATGCAGCTGCGGCTGATACGTTATCGCTAAGTCCGCCTGCTTAGCGGCCACCAGACGCGGCGGCAGCGCGGGGTCGGAAGGCGGCACAATGTTAACCTCCAGACCCTCTGTCGCAAACGCTCCGGTTTGCTGCGCCACCATAATGGGTGCATGGTCGGGATTGATATACCAGTCGAGCACCAGCGTCAGTTTTTCCATTGCCTGAGCCTGCGAGGCTATGGTGGCGCTGAACATCAGGACAATCAGGGGCGTTTTAGTCATAGGTTTTCTCATCAGTAGGGTCGTCAGTGTGGCTCGGGAGTCCAGGTAATCAGGCGGCGAAGCAGAAGATCGATGATCAGCCACAGGGTCAGTGTCATCAGCACCAGAATAAACAGGGCGGCGAAACAGAGATCGCTCTGCATGCGGGCGTTGGCATTCAGCATCACGTAGCCCAGCCCTTCAGCCGATCCAACCCATTCACCTATGATGGCGCCAATGGGCGCGACGGCGGCTGCCATCCGCAAGCCCGAACCCAGGGCGGGCAGTGCGGCTAACAGCCGGACATGGCGCAGTTGCGCTGCGCGTGAAGCGTCCATCGTGCGAGCCAGATCGAGATAGCCGGGCGTGACGCGACGCAGGCCATCAAAAAAGGCGGAGGTAACCGGAAAGAAGATCACCAGTACCGCCATTGCGACTTTGGCGCTCATGCCAAAGCCAAACCAGAGCACCAATAGCGGTGCCAGGGCAAATACCGGAATCGCCTGGCTGGTGATCACCAGCGGCATCATCCAGCGCTGTAACCACGACGAAAAGGTCATGCCCAGTGCCAGCACCGCGCCCAACAGCACGCCCAGCGCCATACCGCTGAGGATTTCAGTCAGGGTGATCAGGCTGTGATGGCCGAGATAGCCAGCGTTGTCCCACAGTGCAGTAGCAACCGCAGCGGGCGAGGGCAGCAGAAAGGCCGGAACGGAAGTGAGCGTGGCGAGCCACCACAGCGCAATTAATCCGGCTGAGAGCATGACTCCACGGCGAAGCGCGGCGAAACGTAATCTCATCCGGCCAGCCTGCTTAGCTGTTTCAGCAAGGTGGCCTGACTCTGAATCACGCTAATGTCATCTGCTGCCCGCGGTGGCTGGCCCTGCAGTGGCGGGCAGGTTTCAATGCCTGCGGATCCCATTACCAGCAGGTGATGACCGAGGCGACAGGCTTCCGCGGCATCATGAGTGATCAGCAGCACGGTATGTCCGGCCAGCACCTCTGCCGCCAGGGTCTGGATCTGCGTGCGGGTCAGTGCATCCAGTGCCGAGAAAGGCTCATCCATCAGCACAATCGGCTGACGGGTGTAGAGGGTACGCGCCAGCGCTACCCGCTGACGCATACCGCCCGAAAGTGTCGCAGGTCGCGCACGGGCACAGTGGCTCAGGCCCACCCGCGCCAGCAAATGCTGCGCCAGGTCGCGATCGGCTTTCTCACCTTTCAGACGACTGGCGAGGCAGACGTTCTGTTCCACCGTCAGCCACGGATAGAGCAAATCCTGCTGCCCCATCCAGGCGATGCGCCCGGCCAGCGGCAGACCATCGCTGCCGTTAATCTGTCCCGAAGTGGGTGGCGTCAGACCGGCAATCACCCGCATCAGGCTGCTTTTACCCACGCCGCTGGCCCCCAGTAAAGCGGTCAATGCACCGCCCGCGATTTCCAGATTAAGCTCGCTGAACAGTTGCTGCTGATTAAGCGTCAGGCAGAGCTGGCGAACGGAAATACCCGGCGGCACGGCAGCGTTCAGCCGCGTCATGAGCTGACCTGCAGACAGTCAGCATAATTAAGCCCCATCTGCCAGAATGCCGCTTCCAGTCGGGTTGCGGTGGTAAATATCTCCGACAGTGAGTTAATACGCTGTTCACCGGCGCGCTGCTGAGCCAGAGTTTCAAACAGCATCAGTGAAGAACCGACGCCCGCCAGGTAGGACTCATCACCGTAATTCTCAATCCATGCCGCGTAAGGATTCCCCCCGAAGCGGGTCGCGGGATCCTCCAGCAGCCTCAGGCCGATTTCCGCATAACCGGCGACGCATGGCATCAGCGCCGTCATCAGCTCCAGCGCATCTCCGGTGTGACCCACGTCCAGCACGTAACGGGTGTAGTTGATCGTTTCCATTGCCTCCGTTTCGCTCGCCATCGCCTCTTCGCTGATGCCCCACTGCTGGCAGTAAGCCAGATGCAGCGGCAGTTCGCTGATAATGGCGTTCAGCGATGCCGTCGCGCTGCGTAATGCAGCCGGTTCTGAGAGTTTGCTGATCAACAGACCCCATGCACGGGCGAAGTGCAGCAGAAACAGATAATCCTGGGTGAGATAGTGACGAAAAGCGGCGGGTGGCAGCGTGCCGTGTCCGAGCTGCTGCACAAAATTGTGCCTGACATAATCGTGCCATTGCGTGCCCGCCTGATGGCGCAGACGACCATAAAAGCCGGTTTCGAAAAGCGGATGTGTCATAGGATCTCCAGTAGCAGGGAGATCCGGGCATACGGTCTGGAACAGGGGATAGTGCAGGAGATAGGGCAGAAAATCTGCCGACCCGTCCCTTCGCTGGCATGACCCAGATCAGGTTCAAAGGGTTCGGCTTGCGCCATCTCAGCCCATTACAGGACACCCCTCGGAGACATTCGTTATACGATAATTATTGCCGGAGCACAACGCATGCGTGAGCGTTCTGCTCTGGCCCGGCTGATGCGGAGCAGGGCGCTCAGATATTACTTTTAAGTGACGGTGTCACTCAAGATCTGCCCCGTTACTGGCAATCACTTTCTTATACCACCAGAACGATTTCTTTCGCGTGCGCGCCAGCGTACCGTTCCCAAGATCGTCCCGATCAACATAGACAAAACCGTAGCGCTTGCTCATTTCACCGGTCGAAGCGGCCACCAGATCGATACAGCCCCAACTGGTGTAGCCGATCACCGGGACACCATCCTCTATGGCATCGCCCATGGCGCGGATATGCTCGCGCAGATAGCTGATGCGGTAGTCGTCATTGATCTCGCCATTCGCATCGATTTCATCGCGCGCGCCCAGACCATTTTCCACCAGGAAAAGCGGCTTCTGATAGCGGTCGTACATCATATTCATGGTAATGCGTAAGCCCAGTGGATCGATGCCCCAGCCCCACTCGCTACGTGGCACATGAGGGTTGGTCAGGGATTTCACCACATTGGCCGCGCTGCTGTTCTGTTCGTTCATCTCCGCCGAGGCGCAGCGAGGGGCGTAATAACTGAACGAGACAAAATCGACGCTGTTTTTCAGGATATCGGCATCGCCGTCAGCGATCTCAAGCGTGACGCCTTTTTCACGGAACACGCGCGCAGCATAAGCCGGATAAGCACCGCGTGCCTGTACATCAATAAAGAACAGGTTTTCACGATCTTTTTCCAGCGCTGCCCAGACATCTTCCGGTTTGCTGGACCACGGATAGAAGTTGCCGCCTGCCAGCATGCAGCCGACCTGATTCGTCGGATTGACTTCATGCGCGATTCGCGTGACCAGCGCGCTGGCGACCAGTTCGTGATGTGCCGCCTGATACTTCACCTGCTCCCTGTTTTCATCCGGTTCAAACACCAGACCCGCACCGGAAAACGGGCTGTGCAGCAGGATGTTGATCTCGTTGAAGGTCAGCCAGTATTTCACCAGGCCATCAAACGCCTCGAAACAGCTACGGGCATAGCGGGCAAAGAAGTCGACCATTTTACGATTGCGCCATGAGCCATATTCGGTCACCAGATGCATCGGCACATCGAAATGACAGAGCGTAACCAGCGGTTCGATATTATATTTCCGGCACTCCTCAAACACCGCGCGGTAAAAAGCGATGCCCTCCGGATTGGCCGTCAGTTCATCGCCATTGGGATAGAGGCGGCTCCAGGCAATTGATGTGCGAAACACGCTGAACCCCATTTCCGCCATCAGCGCAATATCTTCCGGATAGCGGTGATAGAAATCGATGGCATCATGGCTGGGATAAAATTCATCATCCCGCAGCGTAAAGCGCTTTTCCAGACCCAGCTTGACCGCCAGTCGGTGTGGGCCATGCGGGATCATATCGACGGTGGTTAAGCCCTTTCCGCCCTCACGAAAACCGCCTTCACTCTGATTGGCGGCTAACGCGCCGCCCCATAAAAACCCTTGCGGGAACCTTGAATCAGACATGCAATCCTCTTTTCCGGGTCAGCGTGACCCTTTCCTTTAGTGGCTATTAATCGCGTTGGTACGTTCGGTAACAGGCGCAGATTGCGCGGCGGGACTGGATTCGGATTTGGTTTCAGTTTGCGCTTCAGGAATATCTTCAAACCCTAACAGCAGCGTCAGCACAAACGACAGCACCACCGACAACACCATGACTGCGCCGACCCAGACGATACTCATGGGATTAGCCGGGTCGAAGAACTGTACGCTGGTGAAGAGGCCAGGCGAGGCCATTGAGTGGCTGGCCAGCCCGCCAATGCCCGCGACCGCGCCGCAGATAAAACCGCTGATCAGACAGGCGATCAGCGGCCGTTTCAGACGAACCGCCACGCCATACAGCGCCGGTTCAGAAATGCCGGCAATGATGGCAGACGCTGCTGCTGCCAGTGCCGTCTGGCGCAGTTCACGATTTTTGGTGCGAAACGCCACTGCCAGCGACGATCCGCCCAGCGACAGGTTGGCACCAATTTCTGACGGCATCACCATGCCCTCTTTGCCGGTTTCTGCAATGGTCTGGATGATGGTCGGCGTGAACACACGATGCATCCCGGTCATCACCAGCAGCGGCCAGATGGCACCCATAATCGCAACCGACAGCCAGCCAAGATAGCCATGGATGGTGTAGACCAGCGCCGAAATACCGCTGCCGATCCAGATGCCGATCGGACCAATCAGCACAATCGCAATAGGGGCAGCAATCAGCACAATCAGCATCGGTTTCAGGAAGTTTTTGGTAACGGCCGGAGTAATGCGATCCACGCCGCGCTCAATGTGCGACAGAATCCAGGTCATCACCAGTGCCGGGATCACCGTGTAGGTATATTTCACCGCGGTGATCGGGATGAAAGCGAACTCGACCGGCTGACCCTGTGCCGCTTTTGCCATCAGCTCAACAAAATTGGGATGCACCAGGACACCGGCGATGGCGATTGCCAGCGACATATTGGTTTTGAATTTCAGCGCCGCAGAGGCGGCCACCATAATCGGCAGGAAGAAGAATGCGCCGTCGCCAATCACGTTGAGGATCACCAGCGTTGACGAGCCTTTTTCAAACACACCCGCCATATCCAGAATCATCGCCAGCAGCTTCACCATCGACCCGCCAATAATTGCCGGGATCAGCGGCGACATGGTGCCCACCAGCGCATCCAGAATGCCCGCGCCGATGCCTCGCAGGGTAATTTTGCGTTTCACCGGTTCAGTCGTTACCGCGCCGGGCGATCCCAGTGCCAGCACCGCCTGATAAGCCTGCGAGACGTTATTCCCGATGATCACCTGGCACTGCGTGTCGTTGTGTACCACGCCCATAACGCCCCTGATCGCTTTGAGGCGGGGATAGTCGACCTGCGTTTCATTTTTCACCACAAACCGCAGGCGGGTCATGCAGTGGGTTACGGCTTCGATATTGGTGAGGCCGCCTAGCGCATCGACAATGGCGCGTGACACCTCGGCATAGTTCATGGGCATGATCGCTCTTCTCTGTAGGGTAAATCGGTTACGTTTTTATATTTTTATCGGCTGCTGACAGGCAAATAGGAAACCGGTTTCATAAAATCATGAAGTGCTTTCAGTGGGCCGACAAGAGGGTAAATCAGTCAGATTTGTTTTTTGTGAACTTCATCACCTCCGGCGGGCCGGGTATCTGCGCCAGCGGGCAGGGTAAATATTTCCAACATTGAGAGGCTTAGGTAGACTGCAGAGCGACGCAGCAAAGGAGCTTCACCATGGCAACGATTCAGGAAGTGGCAGACAGGGCGGGCGTCTCAAAAGCGACGGTGTCACGTGTATTGTCCGGCAATGGCTATGTCGGGCAGGAGAAGCGTGAAAGAGTGTTAAAGGCGATCGCGGAAACCGGCTACCGGCCCAATCTGCTGGCGCGCAACCTGGCGACTAAAACGTCGCAGACTATCGGACTGGTGATCACCAATACGCTCTACAGCGGCAGCTATTTCACTGAGTTGATGGCGCACTCCGCGCGCATGATGGAGCAGCAGGGTCGCCAGCTGATTCTGGCGGACGGCAAACACACCGCTGAGCAGGAAGAAGCGGCGATTCAGTTTTTGCTCGACCTGCGCTGTGACGGCATCATTATCTACCCGCGCTTTCTGAGTATCGACGCGCTGGATGCGATTATCTCCCGCCATAAACAGCCGATACTGGTCATCAACCGACGGCTGCGCGTCAACCAGAGCTACTGCATTTACAGCGATCAGCACGCCAGCAGCGCCACAGCGGTAACCCATCTGCTGAATCAGGGGCATCGCGACATCGCCTTTATCACCGGTTCTCTGGATTCCCCGACCGGCGTCCAACGTCTGTCAGGTTATCACGCTGCGCTGGCCGCTAAGGGGCTGGAAGCGGACGACCGCCGCGTCGTGGCGGGTAAATGGACGGCGCAGAGCGGTATGGCCGCTGTGGACCAGTTGCTGGAACGCAACGCCTCATTCACGGCGCTGGTGGCGAGTAATGATGAGATGGCGATTGGTGCCATCAAGCGGCTGACTGAATGCGGCATCGCGGTGCCCGCTCGGGTATCGGTAATAGGCTTCGATGATATCCCGCTGGCACCCTATATCACGCCGTCGTTATCCAGTATGAAACTGCCGGTGACGGAGATGATCGATGAGACGATTAACCGCCTGCTGACCATGCTGGATGGCGGTGACTGGCACAGTCAGGCGCCTTTTACGGCCAGCCTGATGCTGCGCGATTCCGTTACTCAGGGCCCGTGGTCGGCTTAATTCGCCGCAATCTGTATCACCTCAATGGCCTGTTCCCTGAGCTGCGTGACGGTCCCCGCATCCAGTGTTTCATCGGTAATCACATGGCCGACCTGGTAACCGGATGAGAGCGGATAAGGGTGAATCTGCCCGAATTTAGAGGCATCGGTCAGGGCATAGCTTTCAGCGCCTTTCGCCAGCACCGCATCCACCACGTCACAGCGCAGCATATTGCGGCCGGTGAAGCCGGTTTCCGGGTGCCAGCCATCCACACCGACAAACGCTCTGTGAAAATGCACCTGATGAATGGAGTAACGCGTCAGCGGGCCGACTACCGACTCACTGCTTTTCTGCAGCAATCCACCCAGCACAATCACTTCACAGGTGGCGTCTCGCAGAAGCTGGGCAATATAGTGGCTGACGGTGATCAGCGTCAGATCGGCACGGTCAGCCAGCGCACGCGCCAGCAGCGCATTGGTACTGCCCCCTTCGATGAATACCGATTCACCCGTCTGCACCAGGCTGGCGGCGTGCTGCGCCAGCGCCTGCTTGGTGGAATAGCGGGTGTTCATGCGGGTGCCGACATTGTCACTGTCCAGCGCCAGCGCGGAGCCATGCACCCGACGCAGCAGCCGGTCGCGTTCCAGCAGCGTGAGATCCTGACGCACCGTCACTTCAGAAACACCGGTCAGCTGCGCCAGTTCACTGACCGTTACGTTGCCCCGGCTATTAACCAGTTGAATAATCTGATGATGTCGCGGATTCATAATTGGGTTTCGTCAGGAATAAAACGTGAAGTGTATCAGGGAATCCCCCGCGCTGGTGCACAACGCGGGGTCAGAGTCAGGCTAAATCCAGTGAACGACGTCCGTTAATATTAAGATCTTCCGGCTTAAAACGTTGCTCCCACCCGGCTTCATAATCTTCCGGCGGAAAATCGCCTGGTGAACGTCCCTGCTCCAGCGCCTGCGCAACCTGGCGGGCGTAGACGCGGTTTTTATCACACATTGGCGCAGCGGGGATATACATGACATTGCCCCAGCCCTGCTGATCGTCCACCGGTGCAACGGAATGGATCACATCACAGTGCCACCACACTGAATCGCCCGCCTCCAGAGCCGGGATTGAACAGAGTCCGGCGATCAGGTGCGGATGCCACTGCTCATTAACAGGTAACACCCGACCCGGCGCGACGCCACAGAGTTCATCTTCAGGCACATCGGAAAGCAGCGGGCGCAGCAGGATATACGCCATCGCCTGCGGCACCGGCACCACATGCAGCAGCCCCTGGCCAGGGATCATATCGGAGAGTGCGGTCCAGCCCTGAAATGTGCGGAACACTGAACACTTGGTCGTGCCAGGCAGATCATACTCATCAACCTCGGTACGGTGTGCCGCATCCCAGGGATCGTAAGCGGCAAAATCACCGTGAAACAGCTTGCTGAAAACCTGCTGATAAGCGGGCAGTAACCAGCGTTCCAGCGCGCCGGAGTCGGTATGGGCACCTAATCCTTTCGACGTGGTGCCGGGCAAACGGCGACGAATGCGATCGGGATAGATCACGCTGACATCAGGATCAAACCATTGTTTGCCCTGAGAGTTAAACGTCCATAACCGGTTCAGAAAAGATTGCACATCAGCCATCGCCGTACTCTGCCGCGCTTCCATCTGCGCCTGCGACCAGTAAATCGGGTAGATTTCGGGACGTGAGGCAGCGAGCGTGCCAAAAAAGTCATCACCGGGACCGCGGTACTGCTCATCAAAACGGTTGTGATCCAGGTAGTCGAGCATCGACTTATCCCATGCCATCGCCTGATCACGCGTGAAGTGCTGCTTAATCACGACACAGCCGCGACGTTTAATCAGCGATCGGGTTTCATCCGAAACCTTCCCTTCTGTTATGTCCTGCATCGGCACGACCGGCCAGGCACTGTCGGTTCGCGCTTCGTCCGCTTTTGCCTCTGCAATCGCGGCAGTAATGTTGTCGCACACTTGCCGAAACAGGGCATCCACGTCGCCAATTTGCTGGCGTAGCTGCTGTTTCATTTTGCGGATAGCGCTTTTAACGTCATCAGGCAAAGGTGTTGCTCGGGATTCATTACGCATTTCACACTCCTCAAAGTTCGGGATTGAGTTACGAATGCAATTAAAATAATCTTCATTCGTAAAGTGCGGCTGAGGTTAACATTCTTTTAACGATAAAAAACGTGCGTTGTAACACAACTTCTGAACCGGAACGCTCTGAAAGCCGTTAGCAAAGTCACTATTTGCATTCTCATTAATCCACACAGCGAGTAAGCTTTATGAATCAAATCAATCAGCCGGCAGGACAGAACGGCGAACGTATAGGGGCAGGCGAGATGGCGGTTAAGATGATTGCGGTGGATATGGACGGCACCTTTCTGGACGATAATAAGCAGTACAACGTTCAGCGGTTTTCACGTCAGTATGCGCTGCTGAAGCAGAAGGGCATCCGTTTTGTGGTGGCCAGTGGTAATCAGTATTACCAGCTGCAGCGCTATTTTCCCGACATCAAAGATGAGATTGCTTTCGTGGCAGAAAATGGCGCCTGGGTCTCTGACTGTAATGAAGAGATTTTCTGCGGCGAGTTAGCGCAGGAGAAGGTGCATAAGATCCTCGATATTCTGGCGCATGAACCGGACATCGCGGTAGTGGTGTGCGGACGAAATGGTGCTTATATGCATTCTTCTGCCTCTGACGAGGTGATGGACCAGCTGGCAAACCACTATCACCGTCTGGAAAAGCGCGATGACCTGTATGCCATTGACGACACTATCTTCAAGTTCTCGCTGAAGCTGGAACATGAAGGGGTGGAAGCATTGCTGCAACGCCTGCATGCGCGTCTGGGCGAGCTGGAAAATATCATGCATCCGGTTTCCAGCGGCTTTGGTTTTATTGACCTCATCATTCCCGGCTGCCATAAAGCCCACGGCATCGCGCTGCTGCAGGAAAAATGGGGCATCAGTGATTGTGAAGTGCTGGCGATTGGCGACAGCGCGAATGATATCGAGATGCTGCGCCAGGCTTGCTTCAGTTTCTCAATGGCCAATGCGGCCGACGCTGTCGCCGCCGTGGCGCGCTACCAGACGCAGAGTAACAATGATGAAGGCGCGCTGAATGTGATTGCGCGCGTGCTGGCGCGCGAGTTCCCGTTCGACTAGGACGCGGTAACCTGCATAACGGGCGGCGTTTTATCCGCCACTTTCCTGATGGCTGCGCGCATGATTTTCCATTTCATCCAGCGCAGCCTGATTCTCCAGCCCCCACTGATACATCTGCTCAATCGGCTGTGCGAAGGTATGGCCCAGCGCCGTGAGGCTGTATTCCACTTTTGGCGGCACCACCTGCCACACCTGACGTGACACCAGTCCGCGTTGTTCCAGCTCACGCAGCGTCTGGATCAGCATCTTCTTCGAGATGCCCTGCAGGCTGCGCTCCAGTTCGCCCGTGCGTGCCCGATTGTCCGGCCAGTGAAAAAGCGCATGCAGCACCATTGTGCTCCACTTCACCGAAAACAGTTCCAGCAGGCGGCGCGGCGGTGAGTCCGCATAAAAGCACAGTTTTCCATCAACCCAGACCGGCATAATCACCTCACGATTTTATGGTAACCAAAAGGTAACTACTACCAAAAGGAGCTTCGTGTGTCTATAGTGTGCCGCTTTCTTTACGACCATCAGGTAAGAAGAGGCAACAGATGAAAATTAACGCGCTGGTAGCTACCCAAGCAGGTCAACCGCTCAAGTCAGGCGAGGTTGAGTTACGCGATCTGCAGGCTGATGATGTAAAAATTGAGATTCTCTACTGCGGTGTCTGCCACTCTGACCTGCATATGGCGCGCAATGAATGGGGCGTCAGCCGTTATCCGCTGGTGCCCGGTCACGAGATTGTTGGTCGTGTGGTTGCAACAGGTGACAAAGTCACTAAATTCTCTGTTGGAGAGACGGTTGGCGTTGGCGTGATGGTCGATTCCTGCCGGGAGTGTCACTTCTGCCAGCAGCAAGAAGAGCAGTACTGTGAGGCGGGTTTCACGCCAACCTATAACGGCACCGATAAATATACCGGCAACACGACGTTTGGCGGCTATGCGCAGCACGTTATCGCCGACCAGCATTTTGTGGTCACGGTGCCGGATAATCTGGCGCTGAACGCGGTGGCTCCACTGCTGTGCGCAGGCGTGACCGTCTGGTCACCCTTGCAGCACTTCAACGTCAAAGCAGGCGATCGTGTGGGTGTGGTCGGTCTTGGCGGCCTGGGCCATATGGCGGTTAAGCTGGCCAGCGCGCTGGGTGCGGAGGTAACTCTGTTTACGACCTCTCCGGCGAAAGGGGCGGATGCGCGTCGGCTGGGGGCTAAACATGTGGTGGTCTCGCGAGACGCGGCACAAATGGCCGGGTGTCAGGCGTCGCTCGATATTATCCTGGACTGTGTTGCGGCACCTCACGACCTCGATCCTTATCTCAGCACGCTGAAAACCAACGGTCAGCTGGTGCTGGTGGGGATCCCCGATCAACCGCATCCGTCACCGAATGTCACGCCAATGGTGTTCCGCCGCCTGAGTATCACGGGCACCTCAATCGGCAGCATTCAGGAGACGCAGCAGATGCTCGACTTCTGTGGTGAGCACAACATCACGGCTGACGTAGAGATGATTACCGGTGAAGAGGTGGAGACAGCCTTTGAACGCATGCTGACCAGCGATGTGAAATATCGTTTCGTTATCGATATGCAGAAAACCTGCTGGTAACGCGTTTGGCCCGCGGTGAAAGCGGGCCTTCAGGCAGCGTTCAGTAAGTTGCAGTGTAAAAGGTGGAAGTTATATATAGTTACAACATACTACTTGCTGTCAATTCGCCTTTCTATTCGTCTCGGTGCAGCAAAAGCTATATAGCGAAAACGTCTTTTAGCAACCAAAAAAATACCCGACTCACTGGCCGGGTATCTGCTTTAACGTCAGGAAAAGTCATTAATCCTGCTCTTTATCCGCGTTACTCTTTTCGGATTCGTCTTTTTCAACAGCATGAACAAAGGGTTTAAGCAGCTGGATATCCAGAATGACATAAACCATGGTGCTGATGAAAAGCGAGATGACACTGCCAAACACGCCGCTGGTGGTAAAAGTAAGATAGTTATAAATCACCAGCCAGGTCACACAGATAAACAGTGCGAGCGAAATAGAAAGATTGGGTACAGAGTAATTGCTCGTGCCACCGCCCTGAGTATGAGTGGCTTTAAACAGGTTACCGATGGCGTACTTCTCCAGCACCAGAATACTTTTTTCCCAGTTATGCTGCTTACGCGCGCTGGCGCGGGTCAGGAAGAGATAAAGAATGGAGATGAAGAAACCGGAGAAGGCGATGAGCACCGGAATCGCTTCCAGCGCATATTCGATACTCTTATGCGCCGTGCCCGTGGTGCTGAGATCCAGCGTCAGCGAGGCCCCCAGCGCAGCATATAAAAAGAGAAACAGCAGCAGAAAAGTCAGGCTGCGCTTCCAGTCGCTGTCTGCCTCTGCACTTTTTTGCTGAATGGCCAGCTGAAGCGATTGCTGAATGTGTTGTGCCTGAAGTGAGTCTGTATCAAAGGTGTCGCAGGGTGCAGCAAAGAAGTTGTGCATAAACAGCTCATCTTCTTTGTGAATAGTGATTTTCATCAGAAACCTGTGTGCGGGAAATTTTCTCTATTTTAATCAGCATGGGATGAATTAACAGTAACTTCGCCCTTAAACCCGCAGCCCATGCTGACTTAGCGGGATAACAGACCCAGAAGAGAGCCGAAAAGCGAATCCGTTGCAAAGTTCTGCGCAGCGTTACGCTCATCGTGACGCAACTGCTGATAGCGCAAAAGCGCTGCATCAGCGTTATCGGCATTGATCACGTCCCACACCACTTTGTAGCCTTCAGCTGCTAACATATTGTGCCGATCCTGGCTTTCATGATTCACGGCCCTGACTGTCTGGTCCTTCTGAAACACGCGATAATCTGGCATGCTTATTTCTCCGCAGGGTTATCCAGCGCTTTAAACTGTTTAATCGCTTCATTGATATTGTTCGTTTCGACGGTCGCAATACAGCGATCGCCGTTAAAAACTTCATAGCGGGCATTATGCAGCTGAAATAATAAATCGCGGCCACGAAAGTGTATACGTTTCTGCTTAACGCCAATCCCATGCCGCCGTAATAACGCCTGTGACAGGCGATCGGTCTCTTTAATCATTCCTTCAGCTCCTCGGCAGTACGTGGTCACTACCAGTAAACCTGATGAACATTAGTTTTATATTAAGAGATAACCTTATTTTTAACAGGGCTAAGGCGCGTCTTTCAGAGAAACTACCTGATAGCAGGGACGTGGGGGAACATGAGCCTGCAGAACGGTTGCCATTCGCTGCGTTAATGGGCCCTGAATGCGGTACACTTGACCGGACAACTTGCCACAGGACACGCCGCTATGAGCGATAAGAAGATGATTTCCATTGATCAGTTCAGTGCTGATGAACGTCTGGCCGTCGAACAAACCTATAAAGGGTTGGCTGAAAAGTACCGTCAGCGAACCGGTAAAGAGCCGGATAGTAAAAAAGATAAAGAATTCAACAGTGAAGCACGGCAGATAGTGATGGCCAGTAAGCTGGAGAAGGAGAAAGCAAAGGCCGAAAAGGAGAAGAAAAAACCGCTGCGTAAAAAGAAACCTGAGTCACTTACTGCCAGTGAAGTCAGCGATTTCAACTGGTCGGCCTCAGTCATTAAAGGCCGCAGATAATCTGCTACCGCGCGCAATAAGGCGCGCGGCAATAATCCGCCCAAACTTCTCTGTGAACAAATATGATCAGCATCTGTTGATTAAGCTGACAGGCTATAAGAATATTCTGTAAAAAAATTACCCTGATTCACTTAATGCCGATAAACTGCCGTAACCTGTCGCTGCTTCACTCCGCCTATGAATTATTATACTCCCGACGATATTCAACTGAAGCGCCGCTCGACGCGATTTGTGCGACGAATGTTTATGATGCGCCAGCTCGGCACCTTTCTCTGTTTTCTGCCTATTCTTTCGGTTCTGATGGAGATGGGAAAAAGCGCGGCACTTTGTGCTCTTCTGTTTACTAATGCGTTTATCTGGCCTTATGCTGCCTATCGAATGGCATTGCGGTCGCGCGATCCGACCGGTTTTGAGCGTAAGAATCTCACGCTGGATGCCGCTTTTGGCGGCGTCTGGGTTGCTGCGATGGCACTGAGTCCGCTGCCTTCAATTATTATCATGGCGGTACTGATCTCCGATCGCTACTCGGCAGGCGGCTGGGTTCAGCTGAAGTCCGCGCTGCAGGCATTTCTGTTTGCCTTTGTGCTGGTCTGGTCAGCGGAAAAGGCCCCCCTGGTGCTGACGTTCAGTACCCGAACCGTCTGGCTGACACTGCCGCTTGCCAGCCTGTATCTGCTGGCACTCAGCGTAGTCTCGCACAATCTGACCCTGACCCTGCGCCAGAAGAACCGCGAGCTGGAACGCATTGCGCTGATGGACCCCGGTCTGAAAATCCCTAACCGCCGTTTGTTTGAGCGCCGGCTGGAAAGTGAGTTTTTGCGCACGCAGCGAGGCGAGGGCAAAGCCTGGTTAATGCTGCTGGATGTCGACCACTTCAAACAGGTTAACGATACCTATGGCATGAAGCGGGTGACTTTCTGCTGACAGAGATTTCGGCACTGCTGCGTGACAGCGTCGGCATGAAAGATGTGCCCGCCCGCTTTGGCGGCGATGAATTGTGTGTGATCGTACGGGATGCGGATGAAACCAGCATCCTGCTGCTGGCAGAGCAAATCAGGCAGGGGATTGCCCTGTTGCGGCTGCCCGCGTCATCCACCTTTCAGTGTTCGGTGAGTATTGGGATTGCGGCAGCACGTGATGCGGCTTCAATTCATGAGTGGCTGAGATGTGCTGATGAGGCGCTTTATCAGGTGAAGCGCGCGAGCCGCAACAATGTGCAGATATGGCATTCAGGCTCGCTGAACACCCTCAGTGCAGTCAGGAGCAAATGAAGAAAGCAGCCTGAGATCGCGTCTCAGGCTGAGTGATTAAATTGCCGGGTAGTCGCCAGTGCCTTCAGGCCACGGCGTCAGCAGATCGAAACCCTCTTCAGTGACGGCGACGGTATGTTCCCATTGCGCCGAGAGCGAGCGATCTTTGGTAACGACTGTCCAGCCATCTGAAAGCACGCTGGTTCCGGCTTTACCGGCATTAATCATCGGTTCGATAGTGAAGATCATACCGGCCTTCAGGGGCATTCCTTCACCTGGGGTGCCGTAATGCAGCACCTGCGGATCGGTGTGATAAATCTCACCCACGCCGTGCCCGCAATACTCCCGTACTACAGAGAAACCGGCAGCTTCAGCAACACGCTGGATTGCCGCGCCCACATCGCCCAGCGTCGCGCCGGGACGGACAGTTTTGATCCCCGCAACCATCGATTGATAGGTGATATCGACCAGACGTTTTGCACGGACTGACGGCGTCCCGACAAAATACATTCTGCTGGTATCGCCGTACCAGCCATCTTTGATGACCGCCACATCGATATTAACGATATCGCCATCCTTGAGCTTTTTGCTGGCTGGTATACCGTGGCACACCACGTGATTGACCGACGTACAGGTCGTGCGGGTATAGCCGTGATAGCCGATGTTCGCGGGCGTTACCCTGAGTTCATTCACAATGAAGTCGTGGCAGATATCATCCAGCTCTTCGGTGGTAATGCCGGGGCGAATGTGCGGTGTAATCATCGCCAGTACCTGCGCCGCAGCCTGCCCGGCTGCGCGCGCCATCTCAATCTCCGCGGCGGTATGAATTTTAACGGTGTTCATGACACGTCTCCTTGTGTGGTGAGGCTCTCTTTATGGAGCATATTGCGGATATCAGCGCTGCCGTCCAGTTCAAGCCGGATCAGCATCTGCGCCAGTTGGTGTTGGGTCTGCTGCGGATAGAGTTCTGCCAGCATGCCGAGTTTCAGCCAGTGTTCAGCCTGTGCATTAATCGAGCGACTCATCGCCTGACTGGCGATGCGCAGATTTTCATGCATCAGGTCGGAGATTTTTACGATACCCATATGAGCCTTATATGAAACGTATATGTTTCGTATAGAGTAACGCGTGCGGGCCGATTTGCAAAGTGATGAAATGTTTACCTGCCTGGATCGGCTCTGGATCCAATAAATGCCTCCGCCAGCAGGGACGCCTTAACTGAAAACTGAGCAAGTTATTCCTCACTAAAGAGACTATTTAGCGGACATAAGTCCTGTAAAACTGCCCATAACTGGCCTCATCAGTTCCTGCATCCGCCTTTTTTAACATTGATTGTTCAGCCTGACCCTTCGAAGCCAGTGTCACACTCTAAGGCGGTGGAGGACACTGCTCAATGTCTGTTCATCCATGCGCTGGCCTGACGCCTGACAATAATTACAAGCCAGCTTTCACATACTTCCTGACATCCTTCTTTTCGTTTTGCTGACATACATTTTATTGCTGATTAATTAAACTGCATGCTGAGAATGAACGTTCATTACAGGATTTTTATGAGAAACTTTCAGCGCAGTATCATCGCCGGACTTGTGATGATTGTGGCGGCCTGCGATCAAAACAGTCAGCAGCCAAATGGAAACATGACCACAGAAGTCGGTGTGAAAACATTGCAAACCGAATCTGTGACGCTGGATAGTCAGCTGGCCGGACGCGTAACGGGCAGTATGACGTCAGATGTCAGGCCCCAGGTGGATGGCATCATCCAGAAACGCCTGTTTAGAGAGGGTGATGAAGTTAAAGCCGGGCAGATTCTTTACCAGATCGATCCCGCCAGCTATCAGGCCAGTTACGATCAGGCCCTGGCACAGCTGAAGAATGCTCAGGCGCTGGTGAAAAGCAGTAAATTAAAAGCCGAACGCTATGCTGCGCTGGTTAAAGAGAATGGTGTGTCACGGCAGGATGCTGATGATGCCCAGGCAACGTATCAGCAGAACGTCGCTTCTGTCGACCAGTATCGCGCTGCCGTGGAAAGTGCCCGTATCAGTCTGAACTACACCCAAATCAAAGCACCGATCAGTGGTCGTATTGGGATCTCATCGGTGACGCCAGGTGCACTGGTCACCGCCAGCCAGACTTCTGCACTGGCAACGATACGCGCGCTCGATCCCATCTACGTCGATCTCACCCAATCCAGTGTGCAACTGCTGAAACTGAAGCGCCAGCAGGCGTCGCTGCAGCAAAGTGCCGATGCCGTTCCCGTGACGGTGAATCTGGAAGATGGTACTGCCTATGAGCATCCCGGAAAGCTGGAGCTGACCGAAGTCTCAGTGGATGAAGCCACGGGTACAGTAACGCTGCGCGCGATCTTCCCGAATCCGCAACATGAACTTCTGCCTGGCATGTACGTTCGCGCCAGCGTCACCAATGGCGTACAGAGCGATGCAATTCTGACACCGCAGCAGGGAATTACCCGGGATGCGAAGGGCAACGCCACTGCGCTGGTGGTGGATAACGAGAGCAAAGTAGAAAGCCGGGACGTCGTAGCCGACCGCGTGATTGGCAACAAATGGCTGATTACCTCGGGACTGAACCGCGGTGACAAGCTGATTGTGGAAGGCACCGCTAAAGTTCAGCCGGGCATGCGCGTCAAGGCAGTCGAAGTGACGCCAGACGCGAAAGCCGCAACCGGCGAGGGCAAATGATATGCTGGCTCAGTTCTTTATTCGTCGTCCGGTTTTCGCCTGGGTAATCGCCCTGTGCATCATGATGTTCGGCATCCTGAGCATTAACAGCCTGCCGGTGGCGCAATATCCGGATGTGGCACCGCCGCAAATCAGTATTCAGGCCACCTATACCGGTGCTTCTGCTGAAACGCTGGAGAGCAGCGTGACTCAGGTCATTGAGCAGCAGCTTACCGGGCTGGATGGGTTGCTCTATTTCGATGCCACCAGCACTGCTTCCACCGGCCAGGTCAAAATCAACGTCACTTTCCAGCAGGGAACCGACCCGGATATTGCGCAGGTTCAGGTGCAGAACAAGGTTCAGCAGGCCGAGAGCCGCCTGCCGACCGCAGTCACGTCACAGGGTGTGACCGTTCAGAAAGCGCAGAGTGACTTTTTGCTGATCCTGGCGCTGTACGATAAAACCAATAAAAGCAGCTCATCAGATGTCGCCGACTATATGGTGAGTAACATGGAAGACAGCCTGGCGCGTGTGCCGGGAGTAGGCAGCGTTCAGGTATTCGGTGCTGAATATGCGATGCGTATCTGGCTCGATCCCGCCAGGCTGACTTCCTTTTCTCTGATGCCTTCCGACGTCACAACGGCACTTGAGAGTCAGAACACGCAGGTCTCCTCGGGGCAGTTAGGGGCACAACCCGCCAGCAAAGAACAACAGCTGGTGGCGACGGTCCGTTCACGATCCCGACTGCAAACCCCCGAGCAGTTCCGCAATATCGTGCTGAAAAGCCAGGCGGATGGGTCAGTAGTACGACTGAGTGATGTCGCACGCGTTGAGATGGGTAATGAAGATTACAGTTCTAACGTTCTGGCCAACGGTCATCCTGCATCCGGTATTGCCGTGCAGCTGGCGTCAGGTGCCAATGCGCTCTCAACCGCCGAGCAGGTTAAAGCGAAAATTAATGAGTTTCGCAGCACTATGCCTGCGGGCTATGAGATCGCTTATCCGCTCGACAGCACCGATTTCGTTAAAATCTCCATTGAAGAAGTGGTGAAAACGCTCATCGAAGCGGTGATTTTAGTGGTCATCGTGATGTTTGTTTTCCTGCAAAACATCCGTACTACGCTCATCCCGGCGATTGCTGTTCCGGTCGTGCTGCTGGGCACCTTTGGCGTGCTGTCCCTCTTTGGCTACTCGATTAATACCCTCACTATGTTCGGGATGGTGCTTGCCATCGGCTTACTGGTTGATGACGCGATCGTCGTAGTTGAAAACGTCGAACGTGTGATGCGTGAGGAGGGCTTACCCCCGCGTCAGGCGACGGAAAAATCGATGAAGGAGATTACCGGTGCGTTGATTGGTATCGCGATGGTGCTCTCAGCCGTGTTCCTGCCTATGACCTTTTTCAGCGGCTCAACGGGTGTGATCTATCGTCAGTTTTCAATCACCATTGTTTCATCGATGGTGCTGTCGGTGATTGTGGCGCTGACGCTGACGCCCGCACTCTGTGCCACCCTGCTTAAACCGCATAATCACGAAAGCGGCAGCACGGGCTTCTTCGGCTGGTTTAATCGCAGCTATGAAAAAATCCAGGCACGCTATCAGAATGGTGTTGGTCATGTTGTGAACAGTTCAGTTCGTTATCTGCTTCTATATGGCGTGCTGTTGATCGGCTGTGCAGTGCTTTATATGCGCCTGCCCACGGGCTTCCTGCCTACTGAAGACCAGGGGTATATCATGGTGCAGTATCAGCTTGCTCCCGGCGCCACGGAAAACCGGACAAGTGACGTGCGTCGTCAGGTTCAGCACTACTTTGCCACCCAGGAGAAAGATAACGTCAACGTCAGCATGCTGGTCAACGGCTTCAGTTTTGCGGGTAATGGTCAGAACGCCGGTATTGGCTTTATCGCGCTGAAGAACTGGAGTGAACGGGAAGGCAGCGAAAACAGTGCTGATGCCATTGCAGGCCGCGCGATGAAGGCGCTGTCGGGCATCCGCGATGCGCAAATTTTTGTACTCACGCCCCCGCCGGTTTCCGGGCTGGGTCAGTCGAATGGCTTCACCTTTGAACTGCAGGCGCGCGGGGCGACCAGTCGCGACGAACTGCTTAAGTTGCGCGATCAGCTGATTGCCGAGGCCAATAAGGATCCCGACCTCAGTGCCGTTCGCGCCAACTCACTGCCGAGCCTGCCACAGCTGGACGTCGACATTGATGACGCTAAAGCCCAGTCGCTGGGTCTGACGATCAGCGATATTAACAGCACCTTAAGTGCGGCGATTGGAGGGAGCTACGTCAATGACTTCACCGACCGTGGTCGTGTGAAAAAAGTCTACATACAGGGGGAACAGCAGTTCCGCAGCAAGCCGGAAGATATTGATCAGTGGTATGTGCGCGGAACGGACAGCAGCAGTAACACTACGATGGTGCCGTTCTCATCCTTTGCCTCGATGAAATGGGCGTATGGTCCGGATGTCCTGTCACGTTATAACGGTCTGGCGTCTTACGAAATTCAGGGTTCGCCGGCCTCCGGCAAAAGTTCGGGGGATGCTATCACCGCGATGGAAAAGCTGGTGGCGAAGTTACCCGCAGGAAACACCTTTGCATGGAGTGGCCTCTCGTATCAGGAAAAACTCTCTGGCAATCAGGCAATGTCGCTCTATGGCATCTCACTGATTGTGGTGTTCCTGTGCCTTGCTGCTTTGTATGAGAGCTGGTCAATACCCTTTTCGGTCATGATGGTGGTGCCATTAGGCGTGATCGGTGCCCTTCTGGCGACGACGCTGCGCGGACTTGAAAACGACGTTTATTTCCAGGTCGCGTTGCTCACTATCATCGGACTCTCGGCGAAGAACGCCATTCTGATCGTGGAATTTGCTGAAGAGCAATATCGCAAAGGAGAGAGTCTGGTCAGGGCCGCGACGCATGCAGCAACGATGCGTTTGCGTCCCATCATCATGACATCGCTGGCCTTTACCGCAGGGGTGCTGCCGCTGGCTATCTCGACAGGCGCGGGCGCGAACAGTCGTATCGCCATTGGTACCGGCATTATTGGCGGGACCTTAACCGCGACGCTGCTGGCCATCTTCTTTGTTCCGCTGTTCTTTGTGCTGGTCCGCCGTCTGTTTCCGGCCAGACTGCATGAGGAAACACAGTCTTCAGAATCCGCAGTAAGGGTAAGAGAATAATGACAATATCTGCAAAATGTTTAGCGGTGTTTTTGCCCTGCTTCCTTGCGGGATGTGTTTCGCTCGATCCGCATTATGCACGCCCAGATAATGCCGTAGTTGCCGCAACCCCGAGCGGTGAGGCTTACCGCGGCCTGCAACAGAACGCGATTAATTATCGCGATGTGGGCTGGCAGGATTACGTGCAGGATCCCCGGCTTCGTCAGGTTGTCGCAATGGCTCTGGACAATAGCCGCGACCTGCGGGAAGTTGTGGCAAGTGTGAAGTCTGCACATGCACAATATGGTGAGCAGCGGGCTAATCTCTTCCCCACGCTCAGCGCCGATGTGAGTGGAACCCGCTCTCGCGCGCTGACAGGAGAGGGTAATCAGACTGCATTGGGCAACAGTTACTCGGCAGAAGGGAGCGTAAGTTCATTTGAACTGGATCTGTTTGGCAAAAATCAAAGCCTGTCACGCCAGCAGTATGAAACCTATCTCGGCACGCTGGAAGGGGCGCGAAGTACGCGCCTGACCTTACTCTATAACACGGTGGATTACTGGTTACAGCTGGCGGCCGACCGCAGCAATCTTGAGATTGCGAAAGAGACAGCAGAGAGTACGCGGCAATCACTGGAGGTGACACGCAAACGTCTGCAAAATGGCGTGGCTTCAATGGTGGATGTCGCTTCAGCAGAAACCACCTGGCAGTCTGCACTGTCAGATGTAGCCAGCTATACCACCAGCGTGGCGCAGGATAAGAATGCCCTGGACCTGGTTGTGGGTAAAAGCGTGCCTGATAATCTGCTGCCGCAAAACATCGAATCTGTTGGTCAGGCATTGCGTGACGTGCCGGCGGGTGTTTCATCTGAAGCCCTGATTAATCGTCCTGATGTCTTACAGGCTGAGCATAACCTGAAGGCAGCAAATGCCAATATCGGTGCGGCGCGTGCAAATTTCTTCCCGAGCATCTCACTGACGGCGAGCGGTGGCGTCGGCAGTTCCGATCTCTCTTCACTGTTTAAAAACGGAGCAGGGATCTGGTCTTTTGCGCCCAGCATCTCGCTGCCGATCTTTAAAGGTGGCTACAACGTTTCTTACCTGAACTACACCAAAGCGCAAAAAGAGTATTATGTGGCAGCGTATGAAAAGGCGGTGCAAACCGCTTTTCAGGAAGTCGCAGATGCTCTGGCTCGTAAGGGCACCATCACAGATCAGCTGAACAGCCAGCGCAACAATGTTGCTGCTTCACAGACATACTATCATCTGGCCGATCTGCGTTATCAGAATGGGGTGGACACGTATCTGAATGCGTTAACCGCTCAGCGTACGCTCTATACCGCCAGAACCAGTCTGGTCAGCGCTGAGCAGGCGTACTATCAAAATCTGAACACGTTTTACAAGGTGATGGGCGGCGGCACGGCGTTGCAGGAGTCGCAACTGAAAATGTAAAAAAGGGTGCGCATTCAGGCGGGAATGCGCACCCATGTTAAAGCGTAATCTCAGCGTAAATTTCAGGAGATGAGAAGGTGAAATCATCATATCTGATGTCTGAATTTCCGGCTGATATGTTCTCGCACCCCTGCCTCGGTTATCATTGGAGAATTAATATCAGGGCTAGTGTGACGTCAGTTAACAGGAGGTTATTTGAGCAGGTCAGACAGTAAGGATTTCCTGCAGCAGCGACAGCAGCAGATCATTTCGGCAGCGAAAAACTGTTTCAGTCGCTCTGGCTTTCATGGTGCCAGCATGGCTGACATAAGCCATGAGTCAGGTCTGGGTGCCGGGCAGATTTATCGCTATTACAGTAGCAAAGAATCAATTGTCAGTGAGACGATAAAAAGTATCGCAGAAAACTGGCGAATGTTTTTACTGAAAAATCTTCAGCTACAAACCAGCGTCTCAAATATTATCAATACGGAATCCGACTTCTGGCGGGACTGGTCTTTCAGGGATCGTTGTTTACTGCTGGAAATGTATTCAGAGGCATCACGTAATAAATCAGTTCGCGCGTTGCTTGCACATGAAGAACAATTGCTTTTTACAGAGCTGGAAGAGGTTTTTAAGCGGCAGATGCCAGCAGCGACCCCTGAAGAGCGTAGTGACCGTATTCAGTTTTTGCTGATGCTGGTGGATGGTGTGGCCTGTCGTACGTTTGGCGACAAACACCTTAATCAGCAGGAGTTAGCGCGGATTAACACCCTTCTCGCCGGCCATCTTTTCTCGTGAGTCAGGCGACACCGTTCTGATTAATGTCATGACTGATGACATCCAGGAATGACATCACGCGGCCATCGATTTCACGCTGTTTCATATAACGGCGAATAATCATACCGTCTATGATCAGTGACATAATATACAGGCGTGTCTGGATAATCTCAGCATCCAGCGACGGATTAAGCACCTGCTCCTGAGTAATAAAGTTCTCTTTCAAAGTCCGCCAGGCATCGTAAATAATCTGACGGATCCGCTCATTACGTGTGGCTTCTGCAGATATATCAATGAGCAGTACAATGCTTTTTTCAACGTCGACTGACACAACGCCGTGCGCAGAATGGGCGACGTTACCTGCATGAGCAAGATTGTCGAGAGCCTTTTTGAGTGAATCAATCATCCGTTGCACCACGTTTTTAATCAGTGCTTCGATAATCGCTTCTTTATTTTTATAATATTTATAAATCAGACCGACGCTGACATTTGCCTGTCGGGCTATATTCTGAACCGATGTCTGATAAAAGCCTTTCTGTCGCATGCAGTATTCTGCTGCCTCAAGAATTTCCTCGCTACGATTCATAATAACACTCACATTATAAAAATATTACTCTACCTCCTTTCACTTAGCATGGCTATACGTCGACGTTCCCGACTCCCGCATAGCCTGCCGCTATCCGTATGTGCACGTTACGCGCAGAGCCTGATAATCAGCAGGAATCGGCCATTGCGGCGATGCGATCAACACGGCATTAGCCAGGTCTGTTTCAGGTATTTATCCCGCAAAAGCGAATGCCGGAGATGAATGTGATTTAGCGGTGACCACTCTGGTGCAGTCGCTCACTCCGGTACGCTCTCCATTCTTCCCAGCATTTTTCAGGATTGATATCAAAGTATCCGCGGCATTCCGCCATTGTAAAAGCAACATCACGCGCTACTTCAATACAGGTGGCACTATCTTTGATGCTGCTGACTTCCTCCTCTGTAAGCGGGCTTCCTTTCTCATTCTCTTTGTTCAGCAAGAGTGGAATGAGGGCAGGTATATAAACGAGGCTCATTATTTATTTTCCTGATGGTTAAATATCACGCTGTTACTAATAACCGAAATCACATAGCTCCTTAATGACGGGCTGTACATTGCAGTTGCTCAGTAACACCGATCCAACGTCGTTCTTCGGTCGACAGGCTCAGCAAGCAATAATTACTTCCAGGGCAGAGAGGCAAATTTGGGTAATCTGGCTGGCCATCAGCAAAGCTGAACGCCTCGTAGCCCGGGTTATTCGGTTCTCTTCATTTCCTTTACTACATTCTCGACAGCTGGCGCGATATCTTCAGCCAGAAAGTGAATATTTTGATCATGACTTAATCAACGCCGGACTATCCTTATGCCAGGAGGTGCCTATGTGTGGACGGTTTGCGCAGTACAGTAGCCGGGACGATTACTTCGACTCTCTGGGACTGAAGCCCGATGAAATCATTTATGATCCGGAGCCGATAGGGCGTTTCAACGTTGCGCCAGGCACCAACGTGCTGCTGCTCAATGAGCGGGACGATGAATTTCACCTGGACCCGGTTTACTGGGGCTACGGTCCTGAGTGGTGGAATAAGCAGCCGCTAATCAACGCCCGAAGTGAAACAACCCCAACCGGGCGTATGTTTAAGCCGCTATGGGAGCAGGGACGCGCCATTGTTCCTGCCGATGGCTGGTATGAGTGGAAGCGTGAGGGTGACAGGAAACAGCCATACTTGATTCATCACAAAGAAAAGGAACCGCTGTTTTTTGCCGCTATTGGCCGGGCGCCTTACGGTAAGGACTATGGACAGGAGGGATTTGTTATCGTCACTGCGGCGAGCAACAAAGGCATGGTCGATATTCATGACCGCCGGCCACTGGTTTTACGGGCGGACGCGGTTCGGGAGTGGCTCAGTGTTGAAACCTCATCACAGCGGGCGCAGGACATTGCCCATGAAGCCGTATTACCCGAGAAGGATTTCACCTGGCACCCTGTTTCAGCCAAAGTCGGGAACATCCATAATCAGGGCGAGACGCTTATTAAAGAGATAAATCCTGAAGGCACCTGAAGCGCAGGTCAGATATGCACAACGCAATCTGCGATATTGAGCGTTAGTGATTGTCATCACCCAGAAAAACGTTCAGCTTAATGACGTTTTCGATCGCTCATCTTCACACCAAACACACAAAAGCCCAGCAAATCTTTAGCCTCATCTTCCACCCGGGTCACCATGACCAGATCGGACGACCCGTCGGGCAGCACAACCTCATAAGGTGGATAAGGGAGTCCTTTCAATCTGAATTCCTGCAGCCAGAGTAGTTTTTCCGCCTGTGACGGAATAACTTCATAAATATATTTATGGATAAGATCCTGCGGAGCCCAGCCGACCCGTTCGGCAAACGTGTCGCTGGCATCAACAATCACTAATTCCGGATTAAGAAAGCAAATGGACGTGCCGGGAATCGCATACATGGATGAAATCTGATGTGCTCGCTGATCGAGGGAAAGACGCGCAACCCGCCGCAGAGATCCTTTATCCGGTATTGCCTTGAGCATCTGACAGCTCTCTGCTCCTGACACCGGTTTTCCGAACAAATAGCCCTGCGCATAGAGGCAACCTATCCCCCTTAGCATTTCAGCCTGTTCTTCGGTTTCTACGCCTTCCGCGATCACATCCATATCAAGGCTCCGGCCCAGACCGGCGACGCTGGAGATGATTTTGCGGCTGTCCTTTTTGTGCAGCATGGATCGAATAAAACTGCTGTCAATTTTAAGCGTGTTAACCGGTAACTGAATCAGCCAGGCGAGGCTGGAATAGCCTGTTCCAAAATCATCCATTGCAATTGTACAGCCCATACCCGACAACGCTTCAATCTCTGTCCGGGCGGTATTGATATCATTTAACAGGGCTGTTTCAGTAATCTCAATCTTTAGCCTTGCAAGATTAAACTGAAATTCACGGGCTGTATTACTTATAATTTCAGTAAGATACCTGCCATTAAGCTGTGAAGGAGAAACGTTCATTGATAAAAACTGCTGTTCTGGCCATGTGGCAGCAACTTTGAAACCCTGTGCCATAAGGCTGAGCATCAGTTCGTCGAGCAGACCATTTCGCTCCATAGCCGGAATGAAGTCTGCAGGAGGCGTAACGATACCCTCCGGGGATATGTGCCGCGCAAGCATCTCAAACCCCATCACGCGCAAATCTTCCAGAGAAACTATAGGCTGAAAAAACGGGTGAAACTCGCCCAGCTTAATACGCTGCTGCAAAAGTTTGCGCGTTTCATCATTCTTGACACCAGGTTTCATTTCATTCCCGTAAATACATGATTTTCAGCCTGTTAACGATAATGTCTCTGCAACTCAGGCTTTATAAACTCAGCGAACTCTGTCGACGGTCGCATACTATTTTAATCTTTTTTCAGCATAATCATTATGATAACCAGTTTCATATGCTGGCTTACTGTTTAATTCGGCAATATTTTATTACATTCGCTGTGTGTTCATATCTTATGCTGGCGAGTAAGACTACTTACTCACTATCGTTATCGGCCTGGAATTACTTTTCATTACATCGTAATAGCATGACACCGACGCGGGTATTGACCCACATTCAAAATGGTCGCTTAGCTTATAGCAGATGAATAAGATTTAGTGGGAAAAAGTTACCTGTAATCATTTTGATCATAAATAGGGTAAATAACGATGCAGGCTGACAGTGAATATTAGAAAAGGTAATGAGTTCCAAAATCGTAAAAAAGATAAAGGTTTTAATCATTGAAGTTTCAATGTGTGCACAACTGTCAAATAATGAGGTTTCTTAATGACCATTCATATCGTCATCCCGGATGATTATCAGTTTGCCACTCAAAAACTGGATTTTCTCCACAGTAATAACAACTTTCACTGCGCTGCACTGGGCGATCTCAGCAGAGACCCGATGGCAGATGAAAAGCTGTCATCGGCTGAATCATTAATACTTATCCGCGAAAGGACTGTCATTGACGAGGCGTTTCTGCAACGCACGCCACATCTCAAATTGATCAGTCAGACGGGTAAGCTGGCGAGAAATGTCGATATTGATGCCTGTACACGTGCGGGAGTTGCTCTTGTTGAAGGGAGTGGCTCCCCGGTTGCACCTGCTGAGCTGACCTGGTTGTTAATCATGGCCTCCCGCCGAAAATTTGTCTCGTCGGTCAATGCAATGGCCGAAGGGCACTGGCAAACAGAAATCGGATCTGCGGTTCACAATCAGGTCATCGGCATTCTGGGCTATGGAAAAATTGGTAAACGTCTTGCTTCCTATGCCGCCGTTTTTGGCATGCAGGTGCAGGTATGGGGAAGTCTCCGTGCGCAGGAAGAGGCACGAGCAGACGGATGGACGGTCCCCGAAAGCCGTGAGCAATTTTTCGCCACCAGCGATGTGTTAACCGTGCACCAGCGACTGGTGGCTGCGACGCAAGGCAACATCACGCCAGCCGATCTCGCGCTGATGAAAACTGATGCGTTATTTGTGAATACCAGCCGGGCTGAACTGGTTTATGACGGCGCGTTGCAGAATGCCCTGACACAGGGGCGGCCTGGATTTGCGGCACTGGATGTTTACGAAGAGGAACCGCTTTACAACACCCGGCATCCTTACCTGCAGATGCCGAATGTACTGTGTACACCACATCTGGGATATGTTGAAAAGGCCAGCTATGCGCTCTATTTCAGAACGGCATTTGATAATGTTGTGCGTTATTTTAGCGGTGACAGATCGCATGTGATTAATGGCTGAAGCTTTAATGCATGAGATTAGCTTTAATAACTTCTGTCCGGTGAACATTATCCCGTATTGAGCTGATTACTTCCTGTTTCTGCTCCATACCTGACTCTGGCTGTCGGCAGTTGCAACAAAAAGCGTATATGCTTTCATTGGTCCTTATGATGAGGAGTATTACTAATGAGAACGCCTGATTATCCCTCGCAGGATTCAGATAAATGGGCACAGGTAGACGCCTGGTTTTCTAAAAAACTCGCACCACAAGAACCTGAGCTGATTAATGCTCTTCATAACAACGTTAAGCAGGGTTTACCGACACACGATGTCTCTGCTTTACAGGGAAAAATGCTGTCCATCTTCATCCAGATGTCACGCGCTGTGCGCGTTCTGGAAATTGGCACGCTTGGCGGCTACAGCACCCTATGGATGGCCAGGGCTTTGCCGCCACATGGACGCGTAACAACGATTGAGTTCAATAAACATCATGCACAAGTGGCCCGCCAGAATATAAGCAATGCCGGGCTGACTGAACGCGTGATGCTGCACACGGGTACTGCACTGGATATCCTGCCCACTCTTAAAGGCCCCTTTGACCTGATTTTTATCGACGCCGATAAGGTGAATAATCCACATTATCTGGAATGGGCAATCAGATTATCACGTGCAGGTAGCGTTATTGTGGGTGACAACACGATGCGCGGCGGCAGCATTATTGATTCTGAAAGTGATGATCCAAATGTCAGTGGCCTGCGAAATTTTATTGAGATGATCTCTGAGGATAAGCGACTTGATGCCACGGCGATTCAGACCGTGGGTGAAAAGGGCTGGGATGGGTTCGTGCTGGCTTTCGTCAGGACGGCATAGTTCATCTCCGGAAAAATCAAAGTCATCACAAGCTCATAATATTTACTTTCCTGACCAGCCTTTACCTGACGCTATTCTTAGTGATGCAGTTTAATGATATTAAAGGAATTCGCTCTTCACTCCAGGCCCGCCAGATAGCAGCCCGCCAGAATTAAAAGGCGCCTGAGCGCCTTCACTTCACACGCCTTTGCGATAAGGATCTTTAACCAATGCTACGGCAAGCGCGCCAGCCAATAACACGGCGGAAACCGCCAGCAGCGCCCACATAAACTCACCGCTTGACTGCCGGATGTAGCCAATAAGGGACGGCCCGACAAAACCGCCCAGATTTCCGACAGAGACAATCATTGCTAATCCGCCTGCGGCTGCGCGTCCTGTCAGAAAACCGGAAGGCAGCGCCCAGAATGAAGCCTGGAAAGCCAGAATGCCGCTTACGGTGAAACAGAGCGCAATCATCTTGATAACCGGTTGATCCACGATGGCACTCGACGCCAGTGCAACAGCAGCAATAACCAACCCCGCGCTGATCCACCGAATGCGGTTGCCGGATGCATTGGCCCGCTGTGCCCAGAGCAGCATCCCGACCGCGCCACAGATATAAGGTAACGCGGTCAGGAAACCGGTGGCGGTATGACTGACGCCCATCTGCTTAATGATCTGCGGCATCCAGAGGCCCACGCCGATAGAACCGACAATGCCGCAGAAGTTAATAAAGGCCAGCAGGTAAAGCAGGGGATTACGCAGCGCATCGCGCATGCTGGAACCGTGCGCCTTCTCAATTTTCTGCTGCTCATTCTCCAGTCGCCTGGTCAGCAATGTTTTTTCCGCATCAGTTAACCAGTTTGCCTTTGCCGGACGGTCAGTCAGATAGAACAGGCAGATAATGCCCAGGATAACCGCCGGGAAACCTTCCAGCACCAGCAACCACTGCCAGTTACGGATGTGCTCATGCCCGGTGATTTGCATCAACATCCCGGATAATGGCGCGCCGATGATATTCGCTACAGGGATACCCACTAAAAAGGCTGCCGTAATTTTTGCGCGCCAGGTTCCGGGAAACCAGTAGGTGAAGAACAGATAGATACCGGGTGTAAATCCGGCTTCGGCCACCCCCAGACAAAAACGGGCAAAGGCGAAGCTTGTGGGCCCGGTGACGAAGGCGGTCGCCATGGAGATGATTCCCCATGAGATCATGATGCGGGCGATCCAGATACGTGCGCCCACCTTTTGCATGATGAGGTTACTTGGCACCTCAAACAGGAAATAGCCAATAAAAAACATCCCGGCTCCGAACCCGAACTGCTCAGCTGTAATCCCCAGATCGGCATTCATGCCGAGAGCAGCGAAGCTGACGTTGGTGCGATCCAGATAACTCACAACATAACAGATGAAAATAAACGGCAGGATACGACGGAACGCTTTACTTACGGCCCGTTCACTTTGGTCAAAATCGATTTGATTCATTGCATCATGGGGTTCAGACCCGGCTTCCGTCTTAACAGGTGAGTCAGCGCTTACAGATTGCAGATTCATGGGTGCCTCCGCTGCGTTCAGAAACGCAGAATTATTCTCAAAGAAATTCGGTGGAAATAAAGGGCAATGGGTGACCGGGTGTTTTCATCGGGCAGGTAAGAATGCTGCCGCTGACCGATTCGGTAATAAAAAGCTGATGCAGGCTTTCACCACCAAAGCAGAGGTTGGTCGTGGAGCGCCCGGCGGGGCTGGTGAGAATTTCTGCGGGCTCAGCCAGATCGTTAAGCAGCCAGATGCGACCCAGACCAGGGTTGGCTATCAGCAACTCGCCATTGGCGTTCATAGCCAGTCCATCAGGGCCGCTGGGACCGTGTGAGGTAAAATACTGACTGACTTTGCTGACTGAACCATCACGCTGAAGCGGTACGCGCCAGATGGCATTGCCGCGCGTCATCGCGACGTAAAGTACTTTTTCGTCCGGGGACAGAACCAGTCCATTCGGGCTTGGGCAGTTATCCAGCAGCATATCCAGCCGTCCGTTCTGGCTCAGCCGGTAAACACGACCGGTGGGATCGTGTAGTCCTGTTTGCCCCTGGTCGGTGAAATAGAGGTTCCCCTGGCTGTCGGTGGTTAAATCGTTAACACCACGGAAACTCTCGCTATTACGGCGAGCCAGCCATGGCGACACGCTGTGGGTTTTGAGGCAGAGTTTCATGATCCCATGACGATAATCCGTAATCAAAAGCGTATCCGGATCGGCGAGTTTCATGCCATTAGGTTCGCCGTCATATTGCACGACGAGCGCCCAGTTGCCTGTCATATCAACCCGGAATATGCGGCCATAGGGAATATCGGTCAGATACAGACAGCCTGAAGGATGCCAGACCGGCCCTTCAAGGAACGAGTCGGTAAGCTGTCCCCCGCGATTCGCGACGGCCCAGACATTGTTGCTATCCGGTAAGCGAAAACGGTCAGGCAGGCGGGTAAAAACTGATGTCTGCCTGACCTCGGCCTGTGTCAGGTACATCATAAAATAGCGGCCCTTTCATCTGGTCCATTACTCACGTTCACCAGTGAAGGCATACTTCCTTTCATGCCATCGCCCGATAGTCCGAAAGAGCCATAAATTCTGCTTTTTTGGCCAGACTTATCAATAATTGCGACCTGATATTCTTTGTTATGACGGTCGTAATCAGTGCGTTTATGCATAACACAATAATTGTTTAAGGGTTTTTTATAAGCAGACATAGCAATTCTCACGTTTTGTTTTACTTGATACAACCATGTTGTACATGATGAAATTACTATATCTGCCTGCTTCATGAGGGTGCCAGTGTTGCGAGATTGTTTGTGATGTAAATTCGATGTGACTCACAATTCCGTGAAAGTGGTCCAGATGAAACGAGAAGGCGCAGTTTTGGAAAGCGAGACAGAAATATGCAATATAAGCCTGCGGCTTTGATTAACGACTTTAAGGCTGGATCACCTTTTGAATTAATCAAGGTTTCCAGCGTCGTGAGCTTAGCGGGGTTCAGTTTGATGAAAGCTTTAGCCTGCCGGGTCAAACGGAAATAATCTGCCAGAAGAATAACGTTATGCCTGTGGACTTAAGCCCACAGGCTCAATTGTTATCTCGTTAACAACGGTGGAATGGACGGGACTTCGGGCGCTTTATCAATATCACTTTGTGTCATACGAAATGCTTCAGGATAGTGTTCTCGCTCTGTTCTTCTTGCCGGCTCGGTATTACGCCAGGTATATAAACAGTGCTGACATTGATAAACAATCCATACGTCTTTCACTGGTGAGGTCGCCATGGTTTCAATGTGCTCATCAGCACAACGTGGACAGATCATAACTTCTCCTTAATGACGATTGCTTAACAGGGCTGTCAGTTTCTCAACCCAGGCGGCGGTTTCAGGCAGATCTTTGACCGGCTGGCTATAGTGGCCGCGATTATCCGGTGAGACGGGTGTCGTTGCATCTATCACCAGCTTATCGGTGATGCCTGCCGGGCTTGAACCGGGATCTAATTCCAGAACTGACATGTTTGGCAGTTGTACCAGATCACCCGCAGGGTTGACCTTAGAAGAGAGCGCCCACATCACCTGAGACAAATTAAAGGGATCAACGTCCTCATCGACCATGATGACCATCTTTACGTAGCCCAGGCCGTGTGGAGTTGTCATTGCACGCACGCCGACTGCACGGGCAAAACCGCCATAACGTTTTTTGGTTGAGATAATGGCTAACAGACCGTGTGTGTACATGGCGTTGACAGCCTGTACCTCAGGAAATTCAGCTTTCAGCTGCTGATACAATGGCACGCAGGTGGCTGGCCCAATCAGAAAGTCGATTTCAGTCCACGGCATACCAAGATAGAGTGACTCAAAAATGGGTTTGGTGCGGTATGAAACTTTATCAATGCGAACTACCGTCATATTACGGCCACCTGAGTAGTGGCCGGTGAACTCCCCAAAAGGACCTTCTATTTCGCGTTTACGCCCTTCGATTACCCCTTCAAGAATGACTTCCGAACCCCATGGAACATCGAAACCTGTGAGAGGTGCCTTTGCAATCGGATAAGGCTTTTCACGCAGAGCGCCTGCCATCTCATATTCAGACTGGTCGTATTTAAGTGGTGTGGCGCCCATCAGCGTAATGATGGGATCATTGCCCAGAGTAATGGCGACGGGCAGATCTTCGCCTCTCTCTTCGGCTTTATGCAGGTGCAGGGCGATGTCATGCATCGGGACGGGCTGTAGCCCAAGCTTACGCCTGCCTTTAACCTCCATGCGGTAAATGCCGACGTTTTGCTTACCGAAATGCTGAGGATCAAGCGGATCGCGTGACACAACGCACGCTTTATCCAGATAGAAGCCTCCATCACCGTCGTTAAGTCTAAAGAGCGGTAGAATGTCGAACAGATTGATCTCATCGCCATCCACCGTATTCTCGGACCAGGGAGCATTTTCACGTCTCTCAGGTGCTATGGGAAAGGTGTCCCAGCGCTGAATAAATGTCTCTATCTGCTGCCTGACGGGGGTATTCGGAGGAAGCCCCAGCGAAATGGCATGGTTTTGCCATGAGCCTATGGTGTTCATCACCACATGGGCATGACGAAAGCCTTTTATTCTTTTGAAAGAAAGTGCGGGCGCACCGTCACCGATCCTGCCGGTTGCATTTGCCGCAGCCGCGATATCAGGTTCAGGTAATACTTCCTCATCAATTTCAAGAAGCTGCCCCTGTTCATCCAGAGCCTTCAGAAAACTACGCAGGTCATCAAAAGCCATTTTTTTCTCCCTGATGATGGATATGTGAGGATTGTTTAATACCTTCCCAGCGACGAGCTCTCGGTGAGGCGAGGCCAAACTGATCGAGGACACGCGCTACCACGTGGTCAATCACGTCGTCGATCACTGCCGGGTGGTTATAAAAAGCGGGCATGGGCGGGATCATTGAAACGCCCAGGCGTGAAAGTGCGAGCATATTTTCAAGATGGATCGTGCTGAGTGGCGTTTCCCGGGGGACCAGAACCAGTTTTCTGCCTTCTTTGATCGTGACATCAGCGGCTCGACCGATCAGTCCTTCAGCGTAGCCAGACCGGATACCGGCTAATGACTTCATACTGCAGGGAATGATGATCATCCCGTCAGTATGAAAAGAGCCGGATGAAAGGGTCGCGGCCTGATCGGCGGGTCCGTGTACAAAGTCAGCCATATCCATAACTTCGCGTGCTGAATAGGGCGTTTCGAGTTCAACCGTGGTTTTTGCCCATTTGCTTAAAATCAGGTGGGTTTCAACGTCTTCGATCTCCTGCAGGATTTTGAGTAATGCGACGCCCAAAGGTGCACCGGTTGCGCCTGTCATGCCGATGATCAATCTCATAAGATGTACCTCAGTTATTGTTCGTATACGAACGAATTAAACCGTACACTTGCGACGGTCGCGGCGCAACAAGTTTATAGCGTGACTATTTCAAAGCTAATTATGCAGTATCCTGTGCCAATGATTTTTCATCTCTTAATGTTATGATTTAACATCGAGCGACCAGCAGCGGAGAAGAACGGGAATGAAAGGCGTATGAACAATGATTTAGGCAACCTGTTTTTTCATCTTTCCCGGCAGCTTCTTCAGGAACATACAGCTATGTGGCAGCAGAACCTGCCGGATCTCACTAAACAGCAGTTTGCAGTGCTGTGCGCAGTATCAGCCAAACCAGGCATTGAGCAGATGGAATTAATGGAAGCAGCGCTGAGTTCGAAGGCGACGCTGGCAGAATTGCTGGTTCGCATGGAAAAAAAAGCACTCATCAGGCGTGAGGAAGGCGAGAAAGACAGACGCCGGAGATTTATTACGTTAACTGCAGCGGGCGAAAAAATTTTGATCAAGGCGATGCCCCTCGCCGATAAAGTCGACTCGCATTTCCTTAATCGACTGGGGCAAAATCAGCAGAGTGAGCTGGTTTACCTGATGAAAACTTTGCTTAAGCAGAGCAATAAATAACCCCATTAAAATTTCTGAAGATACTACCGCTACAGGAGCGCTCCGCTCACATCGAAAAATATGATGCATCCGTTTGTGATCCGAGCCGGGACAGGAAATAACTGCACAATCTTCATTATTTACTGGTCTACTCAATACAAGAAGAGGATTCAGGAGAATGCGGGTGGTCAGGTTTTTGTGAGGTGGTATTACGGATATGGATTGCTTAGCGTTTAATTAAAAGTGAAAAGAAATTTTCATCTTTCTGTGTTTTATTTCAAAACTATCCGGCTACTCATTTTCTCAAAACAGTGCGGGGACTGGGAGATGCATGATTGCCATCCTGGACTAAAAACTGCATGGCTAACGGTTATTAAGCGGCTGGTTTTCAACGACCTGATCGATAACTGATGCTACAGCGAGAAATTGTTTTGCAGCGTTTTTACACTTCATCAGTCTCTTTTTACGCCATTTTTACGGGCCTCCCGGTTTAATTAACGGCACCGGGCGCTTGTGCGCCTCTTATTGGAAAGCCGTGAATGAAATGCATCAATAAGCCCTGGTCCATACCGGGCTGCCGCGAGGCGGCATTAGCCGATCTTGCTGAGCAGCAGCGCCTTCGCCTTATTTCGCCCCGCAAGTGGTTCCGGGATGCTATTGAGGCCAGTACCGATCCGTCACTGCTGAACTATCGTCTGATTGCGCAATGGCTGGGTACAACGATACCCGACAGCCGCGCGCTGATTCTGGCCCTCAACAACAGCCTCTGCTTCGGGCTTTATCGTAATGGCCGACAAATCGGTTTTGCGCGGGTTGTCACTGACATGGCTGAAACCTGGGTAATCCGGAATCTGTTTATCTCGCCGGAGTATCGCTTTGTCGGGCTTGGATCATGGCTGCTGCACTGCTGTCTTTCTCATCCTGGCGCCAGAGGCTGCCGCCGTATTATTGCCATGGGTGAACCCGTGCCGGATTTTTTTGAGCGTAACGGATTCATCGCCTTTCCCTCACTGCCTGGCGTCTGGGTGACGACTCTGCACGATGGGATTAATGATTCAATCTGCGCCAGAAGCGCCAGCAGGCATTAAGCGGACAGGGCGCGCATTCATGAGCGGTTTTCTCCAGTTTATCCTCCGACCTCAGCTTAACAGCCGCAGGCTGCCAGGCTTGATCGCCTGTCCACAGCCTTCAATCAGGGAACACACCATGTCAGGCCTTATCCTTGTTTCTCATAACCAATCGCAACGCTCGACGCTTACTGCAGTTTATGACGGGATACTCTCCCGGCTGGGCGGCTTCTGGATTAGCTGGAATGGTGAAAGCACGGTTATCTCTCAGGATGCGTCAAGAGCCTATGTTGCGAAGCAGCACGATCAGTATGAAACCGTGACCTTCCCCTATACGCCGGGCGAGCTTAATGAGGGATACCATAATTACATTCATAAAGGGCTCTGGCCTGTTTTCCACCAGCGTCCGGATATGGCCCGTTTTTCCACCAATGGCTTTCAGGAATATAAAAACATTAATAAAGCCTATGCGCGGGCCATCTGTGAAAATGCCACACCAGACGATGTTATCTGGATTCAGGATTATCACCTGCTGGGCTGTGCCCGCTATATCCGCGAAGAGGGCCTGCCCAATTCAGTCGGCATCTTTCTGCATCAGCCTTTCCCGGCTGGCAGAATGTTTGAAACCATACCCGAGTGGCGCTGGTTTACAGAGTCGCTGCTGTGTTGTGACCTGATTGGCTTTCAGACCGCGCAGGATATGAATAACTTCCTCGTCTGGCTGGAGAGCGGATTCCGGCTGGAGCGACTGGAAGCGGACAGCTTTCGTATTCATGGCCGGATCATCAACTTTGGTGTGTTCCCGGTCGGGATCGACCTCGACGACGTTGAGTCTCTGCGAGAGAGTAACAGCTGCGCCTTTATGGAAATTCAGTGTCGCGAAAGTCTGCCCGAAAATAGCGTGCTGAGCGGCGGTCATCTTGATGAGAGTTCAGGACTGCCTTATCGAATCAGCACGCTGGAGGTGCTGCTGCGGAGGCATGATTGTTACCAGAAAAATATCACGCTGTTGCAGCTTGCGCCGCCGGCAGCCGGACACGCACATGATGCGTTACAACTCGGTCACGCTCTGGAAGCGCTATGTGGAGAACTTAATGGTGTGCATGGCACCATGAACTGGTATCCGGTGAACTATCTGACTCACGCTTACAGCCGGGAAGAGCAGGCCGGTATCTATCGTGCCTCACGCGTTGCGCTGGTCACGCCGCTCATGGCGGGCATGAGCCTGATGGCCAAAATGTACGTCGCACTGCAGGACCCGAAAAATCCCGGGGTGCTAATCCTGTCGCAGTTTGCCGGTGCCGCCGGGCAGATGGACGGTGCCATCATCGTCAATCCTTATGATCCTGATGCTATGGCCAGTGCGGTCCATCGCGCCCTGCAGATGCCGTTACACGAACGGCGCTGTCTGCACGCCCGTCTGATGAAAGGCCTGCATATGCACAACAGCCATCACTGGGCTGCGTCATTTTTGCGGATGCTGAACAACGTGCCTGCTGACCCGGAAGCGTTGCCGCCGCAGGCGACTTTTCCACGACTGAGTAGTAGCCGCGCGAGATACTGAGTTGTCAGATTTCATAAAAACCGGCACTTCAGTAACCCGATCTTTGGACGTCAAAAAGTGAGCGTCACCGATGGCAGCCAAAAGGTGATGTCCTTAGATCGGTTCCTGAAATAAAAGTGACCTGTTTGTTAATCCGTTTCAGGCAAAGCTGCTCATCGCATTGCGATGCAGGAACGCCATTTTGCTCAGCGTTTTCAGGCGGACATCCCTGTCGCAGATTGCAAAGCAGGTGAAAGAGTCGCGTGATTTCAGACAATTTACGCGGTTACGACTTGACTGAACCGCCTCTGGCGCCAGGCCTGAAAGCGTGCTTTTTCGCACGCCAGGCGATGACAAACGCAACAGCCATAAAGGCCAGAAGCGCCCAGGGGATTGATTCAGCACCGGCATTATTGAGCAGCAGCCCGCCAGCGACGCCACCGCTGGCAATGGCCAGATTCCATGCGGTCGTTACCATCGCCTGAACGACATCGACATGATTGCCCGCCGAGTCGGCGGCGGCGGTCTGCATCTGGGTTGACGCGCCGCCAAACGACCATCCCCAGACGATGACGGCCAGAAACACAACGACCTGTTCCCGCATGCCTGCTGCAAGCACCCCAGAGACAACCGTCAGGGCCGCAAGGCTGAGCAGAACCAGATTGCGCAGATGGCGATCTACCAGCATTCCGGTAATCCAGATGCCGATAAGTGCCGCAATGCCAAAAACCAGCAGGATAAGCCCCACGTTTGCAGCCAGTCCCGACAGCTGCAGGAACGGGCCGATAAAGGTGTAAAGAATGTTGTGTGCCGTCATCCATAGAAAGATAACCGCCAGAATGGGTGTGACGCCGGGCATCAGGAAAACTTTCCACACAGGAAGGCGACGGCCAGTCTGTTGCCCCGGCAGGTCAGGCACCGCAATCCATGTCCAGATAAACAGAATCACGGCCAGGGCTGCCATAATCCCAAACGGCACTCTCCATCCCATCAGGCTGCCCAGCCATGCGCCTGCCGGTGTACCCAGTGAAAGAGCAACAGGAATACCCATCATAGCAATAGCCAGTGCGCGCCCCTGCAACGCAGCAGGAACGAGGCGGCGTGCATAGCCCGCCAGGATCCCCCATGCCAGTCCGGCTGCCACACCCGACATAAAACGGGCCGCCATCGTCAGCCAGTAACTGGATGACAGGGTGGTAATGGTGTTGAAAATCAAAAAAGTGCCGACGGCAAGCAGCAGCACTTTTTTACGCCACCATCCACTGGTCAGCACCGTTAACGGGATCGCCGCAAGCAGCGATCCCAGCGCATAAATACTGACCAGCTGGCCCGCCATCACCTGGGTAATACCCAGGCCTTCTCCGATTTCCGGAAGCAGACCTGCCGGCAGCGTCTCTGTCAGGATGGCAATAAAGCCTGTCATGGCAAAGGCCAGCAGGGAAGCCAGAGGCAGACCCCGCTGGATTGTGGTTTCACTGAATTCTGAAGTGGTGTGCACGTGAGCCTCTTTTAAATCATTGATAGCGTGAAAACCTTGTGGCAAAAGATTTTCTGATTAATGTATCGATTGGTATATATATGAAACTATAGACCGGCATAAGCCTTGTCAAGCACATATGTATCGATTAGTATTTATATCTGACATGTACAAACAGGAGCGGATATGGCTCAGATGGGACGTCCACGGACATTTGATCGTGATGAGGCCATTCGTCAGGCGATGACCCTTTTCTGGCAATATGGCTACGAGTCCACCTCGCTTGCCATGCTCAAGTCGAACCTTGGTAACGGCATTACTGCACCGAGTTTTTATGCAGCGTTTGGTTCAAAAGAGGCGCTGTTTGAAGAAGTAGTGGAATGCTATGCGTCGACTTACGGCCAGGTTAACGATTGCCTGTGGGATGACACGCCTGAACCTCGTGAAGCTGTCGAACTGGCATTGCGCCGTTCGGCAAAAATGCAGACAGAACCGGGACATCCCAGCGGCTGCCTGATTGCGTTGTCCGTAAATACCTGTTCACCCGCGAATGATCACATCCGTAAAATTCTGGCGGTGCAACGCGAACGGACAAGGGCGGGATTTTTGCGATGCGTCACAAGAGCGAAAGAGGCGGGACAGCTGGCTACCGATACAAACGTGCGGGCGCTGGCCATCACTCTCCACAGTTTTGAACTCGGCCTGTCAACGGAAGCCCGGGATGGGGCAAGCGGTAAAGAGCTGGATGCGGCGGTATCAGCCGTGATGAAAGTCTGGGATGCAAATATCCCTGATGCGAAGAATTGATGAGTAAGATCGTTTTCAGCACACAGCGCAAGTATTAAAGGTGCAGCGATGCAGATGCGTAAAGCCGATTGCCCTGACTATGGAAAAGCATCCTGATGACAATCAGATTTATCGCTGACGCCAAAACGTGGGCGAAAAACATTAAACGGGATGTACACGCGGTATGGCTTGCCGCCCGCGATCCCCGGACGCCGTTGCTGGCTAAAGTGCTGGCGTTGATTGTCGCTGCCTATGCCGTTTCCCCCATTGATTTGATCCCCGACTTCATTCCCATCATCGGCTACCTCGATGACCTGATCATCGTGCCATTGGGCATCATGCTGGTGGTGGGTCTTATTCCAGCAGAAGTCATGCGTGAGCATCGGGAAACCGCAGCGCAGGCCAGCAGACGTCCGGTCAGTCGCATAACGGCAGGCGTGTTTATCGTGATATGGGTGATGTGCGCCGTGCTACTGGTCAGGGCATTTATCTGAAGCGGAGTGAAGCAGGTAAAAGAGCATTAAAACAGGTTGAGATGTCTGGCAATAAGGCGCGGGGGTTAAAGCACGTGAAAATATCACCTGCGGCAGTGTAAGGCGGAAAAGACGGATATCTCTGAAAAGCAACGTTGAGGTGTAATGCGTGGATGCGTGCTGTCAGGCCTGTCACTGCATACTATAGCAAGCCCGCACCGCACGGGCTTTAGCCTGCTTTACAATCCCACCAGCGTAATATGTTTCTTCATCGTCAGGGCTTTATATAACGCGTTCGCCAGGTTGCCTGACGCTATTTCAGGATGAGCGCCGTCTGAATCGGTCCAGAACGATTTAATACGCAACAGGGTATTAATGCTGGTGACGCGCTCCATCTCCAGCACAGCCAGCACAGGGTAGCGCATTTCGCCGAGTTGCTCTGTTGTATCTGCTTCTATCACCGCGGCGCGGGACGCCTGACTGTCAAAGATAACGTGGCATCGTGCGCCGTTCAGATTGAGTATGTCGATAACTTCGTAAAGGCACTCAACAGCCTCTGCACTGTAGGTTGCGGGCACATTAAACATAGCAAATCCCTCTGACGCAAAATGTAGTGAGCAGCCAGCATAGGCGAACTCTAATGAGAGGAGAAGTTACTGTTTTTGCATGAGAAATGTAGAGTTCTAAGGTTACGATAACGCGCGTTACTTTTACTCTTATTTAGGGTGGCACTAAAGTTAAGCGAAGCGCAGGCGGGTCATGGCGGCAGGGCGCGGATTTGACTTAAAGAAACATTCTCACAGGGCCGGCTAACCGTTCCAGTGCGGAGTGTATTTATAGCAGCACACAGCGCGTCAGCTGCGTGCTTTCGTCATTTTACAGGATGAATATTAGGTTAAGTTTAAGATTTATCGCTGTGTTAAATCATAAACTTCTTATACCCACAGCGCTGAATGCTAAAGAAGTCATGAACTAAAAGCCTGATATGCTTCCGCCATTCACTGGATAATCTTCCGCATGAAAATGCTCAGTGGGTCTGCAAGGTAAGGGGGGAAAGGGTCACAAACCTCATATCCGCATCTGCGATAGAGTGCTATAGCAGGTTGTTGATGAATGCCCGTTTCCAGTCGTAACTGATGGCAACGATTCTCTCGCGCAAGCTGCTCCAGAGACCCGACGATAAGTTCTCCCAGCTTACGGCCTCTGAACTCAGGGCGGATATAAACGCGCTTAATTTCACCAAAGCCAGCTTCCTGAAAGAGCACAGCACCACAGCCCGCTGGAACACCTTCTTTATCTCTGACCATCAGACAACGGAGGTTTTCATCACTGACGGTTGATAAGTCCAGCGAATGATTACTCTCGGCGGGATAAAGTTCTGCTAAAAAAATATCGAGTTCATTCACCAGACAACCTAATTCAGAATCACTTTTGTTTACTTCCGAAATGTAAAACATTGATCACCCGTGATTTATCTTCCAGATTGTCAATCTATCACGACCTTTCAGTATTATTGAATGCCTTTGACTGAATCGTGCCCTGCAGGTTTTTGTTAAAATGTGCCAGCGCTATTCAGCCTCAAACCGCAGGCTTCGCTGTGCCAGCATGCTGACTCTGCGTTGCGTTCAGTTTGAGGCAGATTAGCCTGCATCAGCCTCAGTGTTTAAGCGGCATGGCCTGTCATAACGATCCAGTAAACTCCTAATAAACATCTAATAATTAACTGGTATAGTGACGCAAAAAAATAGTGACGGAAGTTTATCTATGCTGAAGAAATATCGGGGTTCGCAAATTCTTTTCCACTGGCTGACGGTCTTACTGATTATCGTCGCCTACGCTACCATCGAGCTGCGCTGGATGGCAGAGAAGGGAACCTGGCAGCGAAATGCGGTGATGATCACCCACTTTTCCGCAGGCTTCTGCGTCATGATCCTGATGATAGCCCGCCTCTGGCTGCGCACCCGTTCTGTAACGCCGCCTATTACGCCGCCCGTGGCGCGCTGGCAGACGGGTCTTTCACATCTGGTGCACACGCTGATTTATGCGCTGTTTGTGGTCTTACCGGTTCTCGGGTTGAGCTCGCGTTACCTGCGTGGAAAAGAGTGGGCCCTGTTTGGGATCAATATGCCTGTGGCGACATCGCCCGATCCCGCTACTGCCAGTATGCTGATTGACTGGCACGAAACGCTGGCCCCGCTCGGATACTGGTTAATTGGTCTGCATGCGCTGGCGGCGCTGTTCCATCACTATTTTATGAAAGATGACACGCTGCGCAGGATGATGCCGTAACTGCGTCTGCTGAAATCTCGGAGCGGGACGATCGTAAACGGTCCGGCACTCAGGTGTCGGATGAACAGGAATATTGAGGACAATCATGCTCTGGCTGATATCGAAATATGCCATCACGGCTTTTATGGTCGTGCTGATTTCAGAAGCGGCTAAGCGTAGCGATCGACTGGGCGGTTTACTTGCCGCCTTACCGCTGGTCACCGTGCTGGTGCTTATCTGGATGAAGGTGGAAGGGCAGACGCAGGAAAAAATCAGTGCTCATGCCTGGTACACCTTCTGGTATGTGGTGCCGACACTGCCCATGTTTATTCTGTTCCCCTTTCTCTATCAGCGCACCGGCTTCTGGCTGACGCTGCTCATCTCCTGCGCTATCACTATCCTGCTTTTCACACTCTGGGCGCTGCTTCTGAAACGCTTTGGTATCGTGCTGATGTAGCGCTATGCCGCTAAGGTAAGCACGACGACCTCATGAGAGTCGGCAATAAAAAAACCGCCTCGCCAGGCGGTTAAAATCATCTTACCCTCCACTACGCGGGCCGGACTCTGGCCTTCGTCGGATGCCCGTCACGCCCGTCATCATGGGTATGGTCCGGGTCAGGCTCGATGATAACAATATAATCTTTGCCAACTCCGTCGCGCGTTAATGTCACTAAATCGCCGGCAACGGGTTTGGAATCAAAATCATGTTCCTCTTCAACGCCCGTATCTTCGAATATCACACCGAATTTCATATTTCCGTCCTCTTTGTGATGAGCCGCGCCGTTAACCCGGTTTTATGCTGACGCTTACCTGATGAATTCTAGCCTGGACTGAAAATGCCACCTGGCTCAGTGGATTAGCGGGTTCCGATTTGGGATGTAATAACTGGCGGATGCCAGGAGACGCGCGGCCATCGGACGGTCGCATTAATCAATCATTAATGCCGATGGCTTGGCGCTTTTTCGCTGTGGCTAATTTGCCAGACTCTCTCTATGATGGATTTTTTCCCGGGTGATTATCGGGAGCGATCAATGACTTAGGGAAGAACCCTCGCGATGACCTTGTTAAATGACCTCGATTTACGTCAGCTGGAAGCTTTCTCGGCCGTAATTTCTGCGGGCAGCGTCACTGCGGCGGCCAAAGCGCTGAACCGCTCGCAGCCTGCCGTTTCCCGCCTGATTCAGGAATTAGAGCAGTCGCTGGGTTACCCGCTGTTTATTCGCAATGGCCCGCGTATTCATCCGTCAGAAGAGGCGTTGCAGCTGCATCAGTATGTGCAAAAAGCGCTGCTGTCATTGCAACAGATTCGCTTACGCGCGCAGGAGATCGCGCATCAGCAGCATCGCCCACTCAGCATTGCTGCGACGCCCGCGCTGGCTGCCGGTCTGTTGCCGCAGGCGCTGGCCGCGCTGAATCTCCAAAATAAAGTGCAAATCATCAGTGAATCCGCCGTACAGACAGCGCATGCGGTGATCACCGCAGAGGCTGACATCGGCTTATGCAGCTTGCCGCTGGAGCATCATGCGGTCGAGCTGCACTGGATTGGGCAGTCGCAGTGCGTGGTTGCGCTGCCCGAAGACGATGAGCTGGCGGCGAACAGTGAGCTATCGCTGAGCCAGCTGGCAGGCCGCCGTTTAATTGCACCCTGGAGTCCGCAGCGCTTACGTGGACGCTATGAAAAAGCGCTGAAAAAGGTCAAAGCACCGCTGCTGGAAACCATCGAGACCAACTCATCGGCGAATATTCTGGGCTGCGTGCGGGCCGGATTAGGCGTGGCGATCCTCGAGCCTGTCACGGGCTGGGGGATGCCGCTGGCCGGTGTCGCGATCCGCCCGATTCAGGAAGACATACCTTACTTTTTTGGCGTTATCACCCCCCAGGGCCGACAGATCTCCAGCGCCGCGCAGGCGCTGGTGGACGCGCTCGCGGAGGCCGCCGCGCAACTGTTACCCGGATTTGAACGTCTGGCAGCCAGTGAACATCCGCGAATTATGCGCATCATCAACCAGGAGTGATACCGGCATACAGGTCACCGTCACTCTTAAGAGAGATCCCCGTCAGTCTCGCTGGATTTTGTGAGCCAGGTATTAAGGCCCGACCGGACACGCCGCGATAAAAACCTTCATTTTCAACGCTTATAACGTATCTGGCATAAGATATAAGAAATCCATTGGTTAAACCCTGAGCACAATTCTTGACTCCGATCCGGGGCAGGAGGATTATGCGAAAACTTAGCTCTTACTATGCGTTTTGATGATTGTTAGCCGCCTATTATGTATTTAAAGGATAATAGGAAAGGCACGTTCACCGGCGCGTTTTAACCGTTTTCGCTCGCTCTCAGGCGATCGCTGACACCAGGGAAATTGCTCTATGACGTATGCCGCCAAAGGTCTTGCCGCGCTCGAAGCTCAGCTTCAGCAGGATCTGGAATTTCTGGAACTGCCCGCTAAATCATGGGTACCGGAACACACCTTCCAGACTGCGCCTGTGCGCGACGTAGTGGTGATTGGTGCGGGCATGTGCGGTCTGGCAGCGCTGGCGAAATTACAGCTCACCGGCATCAGCAATATCGTGGCCTATGACGCTGCACCCGCAGGGCTGGAAGGGCCGTGGATTACCTTTGCGCGCATGGAAACACTGCGCTCGCCGAAATCGCTGCACGGTCCGGCACTGGGTCTGGCACAACTGACCTTCCGTGCGTGGTTCACGGCGCAGTGGGGCAATGAAGCATGGCAGGCGCTGGACAAGATCCCGAAAGCGCAGTGGATGGATTACCTGATCTGGTATCGCCGGGTGCTGAATTTGCCGGTGCAGAACAACGTGCGTGTCAGCAATATCGCGCAGGCCGGAGATTTCATTGCGCTGGATCTGGACGGTGCCGAAACCGGACGTGTTTACACACGTCGTCTGGTACTGGCCACCGGACGTTCAGGGCTTGGCGGTTTTGCTGTACCGGATTTCCTGCAAGGCATTGACCGCCAGTTCTGGGCTCACTCCGCCGATGACATCGATTTTGCGGCATTGCAGGGCAAACGCGTTGCGGTGATTGGTGCCGGGGCCTCGTCGATGGATAACGCGGCGACCGCACTGGAGCAGGGCGCGAGCGCGGTAGATCTGCTGATTCGTCGTAAAGAGATGCCGCGAATTAACAAGATGACCGGCATCGGCAGCCAGGGCGTGGTGCACGGCATGCATCAGTTGCCGGATGCGTGGAAATGGAAATTTGTCGATTACACCGCCGCGACACAAACCCCGCCGCCGCGTTCCTCAACCCTGCGCGTGTCCCGTCATGATAATGCGCGTTTCTTCCTCGACTGCGGCATTAACGCCGTTAAGCAGGAAGCCGATGGCCTGCTGATCGAAACCACCCAGGGCGCACTGCGCTATGACTTCCTGATCGCCGCCACCGGCTTTACCAACGATTTTCACGGCCGCCCGGAGTTTGCTGCCATCGCGCCGCATATCCGTAGCTGGGCCGACGGTCGCTATCAGCCGGAGATGGGGCCTGCGCGTCACAGCCTGCTGGAAGCGCCGGATCTCGGCCCTTCTTTTGAGTTTCGCGAATTAACACCGGGTGCCTGCCCGATGCTGGCACACATCCACTGCTTTAACGATGCTGCGATGCTGACGCACGGCAAAGTCTCCGGCGACATTCCGGCAGTGAGCGCAGGTGCCGATCGTCTGGTGCGCGGCATTGCTGCCTCGCTGTTTGCTGAAGATGTCGATCAGCACTTCGCCAGCTTACAAGCCTTTGACACCCCTGAATTGCAGGGCGATGAATGGGTGGATTCAACCCCGCTACTAAAACAGGAGAACACGCTGTGAGCGACGCTATTGATCAGGCCGCCGGATTAACACCAGAAGAGGCGTTGTATCAGACACGTCGCCTGCGTCCCGAATTTGTGGAAGGCGCAGAAGCGTGCCGTCTGTCCGTGCTGACACCGGTAGATGAACAGGGTTTACCTGCGGATCTGCGCCTGGCGCTGGCCCGGCGCATGGCGGTACTGAACAGCGACGTGCCGCTGCAGCGCGATTATCAGGCACAACTGGCGGCGTTAAATCCGTCAGAAGCGCTGCTCGCACTCGCTGCGGGTGACGTTGTGAATGAAGAGCCACTGGCCACGCTTGCACGCCACACCGACCTGGTGACACAGCAACCGATTCAGGCGACCGAACAGCATATTCGTCTGCTGGAACAGGCCGGATTAACCAATCCGCAGATTGTTGCGCTCTCGGAACTGATTGCCTTTGTTAACTTCCAGACGCGCGTTGCGGCTGGCTTACGTCTGATGAGGTCCGCATGATTCCGTCGGTTAATCTCAAGCCACTGCACTGGCATCCCTACATCACGCCAGTGGATGTTGAACAGGCGACACCGGCGCAGCTTGATGCGATGAAAGTGACGCCGTCCAACAAGAAAATCTCAGAGTACGTCCGCACGCTGGTCCACGATCCGGAGAGCTATACCGCACGCACCGGATTGTTCAACGCCATTATGTACGTCGAAGGTGGCCTGGACCGTGCGGATCGTGAGCTGGGCGCGCTCGGTGCTTCAATCGTTAATGGCTGCCGCTACTGTGCGGTGGTGCATGCGCGCCGTCATGCCCAACTGGCTGACAGCGACACCGTGGTCAGTGCCATCTATTTCGATCGGGCGGATGTATTAGGGGAGCGCGACGCGGCTATCTATCACTTTGCAAATCGTTTGTCCGTCACGCCGTCGGAAGCCACGCCGGACGATGTCGCCGCGCTGCGCGCCGTTGGGATGAACGATCAGGAAATTATCGACCTGATTCATGCTATCGCCATTTTTGGCTGGGCCAACCGTCTGATGCATGTGCTCGGCCATGCTGACCTGAATAAATAAGGGCTGCACCGGATGTTAGAACTCAACAATATTACGCTCGCTTACGGCAGCAACCCGATTCTGAAAGGCGTCGATCTGTCGGTAAAGCGCGGCGATGTGGTATCGATTATCGGGCCAAGTGGCACCGGCAAAACCACGTTACTGCGCTGCATTAACTATCTGGCGAAGCCATCCGCGGGGACGATTCAGCTCGATCAGATTCGCATGGACTATCAGTCCCCCGACAAAGCTGCGATTCAGGCAATCCGTCTGCGTACTGCCATGGTATTTCAGCAGTTCAACGTGTTTAAGAACATGACGGTGCTGGAAAATGTGATGGATCCGCTGATCGTTATCCAGCGTAAAACTAAGCAGCAGGCGCGCGACATCGCCGTGCAGGAGCTGGAGCGCGTAGGACTGGGGGCAAAACGCGATCACTATCCGTCGCAGCTCTCTGGCGGCCAGTTACAGCGTACCGGTATCGCCCGTGCTCTGGCGGTGCGGCCGGATGTAATGCTGTTTGATGAACCGACCTCATCGCTCGATCCCGAGCTGGTGGGTGAAGTGCTTAAAGTGATTAAAGATGTGGCGTCATCCGGCATTACCTCGCTGCTGGTGACGCACGAAATGCAGTTCGCGAAAAGCATTTCGAATCGCATCGTGTTTATGGATCAGGGTGTGGTCGCGGCGCAAGGAACGCCTGCAGAGATGTTTGATAACCCGGCGCTGCCACGCCTTGCCCAGTTCCTCAACTCAGAAAAAGTATTCTAATAAATAAAGGAATCAGAGACATGCCTGCAATTAAAACTACATTACGTCGCCTGGCCGCGCCTGGCATCATCGCGCTGGCCCTGATCAGCGGTAACAGCTTTGCTGATGCCGTACGTACCATCAAAATCGCCACCGCAGCAGAATCAAAACCGCTGTCATGGGGCGCAATCGGCCATGAGCCGGAGGGCTACGAGCCGGATGTGCTGAAAGCCATCAACGCGAAACTGCCACAGTATAAATTTGTGATGGAAGGCGCGGCGGACATCGCTCAGGAAACCGGTCTGGTGACCGGCAAGTACGACATGGCGACGGGCGGATACTATAAAGCGCCTGCGCGCAGCAAACAGTTCCTGATCCCGGATGCACCGATGGGTGCCAGCCTGATGAAGATTTACAGCCGCAGCGACAGCAATATCAATGGCATGAAAGACCTGGTCGGTAAAAACATCGTGCCGGTAACCGCAGGCGGTGGCGTGTATAAGTTTGTCACCCAGTGGCAGCAGGAGAACCCGACTGACAAAATCACCATTAAAGCCTCCAGCGCAGGCGTACCTTACCCGGATCGTCTGAAAGAAGTGCAGAACGGTAAATATGACGCGCTGATCCTGCCTTCAAATCTGGGCGAGCAGACGGTCATCGACAACCAGAAGCTGGCGATCAAAGCCAGTGAGCCGGTGGCGATTAACAACACCTATGTGCTGATCCACCGCTCTGCTGAAAACCAGGCACTGAATGATGACATCGCAAAAACCCTCAAAGAGCTTAAGGCGGACGGTACGCTGGATAAGCTGGCGCAGAAGTGGTTTGGCGAAGACGTTACGAAGTACATGAAGTAACAGATTCACTGCGCCCGGCGCTGAACCGGGCGCATGCTGTCCTTTTTAGCAGGAGTGTTTCACCGTGAATCTATCCTCCATGATTCCAGAACTGCTGTCGGCGCTGCCTCTGACGCTCGGCATCATGTTTGTGGCGATGATTGTCGGGTTCTTTCTGGCGCTCATCGCGACGTTTTTCCGCGTGCGCCGTATTCCCGTGATCAGCCAGCTGGCCGATCTCTACGTTTCCTATGCGCGCAGCGTGCCCGTAGTGCTGCAGCTGTTTGTCGCCTTTTACGGTATGCCACTGATTACCGATAACTTTGGCTTCAGCGACTTCTTCACGGCCAACGTGGCGGCGATGATTGGTCTGAGCCTGTATCACGGCGGTTATCTGTCTGAAGTGATGCGCCCGGCGTACCTGGCGGTTGAGCGGGGTCAGCACGACGCCACCAACAGCCTGGGCTACAGCTTCCGCCAGAAAATGCTGCGCGTTATCGGCCCACAGGCGGTGCACTTTGCGCTGCCGGGTTACGGCAATGCCATTATCTATCTGATTCATAACGTGGCGCTGGTGATGTATATCGGGGCGGCCGATGTGATGGCGACCGCGCACCTGATCATGGAGCGCGATTACAACCAGTATCAGTTCGGCACCTATCTGGTGCTGGCCGTGCTCTATTCACTGCTGTGCGGTGTGGCGTGGCTGGTTATCCGCTTCTTTGAACAACGTCATGCGAAGTACAGCTCTAAGTCTGCGCCACGCGTGAAGTTCACCACCAGCGTCTGAGTGAGGAAGAAAAACCATGTTTGATGCTGAGGTTTTGCTGCCGGACTTCTGGAGCATTCTGGATGCCGTGCCGGTGACGCTGTTGATGGCGGTAACGGTGTTTATCTGTTCGACACTGTTGGGCGGCCTGTTCGCGTTTATTGAGCATCGCCGCATTCCGGTGCTGCGCCAGTTGGTAATCACTTACAAAATCGCCTTTAAAGGCGTGCCGATGGTGGTGGTGATTTTCCTCGCCTATTACGGCCTGCCACCGGCGCTGCACTTTGTTGCCACGCTGATTGGCGTTGAGGTTAATGCCCATTCACTGCCGAACTGGGTGATCATCATTGTCGCGCTGAGCGCCTGTGTCGCAGCTTTCCAGGCTGAAGTGTGGAAAGGGGCGCTGAATTCGTTCGACAGCGGTCAATCGGATGCCGCCCTGTCACTCGGCTACAGCGGGGGTCAGCTGTTTCGTCGGGTCATGTTCCCGCAGATTATCGTGGCGGCGATCCCCGATCTGGCGAATGCCTTTATGGTGATCATGAAAGCCCTGTCACTGGCGTTTGCCATTGAAGTGGTGGATATCTTTGCCCAGGCACAATTAACGGCGGCACTGAACTTCTACTACCTCGAAGCCTTCCTGATTGCAGTGGTGTTCTACATGGTGATTGCTTATGTGGTTACTAAGATTGCCGACAGGATTGAGGCTGCGCTGCGCGTGCGCACCTGAATGATCAGGGCATTGTCATGAATGGGCCGTTCCATGTGACTTTTGCCGATCGATTCAGGATCAGCTGAACGATCCCGTCCCTCTATAAGAATCCGGCAAAGTCCTGTTGCCGGATTTTTTATGCCGCTCACTCAGGCTACTGGGTGACCCAGGAATAGTAGCCTGCGCGTTGTTACAGACGATGGACTGATTAAAGATGACCGATGAGAAACTCAGGCTCATAAAAAACAGGGAAATTTACCGATCTGGCAATAAAACAGACTTTGTGAATTTCATGATGAATAGCCATTGCTGAGTCGGGATCACTACCCGCTGCTAAGGTGATTTCAGGTCTCAGAATTGCCGAAACAAAGCGACCCGCGCCGCCTGGTAAAATTTCACCTGTCGCTATCGGTGAATCTTCATATTTCATAACCGTGATCCCGGCATCTGACGCAAGATGCAGATACCAGAGCATGTGACAGGCAGAAAGAGAGGAGATCAGGAGGTCTTCTGGATTCATTTTAGTGGCATCGCCACCCAGTAACGGATCATTGGAGCAGTGGATAATGTCTTTGCCGGTTATAGCGATGTCCCATGTCCTCGCATAGGCCTTATAGCCTGATGTGCCCGTACCCAGGTTACCGGTCCAGGATATACGCGATGTATAATGATGTTCCATGTTCCGCCTCTCTTATTGATGATAAAAATGGACTCTCTGGATGAGGTGTTTCAGGAAAGCGAGTCAGTTCATACCTGTAAGCCAGGTTTACTCAATGCATGACTGTGTTGCTGACGTCAGCGATAACGCAGCGCTGCAATGACTTCCGCCAGCGCCGGTGCCTGCTGATGTCGGCTGGCATAATAAAGATGATATCCCGGAAACTGCGGCCACCAGGGTTCAAGCACCGGAATAAGCTTACCCGATGTAATATGCGGCTGTGCCAGATCCAGCGGGATATAAGCAAATCCCAGACCGTCCAGGGCCGCCTGCATCATAAGATAGGTGTTGTTAAAAACGGTCTGACCCGTCACCCGCACCGTTATCGGTTTCCCTTCCTGTTCAAAATCCCAGGCGTAGAGCCCTCCGTGTGTCGGAAGCCTCAGGTTGATGCACTGATGTGCCGTTAAATCAGCGGGCACCGCAGGCAAGGGTCTTCCCTGCAGGTATTCCGGTGAAGCCACCACAGCCATGTAAAAGTCCGGGCCAATCCTCACGGCGATCATGTCTTTATCGACGATATCACCCAGCCGGACGCCGGCATCAAACTGCTGCGCCACAATATCCGTCAGCGAATAATCGACACTCAGTTCTATCTGGATGTCCGGAAAGCGTTTCAGCAAAGGCTGTAGCCGGGGCCAGAGGATGGAATCGATAGCGTGATCGTGCGCGGTGATGCGTACGGTTCCTGCCGGCTTCTCACTCAGGGCGCGCAGAGCCACCAGCTCGCTGTCGAGTGTGCTCAGCATCGGCTGCAGGGTGCTAAACAGGCGTACCCCAGCCTGTGTAAGCGACACGCTGCGCGTGGTGCGCGTCAGCAGTCTGACTCCCAGCCGTGCTTCCAGCGCCGTTATGGCATGACTCAGCCCGGAGCGTGACATGCCAAGCTGAGCGGCCGCTCGGGTAAAGTTTTTCTCCCGCGCCACGATCGTGAAAGCGCGAAGGTCGTTCAGATTTTCAGCTGTCATTGTTGCATACCATGCACATAAGCATTCAGATTTACCTGGCTTATCAACCAATCCAGCCAGGCCTACACTTAAAAAGTGCCGGGTGTGATGGCCGCACCCGGCTTTTCCCGTTCTGAAAAACGGAGCCTGCATGAAGAGACTTGCCGTTGCTGCAGTGTTCCTGGCACTGTCTGTTTCAGTCACCTACGCAAAGGAGATCACCCCGATGATTACGATTATGCAAAGCGGAGCAAAACCCTCCGTCAAAGGTTCGTCAGACTATTTCACCGGAACGGTTCGTATCGATTCACCCTTTCAGGGCACTGAGCCTGCGCGTATCGGCGGGGCTACCGTGACGTTCGAGCCTTCTGCCCGCACGGCCTGGCATACGCATCCGCTGGGTCAGACGCTGATCGTGACGGCTGGCGCTGGCCTGGTGCAGGAGTGGG